>CAVTVN010000009.1:0-277825 GCA_963738115.1 uncultured Gammaproteobacteria bacterium | reverse complement strand
GGAGGCCCGAACCCACTCCTGTTGCAAAAGTAGGGGATGAGGTGTGGCTAGGAGTGAAAAGCTAACCGAACCTGGAGATAGCTGGTTCTCCTCGAAAGCTATTTAGGTAGCGCCTCGTGCGAACACTCTTGGGGGTAGAGCACTGTTATGGCTAGGGGGTCATCGCGACTTACCAAACCATTGCAAACTCCGAATACCAAGACGTGCTACACGGGAGACACACGGCGGGTGCGAACGTCCGTCGTGAAAAGGGAAACAACCCAGACCCGCAGCTAAGGTCCCCAAATTACCGCTCAGTGGAAAACGATGTGGGAAGGCATAAACAGCTAGGAGGTTGGCTTAGAAGCAGCCACCCTTTAAAGAAAGCGTAATAGCTCACTAGTCGAGTCGGCCTGCGCGGAAGATTTAACGGGGCTAAGCGGTATACCGAAGCTCGGGGTGCGTATGTTCTTCGGAATGTATGCGCGGTAGAGGAGCGTTCTGTAAGCCTGTGAAGGTGGATTGAAAAGTCTGCTGGAGGTATCAGAAGCGCGAATGCTGACATGAGTAACGATAATGGGGGTGAAAAGCCCCCACGCCGAAAGCCCAAGGTTTCCTCGCGCAACGTTCATCGGCGCAGGGTGAGTCGGTTCCTAAGGCGAGGCGGAAACGCGTAGTCGATGGAAATCTGGTTAATATTCCAGAACCGCTCGTGATTGCGATGGAGTGACGGAGAAGGGTAGGTGTACCGGGCGTTGGTTGTCCCGGGGAAAGGAGGTAGGCATGAGTCGTAGGCAAATCCGCGATTCTTTATGCCGAGCACCGAGACGAGTCCTTTTTTGGACGAAGTCACTGAGCCCACGCTTCCAGGAAAAGCTTCTAAGCTTCAGATCACGAGGACCGTACCGTAAACCGACACAGGTAGGCAGGGTGAGAATCCCAAGGCGCTTGAGAGAACTTGGGTGAAGGAACTAGGCAACATAGCACCGTAACTTCGGGAGAAGGTGCACCCATGATCGTGGCTACACGCGTAGCTGAGCGATCGTGGGTCGCAGTGACCAGGCCGCTGCGACTGTTTACCAAAAACACAGCACTCTGCAAACACGAAAGTGGACGTATAGGGTGTGACGCCTGCCCGGTGCTGGAAGGTTAATTGATGGGGTCAGCCGCAAGGCGAAGCTCCTGATCGAAGCCCCAGTAAACGGCGGCCGTAACTATAACGGTCCTAAGGTAGCGAAATTCCTTGTCGGGTAAGTTCCGACCTGCACGAATGGCGTAACGACAGCGGCGCTGTCTCCACCCAAGACTCAGTGAAATTGAAATCGCTGTGAAGATGCAGCGTTCCCGCGGCAAGACGGAAAGACCCCGTGAACCTT
Organism: uncultured Gammaproteobacteria bacterium; assembly: GCA_963738115.1. Classification (GTDB taxonomy): domain Bacteria; phylum Pseudomonadota; class Gammaproteobacteria; order Xanthomonadales; family Rhodanobacteraceae; genus Rudaea. The sequence goes on along the minus strand of CAVTVN010000009.1, from coordinate 276,470 downwards.
TACTATAGCTTTACACTGAACGTTGAGTTCTTCTGTGTAGGATAGGTGGGAGGCTTTGAAGTGCAGGCGCTAGCTTGCATGGAGCCAACCTTGAAATACCACCCTGAAGTGCTTGACGTTCTAACCTAGGCCCGTAATCCGGGTCGGGGACCGTGTATGGTGGGTAGTTTGACTGGGGCGGTCTCCTCCCAAAGTGTAACGGAGGAGCACGAAGGTGCGCTCAGCACGGTCGGACATCGTGCAGTGTGTGTAAAGGCATAAGCGCGCTTGACTGCGAGATCGACGGATCAAGCAGGTACGAAAGTAGGTCTTAGTGATCCGGTGGTTCTGTATGGAAGGGCCATCGCTCAACGGATAAAAGGTACTCCGGGGATAACAGGCTGATACCGCCCAAGAGTTCATATCGACGGCGGTGTTTGGCACCTCGATGTCGGCTCATCACATCCTGGGGCTGTAGCCGGTCCCAAGGGTATGGCTGTTCGCCATTTAAAGTGGTACGCGAGCTGGGTTCAGAACGTCGTGAGACAGTTCGGTCCCTATCTGTCGTGGGCGTTGGATGTTTGAGAGGGGCTGCTCCTAGTACGAGAGGACCGGAGTGGACGAATCTCTGGTGTTCCGGTTGTCACGCCAGTGGCACTGCCGGGTAGCTATATTCGGAAGCGATAACCGCTGAAAGCATCTAAGCGGGAAGCGCGCCTCAAGATGAGACATCCCGGAGCTTTAAGCTCCCTAAAGGAACCATCAAGACTAGGTGGTTGATAGGTCGGGTGTGTATCGCAGTAATGCCGAGCTAACCGATACTAATGATCCGTGTGGCTTGATCATATAACCCAAAGTGTGCCTCCCTGCACAAGCCCCGGCCATCCAGGCCGGGACAGTTTGAACGAGCAAGGGCAGACACGGGTAAACACTGAGACTCAGCACAATTCCTCAAGACACGTCGCTCGATGAGAGCAAAGACGCCAAGTTACGTCCCAAGTCCCTATGCGAGTGCGTTGCGCCGGTCATCCGTGCCGCAATCCACTCCTCCGCTTCCCTGGCGGATACAGCAGCGTGGTCCCACCCGATCCCATCCCGAACTCGGAAGTGAAACGCGCCCGCGCCGATGGTAGTGTGGCTTAAGCCATGCGAGAGTAGGTCACTGCCAGGGGCCACAAAGAAAAAGGCCGCCCTCACAAGGGGCGGCCTTTTTCTTTGTGCGTTCTGCGGTGGCTTCGAGAGGCTCACGGATCGACTCGAGCTAGGGCGTCATCATGACCTGCTCCCCTTTCCCCGTACCACGGTGAAGTTAGTAAAGTCCGTCACCCCCAGCGAGGACTTACATGCGCAAGAGTCGATTCACCGACGAACAGATCATCGGGTTTCTCAAACAGGCCGAGGCCGGTATGCCGGTCGCTGAGTTGTGCCGCATGCAGGGATTCAGCGATGCCACCTTCTACAAGTGGCGGGCGAAGTTCGGCGGCATGCAGGTCGAGGAGGCCAAGCGGCTGCGTGAACTGAAGCCGAGAACGGCCCGCTGAAGAAGCTGCTGGCCTTGGCGCACCTGGATATTGAAGCGCTCAAGGTCGGCTTCGCGGTAAAACGCTAGCCCCGCCTCGCAAACGCGCGGCAGTTCGCCGCATGCTCGTCCTCGAGGACTGAGCGAACGCCGCGCCTGCCGCCTTGCGGGGCTGTCCCGCGATGCATTCCGTCATCCGCCAGCGGCCACGGAGCACACGATCGCTGCTGTCACAGAAGATCGTGGATCTGGCTCGTGTTCGTCGTCGCTTCGGCTATCGACTGATCCATGACCTGTTACGCCGGTAGTATCCGACCGTGAACCACAAGAAGATCTATCGTCTGTATAGCCAAGCGAACTTGGCCGTGCGGCGCCGCAAGAAAGCCAAGCGGCCCTTGGCCGAGCCGCGGCGGTTGCAGGTCGCCCAAGCCGTCAACGAGGTCTGGAGCATGGATTTTGTTTCTGATGCTCTGGCGAACGGCTCGGCGCCTGAAGTGTCTGACGATCGCAGACGACTTTAGCCACGAGTGCATCGACATCGCGGTGGACTATGGCATGGGCGGTCTGTACGTGACCCACATCCTCGACCAGGCGGCGTGCTTTCGTGGCTACCCGAAAGCCGTGCGCACCGACAACGGTCCGGAGTTCACCAGTCGCGCCTTCATGGCGTGGGCGCACCAGCTCGGCATCGAGCAGCTGCTCATCCAGCCGGGTCGACCGATGTAGAACGGCTACATTGAAAGCTTCAACGGCAAGTTCGCGACGCGATGCGTTAAGAAGCGCATCGCGTGCGAGGGTGAGCGCCCGGCCAGGGATGGCCGGGCCGGTCGACGCTCCAGGGACGGCTGCCGCCGATCCCCCCGCTTTGCTCTCGCTCTGCGGCGCCGTGACACTCATCGCAACCTGAGCATCGCTCGATGTACCGCGACCTTGCCCGACAGCGATCCCACAGAATGAGCTTACTGCGGAGCGCTATCGTGGCACGCGCGACCATTCACTCTCGCCCAACCGCATTCGTTTACGATCTGCCGGCGCATTGCCGATATACTTCACGTGCTGCCATTCATCGAACCTTGCCGATCGATGTCGACGATTTTTTTCGACCCCCCCTACGCCCGGTTCATCAACCTGCGCTACTTTCTCCCCGCTCTTTTCACCTTCGCTGCCGCCGCCATGCTGCAGCATCCGTCGATGATCCTGCTGCTGCTGATCGCCGACGCATTGATGGTTGCCGGCGTCTGCAGGGCTCTGGGTTTTCAGCAGGAAGCGACGTTCGTGCGGATGCTGTCGCGTCGCGGTTTGCCGTTCCTTCTGTTGCTCGCCGGCTACACTGCGCTTGCCGCACTTCTGATTATCTATCCGCTGCAGTGGCTGCAGCGCGACCGCTCGCTCGGCGCAACGATCGCCGTATCAACGGAGGTCGTTGTTGCGATCTTCAGCCTATGGCGCCTCTGGCCCTGCTTCGGCCTGCTCTTCGTGTGGAAGGGCGCATATCCGAATCAGTCGAGCGATGCGGGAATCACGACTGCGCTGTCGCGCTGCACGCGCTTCGCTCACCAGCTTTCCGGGAACAACGAACTCTTTTTCAGTCACGGCCTGGTTGTCGCGCTGGGCGTGCTCGGCTTGGCCGCCGGCGCCATGGGGCTCGGCGCCGTGACGACTGTCGTCCCGCGTGAGACGCAGCTGCTGGTCCTCGGAATCTACGCGCTCGTGTTCGTTCCGCTGGCCGGAATGCTGATCGCGAATCGTTGCGCCGATGCGCTTCTGATCGAGATTCGCCGCCAACGCAGTGCGCGCGCGTCGATCGCTGCATCGGCCTTGGCAACGGCGGCGGCGGAGGTCGATCCGCCCGCGGTCAGCGCGCAGCCGGCCGCCCCTGCTGCTCCCGCAGATCTGAACGGCAAGCTGCTGCGCTGCGCGCGTGCCGGACAAACCGACCTGGCACTCGCCGCGCTGGCCATGGGCGCCGATCCGAATACCGTGCCGGCGGCCGACGATCGCGACCAACGATCGGCGCTCGTGCTGGCGACGCTGGGCAACGACATGCGTTTGCTGCGTGGCTTGATTGCCAAGGGAGCCGACCTCAACCGCGTGCATGCCGGCCTGACCCCTCTGATTGCGGCGACGCGCGACAGTCACCAGGGTCGCCCGGACGCGGTGATGACATTGCTGACCAACGGTGCGGATCCCCGCTGCATCGATTCGGCCGGCAACACGGCGCTTCACTACGCTGCGTTGTCGGCCACGCCGATCGTCTCGGCGCTGTTGTGTGACGCCGCCTCGCCCATCGATGCGGTCAACCGCGATGGCTTGAGTCCACTCGCGACGGCATGCGCGGCCGGCAACTGGGTGCTCGCGCGCTTCCTGCTCGAGCGCGGCGCAAAGCTCGAATGCGAGCGGGCGCAGCCGGCCCTGCTCAGCGCGGCGGCATACAGCGACGACGATCCCACCGGAGTCGAGCTGCTGCTCAAACGCAAGGCCAAGGTCGACGCGCACGATGCGCTCGGTCGCACCGCGTTGATGATGGCCGCGCTGCATGGCAACACCGCGACCGCGGAAGCGTTGATCGACGCCGGTGCCCAGCTCGGCATCGCAGATACGCGCGGCACTACAGCCCTGATGGAGGCGGCACGTTCCGGCGCCGATGGCGTCGTCGAACTGATCGCGGCAGGCGATCGGGTGCCCGATGCGGTCGATGCGATGGGACGAACGGCGCTGATCATCGCCAGCCAGTCGCGTCAATCCAGCGAAACGACCATTCGCCTGCTGCTGGCGGCTGGCGCCAGCCGCGATGCGGCGACCGGCGACGGCAAGCGCGCCGTCGACTTCGCCGCCGCTGCCGGCCGCTGGAACATCGTCGCGCTGCTCGATCCGCACTACCCGGTTCCGGCGAGCGTTGCCGATGCAGGCGTCGCCGGACCTGTCGATTCCGACGCGCCGCCGCACCTGCTCGACGCGCTGCGTTTTGGACATTGGAACATTGTGGAGAAGTTCGAGCAGACCGTTCGCGCCTGGCCGGCTGCCGAGCTCGCGCATCTGTACCTGGAGTTGGCCGATCACGAACCGCCTGCGCCGCGCACCTGGCTGATCGATCACGGTCTGCAACCGCACGTGCTCGACGACGGTGGTGCCGGGCTGCTCGATGCATTGCTCGCGCAGCTGCCGCAGGCGGCAAGTGCGGCGGCCGAATGGCATGCGCAAGGTGCGTCCCCTTCGGGATCGCACGGTGTCGTGCGCATTAGCGCGGCGCTCGCGTCCGCAATTTCCGTTAGTAGTGCGCTCGAATCTCTCGCCTTGGCGATGATCGAACGGGGTACCGAGATCTTCGCCGCAAACGGCGACGGACGCACGCCGCTGGCGCACGCCGTCGCTGCTGGCAGCGCGGCAATCGTGCAGGCGTTGCTCGAGCGCGGTGTCGATCCGAATGCGCGCGATCGGCACGGCCGCACGCCGTTGTCGGATGCGCTGGCCCTGCCGTCCGAAAAAGCCGAGTCCCTGATCCGACTGCTGATTCGATTTGGCGCGAGCCCCGAGTTGGCGGCAGTGAATGGCGAGACTCCGCTCGGCCTCGCGCTGGCGCGGCCGGAACTGCGCCGCTGGCTCAACTGGCCGCAGTGGAAGTTGCCGCCGCGGCCCCTGTGCGGCGCCGACCTTCCGGCCGCCGCGGCCTTCGGCGACCTCGAGGCGGTGACCAAGCTCCTCGATCTCGGCTTGCCGATCCAGTCCGTGGATGCGCAAGGCGCGGACGCCTTGTTGCGCGCCGCAGGCTGTGGCCATGCCGCGCTCGTCCGGATATTGCTCGAACGCGGGGCCAATCCGGCCCAGGCAGCACCGAGTGGTGCAACACCGCTGAGCGCCGCCGTGACCGCGCGCCGGGACAGCGTCGTCGCCACGCTGCTCGAGAACGGCATACCGGCCGACTCGCGCCTGCAGACCGGCGGCACGCCTTTGATGATCGCGGCGGCGCTGGGCTTCCCCGAAATCATCGCCCGCCTGCTTGCGCGAGGCGCGCAGGCCACCGCGAGTGACGAACGCGGCACCAGCGCACTGCATGCCGCGGCGCAATTTGCTTTCCGCAGCAGCGAAACCGAGAGCGCAAGGCGCTCGCTCGAGTTGCTGATCGAACATGGCGCGGACATCAATGCAACCAACGCGAATGGGCAGACACCGCTGCTGCTGCTGCTCGGCGGGCGTGTCGAGCCGGGAATTCCGGTCGACCAGAAACATCTGCTGGCGCTGCTGCCGCTGTTCCTGCTCGCACGCGCCGATCTGAATCTGCAGGATCAACGCGGCGTCAGCCCTCTGCACGCCTGCGCGATGCACGGCTTGCTGTTGCCGGCGCGCACGTTGCTGGCGGCAAAGGCCGATCCGTCGCGCCGGGACGTGCTGGATCGCACTGCACGACAAGTCGCACAATTGCTCGGCTACATCGATCTGGCCGCAGAACTCGGCTCGCGCGAACCGCAGACCGCCGACAGCGGCCTGCAATGAGCTGCTAGGTCGGCCGCCCCGCTTCCGAACTGGTGTCGGCCTCGAACAGGCGCTGCAGATCGTCGAACGCCTCCTTGGCGCCCTGCATCAGCGCCGCGTCGTCGTCGTAAACCAGGTACTGCGCCTTCAGCAGCTCCTCGTCGTGGGCGCGAAACTTCTCCACACGCTCGGCGGCAACCGCGGGGTCGAGGCCAAGATCTTCGAGGACCATGCGCGACATCTCGAGGCTCGATAGCAGCGTCTCGCGCACCACGTCGTTGACGTTGAGGTCCATCAGACGGAACGCGTGCTGGCGATTGCGCGCACGCGCGACGATCTTCAGGTGCGGATACAGCCGACGCACGACTCGCGCGGTGCGCAGGTTCGCCTCGGGGTCGTCGGTGGCGAGCACGAACACCTCGGCCTGGTCGGCGCGCGCCGCGCGCAGCAACTCGGGCCGGCTCGGGTCGCCGAAGTAGATCATGCTGCCGAAGCGCCGCGAAAAATCGACCTGCTCGGCAGAACTTTCCAGTGCCGTGAACGGCACGCGCTGTGCGCGCAGGATGCGCGCGACGATCTGGCCAATACGGCCATAGCCGGCGATGATGACGCGCGGATGCTCGTCGACGATCTCGTCGAACTCACGCGCCGGTTCCGACTTGCGCTGAGCCAGCCAGCGGCTGGCCGCGATGACCGCCAGTGGCGTCAGCGCCATCGACAGCGTAACCGCGACGGTCAGCAGGTCCTTTTGCGCCATATCGAGCAGATCCCGCTTTTGTTCGAGAGTCAACACGACGAACGCGAACTCGCCGCCACCGGCAAGCACCGCGGTCAGGCGTACCGTTTCGGCCAGATCGAACTTGCGTTTGATGCCGCCGATGGCGAGCAGCACTGCCGATTTCGCCGCCAGCAAGACCACGACGATGGCCACGATCTGCAGCGGCTGCTCGCGCACCAGGTTGAGATCCAGCGACACGCCGACAGTGACGAAGAACAGCCCGAGCAGCAGGCCTTTGAATGGTTCGATCTGCGATTCGATTTCGTGACGGAATTCCGAGTCGGCGAGCAGAACGCCGGCGACGAATGCGCCAAGCGACATCTGGATTCCGGCAAGTTCCATGATCCAGGCCGTGCCGAGCACGACCAACAGCGCAGTCGCGGTAAACACCTCGGCGATCTGCGTGCTCGCCACCATGCGGAACACCGGTCGCAACAGATAGCGGCCGCCTACCGCGACAGCGGCCATCACGCCGATGATGCGCAGCACGGACACCAGGTCCTCGGTTGCCGTAGTCGTCACGTGCGCGCCGAGCAAGGGCACCAGCGCGAGGATGGGTATTGCTGCCAGATCCTGGAACAGCAGGATCGCGAAGGCCAGGCGTCCGTGCGGGCTGTTGAGCTGCTTGTGTTCGGCAAGGATCTGCAGCCCGATGGCGGTCGACGAGAGGGCCAGCGCGAGGCCCACCACGAGCGCGCTCTTCCAGCCGAGACCAAAACCCATGGCCGCCGCGCCGAGCAGCAGGCCGGACAGCAATACCTGCGCCAGGCCGGCACCGAATACCGCCTTGCGCATCAGCCACAGGCGCTGCGGCGACAACTCCAGGCCGATGATGAACAGCAGCAGGATCACGCCGAACTCGGAGAGTTGCGAGGTCGCGTCCGTCTCCGGAGCGAGGTTCAGAACATACGGGCCAATCAGCACGCCGGCCGCAAGGTAGCCGAGCACGGCACCGAGGCCCCAGCGCCGAGACAGCGACACAGCGACGACGGCCGCGGCCAGATACATCACGACGTCTTGCAGATAGTGCGACGTTTCCATGCGCTGCTCCGGATGATTCGGCAAGTATAAGGGAGGCTGCAGCCCATCCCTGCGCGCGATCTCAGCTGGTGAGATGGTGCGTGGCTACCGTGCACGCAACCCCAAGGCAGAGGTGGCGCCATGCTCACGCCGTTCCATTCTTCACGAATCTCGCGCAATGCGGTGCCGGTCGATGTGGCGCCGTGGAGCATGGTCATGTCGTGCTGGTTCATCGTCGGCTGCGCGGCGATGGTCTGCATCCCGGCTTTGCGCGGTTATGATCCGATGGTCGGCTGGCTGCCGTTCTGGTTGGTCATCGCGCCGGCGATCGATCTCGCCGTCCTGCACCGTCGCAGTCTGATCGCCGTCGCGCACGACTTGCTCGCGCGCGTCGACCGCCGCCGTCGGACAGCGCGTCAGGCCAAGCCATTGCGCCGCCGCTCACGCACGATTCGCCGAATCGTCGCAGCGCCGCTGTCGAGAAAATGGCGTCCGAGGATGGCCGCGGGTTGACGTTCGCGGTCAGCGGTATGACGCAGATTAGAGCGAACAGCAAATTCGCATTATCCGCGTTCCCGCTCTGTGCTCACCGCTGAAGCAAGAAAGAAGAGCCTTCAATGCGGACGAAGAACAATTGACGCGGATAGAGCGAACATCAATTTGCTTCTCCGCGTAATCCGCGTTCCTTGCCCTTCTCCGCGCCCCTCCGTGTTCCGCTTCGCTCTTCAGGCGAACTTCGAAAGAGCGCCCGTCAAGCGGTGATTCCCAAGCGCTTTCGTTCCATGCGCCGCAGGAACTCGCCCATGATGCGGCGGTAGAGGTCTTCACCGAGATAGGCATCCTCGACGCCGGCATCGATCGACGGGTTGTCGTTCGTCTCGATGACGACGACGCGCTCGCCGGCCTGCTTGAGATCGACGCCGTAGAGGCCATCACCGATCACCGCGGTCGCCTTCAGCGCGAGCTTGATGACCTCGCTCGGCGCGTCGCGTACCGGCAGCGTCTTGAAGCCGCCGGAACGTTGCGCAGCGTTCGGGCCATGGTTGTAGATCTGCCAGTGGCCGCGCGACATGAAGTACTGGCAGGCATACAGCGCCTGACCATCGAGTATGCCGACGCGCCAGTCGAATTCGGTGAACATGAACTCCTGGGCGAGCACGAGCGCGGTGTGCTGGAACAATTCCTCGGCCGCGGACTTGAGCTGATCCACCGTCTCGACCTTGGAAATACCGCGCGAGAATGATCCATCGGGAATCTTCAGCACGATCGGGAAGCCGAGCACGTCGGGCAACTCGGCCAGGCGCTTGGCGTCGTCGCGATAGATGATCTCGGTCTTCGGTGTCGGCAGTTTGCGCGACTTCAGCAGGTCGTGCAGATAGATCTTGTTCGTGCATTTCAAGATCGAACCGGGGTCGTCGATGACGACCATGTCTTCCTTCTCCGCCTTGTTGGCGAAGCGGTAGGTGTGATTGTCGAGTGCGGTCGTTTCACGGATGAACAAGCCGTCGTATTCGGCGATACGCGAGTAATCGTTCTTGGTGACCGTCTCGACCTCGATGCCGATTTCCTTGCCGGCTTCGATGAACTGCTTCAACGCGCGCTTGTTCGACGGCGGCATCGGATCGGTGGGGTCGGCCAGCATCGCGATGTCGTAGCGGAACTTCTTGCGCGTGCGCGGCTTGCGCCACAACTTCTTCGAAAACTTGTCGAGCGCCTGCGCGAACGAGTCCTCCTGCGGATCGGCCAGCGTAGTCAGGCTGGCTGGCTTGATCGCACTGATCTGCCAGACCTTCTCGCGTTCGAACTCCAGGCGCAGGATCGGACATGGAAACGTTTCGAACACCTGCCTGCCGAGATCGGCCAGCGTGGCGTAGCTGGTCTCGCCGAAGTACAGCAGCACGCCGAAGTCGGTCGTGTCGCGGCCGCCCTCGGGCAGGAACTTGATCAGCTTCTGGTTCAGGTCCTCGATGTCGAGGCCGTACAGGGCGCGCTTGCGCAGATCGTTGATCGTGCGTACCGACGGGATCACCTTGTGGCCGCGCGCCTCGGCCAGCAGCGAAACGTAGTAGCCGATGCCGAGATATTTGTAGGTGCGGCACAGATTGATGACCTGCACGCGCTCGTCGTCGACGCTGATCGCCTCCTTCAGGTAGTCCGCTGCGGCGACGACGTTGTCCGACGGATAATATTGGCCCCAGTCCGAAGCCTTTTCGACGACGATTACGACCCGACTCATGCGCTTTCAGCCGGGGAAAGTATATTTGTACAGGAAGACGGAGGGTCGGACATGGGGTCGTGATGCCGCTGGCGGTCGTGGCGTCCTTCGATGCCCGACGAAAATCACAGCGGGAGGCGCGCCAACTCCTGGGCGCAGCAGATCTCGGGCGCCTAGTGTGACATAGCCTTCGTACCTTTCAAGTGCAGTGGCAGCGAGAATCGGCGCAGATGTCGCGGCGTTGCGCCGGATCGGACGCTCGTCTAGGCTGCGGTTTTCGTGTGATTCGACCATGACCGCCGCGTTCCGCATCCGCCGAGCTGCGCCTGCCGACCTGGACGCCCTGGTGGCGCTCGAGCGCACGTCGTTTGCGACCGATCATCTGTCCCGGCGCCAATACGGCAGGCACCTGCACAGCGCGAGCGCCGCCGTGCTCGCGGCGGTCGATGCCTCGGGCCTGCTCGGCAAGGCGGTCGTCTTCTTCCGCCGCAACAGCGACATTGCGCGCCTGTACTCGATCGCCGTCGCCGACGCGGCGCGCGGTCGTGGACTCGGCGAGGCACTGCTTACTGCGGCCGAAGGTGCCGCACGGCGGCATGGCGCGAGTCGCATGCGCCTCGAGGTACGCCAGGACAATGCCGCGGCGATCCGCCTGTACGAACGGATGGGGTATCGCTGTTTTGGCGCTTACGCCGGATTTTACGAGGACGGCGCGGATGCTTGGCGCTACGAGAAAGGGCTGAGGGTTGAGAGCTGAGGGCTGAGGGCTGCAAGAGCAGCCACTTCGCGAGGTCGAACGCACGAACAGCCGTCAAATTTGACCTTCGCGCAAATTGCTCCTTGTCCTTGGCCAGCCCTTGGCTCTCAGCCCTCTGCCCTGTGCCGTCGGCCCTCAGCCCTCCGTCTGCTACCATCGCCGCCTTTCCCGTGTGGATGTCCATCATGTCGTTGCGATTGCAGATGCGTGCCCTCGCGTTGGCCGTGCCGATTACCCTTCTCGCCGCCTGTGCGCCGCAAAAGCCGCAGCCGGTACCTGCGCCTTCGCCGCAGCCGCCGATCGCCGCCATCCATCCGTTCGAAGTGCAGTCGCCGAACGGCGTGCGCGTCGACAACTACTACTGGCTGCGCGATGACACGCGCAGCAGACCGGAAGTCTTGAACTACCTCAAGGCCGAGAACGCCTATTACGCGGCGATGACCGCGCACACCAAGGCGCTCGAGGACACTCTGTACGGCGAAATCATCGGCCGCATCAAGCAGGACGACTCGACCGTTCCGGCGAAGTACAAGCACTATTTCTATTACACCCGCTTCGAACAGGGCGCGGAATATCCGGTCCACGCACGGCGTAAGGACAGCGCCGACGGTCCCGAGCAGGTCATGCTCGACGGCAACGAAATGGCCAAGGGGCACGACTTTTTCCAGCTCGCCGGCCTCAGGATCAGTCCGAACGAACAATTGCTCGCCTACGGCGAAGACACTGCCGGCCGGCGCCAGTTCACGATCCGCATCAAGGACCTCACGACCGGCAAGACGTTGCCGGAGGAGATCAGGAATACAGCGGCTTCGATCGCCTGGGCCGACGACAGCAAGACCCTGTTCTACGTCGAGAACGATCCGATCACGCTGCTGACGGTGCGCGTGCGCAAGCACGCACTCGGCACCGATGCGGCGAGGGACCCGGTCGTCTACGAGGAGCGCGACCACGCCTACTACATGGGCGTCGGCCGCAGCGGCGACGACAAGTACATAACCATCGACGAACACAGCACGCTGTCGAGCGAGATCCGTTTCATTCCGGCGAGCCAGCCGAAGGCGAAGTTTCGCGTCTTCGCGCCACGCGAGCACGACTTCGAGTACCACGCCGATCACATCGATCAGCGCTGGGTCGTCCGCACGAACTGGAATGCCAGGAACTTCCGCGTGATGCAGGTCGACGACGGCCGCGTCGGCGACAAGAAGAACTGGCGTGAATTCGTGCCGGCGCGCAACGACGTGCTGATCGACCACGTTGCCCCGTTCCGGAATTTCCTCGCCATCGAGGAACACAGCGACGGCTTGCAGCGCGTGCGTATCAAGCCGTGGAAGGGCGGTGCCGAGACCTTCGTCAAGGGCGACGATGCCGACTACACCGCGGGCATCGGCGAAAACCGCGAGCAGGACACGGACACGCTGCGCTACAACTACACGTCGCTGATCACGCCGAACACGGTCTACGATCTCGACATGAAGAGCGGAAAGCGCGATTTGAAGAAGCGCGATCCGGTGCTCGGCGGCTACGATCCGGCCAACTACACGGCCGAGCGCGTCTGGGCCATCGCGCGCGACGGCACGCGGATTCCGGTTTCGCTCGCCTACCGCAAGGACTTCAAGCGCGACGGCACCGCGCCGCTGTACCAGTACGGCTACGGCTCCTATGGCGCGTCGATCGACGCGCGATTTTCCTCGCCGCGCTTCTCGCTGATCGACCGCGGCTTCGTCTACGCGATCGCGCACGTTCGCGGCGGGCAGGAGATGGGCCGCTCGTGGTACGAGGACGGCAAGCTGTTGAAGAAGAAGAACACGTTCACCGACTTCATCGACGTGACCGAGTTCCTCGTCAAGTACGGCTACGCGGCGAAGGACAAGTGCTTCGCCGAGGGCGGCAGCGCCGGCGGTCTGCTCATGGGCGCGGTGGCGACGATGGCGCCGCAGGACTATCGCGCAATCGCCGCGCATGTGCCGTTCGTCGACGTCGTCACGACCATGCTCGACGAGAGCATTCCGCTGACGACGAACGAGTTCGACGAGTGGGGCAATCCGAAGGAGACGATCTACTACAACTACATGTTCTCTTACTCTCCGTACGACAACGTGTCGGCACAGAACTACCCGGCCTTGCTGGTGACGACCGGCCTGTGGGATTCGCAGGTGCAGTATTACGAACCGACAAAATGGGTCGCCAAGTTGCGTGCCACGAAGACCGACAAGAATCCGCTGCTGCTCAAGGTGAACATGGAAGCCGGGCACGGCGGCAAGTCGGGCCGCTTCCAGCGCTACCGCGAGGTAGCGGAGGAATTCGCGTTCCTGATCGATCAGCTGCCGAAGGCTGCGCCCGCGCCCGCATCGGCGACGAAGAAGTGATGCTGGGCGCGGAACAACAATCCGCGCTTCTTTCTCTCTACCAACCAGCTGCCTTGATCTTGTCCGCGCTGACCTGGTCCGCCGGCCGCGCGATCAATCCACCGGCCGGGCTCAAGGTCACACGGTAACTCGCGCCGTCGACCAGCGGCAGGTAGGCAGCGCTGCCATAGTCGGCGTCGATCCACGGCAGCCATTGTGGAAACTGCCGCTTGAGCTGCCACAGGTCGAGCATCGATTCGCCGCCGATGTCGACGATGCTCGGCTGCGTGCCGGCCGCCTGCGTGGCGTTGCGAAATCGTCCGGACAACCGATCGACGCGATAGAGCGGTCGCGCACCGAGTTCGATCGCGCGCGGAGTCCACTTGATCACGCGCGCATCCAGTTGCCACTCGTCGCCGCGCAGGCTTTCGCTGCGGTGGCTTCCGTCCGGGTAATCCAGACGCAATGCGAACTGCTGCGGCGCGGTTTGTCGCGCCGAAAGATTGACGATGGGTTCCTCGGCCAGCATGAGCCGATAGCCGCGCAGCGCAAGTCCCAGGCCCAGCGCGATCACCGCCATGGCCAGGAAGACCAGCATCCAGGCCGCACGCAGCGTCGCGGCGACGTGGCGACGCGCGCGCCAGTGCCGGCGCGCGACGAACAGATGGCGGAACGACGTCAGCAGCAGGATGCCGCCGAGGATCAGGAACGCCAGCGCGACTGCGTAAAGTCCGGCCATTTACATACCTTTAATCGTTAAAATAAAACCTTACACGAAATTCACCAGCGCCGCCTTGCGATACATTGTGCGGCGGCGTAAAACGATCGCAGCGATTCATTCCGCGCACAAGGAGTTGCCCGATGAACGTCCTCGCTGTCCGCTCCATGCTGTTCGCGATTTTGTTCGTCGCAATGCTGCCGGGATTTGCGCAGAGCACGCGCGAACAGGCGCTGAACGATCCCGAGGTCCAGAAGCTGTTGCGAGCCGTGAACAACGCCGGCGTCTGGTACCACCCCGATCTCGCCGGTGAATTCTCCGGCATCCACGCCTATGCCCACGGCGACTTCGGCGCTGCGCTGCAGTACTTCGAGCGGGGTGCCTACTACGCCGACAAGCTGTCGCAGTTGAGTCTGGGCCTGATGTACCTCAACGGCGAGGGAGTCGCAAAGGATCCGGCAACCGCCTATGCCTGGCTCGAACTTGCGACTGAGCGCGGCTACGCGAATTACGTCGCCACGCGCGAAGGAGTAAGGGCGTCGCTGACAGCCGACGAAGTCGAGCGCGCCGCGGCGATAGGCGTTGACCTTCGAGCGCGATATGCCGATGCCGTGGCGAAGCCGCGGCTGGCCAAGCAGATGCGCCTGGGTCAGATGCAATTGACCGGTTCGCGCACCGGGTTCGATTACGGACCATCGAACCCGCCGGCCACGTTCGGCTACAACTGGTCACACATTACCGAGGGCAAGAACTGCATTGGATACGACAGCGTGGTGCTCGGCGCGGGCCTCGAGAATCCGGTGTCCGGCTGCGGCGGCTCGAATCTCAACGCGCGCGCACGCTGGAACCCTGACCAGTACTTTGCCGCGCGCGACACGTTGTGGAAAGCGACCGTGGATGTCGGTGCGATAACGACTAGCGGCGAACCGGATTCTTCGCTGCCGGCGAGCGACAGCGAAGCAAAGCATCCGCGCTGATCAGCTTGCGCCGGCCAGCCGGCGCTTCGCCTCGGAAGGGATGATAAAAATGCTGACGCCGCGCATGAAATTCGCATCGTTACTGGCGTGCGGTGCGCTGACGATGCAGTGTTTTGCGGATTCGCCGCAGGACGCCGCAGACGCGTCCGCCGCGCTGTCGAATGCGTGGGACGACCCGGCCACGCACGATACGTTGCAGGCGATGACGAACGCATCGACGTGGTACCACCCCGACCTGTTCGGACTGACGGTCGGCATGCGCCGTTATGGGCATCGTCAGTTCGAATCGGCGCTGCATTACTTCGAGATCGGCGCGCTTTATGCCGACAAGCTGTCGCAGCTCAGCATCGGTTTGATGCATCTGAACGGGGAAGGCGTGCCGAAAGACCCTGTGTCGGCTTATGCCTGGATCGATCTGGCGTCCGAACGCAACTACCCTGCGTTCGTTGCAACGCGCGACAGGATCAAGGCGACGCTTACGGCTCAGCAGCTTGATCAGGCACTGGCCCTGCACAAGGTGCTGTACGAACGCTACGGAGATGCCGTCGCCAAGGCGCGCATGACATGGGAGCTGAAACAAGGCCAGATGCAATTCACCGGATCGATCACAGGGTTTGATTTCGGCATAAGTACCCTGCCGATGCGCGACTGCGGACCCGCGCTACGCATCGGCGGGCGAACCCTGCCGCAGGTCGGTTGTCTCGGGCCGTCCTTCTGGGCGAAGGAAAACTGGCAGCCGGAACTGTACTTCGCCACGCGCGATCAGGAGTGGAAGGCCAGCGTCAGCGTTGGTCCGGTCGAAGAGCCGGGAGCAGCGAAGAAGCCGGGCGAACCCGCCGCAGAATCGCCCGCAGCCGAAAGCGGCAGGCAGTAATCACCCGCCGTAAGGCGATGCGGTCGCCAGCTGCGAGGTACCGCAATCGTGATATTACGACCGTTCGAACCCATCATGCATCCACAGCTCCGACGTGGTGGAACTATGCCTTCCTTCACTGGTCGCAGACAGCCGGAGCGGGTACAAAATCGTCAACAGTTTCAGGCTGCCCGACGAACGGGCGGTGGCGCAAAAACAAGGAGCAAGTCATGCGTATACGCTTTGGCAAGTTGTGGCTGGCCGCAATCGTGCTGGCCTTCGCTGGCATCGCCCACGCCGAGAACGATCCGCTCGATGATCCGGAAGTGCAGAAGACGCTGCGTGGCATGGCCGACGCTTCCACTTGGTACCACCCCGACCAATTCGGTGAGTTCGCCGGCATGCGCCACTACGCGCACCATCGGTACAAGGAGGCGATGAAATATTTCGAGATCGGCGCGTACTACGCCGACAAGCTGTCGCAGCTCAGCATCGGCCTGATGTACCTGAACGGCGAGGGCGTGGCCAAGGATCCGGTGACGGCCTATGCATGGCTCGGCGTTGCCGCCGAACGCGACTATCCGGACTTCGTCGCGACGCGCGACCAGACCAAGGCAACGCTGTCGCCCGCGCAACTCGAGCAGGCCGCGCAGGTGCGCAGCAAGCTCGACGAGCGTTATGCCGACGCCGTGGCGAAGCCGCGCATGGTCAAGCAGTTGCAACAGGGACAGGCGCAGCTCACCGGTTCGCGTACCGGCTTCGACTACGGCGTCACGCAGCAATCGAACAAGCCGACCTGCGGGCCGAGCGTGGTCGTCGGCGGCGAAGAAACGCCGAGTGCCGGCTGCGGCGGCAAGTCGCTGTATTCGAAATCGCGCTGGGACCCGAAGGAATATTTCGCATCGCGCGACGCGGAGTGGAAGGCGACCGTGAGCGTCGGCGCGATCGAGCAGCCGCCGGCCGACAAGGCGCCCGCTGAAGCCCCGGGCGACGCCCAGAAACACTGATCGCCCGCACGCGCCGCCGCAACTGCGCGCGGTGGCGCAGCCCGGTATACTGGCACCATCGATATCGACGGGTTTGCCATGGCGCGTGTGATCTCCAGCATTCTGGCCGCTTGCCTCGCCGCGGCGCTGCTCGCCGGCTGCGGCAACAAGGGCGATTTGTACCTGCCCGACCAACAGCCGCCGAAGAAGCACAAGAAGTCCGAACCTGCTCCCGCGCCCGCGCAGAATCCACCGCCGGCCAAGCCGGCAGACGCGGACAAGACCACGCAAGGCTCCGGTAATCCGGATGGGCAGCATTGATGTGCGGGCTGCCCTGATCGGTTCGCTTCCGCACAAATGACATTGCGCTTCACCAAGATGCACGGCGCCGGCAACGATTTCGTCATAGTCGACTGCCGCGCTCGCCCACTCGCACTCGATGCGCGACAGATCGCCCGCCTCGGCGATCGCCACTTCGGCGTCGGCTTCGATCAATTGCTGACGATCGAACCCTCGCCCGATCCATCCTGTTCGTTCGCTTACGCTATCTACAACCAGGATGGCCTGACCGCGAAACAGTGCGGCAACGGCGTGCGCTGCGTTGCCGCCTGGCTGCATCGCGGCGGTGCGATCGGTCTCGGTGCGACGCGACTTTCGAGTCCATCCGGGCCGATCGATATCGACGTGCTCGACGCCGGCCATGTACGTGCGGGCATGGGCATACCGCGCTTCGCGCCTGAACAGATTCCGCTGCAACTGGCGCCGGCCGATCCGTACCGGTTGCATTTGAACGATGCCGAGATCGAGTTCGGCGCCGTGTCGATGGGCAATCCGCACGCGGTCATTGAAGTCGACAACGTCGCGACCGCGCCGCTGTCGACGCTGGGTGCTGCGTTGTCGACACATCCGCTCTTTGCGCACGGCGCCAATGTCGGTTTCGTCGAGCTTGTCGATCGCGGCCACGTGCGCCTGCGCGTGTGGGAGCGCGGCGCAGGCGCGACACTGGCCTGCGGCACCGGCGCGTGCGCCGCGGTTGCCGTGCTGCGCCGGCGCGGGAAAGTCGATGCCAAGGTTGCAGTCGATCTGCCGGGCGGCACGTTGCAGATCGAATGGCACGGCGAAGGTCAGCCGCTGACGATGACCGGCGCGGCCGAATTTGTTTTCGAAGGGGAGTACGTATGACCGAAATGAGCCTCAAGGATGGACTGGACGCGATGGAAGTCGCCAGCTACCTGCGCCGCCATCCGGAATTCCTCAAGGACTTCCCGGACCTGGGAATGACGCTGCACGTGCCGCGCGAACAGGGCGCGACGACCTCGCTGGCGAGCTATCAGCTCGAAGTGCTGCGCGACAAGAATCGCGACCTGGGCCGGCGCCTGCACGAACTGGTCGAGATCGCCGGCGAGAACGAGCAGCTCATGGTGCGCGTGCACACGCTCACGGTCGGCCTGATGCGCGAGCGCACCCTGGCCGATACCGTGCGCCGCATCACCGCGGGCCTGACCGAGGATTTCCACACCGATCTGGTGCGTCTGGTCTTGTTCCGCAGCGATGCCGACCTGCCGGTCGCCGACTGGCTGATCGCGCAGCGCGACGGCATCCAGTCGCTGCCGGCTTTCGCCGAATTCATGCACCGCAACGAGCCGCTGTGCGGGCGCCTGCAGCCGGAAAAGCTCGATGCGCTGTTCGGCGAACGCGCCGCCGACGTGCGCTCGGCCGTGCTCGTGCCGATCGACGGCATCGGCATGCTCGCGATCGGCAGTCTTGACGCGAACCGCTTCCACCCCGGCATGGGCACGGTCTTTCTCAAGCTCATCGCCGAAGCGGCGGCCGCGGCGGTCGAGAGATTCCCGGCAACGGCTTGAATTCATGGCGGCCACCACGCTCAACGCACAGGTCGAGAGTTATCTCGATTACCTGCGTGTCGAGCGGCGCTACGCGGGCGGCACGATCGTCAACTATTCGCGCGCGTTGGCAAGCCTGCTGGCCTATGCGCAGAAACTGTCGATTCGCCAGTGGCGCGAGCTGAAACCCGACCAGCTGCGCGGCTGGCTCGCGCAGCTGCATCGCGGCGGACTGCAACCCGGCACGCTGCATCACATGCTGTCGGCGTGCCGGAGTTTTTTCAATTTTCTCGCGCGCGACGGCGTGGTCGCGGCCAATCCGGCCGCCGGCGTGCGCTCGCCGAAACTGCGGCGCAAGCTGCCCGAAGTGCTCGATGTCGACGAAGTCTCCGCGCTGCTCGAGTTTCCCCCGGACGATCCGGAGGCTGTGCGCGATCGCGCGCTTTTTGAACTTTTATACTCGAGCGGCCTGCGCGTGTCGGAACTGACCGGCGTGCGCTGGCGCGATCTGGACATGAGCGAAGGGCTCGTCCGCGTCACCGGCAAGGGCAGCAAGACGCGCATCGTGCCGGTCGGCGGCAAGGCGCTGGCCGCACTGGCTGCGCTGCGCGCGCAGGATCATGCGGACCCGAACGACGTACTCGTGCACGGCCGCCTCGGCCGTCCGCTGACGCCGAACGGCGTGCGCCTGCGCCTGAAACGTCGCGCGCGCGACCAGGGCGTGTGGAAGCGCGTCTATCCGCATCTGTTGCGCCATTCGTTCGCCAGCCATCTGCTCGAATCGTCGGGCGACCTGCGCGCCGTGCAGGAAATGCTCGGCCACGCCGACATCAGCACGACGCAGATCTACACGCACCTGGACTTCCAGCACCTCGCACGCGTCTACGACGCGGCGCATCCGCGAGCGAAACGCCGGGATAAAACGTGAGGCCGGTGCCGCGGCGCTGGGCCGGTGAGAACAAGCAAATCACGTACGCGCAGCAACGCCGCGTATCCCTGCGCTGACGCAACCGCAACGCTCAATGCTCGGCGCCGACTGAATTGACCGGGACGACTTCGCGATGCTGTGCGTAGTCGACGATCTTGAACGACGGGTTGTACCAGTCGTCACCTCGCAGGATGTAGGGAATCGAGATGTTCTTGCCGCAGCCGGCGGGGCAGCCGGTGGGTCCGAGATCGCCCTCGAATGTCGCCAGGCCGTCCGGCTCGATGCTGAACGTTTCGATCAGGAAGGATCCCGCCGGCACGCCGCGGCCGCTGAGCTGGCCGACCGGAACGACCGGATGCAATTGCTTGAGCGCGGCCAGCGCGCGGCGATCGAGATCCGGCGGCACGACGAACTGGCTTACTGGGCCAAAGCGCTCGACGAGTTTGACAGCCGCGCGGGCGATCAAGCCGTAGTCGGAATCACTCAATTCGAACGTCTTGTACTCGCGCAAACCGACATTCGCGCAGCCGGCGACGAAACAAATCAGGGTTACGCCTGTCAGAATTCTCATCCGCTGCCTCGATTCACGCCGAACGGCTTGTTTCCAGTTCAACGCGGCAGGGAGTCGATCGGGGTCACGTTTGACTTGGCTTTTGCCTGTTCCAACCCCATCATGACATGCCCACGCTCGAGCGGGTGCGCACCATGCAGGAAAGCTTTCACGCCACCACCATCATCTCCGTGCGCCGCGACGGCAAAGTCGTGATCGGCGGCGACGGGCAGGTCACGCTCGGCAACACGGTCGTGAAGGCCAACGCGCGCAAGCTGCGCCGCCTCGGCAAATCGGGCGACGTGCTGGCCGGATTTGCCGGCGCGACCGCCGATGCGTTCACGCTGTTCGAATTGTTCGAAGCCAAGCTCGACAAGCATGGCAACAACCTCACGCGCGCCGCCGTCGAACTGGCCAAGGAATGGCGCACCGATCGCCGTCTCGGCCGGCTCGAGGCGATGCTCGCCGTCGCCGACAAGGATGCATCGCTGCTGATCTCCGGCAACGGCGACGTGCTCGAACCTGAGAACGGCCTCATCGCGATCGGTTCCGGTGGTCCGTTCGCACAGGCGGCGGCCAAGGCGCTGCTCGAGCATTCAGCGCTGCCGGCACGCGACATTGTGGAAAAAGCGTTGAAGATCGCCGGCGACATCTGCATCTACACGAATCACAACATCACGATCGAAGAACTCTAAAAGCAGGGCTGAGGGCAGAGGGCTGAGGGCTGAAAAGCGCGCCGCTTCTGATTTCTCTCAGCCCTCAGCCCTTGGCCCTCAGCCCTCCTCATGTCCGAACTCACCCCCCGCGAAATCGTCAACGAACTCGACCGCTACATCATCGGCCAGAACGCGGCCAAGCGGGCGGTCGCCATTGCGCTGCGCAACCGCTGGCGGCGCATGCAGCTGGATCCTGCGCTGCGTAACGAGGTCACGCCGAAGAACATCCTGATGATCGGGCCGACCGGCGTCGGCAAGACCGAGATCGCGCGGCGCCTGGCCAACCTCGCCAACGCGCCGTTCATCAAGGTCGAGGCGACCAAGTTCACCGAGGTCGGTTATGTCGGCAAGGACGTCGAGCAGATCGTGCGTGATCTGGCAGATGTCGCCGTGAAGATGGCGCGCGAGCAGGCCAAGTCGCAGGTGCGTTCGCAGGCCGAGGATCACGCCGAAGAGCGCATCCTCGACGCTTTGCTGCCAAGGCGTCAGCAGCCGACGCTCGGTTTCGTCGGCGAGCCTGCGCAAACCAGTTCGGCTGACAGCGAGACGAGGCAGAAGCTGCGCAAGCAGCTGCGCGAAGGCGCGCTCGAGGATCGCGAGATCGAAATCGAAACCGCAGTCAATCTCGGCGTCGAGATCATGGCGCCGCCCGGCATGGAGGAGATGACGCAGCAGCTGCGCGGCATGTTCTCTTCGCTCGCCGGACAAAAGACGCAGAAGCGCAAGCTGACGATCAAGGCGGCGCGGCCGTTGCTCATCGAGGAAGCAGCGGCGCAGATGGTCAACGACGACGAACTCAGGGAGCAGGCGCTGACACAGTGCGAGCAGAACGGCATCGTCTTCATCGACGAGATCGACAAGGTCGCGCAACGCGGCGAGTGGAGCGGGGCCGGCGTCAGCCGCGAAGGCGTGCAGCGCGACCTGCTGCCGCTGGTCGAAGGTTCGACCGTGTCGACCAAGCACGGCATCGTGCGCACCGATCACATCCTGTTCATCGCCTCCGGCGCGTTTTCGCTGGCCAAGCCGTCCGACCTGATTCCGGAGCTGCAGGGGCGTTTCCCGATCCGCGTCGAACTGTCGGCGCTGAGCGCCGGCGACTTCGAGCGCATCCTGAGTGAGCCGCAACACGCATTGACCAAGCAATACTCGGCGCTGCTGGCGACCGAGGGCGTGATCCTGGAATTTTCGCCCGACGGCGTGCGCCGCCTGGCCGAGATCGCATTCGCGGTCAACGAGCGCACCGAGAACATCGGCGCAAGACGCCTGCATACGGTGCTCGAACGCCTGCTCGATACGATCTCGTACGAGGCGCCGGATCAGGCCGGCAAGCGCTATAATATCGATGCGGCTTATGTCGATGCGCACCTGTCGGCGCTCGTCGAGGATCAGGACCTCAGCCGGTATATTTTGTGAGGGAGTGAGGTCGCGCGCGATGCGCGCTCGTGAGGAGTGAGGAGGCGTGCCGTCGGAGGGCCATGCGTCCCTCCTAACGAGCTCGCGCAGCGAGCGATCTCACGAGACCGCGTAGCGGTCGACCTAACGAGGCCGCGCCGCGGCCGACCTAACATTCTTGAGACAATGGCAACGATCAAACATCACCGCGACAGCAGCAACGTCGTCCAGTTCCGCGGCCGCGGCGTGCGCGCGCAGTTGCGCGAGGCGCTCGAGACGCGGGCGCCGCTGCGCGTGCTGCGTGAGCGGGTTTCGCCGAACTGGGTGCATGGGCATGTCATCGGCATGTCGGCCGAGTTCTGCCTGATCGCCGAAGTCAGCGATTCGATGCGTTTCGACGGCTTCATCGCGCTCGCCATCGGCGACGTGACCGTGGTCGAGGAAGATCCCGGCCGCGAGTTCGTCGAGCGCGCGCTCGCGCTCAATGGCGAGACGATTCCCGAGCTGCCGGAACTGCGCCTCGACGACTGGCAGACGATCGCCGAGTCGGCGGCGAAGCAGACGCCGCTCATCTCGCTGAACATGCTCGACGAGGAAGCCGGCGAAGTCAGCTACGTCGGCCGCCTCGTCGGCCATGAACACGATGCGCTGGTGCTGCAGGAAATCGACCCGAATGCCAAGTGGTATCCGGACACCGGCGCTTACGAATTCCAGGGCATCGGCTCGATCAGCTTCGGCACGGCCTACATGCTGATGCTTGCCCAGGTCGCCGGCGTTCCGCCGGTACCGCAGTCGCCGGACATGCTGCCATCGGTATGACGGAAGGTGTCATGAACGTAGCGAGCGAAGGCAGGTTGCGCGTGGGCGGCGCGCAGGATGCGGAGTGTACACGCCAGTACATGAGCAATCCGAGCACCGACCGCGCGCAAGATGCCGAGCGCAGTAGCTCATGGCGACTTCCGCGCCACGGCCGACCGGCATCACGCTCCATCGTGCCTCGCACATTCTCGAAGTCGCGTTCGACAACGGCCAGACGTTTCGCCTGCCTTGCGAATACCTGCGCGTGAATTCACCGAGCGCCGAAGTGCAGGGGCACGGGCCGAGCCAGCGCGTGCTCCAGCACGGCAAGCGCAACGTCAACATCGCCGAGATCGTGCCGGTCGGCCACTACGGTGTGCTGCTGAAGTTCGACGACGGTCACGACACCGGCATCTTCTCCTGGGACGTGCTGCTCAACCTCGGCGTCAACCACGACGCCAACTGGGAGAACTATCTGACGGCGCTGGACGCGGCCGCCCTGTCGCGCGGCTGACAGTCACCATCATGCCGCCGCGCGCAATCGCTGCAGCGCCGTTCCTCGCCGCCGCAGTTCGGTGATAATACGGCACGCCTTGGCCTGAGACTCACGCGATGCCCGAAACGCCTGAAATCGACACCGACAAACTGCGCGAACAGATCGACGAGGAAATCGACAAGGGAGGCAGTGCGCTGCTGCGCACGATCGCGCTGAGCACGGCGATCCTCGCCGCGCTCGCCGCCGTTGCCGCGCTGAAGGCCGGCGCCACGGCCAACGAGGCCCTGATATTGAAGACCGAGACGACGCGGCTGCAAGCCGAGGCGTCCGACCAATGGGCCTACTACCAGGCCAAGGGCCTGAAGGCGACGATCACCGAGTCCGAGAAGAATGCCTGGACCGTGCTCGACAAGCCGGCGCCGGAAGAACTGACGAAGAATCAGGAACGCTACGTCGAAGACCAGCGCAAGAGCAAGGAAAAGGCCGAGGAGTTCGAGAAGCAGCGCGACGAAAAAAGCGCCGAAGCCGATCACCTGATGCATCACCATCATTTCTTCGCGCAATCGGTTGCGTTCCTGCAGGTGTCGATCGCGCTGGGCGCGGTGGCCGCGCTCACGCGCAACAAGGCGGTGTGGCTGGGCTCGACCTTGCTCGGCGTGCTCGGCACGGGCGTGCTCGGCTATGCGTTCCTTTCCTGAAGATCGCCTGCACGCGTCGACATGGCAATGAACGATCCCCGCGACAAGGAAACCGGCACGACGCATTTCGGCTACCGCGACGTGCCGGTCGCCGAGAAGGAAAAACTCGTCGGCCGCGTGTTCACGTCGGTCGCGTCGAAATACGATCTGATGAACGACCTGATGTCGTTCGGCGTGCATCGCCTGTGGAAGCGCTGGTTCGCCGCGACCAGCGGCGTGCGTCCCGGCGATGCCGTGCTCGATCTGGCCGGCGGCACCGGCGACATCGCCGCGTTGCTGCTGCCGCAAGTCGGCGACGGCGGCTGCGTCGTCGTCGGCGACATCAATGCGGCCATGCTGCGCACCGGACGCGACCGCCTGCTCGATCGCGGGCTCGTGCGCAACCTCGACTACGCGCAGTTGAACGCGGAAAGCCTGCCGTTCGGCGAGCGCAGCTTCGATGCCGTGACGATCGCCTTCGGCCTGCGCAACGTCACCGACAAGGCGCACGCGTTGCGCGAGATGCATCGCGTGCTCAAGCCCGGCGGCCGCGCGCTGATCCTCGAGTTTTCGACCGTGCGTTCGCAGTGGCTCAAGCCGCTGTACGAGTTCCATTCGTTCCAGGTGCTGCCGCGCCTCGGCGCGTTCATCGCCGACGACGAGGAAAGCTATCGCTACCTCGCCGAATCGATTCGCAAGCACCCCGACCAGGCCACGCTGAAGGCGATGATGGAAAGCGCCGGCTTCGCCAGCGTCGACGTGCGCAATCTCTCCGCCGGCATCGTCGCGATCCATCGCGGCTACAAGATCTGACTCTGGCGCACACGCCTGAGCCTGCACCGAGCGGGCACGCCGGCTCAATACTTGGACGCGGCTTTCTCGGCGGGCGGCAGCCAGAGTTCGAGCGCGCGACGCGTGTCTTGGAACGATGGCGGCAAGCCGCGAACGCGAATATTCACCGGCTGGCCGTACAGTGTCCGCAGCGGCCTCTGCAGGTACCCAGCCACAGCGTTCGCACAAGCCGTATCGACCGGAAGATGCACGAGCAGCGTCGGATCATGCCAGCGGGCCGGCTCTTTCGCGCCGCGCGCGGCACTGGTATTCGTGACGTTTTCGATACCGGCGAGGCGAACCGAATCGATTGCGGTATAGGCCGCGCGCCATTCCTCGATACGCGCACGCATCACCTCATCGTAGATCTGCACGTAGATCGTGATCGGTTTTCCACCGACCTTGCACACGGCAAGTTCAGGCGGCGAGATGACTGGACTTGGTGCCTGCTGTGTCGGCGGCGACGGGGCTGACGGTTGCGGCGTTGGCGCGGATTCCTGCGGCGGTGATGTCGGAACAGGTGGTGCTGCCGTCTGCCCGGAATCCGCGGCGTCGGTTTCGGTTGGAGGAGCCGGAGGTGGCGGCAACGGAAGCGGTGCAGCAGTCGGCGGTGGCGGAGGTGCAGCCTTGTTTGGCAAGGGCGGCGCGAGCGACTCTGTCGAACTCATCGATGTCTGAGTGACCGCTGCACCGCTCAGCGAAGGCATCCATTCGGCCAGCCGCAGCACCAGCGGATTCTGCTGCCAGACCTGGTCCTTCGCCGGCGCATAGTCCCAATAGCTGTCGACCGCCTGCTCGGCAATCGGATTGCGACACACCGCGTTGCAAAGGCTTGTCCCCACCTTGTCGGGACAGATCCCAGCGTTCACGAAGCATTTTGCCTGCACGTCCCCGATCAGCGCAGCAGAAAAGCGCAGTTGCGGATCCTGTGGAAAATCCATCGTCGTCTGATAGATCTCGTTGAGTTTCTGCGCAACCGTGCCGTTGCCTTGCTTGCCGCAGCTCTTGGGGTTCGTGCCGGGCGGGGGTGGTGACGCGAGCGTATCGCGCACGCACAATTCGATCTCCGCCAGCCGGCTGTTCGCCGATTCCTTCCGCGCCGCGATCTGCGCTGCGTTCTCGCTGCGCTCCTTGTTCATGCCGTCGATGAAATTCCACGTCGGCACGAGCAGCGTGCCGATCGCGCCGATGCCGAGCGTCGTGCTCAGTGCGGCACTGGCCGCGGTGCGTCGCCAGAACGGCTTGCTGTCGGCAGGCGCCTTGTCCGCCGCACTGTCCCGGTTCGGCCGCAGCGGCGTGACCACCGTCGGACATGCAGCGCTTTGGTCGTATCCCGGCAGCTGGCCCAGCCAGGCCGGTGTCAGACTGCGGCCGAAGTCCTCGCCGAGGCGGTGGTAGCTTTCCCACTGCGCCTCGTCGAAGAACTGGTCGGACGTGGCCTGCTGCGGGAACGTCGGATTGCGCCGCGCGTAGGCGAGCAGATCGTTGTCGAGCGCTTCGTGCAGGTTCGGCTTGACGATGAGCAGGGTGCCGAACTTGCGCCGCTGCGGATCCGAGCGGTGATAGCAAATGCGCGCCATCAGCACGCCGCGTACCGACGCGTTGTCGGCCATGTCCTGCGGCGACAGGATGCTCACTTCCGCATCGGTCGGGCAGACCAGTGCGGCCGCTTCGTCGCGCGTGTACATCTCGATCTCGGCGTCGAAGTCGATGCGCGCCTTGCGCACGAGGTTTTCCAGGTCGGCGAATTCGAAGTCCGGATCCGCACCGCAGTCGGCGAGCACGATGAATTCGACTTCGCGGCGCAGCAGCGCATAAACGCCGGTGTTCTCGAAATGGCCGCCGTCGGACAGGTACCACCAGCGCCGCGTCGGACCGGCGAACGACGCCAGCGCCTCGCAGCCGAGCAGGCCGGGCTTGGTCTCGCGCAGCCAGTTCGACAGGTTCGCCAGCCAGCGCGACATCGCGCTGTCGTGCGTGACGGTCACGCCCTCGCGACGCATGCTGCCGGCATCGAGCCAGTAGCCCAGGCGCGCACCGGCCAGGAACAGCAGCATCGCCCATCCCGGCGTCGTGAACGAACCGGCCCCGGTGCGGCGGCCGCACCGGATGTTGCGATCCAGCGCCCGAGCGTTCCGGGCCGAGTCCCGGCATCGGCGGCGGATACGACACGTTCGCCGATTTCGAATCCGCGTGCGCTGGCGATGAGCGCAGAGCCCTTGCGGTCGGCGTTGTACAACTCGCCGTGATCGTCGACGGTCTGGTTCAGGCAGGTGCAGATCAGGTGTAGCGGACCACCGAGCACCTCGGGCCGGTATTTGTCGAGAGGGACGTCGTCGTTCGGCACGACACTCGTTACGCTGGCAATTGCATCGAGCGCGGCAGTGGAGCCGCTCTGGGCGCAGATGTCCTCGAAGCGCTCGGTGTTGCCGAGCGACACGTAGGCGCGTGTCAGGCGCGCGCGGTGGATACCGTGCAGCGAGGACGCGTTGACCGTCTGCATGCCGCACCGTCGCGACGTACCAGAGGATGACGACGGCGAGGATCGCGCTCGCGCGCATCCACGGCGGCAGAAACGTCAATGCCGCCAGCGGTGTCGGCGAGAAAACCAGCCATTGCAGCAGCACGACCCACGCTGTCAGCACGACGAGGCCAATCGCGATTCCTGCGACGTTGATGAAGGTCGGCAGCCAGTGCGTCGACGTGCGGTCGGCCGACGCATTGACCTTCTGCAGCGGCTCGGAAAGGCTGCGCAGCAACACGGCGACGACGCCGCCCAAGCCGACGCCACCGACGACCCAGGAAGAACTGACTGGCTCAGGATCTGCGTACATTGCCAGGTCAGGAAGTCGAGCAAGCCGAGTGCGAACAGTGCCACCGTCACCAGGTTCACGCGCCGCAGCGAGCGCGTCATGCGGTTGCGCTGTTCGGCAAACGTGTTGAAGGAGTCGGCATCCTTCTGTGCGAACAGGCGCAACGACAGGCCGACGAGCCTTCCCAGGATTCCGGCGAACACCAGTGCGGCGAACGCACGAGTGGATGGTGCGCCGATCAGTGCCGTGGGCACGGCACTGTCCTGCGCCGCCGGCGATGGAATGAGCATCAGTATCAGGCCGGCCGAAGCAATGACAAAGAGGAATGCAAACTCCGAACGTGGCACGCAGTGGGAAACCGTCCTGCCGAGCGCGCTGGTGGTTTCGCGCAGGGGAAAGAACGCCACAAACATGCCGGGTGCAAACAGCAGCCATGTACACAGCGCGATCGGCCACCAGCAGCTCCACCAGTCCTGCCAGGCGGCGGCGTCGAAAAGCGGCAGCACGGTCTGGATTACGTGCGGCGCGATGGCGATCAGGCCGAACAGCAACGACAGGACACCGATCTCGAAGTGCGTCGATGCGCCGTCGCGCAGCAGCGTCGCGGCCGCCATGCCGAGGTCGCGCGCGCCGGATGGCGTCAGGTAACGGCCGTTGCGCCGCAGCCAGGCGACGACCAGCGAGTCGCTCGCCGTCAGCTGCTCCTCGGCCTTGTCGATGCCGATCGTGCCGATCAAGCGTCCGAGCGCGGCGCCGATGAAGCCGCCGCCGGAAACGGTCGACACGTAATCGAAGCGGCGCAACACGCTGTTCTGCGCCAGTCCACGAATCAGGCCGAGGCAGAACGTCGCGCTGCGCACGCCGCCGCCGGACAGGGCCAAGCCGGCATGCGGTGCCTCGCGTGCTTCCGGCGTCTTTGCGAAAGCGGTCTTGCGGCGTTCCGCGATCGCGTCGTGTTCGGCCTTGAGGTGTGCCTGCCACGCGGCGTCGGTTCGAGCCGCCGCATCCGCCGCAGCGGCGGCGCCAGTGGACTGATTCGAATCGCTCATGTCGTCTCCCGCCCCGAATCGGCAATCCGCCTCTGGAAAGGAGTCACTGGCAGGCGGAATGTCCCGCCGGCCCGATCCTACGCGCATCCTGAAGGCGCCGGTGCGCAACCCAACAAAAAAGCGGTGCGCGCCCGACAGGATCCGGCGCGACGGCAAGGAACCTGTCGTAACTCAAGACCTTACAATATTTAACGCGCCGCTGAGAAATCCGTTGCTTTCGACACGGTGCGCCGCGGTCGTCGACGCGGCATACTCGCGCGTCGAATTTTGGACGTCGATACGTCCGTCGTTGTCACCGCCCTTCAGGGGAATTCTAAGCATGAGAAAGCCTGCCGCACTCGCAGCGTTGCTGCTGAGCCTGTTGATTCCCGCCGCGACGCTCCTCGCCGCCGAGCACGACGATGGCGACAGGCGCGACGAGAAGTCCGAGTCCGCCAAGCCGGCGAAGGACAAGAACGAAACGCCGGCCGAAAAAGCCGTCGTCACTTCGCACAGCCTGCAACTCGGCGGCCGCGCGATCGCGTACAAGGCCACGGCCGGCACGCTGCTGATCCGCGACGACAAGGGCAAGCCCGACGCGAGCGTGTTCTATGTCGCCTACACCGCCGAAGGCGAATCGTCGAAGCGGCCGGTTACCTTTTTATACAATGGCGGCCCGGGCTCGGCGAGCATCTGGCTGCACATGGGCTCGTACGGCCCGGTGCGCATCGTCACGTCGAGTCCCGACCCGACCGCGCCGGCGCCGTATCGCATCGAGCCGAATCCGGACAGCCTGCTCGACAAGTCCGATCTCGTCTTCGTCGACGCGATCGGCACGGGCTATTCGAAAGGCCTGGTGAAGGAAGACAAGGACGGCAAGCCGGACAAGGAAACCGTCGAGAATCCGAACAAGCGCTTCTGGGGCACCGACCAGGACATCGACGCGTTCGGCCGCTTCATCGCGCGCTACATCACGGTCAACAAGCGCTGGAACTCGCCGAAATTCCTGTTCGGCGAATCCTATGGCACGCCACGTTCGGCCGGCCTGGCGAAATATCTCGAGGATCATGGCGTCGCACTCAACGGCGTCGTGCTGCTGTCGTCGATCCTGAATTACGGCTCGCGCCTGCCGGCGCTCGACAACGACTACATCAACCTGCTGCCGTCGTACGCGGCGATCGCCTGGTATCACAACAAGATCGCGAACAAGCCGGCGACGCTGGAACCGTACCTGACCGAGGTGCGCAATTTCGCGCGCGGCGACTACACCGTCGCGCTGGCCAAGGGCCAGGACCTGGGAACAGCCGAGCGCGACGCGATCGCCGAGCGCATGGCGAAGTACACCGGCTTGAGCGCGGCGTATCTGAAAGAGGCGAACCTGCGCGTCAGCCAGCCGCGCTTCCGCAAGGAACTGCTGCGCGACGAACGGCGCACGCTCGGCCGCTACGACGGCCGCTTCGAAGGCATCGACATGGACGCCGCCGGCGAGCAGCCGGAAACCGATCCGGCCGACACCGCGATTCGCGGCGCATTCACCGCCGCGTTCAACGACTACATCGTGCGCGAACTGAACTACACGAGCGACGTGGCGTACGCGACATCGGCGAACGGCGCCAACCGCGACTGGGACTGGAAGCACGCGCTGCGCGGCCAGATGCGCCCGGCGCCGCTGCCGATCACGGTGCCGGACCTGAGCGAAGCGATGCGCACGAATCCGCACCTGAAGGTCATGTCGGCCAACGGCTGGTTCGACCTGGCCACGCCGTTCTTCGCCACCGAGTACGACCTCGCGCACATGGACATCGATCCGAAGCTGCGCAGCAACCTGACGTTCACCTACTACCCGTCGGGCCACATGGTGTATCTCAACCTCGAAGCCGCGAAGCAGTTCAAGGCCGATCTGGCGAAGTTCTACGACAGCGCGACCGCGCGCTGATCCCTACTCGCACTTTCTGCACGGTGCAGGACGCCGCCAGCGTTGATAGCCCTCCCCTTCAAGGGGAGGGTTGGGTGGGGATGGTGTTACGCTACCGAAATGTTGCGGCGACTTCGCTGTGCGGCTCTCCGCGCAAGTTGCTGCGTCGCGACAACGCATTTTTCACATTCGTGACTTGCGTTCGGTTTTGACCGATACTCGCCAACCGGCCGATGTCTCGAGACCGTGGGCAGGGGGCTGCATGACGTACGCAAGTCCGCACAAGGGCTATGGCGACGCAGTCGTCGCCAACGGCGTGCCATGAACTCGCCCGCGCACACCCAGCGCTACTTTGCCTTCATCAGCTACAGCCACCAGGACGAGCTCTGGGCGCAGTGGCTGCACAAGGCACTGGAAACCTGGCGAGTGCCGAAACGCCTCGTCGGCCAGACCACCACCGCCGGCATCATCCCTTCGCGCCTGCTGCCGATCTTCCGCGACCGTGAGGAACTCGCCAGCGCGACCGATCTTGGCCGCACCGTCAACGCCGCGCTCGCGCAATCGAAGAACCTGATCGTGATCTGTTCGCCGGCCTCGGCGAAATCGCGCTGGGTCAACGAGGAAGTGCTCGCGTTCAAGCGCCTCGGCCATGCCGAGCGCATCTTCTGCCTGATCGTCGGCGGCGAGCCGAACGCCAGCGATCTCGCCGGACGCGAAGCCGAGGAATGTTTCGCGCCGGCGCTGCGTTTCGAGATCGGCGCCGACGGACAACCGACGTCACAGCGCACCGAACCGATCGCCGCCGACGCGCGCGAAGGCAAGGACGGCAAGGCCAACGCGAAGTTGAAACTCATCGCCGGCATGCTTGGCGTCGGTTTCGACACGCTCAAGCAGCGCGAATTGCAGCGGCGCAACCGGCGCATGGCGATCGTCGCCGCGGCATCGTTGGTCATCATGGCGATCACGACGATGCTGGCGATCACCGCGGTCATCGCACGCAACGACGCCGAGCGGCGGCAGAAGCAGGCCGAGGACCTCGTCGGTTTCATGCTCGGCGATCTTAACGACAAGCTCGGACAGGTCGCCCGACTGGACATTATCGAAGCCGTCGACGACAAGGCGATGGCGTATTTCGAGTCGCTGCCGACTTCCGATGTCACCGATGAATCGCCCGTGCAGCGCGCGAAGGCGCTCGAGCGCATCGGCAGCGTGCGGCTGGAACAGGGACATCTGCCTGCTGCGCTGGAGTCGTACGAAGCGTCGCTGAATTTGATTTCGGCTCGCGCAAGGCCGCGCCGCAGGACGTCCACCGGCAGCTCGCCCATGCCGGACCGTCGCGTTCATCGGCATGGCGCATTGGTTTCAGGGCGATCTCGATGCGGCGGAACGCGATTTCCGGTCTGCACATTCGATCCTTGCGCGGGTCGAGAAGATCGGCGGCGCCGATCTGGAGTTCGTGTTCCAGATGCAGATCGTGGATAACAACCTTGGTCATATTCTCGAGTCTCGGGGCGGGCTCGACTATGCGCTAGCGCTGTACACGGAAGCTCTGGGTCTGGCCGAGAGATTGGTCGCCGCAAAACCGGACAATGTCGAATGGGTGGAAGCGCTAGGCGAAGCGCACAACAATCTCGGCAAGGTCGCCTTGATTCGGGGCGACCTTTCGACGGCGATCGCCGAATATGCCGCCGACGACCGGATCGAAACGGACCTCAGCGCGCGCGACCCCCGCAACAACGACCAGCGCCAGTACATGTTCAGGGTGCGTGCGATTCTCGGCCGTACGCTGGCGCTGGTCGGAGAAACCGAAGCAGCCATTCGCCATCTCCATGAAGCAATCGACATCGCGAATCAGTTGATACAGCTGGAACCCTCGAATACCTCTGTCCGGGAAAACTCGTCGCTGTACCAGACGCAACTGAGCCGGCTGCTGCGGCTTACAGGGAATCTACGAAGCAGCCATGCTGACGAGACAGTCGGTTGACCTTCAGCGAGTTGATCAAACAGGATCCGGCAAACACGGCCTGGCAGCGCCAGTTTGCCGAAGCGCAGACGGAACAATCGGCGCAACCGCTTGCGAAAGGCAGGCGAGACGAAGCCAGCGAGCGGGCACGCATCGCGCTGGACTGGCTGAAACCGTGCTGGTAGAGACCCGGACGATCGCGCGAGGGTGCTCGCGACAGTCAACGCGAGGTTGTTGCTCGCGGCAACGGGCGACGAACCGGACGCGAAACGTGCGTGAGAGTTGCGTGCAGGCCATGACGTCGTGAAAAGCGGCGCGGATGATCCGCGCCTGCTCGCTTTGAAAGTCTACGCGTTTGTCGGACTTGGCAGGACGGGCGAGGCGTTGCCGGTGATCGACGGCTGCGCACGAATGGCTATCGGGATCCTGCTTTTGTCGAAGCGATGCGTCGCAGCAATATCGCTTTTTTGCCCGCGGAACAGCGCGGGACCGTCGCGCCATCAGAGGCGACAAAGAAGGGTGTGTCAGGCAACTGACGCGGAATCTTTCATCGAAGAAGGAGAGGAAAGCACATGGCGATCACGACCAACGTCGAAAAGAACAACACTTTGGCCAATGCCCTGGACGTCAAGGACAATGGCCAAGCCATACAAGTCCCGAGGGGTAACAACAACCAGCTGCAGTGGCAGTTGATTGGGACTGCCAACACCCTTCAATTCTTTCCCGTCGACGATCCGAACTATCCGGCGATCAAGTTTGTGGGCAGCTCGCTCCCGCCTACGGGTACGTTCACGAACTATACGCTCCTGGGGAACGGCAACATTCTTCAGATCAATGACAACAATCCGTCCGGCGGTGGACCATGGACATACCAACTCAACGCGCATGACTCCATGGGAGTTCGTTACTCAACGATAGCTACGACGTTGAGCGCAACGACGAACAATCCTGAGATCAAGAACAACTGATACCGGCTAGATTGCTGTAGCTCAGTGTATTTCACGTGACCAACCCTGCGCTGGTGATCGGGGTCACCAGCCATCGCAATATCCCCGCGTGGAAGAGGAGGCGATCCGGCAGCGCATGCGCGATTTTCTGGCCGGTTTGCAGCGGGATTTTCCCGGCTGCCGCTGTTGGTGCTGTCGTCGCTGGCCGAGGGCGGCGATCACTGGGTGGCCGAGGAAGCGCTGGCGATGGGTATGCGCCTGATCGCACCGCTGCCGATGATGCACGCGCAGTACGCGCAGGACTTTACCGACGCGGACGCACGGGCGAGCTTCGATGCCCTGTGCGACGCGGCCGAAATCATCGACGTGCCGGAGGTTTCGGGCAACGCTCGCGCGCCATGCGCTGCGCCGCCCGGGCACGAGCGCGATCTGCTCTACGCGCAGGCCGGGGTATATATTTCCCATCATTGCCATATCCTGCTGGCGATCTGGGATGGAAGGATCCGACCGGCTCGGCGGCACGGCGCAGGTCGTGCGCTATCATCTTACCGGCATCAAGCCGGAAGCCGACGAACGCCGCAAGGCCCCGCGCACCGCCCTGCTCGGCACGATAGCGAACGGCTCGTGTATCACATCGTGTGTTCGCGCGACGAGGCCGACGGCGCGCCGGCAGCACCGCTGCAACCGCTGCAGACGTGCTGGCGAGTCGGCGACGAGCGATGCCCGGCGGCGAACCGATGCCGGCGACTTTCGCGATGTTCGCGAACGCCGGCGAATTCTAGGCGGATTGCGACAAATACGCGACGCAGATCGAGGTGCGATTCGCCTGCCGCCACCGCGGGCGGCCGCGTACGAGCACGCTGTTCCGGGCAGCCGACTGGCTGGCGATCCACTTTCAGAGACGGGTGCTTCTGTCGATGCGGGCCCTCTATACGATGGCGGCACTGATGGCGATCGCCTTCACGGTCTACGACAACCTTCCCGCGCAGGACGACATGATCTTCGTATTCCTGCTGCTGTTCGCGCTCGGCGGATTCGTCGCGCTGCTCGCCAATCGCCGCAGCTGGCATCGGAAATACCTCGACTATCGGGCCCTGGCGGAAGGCTTGCGTGTGCAGTCGTACTGGTATCGCGCGGGCCTTTCGCTGACCAGCGACACCGAGTTTGGCCGCGACAATTTCCTGCAGAAACAGGACGTCGAACTCGGCTGGATGCGCAACGTCATGCGCGGCACCGCTTTGGAAAACGATCTGCATGCATCGATCAGCCGACGGTGCAGGGCGTGCACAACGTCGTAGGAATGGATCGGAGACGTCGGCAGGGCGGACAGCTGGACTACTATGAACGCAAAGCCGAGCAACGTGCGCGCACGCATCGCATCACCGAACGTATCGGCTCCGCCAGCCTGTGCGTCGGTGTCGGCATCAGCGTCGTGCTGGCGATGTTTGGCGCACCAGTTGTCAGCCGACGCGAAAAATGACTGGTCGTCGTCATGGCGGTGTTTTCCGTCGTCGCCGCCGTGCGCGAAGCCTATGCGTACAAGAAGGCCGACAAGGAACTGATCAAGCAATACCGCTTCATGCAGCGCATCTTCGGCGAAGCGAAAACGGCGCTTGCCGCCGCCCGATCCGCCGAGCAGCGCGAAATCCTGCGCCTTCTCGGCGATGCGGCGCTGGCCGAGCAAGTCGAGTGGGCGCTGATGCATCGTCAGCGACCCCTGGAACACAATCGCATCTGATCGCCGAGTAGCGAAGGCGGATTCGCCTCTCCCGCTGGCGGGAGAGGGAACGAGCCAGGCTCGCGCTGCGGGAAGGCAGTCAGCCCGGCCCGAGGCTCGCCAGCTCGCGCTTGGCCGAATCTAGCCAGTCTTTTTCCTTCCTGCGGTAATAGCGCGGGGCAAGCTGCGCG
Organism: uncultured Gammaproteobacteria bacterium; assembly: GCA_963738115.1. Classification (GTDB taxonomy): domain Bacteria; phylum Pseudomonadota; class Gammaproteobacteria; order Xanthomonadales; family Rhodanobacteraceae; genus Rudaea. The sequence goes on along the minus strand of CAVTVN010000009.1, from coordinate 241,047 downwards.
CGCTTGAGCATGTCGCCGAACACCTGGCGCGCGTCGCTGAAACGGCCGGCCTGCTTGAGCAGGGCGCCATAGCGGAAACGCGCTTCCTCGCCGGGATAGCTGGTTGCAAGCGCGCGGTAATGTTCCAGCGCCGTGGCCCGATCGCCGAGCGCTTCGAGCACGCGCGCACGCAACAGCTCGGCATCGCTGGAGCGAAAATCCGCGTGCGCGGCATACAGCGTGTCGAGCGTCGTCGCGCGCGCCGGCAAAGTCGTTCTGTCCGGCCTGCGCCTGCGCCAGGCCGAGCAGAAAACTCGCATCGTTCGCATACACGCCCTTGAGCACCGAACGATACAGTCGGCCGCACTCGCATAATCGCCGAGCTTCATCGATTCCTCGGCGAGCACGCGACGATTGTTCACCGTATCGGCGATTTCCAGACGCTGCTGGATGCTGCGCCGTTGCCGTTCCGGATCGAAGGTGTTGACCAGTTTGCGCGCGGCCTGACGGCTGCGCGGGTCGTTGCGCAGATCGGGAATCACCGCGGCGATGACATAGACGATCACGCCCAGGTACGAGCCGATCAGCAGGATCCAGATCCAGTACAGCTGCCGGCCGCTGCGCACCACGTGCACGGCGCAGGCGATCTGCAAGGCAAGCGAAACGAGAACGAGAATGGGCACGATCCGTTCAGTTAACGTTCGACCGGTCTGGGTAATTGTGCGGCATCGTGCCGTGCACGGTCCACAGCCGTTCCATTGCCGATCACGTATGGCATACGATGGGCCCGACGCTAATGCCTCGGCGGCCCACGGAGTCGATTCATGTCACCACCCGACAAATCGGAACATCCCAGCGGCAGCGAGCTGGTGAGCACCGGCGTCGCCGGGCTGGACAATATCCTTGGCGGGGGCCTCACGAAGGGCCGCCTCTATGTCATGGAAGGTATGCCCGGCGCCGGCAAGACGACGTTGGCGCTGCAGTTTCTCATGGAGGGTGCGAAGAATGGCGAGTCCGTGTTGTATGTCACCCTGTCCGAGACGGATCAGGAGTTGGAAAGGGGTTGCCATATCGCATGGATGGGATTTGACGAGGTTCACATACGCAAATGTTGCCTGCGCAGGAAAGTCTGGCGCCGGACGAGCAGTACACGATGTTCCATCCATCGGAGGTCGAACTGGGAGAAACGACAAAACGCGTTCTCGATGACGTCATCCGCATGAAGCCTTCGAGAGTGGTATGGGACTCACTCTCGGAGTGCACCTTTTCTTCGGTAGTGCGTTGCGTTATCGTCGGCAAATTCTCGCACTAAAGCATTTTTTTTCGGGACGAGATTGCACGGTCCTTCTTCTGGATGACCTGACCGCGAGCGAACACGATTTGCAGGTGCAAAGCATCGCGCACGCGGTCATTCGTCTGGAACAGGTCCACTCGGATTATGGCGCGGCACGCCGGCGCTTGTGGTCGTGAAGTATCGCGGTCAGAACTTTCGCGGCGGATACCATGACTACAAGATCGGCCGGGCGGCCTGACGGTCTTTCCGAGCCTGGTCGCTCCGAACACGCAGCAGACGTCGTGCAGTCGAAGTTGCCGAGCGGCATATCGGAATTGGACGATTTGCTCGGCGGCGGAATTGAAAAAGGCACGAGCACGCTTTTCGTCGGTGCGCCGGGTACCGGCAAATCGACCGCGATGCAGTTCGCGATTGCCGCGGCGAACCGCGGCGAAAGGCCTCCGTTTTCATATTCGACGAGAGCATCAACACCTTGCGCTCGCGCTGTGAAGGCATGGGCATGTCCGTGCAAGCGCATTTGAGGCGGGAAGCATCGCGCTGCGGCAGATCGATCCGGCCGAGCTTTCTCCCGGCGAACTCGTTCACGACATACGCAAGGAGGTGTCAAGAGGAAGGCCACGGTCGTCATCATCGACAGCCTCAACGGCTATCTCAATGCGATGCCGACGAGCGCTTTCTGATCGTGCAATTGCACGAACTGCTGACTTTTCTCGGCCAGGCCGGTGTGGCGACGCTGCTGATTGGCGCACAGCACGGCCTGATCGGGATGCAGATGCAGACGCCGGTGGATGCGAGTTACCTTGCGGACGCCGTCGTGCTGCTGCGCTATTTCGAGGCGAACGGCAAGGTCCGGCAGGCTATCTCCGTGATGAAGAAACGTGGAGGCGCGCACGAACGCACCATTCGCGACTTCACGATGAGCGAGAACGGAATCCATGTGGGCCCGCCGCTGAGACAGTTCCGCGGGATATTCACGGGCGTTCCGACCGTGTCGACGAGCCGAGAAGCAAAGCCGCCTGAACGAGGAAGTGCCGGGTTCTAATGATTTTCGCGTGCTGATCAGGACGGTGACTGGCAAAGATGCGGCGTTGACAAAATCCGTACTCGAGGGCGCCGGAATCACGGCGCATGCGTCTACTCAGTGCCCGAACTTGCGCGGGAGATCGAACACAGGCGCGGGAGCGCTCTTGATTGCCGAGGAGTTCCTGACGATGCGGCCTTTTGCGCCGTGCTTGCGATCCTCGGAAGCAGCCGTCCTGGTCGGATCTTCCGGTCCTGATCCTCGCGCGCACCGGCGCTGACTCGATCGCCATCATCGATTTGCGATGGAAATGCCGGCGAACTTCGCGGTCATCGAACGGCCGATCCGCATTTTTTCCCTGATCAGTCCGTGGGTGGGCCCTTCGGGCCCGCAAGCGCCAATACGACTTGCGCACGGTGATGCAGGGACTGCGCCTGGCCGATCAACGCAAGACCGAGTTCCTGGCAACGCTCGCACACGAACTCCGCATCCCCTCGCGCCGCTGACGACCGCGCTCGCCCTTCTGCAGATCAGTCAGCTCAATCCCGACGCGGCCCAGCCGCACTACGCGATGATGGAGCGCCAGGTCCAACACATGGCCCGCCTGATCGACGACCTGATGGAAGTTTCGCGAATCACGCGTGGCAAGATCGAGCTAAGGCCCGAAGTGCTCGCGCTTGACGAGGTGGTCGCCGATGCCGTTGATCTGAGCCGGCCGCTTCTGAATGGCGCGCGGCACGAGCTCGAAACTGCTGCTGTCCGACGAATCGCTGAAAGTGCGCGGGGACCGGGTGCGCACTGACCCAGGTTTTTTCCAATCTGCTCAACAATGCCGCAAAGTATACTCCGGCCAGCGGCCGCACCGCCGTCACGGTCGAACACCATGACGGCGCCGCATGCGTCACTGTGCGCGACAACGGAATGGGCATTCCCGCGCGACATGCTGGCCTCGATATTCGAACGTTCGTCCAGGTCACCGACACGTCGAGCGCTGCACAGGGCGGGCTGGGAATCGGACTGACTCTCGTCAAGAGCCTGGTGGAACTGCATGGCGGGACGGTCCGTGCATACAGTGCCGGGGGCGGGCGCCGGCAGTGAACTCGTCGTCACGCTGCCGTTGCTGGCTGCGGCCAGAGCAGTCGATGTCGATGGCGTCGCGCCTGTTTCGGAGTATGGCCGAGTGTCCGGCCACATCCTGATTGTCGATGACAACCGTGAGGCTGCGGACAGCCTGGCGGCGCTGCTGAGGGCAATCGGTGCCGAAACCTCGGTCGCCTACGACGGCGAGGAAGCCGTGGCCATTGCCGCATCCGTCCGTCCGGCCGTCTGCATCCTGGACATCGGCAGCGCCGGGCATGGACGGACGCCAGCTCGCCCGCCGCCTGCGCAGTACGAAGCGGGGCTCGACTTCGGTCGTGCTGATCGCCCTGACCGGCTGGGGGCAACATCGGAGGACCGGCTCCGCATCACCGAGGCGGACTTCGACCACCACCTGCTCAAGCCGGTGGCGATCGACAAATTGCGTGCGCTTCTGCAAGGGCGCGAACAAGCCGCATAAGCGTCTTCGCTTCTGCCCGGTGCACGCGGCTATTTGCCGCCCGCTTTCGGCGTTGCCTCGCGCGCCGTGCGAAACTCGCTGTCGCTGTTCCACTGCGGCCATTGCCGTCTCGCCGGCGAGGCGCTTGCCGACCGCGTAGAGCGCCGTCACGTCCTCGATCACGCCGCGGAGGTCCCATCTCGGGATCGTATTCGTCGGCCGGCTTGTGATAGTGGTTCGCGGTGTAGTCGGCGTAGGCGCTTGCGTCCGGCCTCCTCGCCGCCGTCGACGAGTCGAGCCCCGATCGCGCATACAGCACCGGCACGCCGAGCCGCGCGAAATTGAGCTGGTCCGAACGGAAGAAAAAGCCTTTCTCCGGCGTCTCGTCCGGCACGATCGTGCGGTCCTTCGGCAGCCGCCGCATCCTTGATGTCGTCGTCGAGCTCCGACTGGCCCCAGCCGATGACCGCGATGTCCTTTGCGCGGCCGATCGGCAGCGCATCCATGTTGATGTCCGCGACGGTCTTGTCGAGCGGAAACGCCGGATGCGTCACGTAGTAGCGCGAGCCGAGCAGGCCCGCTTCCTCGAGCGTCATCGCGCAGAACAGCAAGGAGCGTTGCGGCGGCGGATCCTGGTGCGCGAACGCTTCGGCGATCTCGATCAGCGCCGCGATGCCGGTACCGTTGTCGATCGCGCCGTTGTAGATGCCGTCGCCCTTGATCGCGGATCCTTGCCCAGATGATCCCAGTGCGCGCTGTAGACGACGACTTCGTCCGGCCGCGTGCTGCCGCGGATCATTCCGATCACGTTTTCCGAGCTCGTATTATCGATCCGGTTCTTGAATTCGTCGAGAGCTTCGCGTCGAGCGCCATCGGCTTGAAGCCGCGCATGTCCGCGCTCTTCTTGAGCTCGTCGAAGTTCGCGCCGGCCTTCGCGAAAAGGCGTCGCGCGGCTTCGGTCGTGAGCCAGCCGGCGACCGGCAGCCGCGGCGCCGGATCCTCGCGCGGCGGCAACGCATCCTGCGGGCCGGTCCAGCTGTTGACGACGACCTCCCACGGATAACCGCGCGCCGCCCGTCTCGTGCACGATCAGGCACGCGGCCGCGCCCTGGCGCGCGGCTTCCTCGTACTTGTAGGTCCAGCGGCCGTAGTAGGTCAGCGCGTTGCCCTTGAACAGCGTTTCGTCGTGATTGCCCCAGCCGGGATCGTTGACCAGCACGATCACTGTCTTGCCCTTCACGTCCAGCCCCGCGTAGTCGTTCCAGTTCTGCTCGGGCGCGACGACGCCGTAACCGACGAACACGATCGGCGAATTCCTTGATCTCGACCTGGCTGCCTCGAGCGAATTGATGATCATGTCGGTGCGATACGCGAATTCCTCGTTACCGCCCTCGGCGACGTCGAGCGCGACCGCGTCCGGCATCGAGCAGCGTTGTCTCGACCATCGGCACGGTCTGGAACCAGTCGGCTTTGTTGCCGGGCTTGAGACCGATCTGTTCGAACTGATCCTTGATCCACGCCGTCGTCATGCGCTCGCCGATCGTGCCGGGCTTGCGGCCCTCGAAAGCGTCGCCGGAAATCTTCTGCACACGTGCGGCGAAATCCTCGGCCGTGATCGCGGGCGAGGAATGACCTTCGGCGCTTGGCGGACCGGCGCGCGGTCTGGCGCGGCAGTGGTCGGCGCCGGCGGCGCGGGTTCCTGCTTGCCGCACGCGGCGGCGATGCATGCGAGCAATAGAGCGAAAAGCGAGAAGCGGAGAAGCGCATGTCGGTTTCCGGAATCGATGTCGATCCGATTCTAGGAAGGTTCCCTGCCCGGCGCAAAAAAAGACCGCGGCATCAGCCGCGTCTGACGGCTGGAATCGACTGCTTGCGGTGCGCGCTACGGATGATCGCCCGTGAACTTCTTCGCCGTCGCGCCCGTGATCGCGCCGATCGTCGCGGTGTCGCTGACGTAAAGATCGACTTCGCGACGGAACTCGAGCTTGCCGTCGACGACCGCGTGCGGACCGATCACGATGCGCGGCTTCTTGCCCTTGCGAAACCAGCCGTGCGGCTGCTCGACGAGCAAGCCGCCTTCGACGCGCGAATTCGCGCCGATCTCGACATCGCCGCTGACCGTTTCGATGCCGCCGCCGACGTGCGCCGCATCGAGCTTGATGCGCGCCGTTGACGTTGCGACCCTTGCCGGCGACGTCGGCGCCGTGCGCGAGCGCGATGTGGCCGTTGACCGCTTCGACGTCCGTGGCGACCCGGGGCCTTCGCCGAGCTCGATGCCACCGTTGACCGTTTCGACCGAATCGACCGTCACGCGGTCGCCGAGCTCGATGCCGCCGTTGACGGTCGACACTTTCGCGTGCGCGTTCCGCCGCTGTCGATGCCGCCATTGACGGTGCTGAGCTCGCCGGCCTGCTGGTCTGTTCGATGTGGATTGAGCCGTTGACCTTGTCGACGTCGCCGCCGCGGGCGCGGGCCGCGAACGCGAGGGCGAGCGAAAGGCGGTAGCAGGCGGTGATGATGGTGCGTTTCATGGGCGGACTCCGGGGGGCATGCTGACTCTGATGCGCGTATTGGCCGTTCGGGTTTATCGACGCCGCGGGTGCGCAAGGTTTAATCCGCGTCGCGCCGGTCCTGGCGACGGCGCGCATCGCGCGCCACTGCGGCTCCGCTAGCATGGGCAGCCGATTTCTCCTAGCGGAACCGACTCATGGCGCGACCCAAGCCCGTCCTGCTGCTGATCCTCGATGGCTGGGGCCATCGCGAGGAACGCGCCAACAACGCGATCGCGCGAGGCGAACCCGCCGAACTGGCGGCGCCTGCTCGGACTATCCGCACACGCTGGTCGAGACGCACGGCGAGCACGTGGGCCTGCCCGACGGACAGATGGGCAATTCCGAAGTCGGCCACATGAACATCGGCTCGGGCCGCGTCGTCTACCAGGATCTGACGCGCATCGACGCCGCGATCGCCGACGGCAGTTTTTTCGACAATGCCGCGCTCGCCGGCGCCTGCGATGCGGCCAGTACGCTGGCGGCACGCTGCACGTGTTCGGCCTGCTCGTCCGGGTGGCGTGCACAGCCACGAAGACCACATCTTCGCGATGCTCGATCTCGCGCGCGCCGCGGGCGTGGCGCGCATCGCCGTGCATGCGTTCCTCGACGGCCGCGACACGCCGCCGCGAAGCGCGCGCGCGTCGCTGGAGAAGCTCGCAGCGAAATGCGCGCGATCCGGGCGCGTTCATCGCCAGCGTCAGCGGTCGCTACTTCGCGATGGATCGCGACAAGCGCTGGGACCGCGTCAAGCTCGCTTACGATGCGATCGCAGACGCCGAATCGCCGTTCCACGCCGCGAACGCGCTCGCCGCGCTCGATCGCGCCTACGCACGCGACGAGAACGACGAATTCGTCAAGCCGACCGTCGTCGGCAACGGCGCGACGATTCGCCGATGGCGACGCGGTCGTGTTCATGAACTTCCGCGCCGATCGCGCGCGCGAGCTCTCGCATGCATTCGTCGATGCCGATGTTCGCCGGATTCCCGCGTGCGCGCGCGATCACATTGTCGGCGTTCGTGACCCTACGATTACAGAGCCGAACTCGCGGTGACGGCGATCGCGTACCCGCCGCAATCGATGCAGAACTCGCTCGGCGAATACCTTGCGTCGCTCGGCCTGCACGCAGCTGCGCATCGCCGAAACCGAAAAATACGCGCACGTGACGTTCTTCTTCTCCGGCGGCCGCGAAGCGCCGTTCGCGGGCGAGGAACGCATCCTCGTGCCGAGCCCGCATGTCGCGACGTACGATCTGAAAGCCGGAGATGAGCTGCCCCGAAGTCACCGACAAACTCGTCGAGGCGATCGCGTCGCAGTTCGATTTCATCGTCTGCAACATCGCCAACGCCGACATGGTCGGCCACACCGGCATCGACGCGGCGATCAAGGCGGCCGAAGCCGTCGACGTCGGCGCTCGGACGCCTTACCGAGGCGATCGTCGCAGCCGGCGGCGAAATGCTGATCAGCGCCGATCACGGCAATCTCGAACAGATGCTCGATGCGACGGCTGCCGCACACGCAGCACACGGTCGGGCCGGTGCCGCTGGTCTATGTCGGACGCAAGGCGACGCTGCGCACGGCGCGCTCCGCGATCTTGCGCCGACCGTGCTTGCGCTGATGGATCTGCCGCAGCCGGCCGAGATGACCGGCCATTCACTCGTGCGCTTCCCTTGATGTCTTTTCCTCTCTGGTTTCTTGCCTGCGCGTTCAACAGCCGATTGTCTTGGGCTGGATCGTCCGCGCCGCGCTCGTTGCCTTTTGCGCTCTCCTTCACGGCGAAGGTTGGTGTCGATGCTTCGTTCTTTTCTTGTCATTCCCGCGAAGGCCGGAATCCAGGGCCTTTCTCCTTTCCTTCGCTTTCAGGCAAAGCTTTCGCTCACCCTTCGGGCGAGCGACCTACTTTTGGCATTGCCCAAAAGTAGGCAAAAGGCTAGGCGCCGGGCGCGGCGTTCCGATTCGCATCCTGCGAATCGAAATTCCCTGCGCTTCTCGGCTGCGCGGCGTCGCTCGACAGTACATCCCTGTACTGCTTCGCGACGCGGCGATCCTTCGCCGCGCCCCTCCGGGCTTTATCCCGCTCAGCCTGCGATGCTCGGCACCGCGAACGTCGCCGTTGATCCCGCATCCGTCCATCCCTGCACTACGTCGATGTATTCCGGAATGCACAGACGCAGTCGACGCGCGCGAGGTCGCTGTTGGTCGCCGGCATCGCGATGTGGCCGCGGGCGCGCACGCCCAAGCGGAGGAGCCGCAGTCCGCAGCGCCCGCGCAGGAACGCGAGGCGCGGCCAGAAACTCGACAGCGTGCGCGCCGAGATCAAAGTGCTGCGAACAGCAACGCGCCACCGAAGACGCGCGCAGCGATGCACGGGCGTCTGCGCGCGAAGGAGACGAAGCTCGCCGCGGTCGCCAAAGACGTGCACGCGCTCGATGAAAAAATCGATCACAGCAGGCGCAGCTCGACAAACTCGATGCGCAGCGCGACGCACTCGAAACCTCGCTGAAGACACAGCGCGATGCGCTCGCCGCGTTGCTGCGCTCGGCCTACGCGCTCGGCCGCAACGAGGAACTGAAACTGCTGCTGCAGCAGAACGACGTCGCCGCCATCGCCGCGTGCTCGCCTACTACCGCTATTTCGAGCGCGCGCGCATCGGCCACATCGACCAGTTGAGCAAGGATCTCGAGCGCTTGCCAATGTGCAGGAGTCGATCCAGCAGAAAACCGCCGAGCTGGCCAGTCGCGCGATGCGCGCGCGGCGAGGAACGCCACTGAAAGCGAGCGCAGCGAACGCGGCAGATGCTCGGCGAGCTCGACGCGAACCTGAAGGACCAGCAGAGCCGCCCCGCGGCACTCGGCAAGGACGAAAAAGCACTGTGGCGGCTCGAAAAACTGCGCGACATGTTCGCCGACATTCCGAAGCAGATCGCCGGCGCCGAACCCTTCGCGCCGATGCGCGGTCGACTCGCCTGGCCGTTGAAAGGCAAGGTACCGTCTGGCGCCGGCGAAGACGGGCGACAGCACGGAATCCTGATCGCAGCGGCAGATGGCGGCGAGTGCATGCGGTTTCGCACGGCCGCGTGGTGTTCGCCGACTGGCTGCGGGGTTATGGCCTGATGCTGATCGTCGATCACGGCGACGGCTATCTGAGTCTTTACGGCTGCAACGAAACGCTGCTGAAGGACGTCGGCGACTGGGTCGATGCGGGCGAAATCATCGCGACCAGCGGCGCCAGCGGCGGGCAAGTCGCCGGGGCTCTATTTCGAGCTGCGCGCGAAGGCAAGCCGATGGACGCGCGCGCCTGGATGCGGCGTCGTCACTTCCCCATTAGCGCATCAAGTCCTATAATCCAATCGCTTTCGAGAGTTACTGCCATGTTCCGATCCTGCGCTTTCGCTGCTCTTGTCCTGCTCTGCGGTCGCTTTCGCCGCCGACGCCGACAAGCCCGCCAGTCCATCAAGCGCCGGCCGCAACGGCGGCGGCGCCGGCAAGCCGGAGCGTCAGCATGGAGGACATCCGCTTGTTCGCCGCGGTCTTCAGTCTCGTCAAGCAGGCCTACGTCGAGCCGGTCGACGACAAGACGCTGATGCAGGCGGCGATTCATGGCCTGCTCGCCGGACTCGATCCGCACAGCGAATATCTCGATCAGCGCGCCATGGACGAGCTCAGCGAAGACACCAGCGGCAGCTACGACGGCCTGGGCCTCGAAGTCCTCCCGGCCGAAGGCACGTTGCGCGTCGTCGCCCCGATCGACGACACGCCGGCCGAGCGCGCCGGCATCAAGGCAGGCGACATCATCGTGCGCATCGACGGCAAGACCATCACTCCGGACAACGTCAACGACGCGGTCAACTTGCTGCGCGGCAAGTCGGGCAGCTCGGTCACGCTCAGCGTCCTGCACGAAGGCGCCAGCGTGCCGATCGACATCAAGCTGATGCGCGAGTCGATCAAGGTCGCCAGCGTGCGCGTGCGCCGGCTCGATCCGGGCTACGCCTACATTCGCATCACCCAGTTCCAGGAGGACACCGGCGCCGAGCTGAATCAAGCTGGCCAAGCTGCGCGGCAAGCAGGAGGCATGGCGCGGCGCCGTGCTCGACCTGCGCAGCAATCCGGGCGGCCTGCTCACCTCCGCGGTCGAGATCAGCGACGTTTTCCTCGACAGCGGCATGATCGTCAGCACGAGGGGGCGCCTGAAGGAGACCGACCTGAGTTTCAGCGCGACGCCGGGCGATCTGCTCGACGGCGCGCCGATGGTCGTGCTGGTCGACAACGGCACCGCATCGGCGGCCGAAATCGTCGCCGGCGCACTGAAGGACAATCATCGCGCGCTGATCATGGGCCGGCGCACGTTCGGCAAGGGTTCGGTGCAGACCGTGCTGCCGCTCGACGACACGCACGCGGTCAAGCTGACCACCGCGCGCTACTTCACGCCGAGCGGCACCTCGATCCAGGCCGCCGGCATCCAGCCCGACATCGAGCTGGCGGATCTCAAGCTGACCGTGCGCGATTCGCCGCCCGGACTGATCACCGGCGAACGCGACCTGCCCAATCATCTCAAGGGCGAGCACGAAAAAGACAAGCGCGAGGACGGCGGCAAGAAAAGCGACAACCTCGATGACTATGCACTCAGCGAGGCATTGAACCTGCTCAAGGGTCTGGCGCTGCAACACAAGCCGCTCGTGCCGAATACCGCCGCTGCGCAGCCCGAAAGAAGGGCTGATCGACGCGCGCCGCAATGATCGAAACTGGATCCGCGTCATCGGGTTCCAGCTGCCGGGACGATTTCATATGTTATCTAGAGCTGGATCCCGTGTCATTGGCATTCGATGGCCTGCACGGATGACTTCATTTTTTGATTGAAAGCTGGATCCCGTGTCGTCGGCCATCCATGGCCTGCACGGGATGACCTCATCCTGAGGTCATTTGCCGCCCGCTCGTGGCGGCGCTAACGGAAACGGCATGATCTTCTCGCCGCTCTCCGCGTCGCGTATCGACAGTGGACCACGCTTCTCGACCTCCTCGATGCGCACGATGCACTGCATCGGCAGGTGCAGCACCTTCGTATCCTTGAACTCGTCGCGCAACTTTTCCTCGGTCGGATCGACGACCACGCCTTCGCCCTGCTCGAACACGAGCTCACCGACTTCGGTGAATCCCCACAGTGCACTGCTGCCGACATGGCGCGCGTAGACCTCGATCGCCTTGCCCTGGCTGAGGAATGTCACTTTGTATAATTTCTTGCTGCGCATGACGGCATTGTAACGCCCAGGCTATGTGGCGCGCGTGCCGCGCGCATCAACCCTCCCCTTCAAGGGGAGGGTCGGGTGGGATGGGTTTCCTCGTTTCTCTCTTGCTGTGCGTCATTCGCTTCAGCGACATCGCCCGAATCGGCAGCGCAGGAATCCCTTGTAATCCGCTCTCTCTTCTTGCTTCCTTTAAGTGCAGAGCTTCCACTCGCCTGCGGGCGAGCGGGTTACTTCTCTTGTTGGCCAAAGAGAAGTAACCAAGAGAATCCACCCCCGGCGGCGCGCTCTCCGGGCATCCTGCCCTGCGAGTTCGCGAGGGTGCTCCGGGGTTCGCTGGATGTACGTCCGTGTACATTCAGCGAACGGGCGCACATCGTGTGCGCCCTCCTGCGGACTGATCCTGCGCACCCTCGCCGCGCCACAGGGGCCCCGTTCGGGCGGCATCCTGCCGCAGAAGCAAGCGCATCCCTACTCCTCGAGGTAGTGCAGGGATGCACGGATTCGTGGATCCAGGGCGCCGTTCGCGGTGCCGAGCATCGCAGGCGACGGCGGAAAATGCCCGCAGGGGCGCGCGCGATGATCGCCGCGTTCGCTGACAGTACACGGATGTACTGCCAGACGACCCCGCCGTCGCCGAGAAGCGCAGGTACACCCCGCCGCGCATGATGCGCGGCGGGGCACCGCGTCCGGTGCCTAGCGTTTTGGTTACTTTTGCGCACTGCGCCGCAGGAGCGGCGCGAACAGCATAGCTGGCCGCGTAGCGGCGGAGGGCAGGATGCCCGGAGTAATGGCAAAAGTAACCCGCGCAGCGGAGCTGCGCGGAAGCCTTGCCTCAACGAAGATTATTGACGCAACCGCCGCGCAATCGCCGGCCGCGAGATCAGGGCGAAGACGATGCCGATCAGGAAGCCGGCGATGTGCGTCCACCATACGACCGCGCCGAATGCCGGGCCGACGAACGTGAACAGCACCTGCAGCAGGATCCAGAATCCGATCAGCAGCGGCGCGGGGATGCGCACGAATTCGAGAAACAGCCCGAGCGGAATCACCAGGCCGAGGCGGGCGCGCGGAAACAGCGCGAGATAGGCGCCGACGACGGCGGAAACGCCGCCGCTCGATCCGACGATCGGCTCATTCGCGCTGGCCAGCGTCAGCGCGCCGCACAGATTGGCGATGCGCGCCGCCGATGATGAACAGCGCGAGGAATCGCCACGAGCCGAGCGCGCGCTCGGCCGGCAGTCCGAAGATCATCAGGAACAGCAGATTGCCGGCCAGATGCAGCCAGTCGGCGTGGATGAACAACGCCGTGACCAGGCGCAGCCGCGCAATTCGAACAGCTGGCGCAGCGTCGGCGCCTGCGGATCGAGCAGTTTCGCCGGGACCGTGCCCCAGTGCCGCAGCCATTGCAGATGCTCGTCCGCAGGCAGGCCGGCCAGCCACAGCGAAATCAGCACGCAACCGCCGATGATCGCGATCGTCGCCCAGGGCAGATGTGGCTTGCGCCTCTGGTCGACGCGCACGAACATGCGCTTAGGCCGCTCAGCGGCCCGGACGCGGGTAGAAGAATTTCTGGCCGCGGAACTCGAGCACGATGCCGTCGGAACGGATTTCGCGCAGCGTCAGTCCCTCCTTGATGGCTTCGCCTTCGACCTTGCGCTCGCCGTCGATCACGACGAAACGCTGCTCCGGAACGGCGGCGTAGACATGCATGCTGACGGTGAGCGTCGGCAGGTCCTTGCGCACGTTGAACGGCAATTCGTAGTACAGCGGCATGTCCGGTGCGGCTTGGGCAGCGGCTGCCGGTGTCTGGCGCCGGCGCCGGTTGCGGTGCGCTGGCGCGGGCAGCGGTGGAACCTGTTTGCGGCACCGCGACTGGCCTGGGGCTTGCGGCGGCGACGCTGGTCGTGGCGGCAGCCCCCGGCGTCGGCGATGTGTCGTCGTCGGCTGCGCGGTTTCGGTCGCGCGGAGCGGGACCTTGCGTCGCCGGGAGCCGGCTTCGGCCGCACGCGCGCCGGTGCGGCAGCGTTGGTCGCGCCAACGCGCTGCGCCCTGCGCGTCCACCACCTCATCGGTGCCGACTTGCCCGCCGCAGCCTGCAGATTCGCCGACGCGGATGCGCGGATCGGTGTTGCGCGCGCCTGGCGCGCCGGGACCGGTGAAGGGTGACCGCGCCGCGTTCGGCCGGTCGCCACCGCGCGTGCGTGGCGTTGCCGTCGGTGCATTGAACCGGTTCAGCGCACGACGGCTTCGCCTGGCAGCCGCGGTTGTCTGCGGATTGGGGCCCGCCACGACTGTCGCCGGCGCGCGGGCGCTTCGCCGGCCGGTTTCGCCCGCTGCCGCATGGCGCGGCTGCTGGCGCACGTAGTACCAGCCGAAACCGCGGCAGCGGCAGGACCAGCAGGACGATGATCGGCAACGGACTGCGCCGTCGCCGCGCCACGGTGAACGGCGTGCCGAGGCCCGGCGCTTCGCCGAGCTGGCGCCGCGCTTCGGATTTTTTCAGCGCTTCCAGAATCAGGGACATGTCGAAATCTTGTGGGTGGAGCGATCTTGAAAAAGACCGCGGCGAGCGAAGATGTCGACCCGGTCATTCAGGCCAGGCTCCATCCCGCAGCGCCGCACATGCAGTGTACACGGGCGTCCATTCGGTCGAGAAACGCGACGGCGGTTTGCGCCCAACGCCGTCGTCCCGCCGCAGGCGCCAAGACGCCGGCCTTACGACAGTCGCGAGGGCCCGTAGTTTTCCGATGACTCCTACAAATTGACTTCGCGGGCCAGGTGCGGGCCGCTTTCATCGAGCGCGGACAACGCGAACAGCGTTTCGGGACCGACGATGCCATCGGGCTTGATGCCGTAGGCGATCTGCAGCTTGCGGACGCGCTCCTCCAGCGTCGGCATCGAAAAATGCCGGACCGGATCCGCGGCCTTGGCGCCGTCCATGCGCGCGAGCCTGCGCCTTGACCCAGGCGACGCCGGGCCCGGCATCGCCGACGCTGCAGTGTCGCCGGCACGTCGTCCGGCAGGCGCCATACCGCGACGAACTCGCCGTTCCAGAACTCGCGACAGCTTGTCGGTGCTCAAGCTCACGCGCTCGCCGCCGAAATTCGAGCACGACGCGGTTTGCCGGCCGACGCCCTGCAGCAGCGCGTAGCCTGGCGCCGTCCTGCGTGCAGCGACAGGATCAGCGGCCGGTCGAAGCGCGCGAGCTGCTCGAGCGTCGCGTGGCCGCGCAGGCAATTGAGTCCGGCGAACACCGCGCTCTGGCAGCGCGCGGCGTCGCGCACCGAGACATCGTCCGGACTTGACCTGCCAGCGCGCCAGCAGTTGCGTCCACGCAGCCAGTTCGGATTCGCCGTTGCCCTGCAGCGCTGCGTCGAGCGCGCGATCGTGGCGAGCGTCTCGGCATCCGGCGGCGGCGGCGCGACGGCGCAGGCGGCGGCACGGCGGCCTGCACCGGCGTCTGCGCTTCGCGATGCTGGTACCAGTTCAACGCAAGCCGGCGGCGAGCAGCACAGCAAGGCCGCGGCGGCCCAGCGACCGTAGTGGCGCATCCAGTAGCGCGCGTGGCCGGGCAGTGTTTCGTCGGCGGCGCGATCGACGAGGCGCTCGCCGATCGAATCCTGCTCGCGCGCGAAGCCGGCCATCAGTGCGCGGTCGGCGATGATGTTGATCAGGCGCGGCACGCCGCCGGAGCGCTGGTACAGCGCGCGCAGGCCGAGCCGCGAAAACGGCAGCTGCGCGGCGCCCGCGACGGCGACGCGGTGGCGCACGTAGGCTTCGGTTTCGGCGCGGTCGAGCGGCGTCAGGTGATAGCGCGCGGTGATGCGCTGCGCGAGCTGGCGCAGTTCGGTGTCGCCGAGCTTCTCGCGCAGTTCCGGCTGGCCGAGAAGAATGATCTGCAGCAGTTTCTGCGTCGGCGTCTCGAGATTGGTCAGCAGGCGAATCTGCTCGAGCGAATCGGTCGACAGGTTCTGCGCCTCGTCGACGATCAGCACGACGCGCAGGCCCTGCGCGTAGGCGTCGAGCAGGTAGGCGTTGAGCGTATCGACCAGAGCCTTGAGGCTGCCGCGCCGCCGCCGATGTCGAGCTTGAGCTCCTCGCAGATCGTCTCGAGCAGCTCGACCGGCGACAGCTTCGGATTGAGCACGAGCGCGACGCGCGTGTGCTCCGGCAACTGTTCGAGCAGCAGCCGGCACAGCGTCGTCTTGCCGGTGCCGACCTCGCCGGTCAGCTGCACGAAGCCGCCGCTGCCGCCCTTGCCGATGCCGTACAGCAGATGCGCGAGCGCGTCCCGGTGGCGCTCGGACAGGAACACGTAGCGCGGATCGGGGGTGATCGAGAAGGGCGCCTCTTTGAGGCCGTAGTACTCCAGATACATGGTGCTACTTTACCGCATGGCCCGTCGTTTGCCGCCTGCGCCGCGGTCGGCGTTCGTTAGGTTCGTGTTAAACAGCGCCGTGAAGTGGAGGCGTTGCCGCGCTCATTATTCACGTCAAAGCGCAAATCATGCGCAGGCGCCATCCGTGTCAGCCCTCGTCGTCGCGCCGGATCGAGCGGTTCGATTCCTTCGGCTCGGCTTTCGCTTTTTCTTCCTTGTGTTCGGCGACCGCGGGCTTCTCGCCGACCTCGTGCAGTTGCAGCGGGCTGTCGAGCAGGGCTGCGGATCGACGCGCGCCGCGAGCCAGCGGTACCCAGGTGCAGATGCGTGCCGCTGGTGCGTCCGGTCGCGCCGACCTTACCGATCGCCTGGCCGCGCTTGACCTCGTCGCCGGCTTTCACGCTGAGCGAGGTCATGTGGAAACTCGCGCTGACCATGCCGTCGCCGTGGTCGATGTAGACGCTGTTGCCGGTCAGGAAGTGCTCGTCGGCGAGCACGACGCGACCGGCCGCGATCGCTCGGACCGAATTGCCCTCGTTTACCGGATAGTCGCGGCCGGTGTGCTGGCTTTCGACCTTGCCATTGAACGTGCGCAGGCTGCCGAAGTCGTCCTCGTTCTTGGGCAATGGCGATGCCGGCGCGCCGAGCGGCAGCGAAAATTGCGGCTCGTCGATCGCCGCGGCAAAGAGCTTGAGCACGGCCTCGCGCTCCTGTGATGCGCGTTTCTGGTTTTCCTTCGACACGTTGATATACGTATCGTCCTTGAGAGTGATGTCGACCTTCGGCCGATCGACTTTTTCGACGATCGCGGTCGCGTTGTGGCGCTTGCCGTCCTGGTCGATCACCGCGATCGGCATGGCGGCCCGGCTGGGCTTCGACATCGAACGGGTAGTAGCAGACCGAATCGACCGCCGGATATTTCTTATTGCCCGAGCACGCAGGATTTCGCCGCAATACCGGGCCAGCGCGCGACCTCGCCCTGGTTCAACGTCACGCTGAGCGCAACCGCGGGCGCGGATTTTGCTGCGGCCGGTTTGGCCATGGCACTCGCGCAATCGAGCGCCAACGCAGTCAACAGCAGCGTTCGAACGATCGACATGGTGGACTCCCCAAAGGTGTTGACGTAGTCGACTTTGCGCCGTGCGCGCGGCACGCCAGCTGAACGGCAGGCAGCTGACCGGCGCTGAAGAACGTTTTGTGAAGGGAGGCCACGCGAGATGCGTTAGATTCGTCGACGTCTGCAAAGTGAGGAAAAACGTCATGCCATCCAATCCGGTTCGCTGGTTCGAAATTTACGTGCAGGACATGGCCAGGGCCAAGACGTTCTACGAATCCGTGTTCAAGCTGAAAATCGAAAAGCTCGACAATCCCGGCAAGCCGGAGCTCGAGTACTGGACATTTCCACAAATGAACATGGACCAGCCCGGCACATCCGGCGCGCTCGTGAGAATGGATGGTGTTCCGTCCGGCGGCAACAGCACGATCATCTATTTCGGCTGCGATGACTGCGCCGTCGAAGCCGCGCGCGTCGTCAAGGCCGGCGGCAGGGTCAAGGATGACAAGATGTCGATCGGGCAATACGGCTTCATCGCGCTGGTGTTCGACACCGAGGGCAACCTGATCGGCTTGCACTCGATGACTAAGGCTGACGCTCCAGCCCTCCCCTGCAAGGGGAGGGTTATCGGCTTTCGCCGGATGACGAGCTAAAGAATGACGAGCGCGGAGCAAACCCATCCCCACCCAACCCTCCCCTTGAAGGGGAGGGCTAAAGCGCGCATCGCGCTATCGAACGTTATTCGCCGAGAGTCAGCAGAGAGGCATTGCCGCCGGCGGCGGTCGTGTTGACCGTGAGCGTGCGTTCGGTGACGAAGCGCAGCAGATAGTGCGGCCCGCCGGCCTTCGGGCCGGTGCCGGAGAGGTTTTCGCCGCCGAACGGTTGCACGCCGACGACGGCGCCGATCTGGTTGCGGTTGACGTAGCAGTTGCCGACTTTGGCGCGTTGTGAAATATGCGCAATGGTGGAATCGATGCGGCTGTGGATGCCGAGCGTCAGGCCGAAGCCGGTGGCGTTGATCGCGTCGATGACGGCGTCGAGTTCGTTGGCTTTCCAGCGGATCACGTGCAGGATCGGGCCGAACACTTCATGGGTCAGCTGCGAGAGCGACTTGAGTTCATACGCGCGCGGCGCGAGGAACGTGCCGTTCGCGCAGTCGGCCGGCAGCGCGACCTGTTTGATCAGCTTGGCTTCCTTGTCCATGCGCGCGGCGTGATCGGCCAGGCCCTTGCGCGACGGCTCGTCGATGACCGGACCGACGTCGGTCGACAGCAGGCCCGGATCGCCGACCTTCAACTCGTCCATGGCGCCGGCGAGCATCGCGATGACCTTGTCGGCGATGTCGTCCTGCACGAACAGCACGCGCGCGGCCGAGCAGCGCTGGCCGGCGGAATCGAACGCGGAGGCGACGGCGTCCTTCACCAGCTGTTCGGGCAGCGCCGACGAATCGGCGATCAGCGCGTTCTGGCCGCCGGTCTCGGCAATCAGCGCTCGCGATCTGCGCATTGCGCGCGGCCAGCGTGCGGTTGATCGTCCACGCGGTTTCGGTCGAGCCGGTCATGCACACGCCGGCAACGTCGGCCTTGGTCAGCAGCAGGTTGCCGATCATCGAGCCCTTGCCCGGCACGAACTGCAGCACGTGCTCCGGCACGCCGGCTTCGTGCAGCAGTTTCACCGCGGCGTGGCCGATCAGCACGGTCTGGTCTGCAGGTTTCGCGATCACGGCATTGCCGGCGGCGAGCGCGGCGGCGACCTGGCCGGTGAAAATCGCGAGCGGGAAATTCCACGGGCTGATGCAGACGAACACGCCGCGGCCGTGCAGTGAAAGTTCGTTCGATTCGCCGGTCGGCCCGGGCAGCGCTTCGGGATGGCCCATGAGCTTGCGCGCCATCGCCGCGTAATAGCGGCACATGTCGGCGGCTTCGCGCACTTCCGAAACCGCAGCCGGCAGCGTCTTGCCGGCTTCGCGCACGAGCAGCGCGACGAATTGCGCACGGCGCTGTTCGAGCAGGTCGGCGGCGTATTCGAGAATCTTCGCGCGCGACGCGGCCGGCAGGTGATCCCAGTCCGGCTGCGCGGCGACGCCGTTGGCGAGCGCGCGCTCGATCGTCGCCGCATCGGCCTGCTGCTTGGTGCCGATCTTGCGGCGCCGATCCGATGGATCGGTCACGTCCTGCGCGGGTTCGGCGGACTTCGCGCCAGGCACGAGCGGCGTTGCGCTCCAACTGGTCGAGACCTTTGCGACACCTTCGGCGAGTGCGCGCAGTTCGTTGTCGTTGCCAAAGTTCACGCCCATGGAATTCTTCCGTTGTGGAGACGACGACTTCTGCGTCCCCGCAGAAGTCTGACTCAGGATGCTCTGCGTCGGCGCAGAAGCCGGATTGACAGTGATCTGCGCGCCGCCGGGATTGGCGTTGAGAAACAGCCCGATCGGCTGCGGGATGCGCGGATGCGGAATCGAAGCGAAGCCGCGCACGGTGTCGACCGGATCGGCGACGAGGTCGCGGATCGGCAGCGACTCATCGACGATGCGGTTGACGAACGAGGTGTTCGCGCCGTTTTCGAGCAGGCGGCGCACCAGATACGGCAGCAGGTCCTCGTGGCTGCCGACCGGCGCGTAGACACGGCACGGCACGTCGAGGTTGTGCTTGCCGATGACTTCGCCGTACAGGTCGGCGCCCATGCCGTGCAGGCGCTGGAATTCGAACGGGCGTCCTTCGGCGATGCGGTGGATCGCCGCGATCGTGTGCGCGTTGTGCGTCGCGAAAGCCGGATAGAACGCATCACCGTGCTCGAACAGGCGCTGCGCGCAGGCCAGGTACGACACATCGGTGTTCGGCTTGCGCGTGTACACCGGATAGCCGGCGTGGCCGCCTTCCTGCGCGCGCTTGATTTCCGAATCCCAGTACGCGCCCTTGACCAGGCGCACGCAATAGCGGCGGCCGACCTTGCGCGCGTGCTCGGCGAGCCAGTCGACGACGAACGGCGCGCGCTTCTGGTAGGCCTGCACGGCCAGGCCGTAGCCGTGCCAGTCGGCCAGCGACGGATCGGCATGCACCGCCGCGATCACGTCGAGCGACAGTTCGAGGCGATCGGCTTCCTCGGCATCGACGGTCAGGCCGATGCCGTTCTTCTTGGCCAGCTGCGCCAGTTCGAGCAGCTTCGGCGTCAGCTCGGCATGCGCACGCGCGCGCTTGGCGACTTCGTAGCGTGGGTGCAGGGCCGACAGCTTGATCGAGATGCTTGGCGCATCGAGTACCGATGCATACGGTCCGCGTGCGCCCAGTGCCGCGATCGCGTCCTTGTAGGCCTTGTGATAGCGCTCGGCGTCGGGCTGCGTCAGCGCGGCTTCGCCGAGCATGTCGTAGGAAAAGCGATACGCGCGGTTTTCCTTTTCGGCCGAGCGATCCTGCGCTTCCTTGATCGTGCGCCCCATGACGAACTGGAAGCCCATGATGCGCATGGCCTGGCGCACGGCCAGCCGGATGACCGGCTCGCCGGCGCGGCCGACCAGGCGCTTGAACGCGCCGGTGACGTTGCGCTGGGTTTCGTCGGCCAGCGTGACGAGCTTGCCGGTCAGCATCAGGCCCCAGGTGCCGGCGTTGACCAGCACCGAGTCGCTCCTGCCCAGGTGCGATTCCCAGTTGGCCTCGCCGAGCTTGTCCGAAATCAGCTTGTCGGCCGTCGTCTTGTCCGGGATGCGCAGCAGCGCCTCGGCGACGCACATCAGCAGCACGCCTTCCTCGCTCGACAGGTCGTATTCGCGCATGAACGATTCGACCGCGGACTGCTGGCTGGCCTTGGCACGCACGCGCGCGACCAGGTCGGTCGCACGCGTCAGCACCAGATCGCGCTCGGCCGGCGGCAGCGCGGCCTGACCGAGCAGCTCTTTCATCGCCTCGGTCTCGTCGCGGCAATACGCGGCGGTCATCAGCGCGCGCGCGGCGCCCGGCGCGTCGGGAAGTTCGGGAGAGAGAATGGCGGCGGTCATTTAAGGTCGATGGCGTCCTGAATCCCGCGGGCGGCGCGGGGCGCGAAGTTTACCAGCGTTGCGGCGAAATCTCGGCGCCGGCGCGCGCGGTTGGCCCGCTCGCGACAACCGGGCAACCTGTTCGCTGGAGCGAGCGTTGATACGGCTGCCCGGCGGACGGCCGCGACGACTGTTCCAAGACCGTGCCACAGGGCCTTCGTGCTTGCCCGAGCGCGGCCCGCTCACTATCATGGCGGGCTTGAAAGCGCCGTAGCTGCATGACTGAGCAAACCCCAGCCTTGACGCCGGGCGACGCGGTTTCGATGGTGATTTTGCCGCATCGCTCGTTGTCGCGCGCCGGTCTGAAGCTGTTTCTGACGGCCCAGGGCGTGGCAGCGATGGGATTCGCACTGCTGGCGGCCTGGCGCGGCAACGTTTTTGCGCCGGCATTCGCCGTGCTGGAGCTCGGCGTGGTCGCCTGGTGCCTGATCGGCGTCTGGCGTGCGTCGGCGGAGGGTGAGCTGATCGTGCTGACGCCGGCGTGTCTGGAAATCACACGCATGGGTGCGGACGGTCAGGCGGCGCGGTTTCATCCGTACTGGGCGCGGTTGTCGCTGCAGCCGGGACGCTGGCGCGGTGCGCCGAGCAGGCTGCTGGTGCGCTCGCACGGACGCGAAGTCGAGATCGGCGCGTTTCTCAACGAGGAGGAACGGCGCAATCTGGCGCAGCGATTGTCGGGCCTGCTCGCGCAGGCAGGGAACAACGAACGTCAATGGCCGCGAGCGGCCGCTGGCGACACGAATCAGAGAAATGCAGGGTAGAGACCGATGAAGTGTTTCCAGTTAAGCAAGCGGACCGGATCCGCGCTCGGCCTGGGCGCCATGCTCGCCGCCGTCAGCACGGCCGTCTCGGCGCTGCCGGTGCCGTGGCAGCTCAACATGACGCCCGGCGTGACCAAGACCTCGCAGGAGGTCTACCAGATCCACATGTGGGCGTTCTACGTCTGCTGCGTGATCGGCGTGATCGTGTTCGGCGCGATGATCATCGCGATGGTCAAGTTCCGCAAATCCAAGGGTGCGGTACCAGCCAAGTGGAGTCACAACACCAAGGTCGAAATGGTGTGGACGGTCGTGCCGATCCTGATCCTCGTCGTGCTCGCCGCGCCGGCGACCAACGTCATGATCAGCATGGCGCACACCGAAGACTCGCAGATGACGGTGAAGATCACCGGCTACCAGTGGAAGTGGCGCTACGAGTACATCAACTGGGGCGACAAGTCCTACCACGTCAATTACATTTCCAAGCTCGACGGCGACAGCGACCGCACGCGCCAGCTGAAGTCCGGCCTCGACCCGTTCGCGGTCAAGGCCGATGGCGAGAACACCTACCTGCTCAACGTCGATCACCCGCTCGTGCTGCCGACCGACACCAAGGTGCGCTTCGTCGTCACCGGCGACGACGTGATCCACGCCTGGTGGGTGCCGGCGCTCGGCTGGAAGCAGGACGCGATCCCCGGCATCATCAACGACGACTGGACCGAGATCCACGATCCGGGCACGTACCGCGGCCAGTGCGCCGAGCTGTGCGGCCAGGACCACGGCTTCATGCCGATCGTCGTCAAGGCCGTGCCGAAGGAAGAATTCCTCAAGTGGCTCGACACGCAGGAGGCTGCGCTTGCGCCGCCGCCGGCTGCCGCCGCGACCGCCGCCACTGCCGCTCCGGAATCACCGGCTCCCGCCGCTCCTGCTGCGCCGAAAGGCTGACGGACGCACGGATCGAACAAACGCACGAATTTAGAGGCTCTTCATGGCTACCCACGCCGCGCATCACGACGACCACCACGACGATCACGACCACAAGCCGCACGGCTTCTTCAATCGTTGGGTGTGCTCGACCAACCACAAGGACATCGGCACGCTGTACCTGATCTTCGCGTTCACGATGGCCTGCATCGGCGCGCTGTTTTCCGGCGTGATCCGTACCGAGCTGATGCATCCCGGCCTGCAGTTCGTGCAGCCGTACTTCTTCAACCAGATGACGACGATGCACGCGCTGGTGATGATCTTCGGCGCGATCATGCCGGCCTTCGTCGGGCTGGCGAACTGGATGGTGCCGCTGATGATCGGCGCACCGGACATGGCGCTGCCGCGCATGAACAACTGGTCGTTCTGGATCCTGCCGTTCGCCTTCACGCTGCTGCTGTCGACGCTGTTCATGCCGGGCGGCGCGCCGGCCGGCGGCTGGACGATGTATCCGCCGCTCGCGATGCAGGGCGGCGCCTCGGTGGCGTGCCTGGTTTTCTCGGTGCACCTGATGGGCATCTCGTCGATCATGGGCGCGATCAACATCATCGCCACGATCCTGAACCTGCGCGCACCGGGCATGGACCTGCTGAAGATGCCGCTGTTCGTGTGGAGCTGGCTGATCACCGCGTTCCTGCTGATCGCGGTCATGCCGGTGCTCGCCGGCGCGGTGACGATGCTGCTCACCGACAAGTTCTTCGGCACCAGCTTCTTCAACGCCGCCGGCGGCGGCGACCCGGTGATGTTCCAGCACATCTTCTGGTTCTTCGGCCATCCCGAGGTCTACATCATGATCCTGCCGGCATTCGGGATCGTGTCCGAGATCATTCCGACCTTCGCGCGCAAGCCGCTGTTCGGCTACCAGGCGATGGTCTACGCGATCGCGTCGATCGCGTTCCTGTCGTTCATCGTCTGGGGCCACCACATGTTCACCGTCGGCATGCCGCTCGGTGGCGAACTGTTCTTCATGTATTCGACGATGCTGATCGCGATCCCGACCGGCGTGAAGGTGTTCAACTGGGTGTCGACGATGTGGAAGGGATCGATGACCTTCGAAGCGCCGATGCTGTGGGCGATCTCGTTCGTCATTCTGTTCACGATCGGCGGCTTCTCCGGCCTGATGCTCGCGCTGGTGCCCGCCGACTTCCAGTACCAGGATACCTACTTCGTCGTCGCGCATTTCCATTACGTACTGGTGACCGGCGCGCTGTTCTCGATCATCGCCGCGATCTACTACTGGTGGCCGAAGTGGACCGGACGCATGTACAACGAGACCTGGGCGAAGGTGCACTTCTGGTGGAGCATGGTGTTCGTCAACGTGCTGTTCTTCCCGCAGCACTTCCTCGGTCTCGCCGGCATGCCGCGCCGCATTCCCGACTACAACGTCGCCTTCTCCGACTGGAACCTGGTCAGCACGATCGGCGCCTACGGCATGTTCCTTACGCCGATCATGATGTTCGTGATCCTGTACTCGTCGCTGAAGAGCGGCGAGAAGGCCAAGATGGTGTCGTGGGAAGGCGCGCATGGCCTCGAGTGGACCGTGCCGTCGCCGGCGCCGTTCCACACGTTCGCCACGCCGCCGGCAATTCACGACAGAGACCTGGCGCATGGAGATGTTACGCACTGATTCAACGCATGCCGTCATCCCCGCGCTAAATGATCGGGGTATCTGATGTGTGATCTTGATCCAGTAAAAGCAAAGCAGAATCGATGCCCGCTTTCGCGGGAATTACGATAGGAAGAGAATCGAGCGCATGAACCAGCAACACGCCAATTTCGACAACGACCAGCGCCGCGCCGGCATTCGCCGTACGGCATGGGTCGTCGGCGGCATTGCGATCGCGATGTTCGTGCTGTTCTTCGTCAAGCAGGGCATCTGGCACTGATGGACGTCGGTCAGCGCAACCGCCGGTTCCTCAAGCGCGCGCTGATCGCGTGCGGCTCGATGTTCCTGTTCGGCTTCGTCTGCGTGCCGATCTACCGCATCGCCTGCGACCACGGCTATCTGAGCAGCCGCCTGCGCAACACGCCGGACAGCGCGAGCAAGGTTGCCGGTTTCGCGGCGGACGAGGCACGCTGGGTGACCGTGCAGTTCGTCGGCAACGTCAACAGCGCGCTCAGGTGGCAGTTCGCGCCGGAAGTCGTGAGCATGCGCGTGCACCCGGGTGCGTTGAACGAAGCGTGGTTCGATGCGACCAACAATGCGCCTGGCGCAATCGTCGGCAACGCCGTGCCGAGCATCGCGCCGAACAAGGCGTCGCTGTATTTCAACAAGACCGAGTGCTTCTGCTTCACCGAGCAGACGCTCAACCCCGGCGAATCGCGGCGCATGCCGGTGAAGTTCATCGTCGACCCGACGCTGCCGGCCGACATCGGCACGCTGACCCTTTCCTACACTTTTTACAACAACGAACTGGCGACGAAGAAGCTGGCCGAACAGGCCGCCGCAACGAAGCCGGCGTCATGATTTATGCGATCATCCGTGATCGCGTGAGATCAAAAAGCGGCCCTCCGTGGCCGCACTTTTTGAAAAAGAATTCTTCGATATAGGCTCATTCGTCATGGCAAACGCACCTGCTGGCGCTTACTACGTCCCCCACGGCACCCGCTGGCCGATCCTGGGCTCGTTTGGCCTGTTCTTCACCGTGGGCGGCGCCGCCCTGTGGCTCAACGAAGTCGCCGCGGGCAAGTTCGTCATGGTGCTCGGTATCGCGACCATCCTGTCGATGATGTTCGGCTGGTTCCGCACAGTCATCGGCGAATCGATTGCCGGCACCTACAACAAGCAGGTCGACACATCGTTCCGCATGGGCATGATGTGGTTCATCTTCTCCGAAGTGATGTTCTTCGCGGCGTTCTTCGGCGCGTTGTTCTACGCGCGCAACCTGTCGGTGCCGTGGATCGGCGGCGAGGGCGACGGCGCGCTGACGAACTTCTTCCTGTGGAAGGGCTACGCGCCGGCATGGCCGACCAACGGCCCGGCCGCGATCGGCGGTCACTTCGAAGCGATGCCGGCCTGGGGCGTGCCACTGCTGAACACGTTGATCCTGCTGTCCTCCGGCGTGACGATCACGATCGCGCACCATGCGCTGCGCGCCGGCAACCGCAAGCAGCTGCTGATCTGGCTCGGCGCAACGGTGATCCTCGGCGCGCTGTTCCTGAAATTCCAGGCCGGCGAGTACATCGAGGCCTACACCTCGTCCATGAACCTGACGCTTGGCAGCGGCATCTACGGCTCGACGTTCTTCATGCTGACTGGCTTCCACGGCCTGCACGTGACGCTCGGCGCGATCATGCTGAGCGTGATCTGGTTGCGCTGCCTGAAAGGCCACTTCGACCGCGACCATCACTTCGCCTTCGAAGCGGTCGCCTGGTACTGGCACTTCGTCGACGTGGTCTGGCTCGGACTGTTCCTGTTCGTCTACGTGCTTTGAGAGCAGGAGAGCGTGAGGGCTGAGGACTGAAAAGCCGGCAGGCCGTTAACGCGCTCTTGATCTTCAGCCCTTGGCGCTCAGCCCTCAGCCCTATCTACCGATGTTGTGCGGCTGGATGACGCCGGTGAGGATGCCGACGATCACCAGCAGGATCAGGAAGACCGACAGGCCGATGCGCCAGGTAAGCGCCTTCACGGTGCGGTCGGTCTTGCCCTTGTCGGTCATCATGTAGAACAGACCGGCGCCCAGGTTGTAGACGATCACGATCAGAAACAGGACGATGAGAACCTTGATCAGCATCGGCGATGGCCCGTGCCGGCGCGGGTGCGCCAGCCTGGACAAAGTATAACGCCGGCATGGCAACGACGCGGCGCTGGCGGCACGCATCGTGGATTGCGATGGCGCTGACACTGGTCGGCATTGCGCTGTTCGTGCGGCTGGGCATCTGGCAGCTCGATCGTGCGCACGAGGCGCAGACGCTGCTCGATGCATTCACGCACGCCTCGAACGCCGCGTTCGAGGATTTTGCGGCGGTCAGCGTCAATCCGCCGGGCAGCCGCTTTCCGCACGTGCGCGTGCGCGGACACTACGTCGCCGGGCGCGGCTATCTGCGTGACGAGCAAATGCGCGCGGGTCGTCTTGGTGTCGAAGTGTTCGCCGTATTCGCCGTCGACGGCAGCGCGCCGCAGTTGCTGGTCGACCGCGGCTGGATCGCCTGGTCGCATGCGGCGGGCGCGCAGCCGGCGCTGCCGTCGTTGCCGGAAGGCGAGGTCGAAGTCAGTGGCACCTACGCGCCGTTTCCCGGCAGCGGCTTGCGTCTCGGCGGCAACGCGCTTTCGACGCAGAAGAACTGGCCGAAGCTGACGCTGGCGGTCGAGCACGACGAGATCGCGGCCGATCTCGAGCAGTCGCTTCTGCCGCGCGTCCTGCTGCTCGATGCCGACGCTGCCAGCGGCTTCGAGCGCGCCTGGGTACCGGCGCTGATGCCGCCGGCGCGGCATACGGCCTACGCGTTCCAGTGGTTCGCGTTCGCGGTGGCGGCGCTGGCGATATTCGTGCTCCTGCACTGGAAGAAAGTGGACAAATAAACTTGTGGATTCAAGAAACAAAAATCGCCTGGTCCTGATCGCCATCGTGCTGGTATTCGCTGCGCCGATCGTCACCGCGCTGCTGCTCAATGCATCGGGCTGGCGGCCGGCGGGCACGCGCAATTCCGGCACGCTGGTGCAGCCGCCGGCCGACGTCGGCAACGTGCCCGTCACGCTGGCCGATGGCTCCAGGTTCGTCTGGCGCGACCCGCAGTGGCACTGGACGCTGCTGGCGCTGCCGAACGGCGACTGTGCACAGGCCTGCCAGACGCGGTTGGCCGAGCTCGTGCGCATGCGCATCACGCTCAATCGCAACGCCGAGCGTCTGCGCATCGTCTACGTCGGCGCAGCGTTGCCGGAGGCGGCTTCCGCGGCGTCGGCACCGCTGCTCGCCGGCAACGACGACAACGGTGAGTTGGCCGCCTACCGTGCCGCGAATCCGGGGGAGCTTGCGCTCGCGCTGGTCGATCCGAACGGATTGCTGATGATGCGTTACGCGGCCGGCTACGATGCGGCGTTGCTGCGCGGCGATATCGTCAAGGTGGTGCATTGAAATCCGCGCGTTCGCTTTCGATGGTGGGCCTGCGTCGGCTGGCTTGGGCTGCCGCGGCGCTCGCTGCGCTGATCATCGTGTTCGGTGCATTCGTGCGCCTGTCGAATGCCGGCCTTTCGTGCCCGGACTGGCCGACCTGTTACGGCAAACTGACCTGGCCGCAGGCGCACGAAGTGGCAAGCGCGAATGCGGCGTACCCGGACCGGCCGGTCGAAACCGGCAAGGCCTGGCGCGAGCAGGTGCACCGCATCCTGGTCGGCGGCCTGAGCCTGTTCACGTTCGCGCTCGCCGCGTGGGCGTGGCGGCGGCGCCGCGAGCTGCGAGGCCTCGCCGGTGTGCCGCTCGCTGCCGCGGTAGTCATCGTGTTCCAGGCCTTGCTCGGCATGTGGACGGTGACGCTGAAGTTGCTGCCGGCCGTCGTCATGGCGCATCTGCTCGGCGGCATGCTGTTGTTCGCGCTGCTGGCGTATACGGCGCTGCGCCTGAGCCTGCCTGCTGTCGGCAATGCGGAGACGGCGAAACTGCGCCGCCTGACGATCATCGGCATCGGCCTACTGGCGCTGCAGATCGCGCTCGGCGGCTGGACGAGTTCGAACTACGCGGCGCTCGCCTGCGGCAACGATTTTCCGAAGTGTCTGGGCTTCTGGTGGCCGCCGACCGATTTCCGCGAAGGCTTCGTCTTCTGGCGCGGCGTCGGCGTCAACTACGAAGGCGGCGTGCTCGACACGGCCGCGCGCAGTGCCATCCAGATTGCGCATCGCATCGGTGCGCTCATCGCGTTCGTGGCCGTGGGCAGCGTTGCCGTTGCCGCCGCGCGCCGGCCGGCCGTGCGCGCATTCGGCGCGGCCATCGGCGCATTGCTGCTGCTGCAGATCGCGCTGGGTATCGGCAACGTCGTGCTCGGCCTGCCGCTGGCGATCGCGATCGCGCACAACGGCGTGGCGACGATGCTGTTGTTGGCGTTGCTGGCACTGCTGGTGAGAACGCGAGACGTGAGGTGAGACGTGAGAGCGTGAGATGTGAGGCGGAAGAGCAAGGCGCTCGATGCTATTGATTCATCGTCTCACGCCTCACGCTACTTGCAGCCCGTTCCGACAGGCCCCACCCTACCCACCAGCATGCCTCCCATCATCCACCAATACCTCGAACTGACCAAGCCGCGCGTCGTCGCGTTGATCGTGTTCACGGCGGTCATCGGCATGTTTCTCGCGGTGCCGGGCATGGTGCCGTTGCAGCCGCTCGTGTTCGGCACGGTCGGCATCTGGCTGGCGGCCGCATCGGCGGCGGCGATCAATCACCTGATCGACCAGCGCATCGACCGCGTCATGGCGCGTACCTCGCACCGGCCGCTGGCGACCGGCGCGCTGACTTCGATGCAGGTGTTGGTCTTTGCCGTCGTGCTCGGCGCCGCATCGATGGCGATCCTGATCGCGCTGGTCAACCCGCTGACCGCAGCGCTGACGTTTGCCTCGCTGATCGGCTACGCGATCGTCTATACGGCGTGGCTCAAGCGCGCGACGCCGCAGAACATCGTCATCGGCGGGGCGGCCGGCGCCGCGCCGCCGGTACTCGGCTGGGCCGCGGTCACCGGCCAGGTGCATCCGTATGCGCTGCTGCTGTTCCTGATCATCTTCGTCTGGACGCCACCGCATTTCTGGGCGCTGGCGATCTTCCGCCGCGACGACTATTCGCGTGCGCAGGTGCCGATGCTGCCGGTCACGCATGGCGTCGAGTACACGCGCCAGCACGTGCTGTATTACACGATCCTGCTGTTGATCGTGACCGTGCTGCCGTATCTCACCGGCATGAGCGGCTTGTTCTACCTCGGCGGTGCGCTCGTGCTCGGCGCCGGATTCCTCTATTACGCAATCGTCCTGCTCGATCCGCCGAACGAGCTGTTTCCGATGAAGGTGTTCAATTATTCCATTGTATACCTGATGGCGCTGTTCGCCTTCCTCCTGCTCGACCATTATCTCGACGCACCCGTGTTGCGCCACGGCATGATGTCGCTGCAACGCGTCGCCTGAAACGCAGCTGCCGAACGCGGCAAGGTCAATGCCGGCGGTGAAAAGGACAAGGCGGATTACGCCGATGGCGCGAAAGGCCTGCTCAAGACCGGCGACGGCAAAATGTCGACCTCGGCCAAATCGGCAGCATGAAGCAGTCGGTGACGAAGAAGGCGTGCGCGAGCGTGCTCGATCACGCCAAGGCGCTGCTCTGAAAGAGGGTTGCAGGTTCTCGCTTGCCGGTCGCGGGTGGAAGCAAGGCTCCTTCCGGCAACTCACAATCCAAAACCTGCAAGGCCCTAGTCCCCAGCGTCGACGACGGCTTCACCGGCCGAACCGGTGGTGGCCGCGTTCGCCTCGAGTGCATAGCGCTGCGCAAGCACGGCACAGACCATCAGCTGGATCTGGTGGAACAGCATCAGCGGCAGCACGATCGCACCGACGGCGCTGCTCGCGAACAGCACGTTCGCCATCGGCACACCGCTGGCGAGGCTCTTCTTCGAACCGCAGAACAGGATCGTGATGCGGTCCTCGCGCGAAAATCCGAGTCGCTTGCCGAACTGCGCGGTCGCGAACAACGCGATCGCGAGCAGCAATCCGCACAATACGGCGAGCAGGATCAGCGCCTCGACCGAGACCTGGTGCCACAGTCCTTCGACGACCGCAGCGCTGAACGCGGTGTAGACGACCAGCAGGATCGACCCGCGGTCGACCAGCCCGAGCACCTGCTTGTGCCGCTCGACGAAGCCGCCGATCCAGCGCCGCGCGATCTGGCCAGCGACGAACGGCACGAACAGCTGCAGGATGATTGCGCGAATCGCGTTGCCGGGCGCGCTGACCGCGCCTTGCGTATGGATCAGCAGATTGACGAGCAGCGGCGTCAGCACGATGCCGATCAGGCTCGAGAACGACGCGCTGCATACCGCCGCCGGCACGTTGCCGCGTGCGATCGAGGTGAAGGCGATCGACGACTGCACGGTCGACGGCAGCGTACACAGGAACAGCAGGCCGAGCGCCAGTTGCGTGCCGACCGCGGCGCTCGCCAGCGGCATCAGGCCTATGCCGAGCAGCGGAAACATCGCGAACGTGCACAGGAACACCAGCAGGTGCAGGCGCCAGTGCGTGATGCCGGCGATGATCGCCTCGCGCGAAAGCTTCGCGCCGTGCATGAAGAACAGCAGGGCGATGGCGAGATTGGTGATCAGCGCAAACGCGCTGGCTGCCTCGCCGCGGCACGGCAGCACGCTGGCGAGAATCACGGTCACGATCAGGGCGACCGTGAACTTGTCGAAGAGCAGGGTCAGGTGTTGCTTCATGGCGGCCTAAAGGACGGTGATTGGCACGTTCATGGACACATTATGCGGCACGCGCTGCTGGACTTTCCCGGTCGGCATGCCTAGATTGCATTGCATCATGTTCAAGAAACCTTGCGCATCGCCGGCTTGCCCGATGCTTCGAGGTGATTTTCCTGCAACAGGCGGATACCCATATGACACAGGTCTACGATTTCAAGGCCACGACCATCGACGGCGACGAGCAATCGCTTGGTGAATACAAGGGCAAGACGATGCTGATCGTCAACGTCGCCAGCAAGTGCGGCTTCACGCCGCAGTACAAGGGTCTGGAAGACTTGTACGAAAAATTTCGCGACCAGGGCCTGGTCGTGCTCGGCTTCCCGTGCGACCAGTTCGGCCACCAGGAACCCGGCGACGAAGAGGAGATCAAGAATTTCTGCGCGCTGAATTACGACGTGCAGTTTCCGCTGTTCGCCAAGATCGACGTCAATGGCAACGATACGCACCCGCTGTACAAGTATCTCAAGCAGGAAGCCAAGGGCCTGCTCGGCAGCGAGGCGATCAAGTGGAACTTCACCAAGTTCCTGGTCGGCAAGGACGGCAAGGTCGTGCGCCGCTATGCGCCTACGGACACGCCCAAAGGCATCGAGAAAGACGTTGAAGCGGCGCTGTAAGCCGCACCGATGGTGACGATTGCCCCGGCGGCGGACCGCCACGCCCTGAACCGCAGCGAGGTGCGCACGCTGGCGCTGGCGGCGCTCGGCGGCGCGCTCGAGTACTACGACTTCATCATCTTCGTCTTCCTCGCCGCGCCGATCGGGCAACTGTTCTTTCCGCCCGATACGCCGGACTGGCTGCGCCTGCTGCAGACCTGGAGCCTGTTCGCGGCCGGCTATCTGGCCCGCCCGCTCGGCGGCGTGATCATGGCGCACTTCGGCGACCGCAGCGGACGCAAGCGCATGTTCATGCTGTCGGTGCTGCTGATGGCCGTGCCGACGCTGCTGATCGGCCTGCTGCCGACCTACGCCGACATTGGCTACGCCGCACCGCTCGCGCTGCTGCTGCTGCGCCTGCTGCAGGGCGCGGCCGTCGGCGGCGAGGTTCCCGGCGCGTGGACATTCGTCGCCGAGCACGTGCCCGAGCGGCGCGTCGCCTTCGCCTGCGGCACGCTCACCGCCGGCCTGACGGTCGGCATCCTGCTCGGTTCGCTGATCGCCGGTACCGTGAACAAAGTATACAATGCGGCAGAACTGCTGGCCTGGGCCTGGCGCATCCCGTTCCTGATCGGCGGCGTATTCGGTTTTCTCGCCGTGTTCCTGCGCCGGCTGCTGGCCGAAACGCCGGTGTTCGAGGATCTGCGCCGGCGCCGCGCGCTGGTCGAAGGCATGCCGCTCAAGGTCGTGCTCGCCGGCCATGGCCGTGCCGTCGTCCTCGTCATGCTGCTCACCTGGGTGCTCACCGCCGGCATCGTCGTCGTGATCCTGATGACCCCGTCGCTGCTCGCGCAGACGTATTCGATCGCGCCGGCGCGCACGCTGGCCGCGAACACGCTGGGCAACGCTGACCCTGTGCATCGGCTGCATCGCCTACGGCCTGCTGGCCGACCGTATCGGCGCTGCGCGCGCACTGCTGGCATTCGGCTGCCCGCTGCTGCTCGTCGCCGTCTATGCGCTGTATCTCGGCGTCGGTGCGAACCCGGATGCTCTGCCGGTGCTTTATGCGCTGGCCGGATTCTGTGTTGGCGGCGTCGGCGTGATTCCGACCCTGCTGGTCGCGGCGTTTCCGGCCGAAGTGCGCTTTTCCGGCATCTCGTTTGCCTACAACGTCGCTTATGCCGTGGTCGGCGGCGTCACGCCGCTGATCGTCGCCGCGCTGGTCAAGTCGACCGCGCTGGCGCCGGCGCACTACGTCGCTGCGCTGTGCCTGCTCGGCGCGCGTCGCGTTTTTCATCGGCCGGCAGCGCGCGGTGTCCGCGGTGTCGCGCGCGTAGAGCCGACCTGCATCACCACATTGTGGCAGCCCTGCATGCAGTGAGCGGCAGCCGATGCGGCCTTCATTTGCCGGCGATGGCGCGAACGAATCGGGCTCGCCATAATCCGCCACGACAAGACCAGGGGAAAATCCGGCATGATCGAAAATGCCGAAAGCAATCCCGCGGCGCAGCGTCGCCGGGACGCGTGCTGTTTGCCAGCCTGATCGGCACGACGATCGAGTTCTTCGATTTCTACATCTATGCCACCGCTGCGGTGCTGGTCTTTCCGAAGCTGTTCTTTCCGGCCGGCGATCCGGCCTCGGCGACATTGCAGTCCCTCGCCACGTTCGCGCTCGCGTTCTTTGCGCGCCCGGTCGGCTCGGCGCTGTTCGGCCATTTCGGCGATCGCATCGGGCGCAAGGCGACGCTGGTCGCCGCGCTGCTGACGATGGGCCTTTCGACCGTCGCCATCGGCGCGCTGCCGACTTATGCGTCGATCGGCGTCGCCGCGCCGCTGCTGCTGGCGCTGTGCCGCCTGGGCCAGGGCCTGGGCCTCGGCGGCGAGTGGGGCGGTGCGGTATTGCTGGCGACCGAGAACGCGCCGCCCGGCCGGCGCGCCTGGTACGGCATGTTTCCGCAGCTTGGCGCGCCGCTCGGCTTTCTCTGCTCGACCGGCGTCTTCCTGCTGCTGACCGCGCTGCTGAGCGACGCCGACTTCTTCGCCTGGGGCTGGCGCATTCCATTCCTGGCCAGTGCGCTGCTGGTCGTGGTCGGACTCTACGTGCGTCTGAAATTGACCGAAACGCCGGCGTTCCTCGAAGCGGTCGAAAACAACGAGCGCGTGCGCCTGCCGATGTTCGTCGTGTTCCGCGAGCACTGGCGCATGCTCGTGCTCGGCATGTTCGCCGCGCTGGCCACGTTCGTGCTGTTCTACCTGATGACCGTGTTCGCGCTGAGCTGGGCGACATCGGCGCTCGGTTATGCGCGCAAGGATTTTCTGATCCTGCAGATGATCGGCGTGCTGTTCTTCGCCGTGAGCATCCCGATCTCCGCCGTGGTTGCCGATCGGCGCGGCCGGCGCGCGATGCTGCTCGTCGCCAGCATCGCCATCTTCGTGTTCGGCCTCGCCTTCGCGCCGCTGTTCGCGCTGAAGGCCGGCGGCGGCGCGCTCGCCTTCCTGGCGTTGGGATTGTTCCTGATGGGCCTGACCTACGGTCCGCTCGGCACGGCGCTTGCCGAATTGTTCCCGACGGCGGTGCGCTACACCGGTGCGTCGCTCGCGTTCAATCTCGCCGGTATCGTCGGCGCGTCGCTGGCGCCTTATATCGCGACCTGGCTCGCCGGCAAGTTCGGGCTGGAGTTCGTCGGCTATTACCTGGCGCTGGCAGCGACGCTGACGATCGCTGCGCTCGTGCTCATCGAACGCAAACGCATGGACGGCTCGGGCAAATAGACGCTCTTTGTTGAACGCGGATTGCCGCGGATGATCACGGACGAACGCGGATCGAGCAGAAACAAAATTCTTGTCCGCTCTTATCCGCGCAAATTTGCTTTCCGTGTTCATCCGCGTTCAAAAACAATCCTCCCTGGCTACGATGCGCCTGGCAGTGGCGGTGCGGAATAAAAAGCGGCGACGTCGCTCCTGACGTCGCCGGGATCGGCCATTGGGCCGAAGACGCGTACCGCGTCAGAAGAAGATGATGCCGCCGAGAATATAAGTCTGCTCGTCAGCGGAGTTGCCATTCCACGCATTGGACTTCGTATCGGCGTATTCACCGACGAGCGTGATGCTCTTGGTCAGGCTGTAGTAGGCGCCGAACACGCCGGACTTGTTCTGCTTGACCAGATCGCTGGCATACCCGCCACCGAGCGGATTGATCACCAACTTTTCGTCGGATGCGAGTTTCAGCCGCGACTCGCCATAGCTCACGCCGAGTTTGAGCTTGTCGAACTTGTAGGTGAGCTGCACGTAGCCGCCATCGGAGTCGCGTTTCTGACCTGTCGCGGAAGTCGGCAGGATCAGAATACCGGTCGTGCCAATACCGCTGCCGGTATAACCGTACAGCACGGCCTCGAAACCACCGATGCCGAGCTTGATACCGCCATCCCACGAATTGCCGGTGAAACTCGTGTCGGCACCGATTCCGTTCGCCGCGATGTCGGCCGTCGTCGCCTGCGCCTTCTGGCTGACGACGTCGAGCCAGAACTTGCCGGTAAAGCCCTGCTGCGGAGTGTCGCCCCACGCGTAGTTCATGCCGGCCTGGAATTGCGGCTCGTCGTGCTTGGTGTAGGTGGCGTAACCGACCGCGTCGAGCGGCTGGAAAATACCGGCAGAGAAGTTGAAGCCGCCGAAGTTCGGCGTCGAGTAGGTGATCTGCGGAATCCAGTCGGTGTAGATGTAGCCGATGCCGATGCGGCCAAGACTGGTATTGCCCGGTGCCGCGTTGCCGCCGGTCGAGCCGACGCCGAGCAGGGTCATGTCGTCGAGGATCGCATCCTTGGCATAGATGCCGATGTCGCGGCCCAGCTTCATCGTGCCCCAGCTCGCGTCGCCGAACGTGAAGAACGCCTGGCGGGCATCGATGCCGGGAGTCTGCAGTGCAGCCGGCAGGCCGGGGCCGTTGACGCCGGCCGCGGCCGAACTGTTGATGCCCGGGTACAGGCCGATCGTCACGCCGACGTCGAGATCACCCTGGCGTGAGGTTGCGCTGAACACCAGCGCCGCGGGCAGCAGGCCGTTGCGCACGGCCGCGCTGTCGCTGCCGGTGCAGGCGAGGCCGCCTGTGATGAGAGTCTTCGATGCCGGGCCGTCGTCACAACCGGCGCCGACGTAGAACGCATTGACGTTGCCGGAGATGTCGACCTTCCAGTCGCCTGCCGGAAAGTCGATACCGGCGACGGCCTGGCTGATCGGAATCAGCCACAATGCAGCGCTGACGGCTACTGCGAGTTTGGTACGCGTTTTCATGAGTCTCCCTCCACTTCGAGATGGTTTTATTGGGCTGTAGGCTTGCCTGATGTCCATCCGGAACAGCGGTGCCACTCCGGTAAGACATTGCGAGCCATGGCGGCCAAGTCGAAGGCAGCGGACCGGGGCAGAAAATCCGGGCAAAACCCTACCCGCAACGCGGAATCCGCGCTGTTTGCCTTTCCGTTTTCCTCCGGCTTTCAGGCGGATTGCTGCGCCCGATGGAGCCGCGGGGCGCAAACGCAAGAGGCGTACCAAGTCGTCATCCGCCACGCGTAAATGCCGGCGCATTGTCAGGTCACTCGCCAGACAAGCAATCCGAAGCGACGCGCAACCGGCGTCTAAACAACAACTTGTTCACTGCGCGTGAACGAAAGACGAACGCGCGTGACGACGCGCACACGCGTTGCAGTCGCGGCCGCGTTGCGCTTGCCGTTCACTTTCTTTGTGCGAGGTATACCGTTACTGACACACGTCACGGTTACGTGACATTCCGCTGGCGTGGCGGATTGCGCCGATGTTGGGGATCAGGCGGACAGTGGCGGCTTCGTTGCCGGCAGGAGGCGGCGCAACTCGTCCTTCTCGTCATCGCTGAGGCTGGTCTCGGACTTCTTGCGCAGAAGGTCGTCGAGGCGTTGCTGCTGGGTCTGGCGATCGAGCTGCGCGAGTGCGTCGAGAAACTCCGTGCGCCATTCCTCTTCGCCGCCGGGAAACTCCATGACCGCGAGTTTCTGCAGCGCGCGCAGTTCCTCGCGTTCGGCGAAATGCTCGAGAATGCCGGAAGGCGCAATCTCCGGCCGTTCGCGGCACAGCGCGATCAGTTCGACCAGCAGCGGGATACCAGGCTGGCGCAGCGTCGAGAACAGATGCGGCGGCTGGATCGCGGCCGCGAAGCCCGGGTTCTGCACGATCAGCGCGACGGCGGTACGCACCAGCGTGCGTTCCTGCGGGCGCGCCGCCTTCTTCGCCGACTGCGCCGGCGCTTCGATACGCAACTGCACATTGGCACGCCGGTCGAGTTCGCCGAGCATCAGGTCGCGAAACGCGCCGTCCGGAATCTGTGTCAACAGCGGACGCGCGCGCTCGGCCAGGCGCGCCTTGCCGTCGAGGCTGGTCAGGTTGACGTCCTTGCCGAGTTCGGCGAAGAAGAATTCGCTCAGCGGCGTTGCCTCCTTCAGGCGTTGCTCGAACCCGGCCTGGCCCTCGGCGCGCACCAGCGAATCGGGATCCTCGCCGTCCGGCAGGAACAGGAAAAACGCCTGGCGGCCGTCGCGCATGCGCGGCAGCACCGACTCGACCGCGCGCCAGCCGGCCTGGCGGCCGGCGCGGTCGCCGTCGAAGCAGAAGTATACATCTGCACAATTGCGGAACAGCAGTTCGGCGTGGTCGCGCGTCGTTGCCGTGCCGAGCGTGGCGACCGCCTGGGTGATGCCGTGCTGGAACAAGGCGATCACGTCCATGTAGCCTTCGACGACGATCAGGCGCGGGATCTTGCTGTGCGCCTGGCGCACCTGCCACAGCGCGAACAGCTGCTGGCCCTTGTGGAACAGCGGCGTCTCGGGCGAGTTGAGATATTTCGGACCTTCACTTTTGCGCGCGTCCTGCGCGCGAGGATCAAGAACCGGCGGTCCCTCGCCGGACTTTTCAACAGAGCTGCGTGCATCCTGCACGCCAGGATCACGAACCGGCGATCCCTCGCCGGACTTTTCAATATCTTTGCGCGCGTCCTGCGCGCGAGGATCAAGAACTGGCGATCCCTCGCCAGACATCTCAATAGAGCGTCCATCCTTGGCGCCAGCATCGTCGATTGGTGAGGCCGTTGTGGCTTTCTTGAGAATGCGCCCGCCGAACGCAATGACGCGGCCGCGACGATCCTGGATCGGAAACATCACGCGGTCGCGGAAACGGTCGTACTTCGTGCCGCGCTCGCCGCTGGTCAGCATGCCCGCCTTTTCCAGCAAGGCGATGCGCTGCGGTGACGTGCCGAGCGCGTTCTTCAGCGCGTCCCATTGATCGGGCGAATAACCCAGCGCAAAGCGTTCGATCGTCTGCGCGTCGAGGCCGCGTTCCTCGAAATAGGATTGTGCGGTTGCGCTGGAGGCCAGAGCGCGTTGATAGAACTTGGCGGCAGAATCGAGCAGGGCGTAGAGGTCGGTCGAGTCTTCCTGCGGCGCACGCCGTGCGCCGCCGTCATACGGCACCTTGAGGCCGACCTGGTTGGCGAGTTCCTCGACCGCGTCGACGAACTCGAGCCGGTCGTAGTCCATCAGGAACTTGATCGCGCTGCCGTGCTTGCCGCAGCCGAAGCAGTGATAGAACTGCTTGGCTGGGCTCACGGTGAACGACGGCGAGCGCTCGTCATGGAACGGACAGCGCGCCGACCAGTCGCGCCCGGCCTTCTTCAACGGCACGCGCTGCTCGATGATGCTGACGATGTCGACGCGCGCGAGCAGTTCGTCGATGAATTGATCGGGGATGCGGCCGGCCATGCTGTTTAGAATGCCATGGATCGCGTGCCCCTCTCCTCGTCAGCTCTACCGATGGGGAGAGGGGATGGGGTTAGGGACACGGTTGCCGCAAGCGGGATTGCGCGACGCACCTCTCACCCCGGCCCTCTTCCCGCAAGCGGGGAGAAGGGGAAGAGCAGGCGGCCGTTACGTCAGCCGGCCAGCTTCGCCTTGACGAGTTCCGACAGCTTGCCCATGTCGGTACGGCCGGCGACCTTCGGTTTGACCAGTCCCATGACCTTGCCCATGTCTTTGGGACCGGCGGCGCCGGCTTCGCTGATCGTCGCGGCGATGATCGCTTCGACTTCGGCCGCGCTGAGCTGTGCCGGCATGTAGGACTGGATCACGCCGATTTCGAATGTTTCCTTGTCCGCCAGGTCGGTGCGGCCAGCGGCCTGAAACTGCGATACCGAATCGCGACGCTGCTTGAGCATCTTCTCGAGCACGCTCAGCACCTGCGTATCGTCGAGCTGGATGCGCTCGTCGACTTCACGCTGCTTGATCGCCGCATTGATCAGGCGGATCACGCCGAGGCGATCCTTGTCGCCGCCTTTCATGGCGGCTTTCATGTCTTCGTTGAGTTTCAGCTTGAGGGACATGGGAAGCTCTTGAGGGCTGAGGGCTGAGGGCTGAGGGCTGAGGGCTGAGGGCTGAAAGGTGCGGGCCGTGGGCGCAGGGCTTGATCTGCATCCCTCAGCCCTCAATTCTCAGCTTCGAGAAACGCAAACGGCCGGCGTCGCTCTCGCAACGTCGGCCGGCATCCTTGTTCAACGCAGCCGGCAGGCGCCGGCCGGGGCCGCCAATCAATACAGGCGCTGGCGCTTGGTCACGTCGCGCGAGACGCGGCGCAGATGGCGCTTCACCGCGGCAGCGGCCTTGCGCTTGCGTTCCTGCGTCGGCTTTTCATAGAACTCGCGCTTGCGCGTTTCGGCCAGCACACCGGCCTTTTCGCAGGTACGCTTGAAACGACGCAGAGCGA
Source organism: uncultured Gammaproteobacteria bacterium (assembly GCA_963738115.1). Classification (GTDB taxonomy): domain Bacteria; phylum Pseudomonadota; class Gammaproteobacteria; order Xanthomonadales; family Rhodanobacteraceae; genus Rudaea. The sequence continues at coordinate 201,419 of CAVTVN010000009.1, read as the reverse complement.
ACTCGAAAGGCTCGTTCTCGCGAACTTTGACATTGGGCATGGAGGCTCCACTGCTACACTTTGACCCGAGACCCGGGCGAGCCGCATATTTTACCGTGCAAAACCAGCCAATTGCAAAGTCGGGGCCCGTCCTGGGCGTAGAAACCTCCTGCGACGAGACCGGGGTGGCCGTTTTCGACCCGGACCGCGGCCTGCTGGCCCATACCCTTTACAGCCAGATCCGCATGCACGCCGACTATGGCGGGGTCGTGCCGGAGCTTGCCTCACGCGACCACGTGCGCAAGCTGCTGCCGCTGATTCGTGAAACCCTGCGCGAAGCCGGCCTGTCGACGCGCGATCTCGGCGGCGTGGCCTACACCGCCGGGCCAGGCCTGATCGGCGCACTGCTGGTGGGCGCCTCGTGCGCACGCGCGCTGGCCTGGTCGCTCGAGGTGCCGGCGATCGGCGTGCACCACATGGAGGGGCACTTGCTGGCGCCGCTGCTCGAGGCCGATGCGCCCGAACCGCCGTTCGTGGCACTGCTCGTTTCCGGCGGGCATTCGATGCTCATCGAGGTCGCCGCGATCGGCAAGTACCGCCTGCTCGGCGACACGCTGGACGACGCCGCCGGCGAAGCATTCGACAAGACCGCAAAACTGATGGATCTGGGCTACCCCGGCGGACCGGCGCTGGCGAAACTGGCCGAGTCGGGGACGCCCGGGCCGCTTCAAGTTCTCCCGGCCGATGACGGACCGGCCGGGCCTCGACTTCAGCTTCAGCGGCCTCAAGACCCAGGTGCTGCTCGCTTACCGGGCACATGCGGCCGATCCGGCCGCCAAGGCCGACATCGCACGCGGCTTCGAGGACGCAATCGTCGACACGCTCGCGATCAAGTGCCGGCGCGCTCTGGCCGCGACCGGCAGCAAGCGTCTGGTCATTGCCGGCGGCGTCGGCGCCAACCGCACGCTGCGCGCGCGACTCGCCGAGGCTGCGGAGCGCGAAGGATTCAGGGTCTACTTTCCGCGCCTGGAGTTCTGTACCGACAACGGCGCGATGATCGCGCTGGCCGGCGCGCTGCGCCTGCAGGCGGGCCTGCATGATGACGCCGCGATTCGCGTGCAGCCGCGTTGGGACCTCGAGAGTTTGCCGGCTGTGGAGAGGGCTGAGGGCTGAGGGCTGAGGGCTGGGAGAAGCGTCCCAGATCAGCGCTCACCGACTCTTGTTGCTTTGTATACAATTTGCAAGCGCGTGAAAACTCGCACAGACTCTGCTCAGCCCTCAGCCCTCAGCCCTCAGCCCGCCCTCAGCCCTCGCCAATGGACCTCGTATTCATCGAAGACCTGCGCATCGAAACCGTCATCGGCATCTACGACTGGGAGCGCAAGATTCGCCAGGTCGTGGCGCTCGACCTGGAGATGGCGTTCGACAACCGCAAGCCGGCGGCGAGCGACGACATCGGCGACACATTGAACTACAAGGCGGTCAGCAAGCGGATGATTGCATTTGTGGAAAGTTCCAGCTTTCAGCTGGTCGAGACGCTGGCCGAGCGTTGCGCGCAAATCGTGCTCGATGAATTCAAGGTGTCGTGGTTGCGCCTGAAATTGTCCAAGCCGGGCGCCGTGCGTGGTTCAAAGGCGGTCGGTGTCGTGATCGAGCGCGGGCACAAGCCGTAACGCATGACGCGCGTCTACCTGAGTCTGGGTTCGAACATCGAGCCGGAACGCCACCTGCGCGCCGCGCTTGCTGCGCTGCGCGCGCAGTTCGGCGACATCGTCGTCTCGCCGGTCTATCGCTATCCCGCGGTCGGCTTCGACGGACCGGATTTCCTCAATCTTGCCGTCGGCATCGACACCGAGCTCGAACCGCAGGAGCTCAACGGCTGGCTGCACGCGCTCGAAGAGCGCAACGGCCGGCGCCGCGACGTGCCACGCTTTTCGAGCCGCACGCTCGACATCGACATCGTCCTGTACGGCGAGCGCGTGCTCAAGGGCGCCGGCAATTTCGAAGTGCCACGCCCGGAACTGTTGCAGAGCTTCGTTCTGCAACCGCTGGCCGACATTGCCGGTGGCGTGAAGCATCCGCTGCTGCAGCGGACAATGGCCGAGCTGTGGAAGGCTGGCGCGGCGGCAGGAACGGCCGGCTCCCGCGTGGAAATCCTCGACGACCAGAAAAAGTCGATCGGTTGAAATCGCGGCAGGCCTCGCCGAGTCGCGCCAATGTCGAAGCCGCCGCGCGGAAGCAAGATTCCGCGTGCCGCAATGCATGGCGCGACGAATCAGATCACCACAGATCAGCCTGATCAGATCACCAGCGAACGGCCGCCGTCGACGGCAAGGATCTGTCCGGTCGTGAATCTGGCATCGCGCAGCAAAAACAGCACCGCGCCGGCAACGTCTTCGGGCGTGCCGGTGCGTTGCAGCGGCGTGCGCGCGATCAATTCGGTCTGGTCGGCATAGGCTTTGCCGGACTCCGGCCAGAGCACGGCGCCCGGTGCCACGCCGTTGACGCGCACCTGCGGCGCGAGTTCCTTCGCCAGTGCCAGCGTCATCATCGCCAGCGCCGCCTTGGCCATGCAGTAAACCGCATGTCCGGGCAGCGGCCGCTGCGCGTAGATGTCGATGATATTGACGATCGCGCCGCGCGCCGCGCGCAGGGCGGGAGCGGCGGCCTGGGCGAGGAACAGCGGTGCGCGCGCGTTGCCGGTGAAGAGCTCATCCCACTGCGCGGCGGTGACCGTGCCGATCGGCGTCGGGAAGAACGCCGAGGCGTTGTTGACCAGCGCGTCGAGCCGGCCGAAGCGCGCGGTACACTTGTCCACAATGTGCGGCAGCCCGGCGATGTCCGCGAGTTCCGCCTGGATCGCCAGCGTGCTGCCGGGACGAACCTGTTCGAGTTCCTCGCACAACGCGCCCATTTCCGCCTGCGAGCTGCGGTAGTGCAGCGCGAGGTCGTAGCCGCCCGCATGCAGCGTGCGCGCGATCGTTGCGCCGACGCGCCGGGCGGCGCCGGTGATCAATGCGACCGGCCTTAAGTTTTCGGCTTCAGACATGGCTTTCGATCACGGCGGCGCAGCGGTTGGATTACGATGGCGAATGTCCTGCCGATAGTACCTGCATGCGCGTCGAACTGCCCGAGCCTGGCCACGAGGAGCGCGCGCACAGCGAGCGCCTGCTGACGTTGATCCGCACCGAGATCGCCGCCGGCGGCGGCACCATCGACTTTGCCCGCTACATGGAACTGGCGCTGTACGCGCCGGGACTGGGTTACTACAGCGCCGGTGCGGCGAAGTTCGGCGCCGGCGGCGACTTCGTCACCGCGCCGGAGCTCGGCTTCGTATTCGCGCGCTGTCTGGCGCGGGCATTGGCGCCGACACTGCGCGAGACACGTGGCGACCTCGTCGAACTCGGGCCCGGCAGCGGCGCCCTCGCCGTCGACCTGCTGCTCGAACTCGAGCGCCTCGATGCGCTGCCGCTTCGCTATCGGCTGCTCGAACGCAGCGCTGATCTGCGCCAGCGCCAGCGCGACCGCATCGCGCGGCATTGTGCACATCTGGAAAATATCGTCGAATGGCTCGATGCCCCGCCGGCGCAGCCGTGGCGCGGGGCCTTGGTCGCCAACGAGGTCGTCGACGCCTTGCCGGTACGGCTGTTCACGTTGCGCGACGACGGCCTGTTCGCGCGCGCGGTCGGCGCCGCCACGGCAGGGCGCCTGGCGTGGCGCGAGGTGCCGGCCGATGCCGCGCTGGAACGCGATGTGGCGCTGGCGCTCGGTGCGCGAATGCCAACGTTGCCGCGGCCTTATCTTTCGGAAGTGCGGCCGATGGTGAAGGCGTGGCTCGCCGAGGTCACGCAAGCCCTGCAAAAGGGTGCGGCATGGTTCATCGACTATGGCTATGACGCCACCGAGTACTACGCGCCGCAACGCAGCGAGGGCACGCTGCGCTGCCACTACCGCCATCGCGCCCACGACGATCCGTTCTTTCTTCCGGGTTTGCAGGACATCACCGCATGGGTGGACTTCGGCGCATTGCTCGCGGCCGGCGCCGCGGCCGGCTTGAGTGCCGATGCGGTCACTTCGCAGGCGCATTTCCTGATCGCGCACGGGCTCGATGCCGTGTTCATGGATGGCCATGAACAGGCCGGCAGCGAAGCTGAACGCTACCGTCTGGCCCAGGAGGTCAAACGGCTGACGCTGCCGGAGCAGATGGGCGAGCGCTTCAAGGTTGCAGTCCTGCGCCGCTGAACCGGTCTCTCAGGGCCAAGCGGTGTGTTTTTGCCGCCATGCGGCACGCATTTTTGCGGGCGGCGTCTTGTTTACACTTGCGGCACAATCTTATAGTCCAATATGGGGCATGCTGCGCGTCAGCGCATCGTCAGCAAGGCGCACTGCACGGATGGTCTCGTCGCGTGCTCGTCAGCCGACTTCCACCTTGCATCAGGCTCGCCGCCCGAACGACCGAAGGATTTCCGCGATGAATCGCATGTTGTCACTCGCCGCTGCCCTGGCAGCCCTGTCCGCATCGGTCGCGTGGGCGCAGGAGCACGGGCCAGTGCAGGTTTCGACGGCGGTGAAGCACGACTCGTTGCCCTCGCTGCGCGGCACGGTGCCGCAGCCCGATGGCTACAAGCGCTGGCACGAGCGCGACGAGCACATGGTGCCGCTGCCATTTTTCCCGCCGGGCCAGGTCGATGGCGCACTGCAGGACTCGGCGCGCCGCATCGTGACTGCGCCGACGTTTCAATCGGGAGTCGACGGCGTCGGCACCGGCTTCACCGGTCCGCAGGGTACGTTCTCGGTCGATTCCGCGCCCCCCGACACCGTCGGCGCGGTCGGCGATACGCAGTATGTGCAGGTCGTCAACACCGGCCTCGCCGTCTTCGACAAGGCGACCAAGAATGTCGTCTACGGCCCGGTGCCGACGAATACCTTGTGGTCCGGCTTCGGCGGCCAGTGCGAGAACGACAACGACGGCGACGCGGTCGTCGTCTACGACAAGGCAGCGAACCGCTGGATCGTCTCGCAGTTCGCAGTCGGCACGACGCCGTACCTGCAATGCGTTGCCGTGTCGCATACGTCGGATGCGACCGGCGCGTGGTATCGCTACGCGTTTTCGTACGGCAGCGTGTTCCCGGATTACCCGAAGATGGGCGTCTGGCCGGACGCCTACTACGAAACCTTCAACATGTTCAACGGCAATTCGTTCAACGGCTCGCTCCTGTGCGCGTACGACCGCGCTTCGATGTTGACGGGCGCGGCGGCGACGCAGCAGTGTTTCCAGTTGGCCAAAACCTTCGGCGGCGTATTGCCTTCGGATCTCGACGGTTCGACCGCACCGCCGACCGGTTCGCCAAACTACCTGGTGAACTTCGGCACGAATTCGCTGAACCTGTGGGCGTTCCACGTCGACTGGGCCAATACGGCGAATACGTCTCTGACCGGCCCGACCAATCTTGTGGTCGCGGCGTTCACGCCGGCCTGCGGCGGCGGCGCCTGCGTGGTCCAGCCTGGAACACAAAACAAAATCGATACGCTGGCCGACCGCGTGATGCATCGCCTGGCTTATCGCAACTTCGGCGATCACGAATCCCTCGTCGTCAACCACGCCGTGAAAGTCGGTACGGTAATGAAGAATCCGTACAGCGGCGTTCGCTGGTACGAGATTCGCAGCCTGGGCACGACGCCGGTGATCTACCAGCAGTCGACATTCGCGCCGGACTCGAGCTTTCGCTGGATGGGTTCGATCGCGATGGATGCCGACGGCAACATCGCCCTGGGCTACAGCGTATCGAGCGCCACAGTCGACCCGGCGATTGCGTACACCGGGCGGCTCAGCGGCGATGCGCTGAACACGATGCAGGCCGAAACCACGATCGTTGCCGGCGGCGGGGCGCAGACGACGGGCCTGGATCGTTGGGGCGACTACAGCGCGATGACCATCGATCCGGTCGACGACTGCACGTTCTGGTACACGAACGAGTATCTGAAGGCCGATGGCACGTTCAACTGGAGCACGCGCATCGGCTCGCTCAAGTTCGCCGGCTGCAACGCGGCCAAGCAGGGCCAGACCATCAGCTTCACTTCGAATGCGCCGGGCGGCGCCGTCTACAACGGGCCGGTGTATGTCGTCTCGGCCACGGCGACGTCGGGCCTGGCGGTGACTTTCACGATCGCCGCCGCCTCGGCGACAGTGTGTTCGATCAGCGGCAGCACAGTGTCGTTCATCGGCGTGGGCACCTGCACGATCAACGCCAACCAGCCCGGCAGCGTAGATTACAACGCGGCACCGCAGGTGCAGCAGTCGTTCGGCGTCGGCCAGGCCGCGCAGACCATTTCATTCAATTCGACGGCGCCTAGCGCCGCGGCAGCAGGTGGCCCGACTTACCAGGTGCTGGTATCGGCGACGTCGGGCCTGGCCGTAAGCGTCGCGATCGACGCCGGCTCGACGGCGGTATGCCAGCTCAGCGGCAGCACGAGTGGTTCGAGCGCGTCGTTCATCGGCGCGGGCACGTGCAAGATCAACGCAAGCCAGGCGGGCGATGCGAATCACAGCGCCGCCACACCGGCGCAGCAGTCGTTCGCCGTCGCGCCGGGACCGCCGGCATCGCTCGCCTTCACGACGCAGCCGCCCGCATCCCTTGGCGCGGGCGACGTGCTCGGCACAATCGCGGTTACCGAGAAGGACGCATTCGGCGATGTGATCAACGACAACACCAGCGTCGTCGATTTCACGATCGCTTCCTGTGGAGGCTTCGACCTCGGCAGCGCGACGATGAGCCATGGCGTGGCGACGCTGAACAGCAATCAGCGCTTCTACGCGACAAGCTCGTACCAGGTTTCCGCGAAAACCGGCGTCCTGACCGGCACGAGTGCGCTATTCAACGTGCAGGACGGCGGCAGCAATCTGCTGTTCGCGGATAGTTTTGACGGCTGCCGTCCATGAGTTTCCCGGCGTCGCGCCCAAGGGCGCAAGCTGAACGTCATGCTTGCGACGAGTTGACGTTTTTCTGACTTTAATGGCGTCAAAATAGTCCGGACATCGTTTTGCTGTGGTAGCGCTCCCTCTTTTTCGAGTTTCAATGCACATGGACAGGAAGTCTGATCGTTTCCGAAGAGCCACGGCATTCGTGCGTGGCGCATTGTCGCTGGTCGCGCTGCTGTTCGCGCTGGACACAGCGGCCGCGCCATTACCCGCATCGCCGCCTGCCCGGGTGCTGATCACGCAGGCGATCGATCCGGCGCAGAGCACGGAACTTGCCGGCAACACGCGCCCCGAAGCGCTCAATCCCGGCAACGATCGCGGCCGCGTCGCCGACGACTTCGTTCTGCCCGACTTGCTCCTTCAGTTGCGCCGCCCGGCCGACCGCGAGATCGCGCTCGAAGCGCTGATCGATGCCCAGCAGGATCCGGCCTCGCCGCAATACCACCAGTGGCTGAGCGCCAGCGACTTCGGCGCCTTGTTCGGCCCGGCGCAACCGGACATCGACACGGTCGTCGCCTGGTTGCAGGCGCAAGGCTTCGCCGTCGATCGCGTCTACGAAAGCGGCATGACGATCGCTTTTTCCGGCACCGCGGGTATCGTGCGCAAGGCGTTCGCCACGGAAATCCACGCGCTCGACGTCGACGGCAGCATGCACTATGCGAACGTCGGCAACCCGCGCATTCCGGCGGCGCTGGCGCCGGCGGTGCGTGGCGTCGTCGCCCTGCACGACTTCAAGCCGCGCGCGAATTCGCGGCCGCGCATTGCGCCGGAGTATTCGATCGCGGGCGGCGACCGTGCCGTCGTGCCGGCGGACCTGGCGACGATCTACAACCTCACGCCGCTGTTCAGCGCGAGCAACAAGGGCTCGGGCATAACGATCGCGCTGATCGAGGCCAGCGACATCTATGCGCTGGCGGACTTCAACACGTTTCGTTCGGTTTTCGGCCTCGGCACGTCGCTGTTCAGCCAGACGCATCCCGGCTGCACGGACCCTGGCGCCGTCATTGGCCTCGATTCCGAAGCCACGCTCGACGTCGAGTGGGCGGCGGCAGCCGCGCCGGCGGCGACGCTGCAACTCGTCTCCTGCGCCAACCTGTTCGACGCGCTGGCGAATCTGGTCAACGCGAACGCGACCCCGCCGGACATCATCAGCATCAGCTTCGGCGAATGCGAAGCCGCGCTCGGCGCGACCGGCAATGCATTCGTGTCGTCGACTTACCAGCAGGCCCTGACCAAGGGCATCTCGGTGTTCGTATCGAGCGGCGATCAGGGCGCGGCGGGTTGCTTCAATTCGTCCGACCTGACGCAGGCCAACTTCGGCATCGGCGTCAACGGCCTGGCGTCGACGCCCTACAACGTCGCCGTCGGCGGCACCGATTTCGGCGACACCAACGCCGGCACCACGAGCACCTACTGGAACACGTCGAACACCGCGCAATACGGATCGGCCAAGTCGTACATCAACGAGATTCCGTGGAACGATTCCTGCGCCAGCAAGCTGATCGCCACGTTCAAGGGCTTCGCAACGACGTATGGTTCGAGCGGCTTCTGCAACAACGCCGCCGGCGTGCCGTTTCTGACCACAGCTGCCGGCAGCGGCGGACCGAGTGGCTGCGCGACCGGTGCTCCATCTGTGGCCAACGTGGTCGGAGGCAGTTGCGCCGGCACGGCCAAGCCATCGTGGCAGACCGGATTTCTCGGCAACCCGAATGACCACGTGCGCGATATTCCGGATGTTTCGCTGTTCGCCGCCAACGGCGTCTGGAACCACTACTACGTCTACTGTTTTTCCGACCCGCGACAGGATCCGAGCAACAACAACGCGGTCTACGGCAAGCCCTGTACCGGAGCGCCAAGTGGTTGGGCAGGGGCCGGCGGCACGTCGTTCTCGTCGCCGATCATGGCCGGGATCCAGGCATTGGTCGAGCAAAAGCACGGCAAGGGCATGGGCAACCCGAATCCGGCGTACTACCTGATCGCTGCCGCGGAATACGGCGCGGCCGGCAGCGCCACATGCAATTCGAGCAACGGCAACGGCGTCGACAGCAGCTGCGTCTTCTACGACGTGACGCAGGGCGACATCGATGTGAACTGTCCCAGCGGCTCCCCCAATTGCTATCGTCCATCCGGCACCAATGGCGTGCTGTCGACATCGACCAGCGCCTATCAGCCGGCCTACGGCACGACGACCGGTTGGGATTTCGCCACCGGGCTGGGCAGCATCAACGCCGCCAATCTCGTCGCCAACTGGCCTCTCGCAACCAAACTGAAATTCACGACGCAACCGGCGAGCGGCGCCGCCGGCAGCGCGCTGGCCGCGATCAAGGTCAGCGTCGAGAACGCCAGCGGCAACGCCGTGGTCGGCAATACTTCCGCGGTCACGATCAAGTTCGGCAGCAACCCGGGTGGCGCGACGCTCGGCGGCACGCTGACCGTCAACGCGGTCAACGGCGTGGCGACCTTCAGTAACATCACGATCAACAAGACCGGCACCGGCTACACGCTGGTCGCCAGCGACGGCAGCCTGACCGGCGACACGAGCAGCGCGTTCAACATCACGCCGGGCGCGGCAGCCAAGGTTCTGTTCACCACGCAACCGCCTTCGTCGACGACATCGGGCGCGAGCTTTGGCACGACGGTGACGATCCAGGATGCGTCAGGCAATGTCGCAACCGGCAATACGTCTGCGGTGACGCTGGCACTGACGACGGCGAACGGCGCCACGCTGGGCGGCACGAAGACGCTCAGCGCGGTCAACGGCGTCGCCACGTTCACGGGACTGTCGATTGACAAGGTCGGCAGCTTCACGCTGACCGCAACCGACGGGGCACTGACGTCCGCGGTCAGCAACTCGATCGCGATTTCCCACGGCGCGGCGGCGAAACTCGCCTTCACCACGCAACCGCCGGCGAGCGTCGCCGCGGGCGGAAGTTTCGGCGTCGGCGTTACGGTACAGGACGCCGCCGGCAACACCGTCACGGGCAACGGTTCGGCGATCAGCCTGGCTTTGACCGTTCCCGCCGGTGCGACGCTGGGTGGACTGACGGTCGCCGCTGCCGTCAATGGCACGGCCACGATCAACGGCCTGTCGGTCAACAAGACCGGCAGCTACACGCTGACGGCGACGGATGCCGCGCTGACGCCGGCGGTGAGCAGCAGCTTCACGGTAACTGTCGGCGCCGCCGCCAAGCTCGTCTTCACGACGCAGCCGGTCGATTTGCCGGCCGGCACCGCGTTGAGTGTCGTGGTCGCGATCGAAGATGCTTCCGGCAACATCGAAAGCGGCGATAACGCCACGCAAATCAAGCTCGTCAGCAGCGCGTGTACCAGCGACCAGATGGCTTCGGTGAAGGTGGCCGGCGGCGTCGCGCAATTCAACGACCTGCGCCTGTACAGCGTCGGCAGCGGACGTCAGCTGCAGGCGTCGTCGACGAGCCTGAGCGCCAACAGTGCGAGCTTCAACGTGAGCGCCAATTCCGATCTGATCTTCGCCAACGCGTTTGGCTCCTGCCTGCCGTAGGCCGATGCTCGATCAGCCACCCGCGCTCCGAGCGAATCAGTCAGGTCTTTTCCAGTGCTGCGATGGCGCGCACGCGCGCATCGCGAATCGCCGCACCGATCGCCGGTCCGGCCAGCCCGCCGTCGATGAAAGGTTGCGCGTCGACCTGCGCCGCTGCGGTATGCGCACGGCGCAGGAAGGCTGCTTGCGGATAGTCCGCTTCGGCGAGGCCGAGACGGCCGCGCCGGTCCGCCTCGCAGGCGAGCAGAAACTGCTCGAGGCGTTCGGGGCGGCGGAACGAGTCAAGCTGCTCGAGCAGACCGAGCACGGTCGCGGGTTTGAGCTCGAGCGCCGTGTGCGCGAGCAGGTGCAGGCGGCAGACCAGGAGCGCGAGTGTCGCGTAGTCCGAGGGCACTTTTAGCCGCGTACACAATGCCTCGAGCGGCGCGATGCCGGCATGCTCGTGGCCGTGATGGCTCGGCAGCTTGTGCGACGGCGTCAGGGCCTTGCCCAGGTCGTGCGTCAGCGCGCACCAACCGATCAGCGCATCGCCGGGCGCCAGCCGCGCCGCCATGTCGAGCACCATGCCGACGTGGACGCCGGAATCGATCTCGGGATGGTATTCGGCGCGCTGCGGCACGCCATACAATGCGTCGACCTCCGGCAACAGCACCTTGAGCGCGCCGCAGTCGCGCAATGTCTGCACGAACGCGCTCGGCGTCGCCTCGGCCAGCGCCTTGCGCGTTTCCGCCCAGACGCGTTCGGCCTGCAGGTGGTCGACCTCGCCGGCATGCACCATCTGGCGCATCAACTCCAGCGTTTCGCCGGCGACGCGGAAACCGCGCGACGCGTAGCGCGCAGCGAAGCGCGCTACGCGCAGCACGCGCACCGGATCCTCGGCAAACGCCGGCGATACGTGGCGCAGCAAACGGTCATGCAGATCTGCCGCGCCGCCGAACGGATCGATCAGCGCGCCTTGCTCGTCCTCGGCCATCGCGTTGATGGTCAAGTCGCGCCGTTGCAGATCTTCTTCCAGCGTAACCTGCGGCGCCGTGTCGAAGGCAAAGCCGTGGTAGCCGCGCCCGGTCTTGCGTTCCGTTCGCGCCAGCGCGTATTCCTCCGACGTTTGCGGATGCAGAAATACCGGGAAATCCTTGCCGACGGGCTTGTAGCCCAGGCGCAGCAGATCGTCCGGCTGCGCGCCGACGACGACGTAATCGCGATCTTGTACCGGCAATCCGAGCAGGCGATCGCGCACCGCGCCGCCGACGAGGTAGATGTTCATGCCCCCGATCTTATACAAGTAACAAGGTTGCGCGCACCGCGACGCCCAATCAAATACCGTTGTCGCACGCAGCTCGACACCAACTCCCTCTCCCCTTGCGGGAAGAGGGCACGGGGCGAGGGGACTCACAGCTTCAGCGCGGCGGGAGTACTCGACCCATCGCCACGCTAACTGGCCTAGCGATGCTGAGCCGATGCCGTTGCCGGGTCGGGTGTAGGCACCGGTTCGGCAGCCGACTGCCGCGTCGGTGCCGGCTGTGCTGCACAAACCACGGACTTGCGCGGCGCGTCGTCCGCCGGCGTCGTGTAGGCGCTGCCGATGCGCGGCAGCTTGGCCGACAGCGGCGAAGCGCTGCCGTGCATGCGCCAGTCGTAGATCACGGTGAAGGCCAGCACGCGCGATACGTACTCGCGCGTTTCCTTGTACGGGATCGTTTCGATGAAGAAGTCCGGCTCGAGGGCGTCGCGTGCGTCGATCCAGCGGCCGACAGGCTCGACGCCAGCGTTGTAGGCCGCGCTCGCCAGCCACGGGCTGCCGTCGTAATGCTGCGCCATGTCGCTCAGGTAACGCGTGCCGAGCGTGATGTTGGTGTCGGCATCAAGCAGATCGCGCGCGCCGCCGTAACGTACCTTGTTCGCTTTCGCCAGCTGTGCCGCGGTGCCGGGCAGCAGTTGCATCAGGCCCCAGGCATCGGCGCCGGAGTGCGCGTCGGACGTCCACGCGCTCTCCGCGCGGATGATGGCGTAGGCCCATGCCGGATCGATGCCGGCGCTGTGCGCGGCGCGTGTGATCTGGTCGCGCCGCGCCAGCGGAAAACGCAAAGTATACAAATGCAGGTCGTCGCCGGTATTGAGCGTGTAGACGGCGCGGTCGTACCAGCCGATGTCGCTGGCGAGGTCAGCGGCCGCGCGTTTCTGCGCCGCGTTCAGCGCCGGCATGACGAAGTCCCATTCGCGCCGCGCCTCGGTCAGGCGATCGAGCGCGAAGAACTCGAACGCACGCCCGAGCTGCGGGCGCAATGAGGCTTCCTGCGCAGCATCCACAGTGAGCTCGCTCGGGCAGATCGTGTACGGCTGTTGCAGCCAGTCGGCGGCGAGAAAACCGTGGAAGTTCGCCTCCTGCGCGAGCGTCGACAGCAGCGGCATGGCGTCGGCCTCGCGCTCGCGCTTGATCAGCATGCGCGCGTGCAGGTAGCGCCAGCGCGGATCGGCCTGTTGCGCCGCCGGCATCGCTTCGAGCCCGGCCAGCGTCTTGCCGAAATCCTGCGACGCCAGCGCCATGCGCACGCGCCATTCGCGCGTCGTGTCGTCGGTCAGGTCGGCCGGCAGTGCCTCGAGCCGGGCGAGCGCATCGGGCGCGTAGCTCGTCGCGCGATAGATCGCGAGCGCGCGCAGCACGCGGCCGCGCTGTCCGGCATCGAAATGGAAGCGCGATTCGAGCTTCGCCCATTGCGTTTCGGCCAGTTCGCTATTGCGCCGGGCGAGGCGCTCGAACGCGAGCGCCATCGCTTCACGGGTACGCGGCGTATCGGTCCATGCGCCCGCGTCGTTGAGCGCCTTGGCCGGATCGCTCACTGCCATTGCCATGCGTTCGGCCGCGCTGCGTTCAGTGCCGTCGAGCAGGACGGCCAGCGTGGAGACCAATCCGCCGGTGCCGGCGCGCGCGGCCACATCGATGCGTTTCCACACCAGCTCGGGGGTCAGCTTGCCATGCTCCCTGGCCCAGCGGACGGCGGTATCGCAGGCGCTGGGCAACGCTACCGGCGACAGCCAGAGGGGCTCGACATCGCGCTTGAAGTCCGGCGTCTGGCCGAGCGCCAGCCTCGCCTGCAGCGCGTCGCATTGAAGTTCCTTGCTGCGCGGCGAGTCCGGTACCAAAGCGAGGAAGTCCTTCCACTCATTGCGCTTGGCCAGCTCGAGCAGGAACGCATCGCGCAGGATTTGCGCGGGAAGGGTGCCGGGCCACGCTGTCAAAAACTTGTCCACTTCGGCGCGCCTGACCTGACCAATGCGCCGCTGCAGGGCCGCCAATTGCAGGTACGGAAACAGCGGATAACTTTCGAGTCCGGGCGCGAGCCGAAGCCAGGTATCGTCGGTCGCACGCTTGGCCGTTTCCCACACCAGCGGAAATTGCTCGCGCTGTCGTGCCAGCTCGGTTGCGTCGACCGCCGCTGCGGCCTGGGCCAGGTTCGCAAGCAGGGCGCAGGAGACAAAAAATACGCGTCGGAACAAATAGATAAGCATAAGCGAGCGACTTGCGTGCATCCGCGCAAGTGTACTCCAAGCGGGCAGGGCTAGGCGTCGTTCAGATCTGGCCAAGGCCAGCGGCTTATGCCATTATCTCGACCACCTTTACAATTTCTTTACGGAATTTGCGCCGCCGGACTCACGGCGCACCGCGGCGAAGCTCAGCCCAGCGCCTTCGCCGGTAGCACGACAAACCCTCAGCCAACTCACCAGGGGAGACAAGAGATGGGATTTTCACGTCGTCGAACAACTGCACTCGGGATTCCGGCACTGGCCCGCAAACAAAACTCCATGTCTTTGGCCGTGCGGGTGGCCCTGTCGGTCGGACTCGCATCGAGTGCGTTCAGCGCCGGTGCCGCCGAGGGCACGGCACAGGCGCAGCCTGGCGACAGCAACCCCGACCAGAAGAACCAATCGCTCGAGACGATCGTCGTCACCGGCTCGCTGCTCCGCCGCGTGGATACCGAAACCGCCAACCCGGTGGTGACGCTCGACCGCCAAACGCTGGAAAACAACGGCAATCCAACCCTCGGCAACGTGATACAGGCTCTGCCGAGCTTCTCCGGCAATGCGACCAACCCCCAGAACAACAGCAACGGCGGCGGCGTCGCCAGTCCGACGCTGGAAGGCGGTGACGGCGCTTCGCGCATCTCGTTGCGCGGCCTGGGCCCAAACCGCACGTTGATGCTCGTCGACGGCCATCGCCTGGCCAACCCCGACATGAACATGCTGGCCCAGAACATGATCGACCGCGTCGAGGTGCTCCCCCAGGGCGCCACAACCGCCTACGGCTCGGACGCGATCGGTGGCGTGGCCAACTTCATATTCCGGAAGGATTTCAAAGGCCTCGAGGTGAGTGCCGACGAAGGCATCTCCGGTGAGGGCGACGGCCACCGCCACGGCATTTCGCTTACCGTCGGTGACGTGGGTGAGCGCGGCAACGTTGTTGGCGGCCTGAACTACAACAAGTACAACCCGGTCCTCGCCACCGCACGCGACTACTCGAGCTACCAGTACTACCTGTACGCATCCGGTCCGTCCAGACAGGGATCGAGCCAGACTCCGCAGGGCACCGTCGTGCTGCCCGCGGGCAGCCCGCTGCTGCCTCAATACGGCTGCGGCAGCGCGAACAGAGTCATCAGAGCCTCGGGCGACGGATCCCAACTCAGCGACTACCGCTGCTACCACGGTTCGAGCGACGCGTTCAACTACAACGCGTTCAACTACATCCAGACCGCACAGGAGCGCATGAACGGCTTCGTGATCGGCAATTACAAGCTCACCGACACGCTGACTTACTACGGCGACTTCTTCTACAACCATACCCATTCGTCCGGTCAGGACGGCCCGGCGCCGACCAATCCAGGCGATGGCTGGTACATCCCGGCCGACAATCCGCACAACCCGTTCGGCATCACCTTCTGTTCGCTGATCTGCCCGCCAGGGACGCTTCCGACAGACCCGATCGGCTCCCTGCGCCTGCGCATGACCGGCGCCGGCACACGCCTGCACACGTTCGACACCACCAACGTCGAGTTCGTCACGGGCCTGAAGGGCGTGTTTGGCTCCAGCTCCTGGATCTGGGACCTGAACGTCAACTACGGTCATTCCAGCCGTAACCAGATCAACTTCCACGAGATCAACATCGCGGGTTTTCAGGCGGCGATCGATGCGGGCGGCAACCCGTTCGCCCAGGAAACCCTGCCGATCAACGTCACCGACAACCCGGAATACCACAAGACGAACAGCAGCAAGGAAGCGTCATTCACTGCCTCCGGTGGACTGTTCGACATGCCGGCCGGCACGGTGCAAATGTCGGCGGGCGCCTTGTACCGCAAGGAGGAAATGGACTATCGGGTTACCAGCGACGCGATCCTCGACCTGAGTACGTTCACCTGCGGCATTCTCGCCGAAGGTTGTGGTTCGCCGGGCAGCGGCAGCACCAGCGTGAAGGAACTCTTTGCCGAGGCGCTGTTCCCGCTGCTGGCGGACGCGCCGTTCGCCAAGGTGCTGAACCTCGATGTCGGCGTGCGCACGTCCGACTACGACGTCAGCGGCGCGAGGACCAACTGGAAGCTCGCCATGGAATGGAGGCCGGTCGAGGATCTGCTCGTGCGCGGCACCGCCTCGCAGGTATTCCGCGCGCCGAACCCGGATGAACTCTTCGACGGTCCGACGGCGACCAATCCGACGGTCATCGATCCCTGCCTCAACCAGCCGGCGAGCTACCTCGCTGCGCACCAGGGGCTGTGCCAGTACGTGCCGGTGAACTGGAATCCGTCAGGTTATGGCCAGATCACCGGCTTGTACGAAGGCGGCGCGGTGGCCGGCCTGAACCTGCGTCCGGAACATGGCACATCGTTCGACTGGGGCTTCGTTTATTCCCCGTCGTGGGCAGAAGGCTGGTCCGGCTCGCTCGACTTCTGGCACATCATGCTGAAAGACCTGCTCACGCCGTTGGCGGCGCAGACGGTGCTCGACAACTGCGCGGGTAGCGATTCCAGCCCGTACTGCGGCCTCATCCAGCGCTACCCCACGGGCGTCGAGCCGGGGAGCATCTATTACATCACCACCTCAGAGGTCAACCTCGGCAGGCTCAGCACCAGCGGCGTCGATTTCAATCTCTCTTACAAGCTGCCGGAGTTCTTCGTGCCGGGCAGGTTCATGGTGGCCTTCGCCAGCGCCTACACGGACACCTACAAGGTGAGCATCCCGGGCGGAACCAGCGCAGACTATGCCGGCACCTATACCCAGCAATACGGTAACCTTGCCAAGTGGCGTGCTTTGTTTACCGTGAACTGGCATCTCGACAACTGGTCGGCGCAGTGGCAGACACGCTACATCGACCACATCGACGTGGTGAATGCCTACATCGACCCGGGCAACCTGCCCCCGGGCGTTTCCAGTGACTTGCCGCGGAATTCCGTCACGTACCATGCGGCCACGGTCGGTTACCACATCCCGGAGTGGCAGACCTCGTTCGACATCGGCATCGACAACATCACGAACAAGACGCCACCGATCATTTACCAGAACGGCCTGAACTACAACGTCGATACGGCAACGTATGACACGCTCGGCCGTTACTACTGGGGCCGGGTGACCGTGAAGTTCTGATAGCTGGCTGCAATTCCGAGTCAGGCAAGGCAAAAAGCGGGGCATGTCCCCGCTTTTTGCTGCATGCGCTACAGTGGTTTTCATGACCGAACAGATTACGGCGGAAGTCGCGCAGGCTTTCCGGTCGGGGGACATGGCGCATGTCGTCGCGCTCGTCGAGAGGCTGCCGGCACGTACGCGGGACGGCAACGAAACCGCGCTGCTCGCTTACGGCTTGGCGCTGCATTCCTTGCGCCGCGACCGCGAAGCGGCCGCGGTGCTGAGACAGCTGGTGCAACTCAAGCCATACGTGCCCGAATACTGGAACAACCTCGCCATCACGGCGCGGCAGGTCGGCGAATTCGATGCGGCCGAAGATGCCCTGCGACACGCTATTGCGCTCGCGCCGAACGAGGCGCAACTGCACTACCATCTTGGCCTGCTGCATGCGCAACAACAACACTGGCAGGAAGCGCGCGCCTGCCAGTTCGAAGCTGTGCGCCTGGTGCCCGGTTACGTCGACGCGCGCCTGCAAGGCGCGCTGGCGTGTCATGCCTGCGGCGACGTGCCTGGCGAGGATGCGATGCTGCAGGGCGCCGCGCCCTGGCCGCCGCAGGCGCTGGAGCAGGCGCTGGCTCTGGCCAATGTCCTGTCCACGCGCGGCGAACAGGCCAGGTCGTTCACCGTGCTCAATCAAGCCATCCTGCCGAGCGATGAGGCCTTGGCCCCGATCGCGGCGTGGCGGCTTGCCGCGCAACGCTGCCTGTTGTTTGAGCGCAGCAATCAGCTCGACCAGGCCGCTGCGGAGCTCGCGAAGATTCCCTTCGATGTCATCGCGTCGACGCCCGATGCATATGGCGACTTGCACGACGATATCTGGCACGCGCGCGCGCAACTGTGCGTGCGCCACGGCGATCATGCCGCCGCGGCGCAATGGTGGCAGGTCATGCTCGACCGAGCCGATACGCACGCGCAGCGCGCCGCCGCCGCATTCGGTCTGGCCGCCGCGCTCGACAAGCTCAAGCTTCCTGCGCAAGCCCTCGCCGCCATTCGCCTGGCGCACACCGAGCAGCTCGAGTCGCTGCGCTACATCGCGCCGAGACTGGTCGACGCGAACGCCCAGTCCCTGCCGATGGTCGAGCAACGCGTCTCGCATGCCGAACATGATGCCTGGAGCACGCTGCCTCCGCCCCGTGCCGAGGAAAGCCCGGTGTTCGTGGTCGGCTTTCCACGCTCGGGCACGACCCTGCTCGAACAGATGCTCGACGCCCATCCGGATTTCCGCTCGATGGACGAGCGCGCCTTCATCTACGACCTGCTCGAGCGCATGGAACACGCCGGCCAGCCGTACCCGGCAGGCCTGGCGGACCTGACCACAGAGGAGGCGCGCATGCTGCGCGAGGTCTACGATGGCCTGGTCGCGAAGGTGGTGCCCGACCTCGGCGCCAAGCGCTTGGTCGACAAGAATCCGCTCAACATGCTCGCCTTGCCGATGATCATGCGGCTGTACCCAGAGGCGCGCATCATCATGTGCCTGCGTCATCCCTGCGACGTGCTGTTGAGCTGCTACTTCCTGCCCTTCCGCTCGCCCTCGTTCGCGACCCTGTGTTCGACCCTGCCGCGGCTGGCGCGCGGCTACGTGCAGGTCTTCGAGCAATGGTTCGCGAACGCCGAGGTGTTCGAGCCGCGCGTGCTGGAGTGGCGCTACGAGTCGGTAGTCGAGCGTTTCGACGAGCATGTCGCGCGGCTCAGCCATTTCCTCGGCATCGAGGATGCCGAACCGATGAAGCGCTTCGCGGAACACGCGCGCGGCAAGGGCTTCATCAGCACGCCGAGCTACGTGCAAGTGACGCAGGGCGTCAATCGCAATGCGGTGAACCGCTGGCACGCGTATCGCGAGGCGTTCGAGCCGGTGTTGCCGATTCTGCGACCGATGCTGGAGCGATTCGGCTACGAGGCTTGAGTTTCGTGAATACCATGCGCAGGCCGGGCAGTACGGAAAGTTCCAGTCGCGACGCCACTCACCGCCGCGGCCGGCGTCAACAACGTGTGGGACAAGAGCCGCCGATCTGCCCGTCGTGCTCCCTGAACGGGTATGATGCGTCGCACTACGACTTGCCCGGCCGCTTCTGGTACGTCGAGGCCGGCTTGAAGTCCTGAAAAACAACAACAGGTTTTACCCGCAACTCAACGGGCCGCGAAAGCGGCCCGTTTTTTTTGTCGTGCTCGACGGGCCAATGCCGAAGATCTTGTCCCTTGATCTGCAGCTACGCCGCGCAGGCGAGGAGGTCGATCGGCACGCTGACGCGCGCGGCCAGCGGCAGGTGATCGGATACCGGATGCGGCAGCGTCCACAGCTCCTCGATGCGCACGCTCGGCGTCGTCAGGATGTGATCGATCGCGCGGCGCGGACGCCAGCTCGGAAACGTCGACGGCGGCGATTCGCCGTGCGGCGTGAGCGAGGTCTTCTGGAACAGCGACTTGAGTTCGTCGCTGTGCAGCGTGCAATTGAGATCGCCCATCAGGACGGCATGGCGCTGCTTGCCGATCAGTTCGGCCAGGAACGCCAGCTGGCGCTTGCGCGCGGCCGGTCCGAGCGACAGGTGCGCCACGACCAGAACGAGCGTGGCGTCGCCTTTGCCGAAGCGCACCCACAGCGCGCCGCGGCCGGGAATGCGGCCAGGCAACGGATAGTCGAGCACCTCATCCGGCCTGATGCGCGTGAGCAGGCCGTTGCTCGACGCGGCGAACTGCGCGATCTTGCGGTTCGGCTGGTGGCTCCAATAGGCAAAGCCGGCCGCCTCGGCCAGATACTGCGTCTGGTTGACGAAACCCGAACGCAGGGATCCGGCATCGGCTTCCTGCAGACCGACGATGTCGAAGTCGGCGAGCAGGCCGGCGAAGCTGTCGAGGTTGCCACGCTTGCTGCGCGACGGCAGCATCTGCTTGAGGCTTTGCGTGACGTAGTGGCGATAGCGGCCGACGCTGCCGCCGGCGAGGATGTTGCTGCTGAGCAGCCGCAATTGCGCCGTGGCCGTGACGGGTTCGTTGCGCGCGGCGGACTTCATCGACCGAGCCTACGGCGGCGACGCGCGCGCCGCAAGCCCGCGGTCGTCAGCGGCTCGATCGTGCGATTTATCCGCGCTTCAGAATCCGAAGGCGCAAGAGCTTTCCATGACGCGGATTTACGCGGATAGAGCAGGAAGAAGAGATCAGATGGATCTTTTCTTGATCCGCGTCCAGGCTCTTCCTGCGATTCCTGTCTGCGATTCCTGTCTGCGATGGGCTCGATCCGTGACGCGATCGAGCGGCGCGGTCAGTGCTTTGCTGTGCCGGCTTTGCTTTCCTGCTGCACGAGATACAGGGCGATCTGCACCATTTCGGGGAAGCCGATGTTGCGCTGCGAGTTCGCGCCGACGCGGTACTTGCCGTTGACGACCAGCGTCGGCGTCGCCTCGATGCCGTAAGTGCGGACCAGGTCCGAACCGTGCGACATCTTCGCGTCGATCACGAACGAATTGGCGGTCGACAGGAAGTTGCCACTGTTCGCACCATAGCCGGCATAAAAATTGGCCAGCGCTTCGAGCGAGCCGAGCGGCAGGTGATCGCGATGCAGCGCGTCGAACAGCGCCTGGTGCGTCTTGTCGACCAGGCCCAGCGTCTGTGCCGTGTAGAACGCGCGCGCGAACGGTTCCCAGGCGGGGTTGAAGACCGCCGGTACGAGCACGAACTGCGCGTTGGCGGGCAGCTTGCTCTTCAACTCGTCGACGTACGCTTGGAAGTGGGCGCAATGCGGGCAGGCGTATGAAAACACTTCGACGACTTCGATCTTGTCGCCGGTCGAAGTCGGCTGCGCCGGCTCGATCACCGCGTAGTCGGTGCCGGCGGTCCAGGTCTTGGCGGCCGCGGTCGCGCCACCGTCGGCGCTGCACGCGCTCGCGGCGAACAATCCGCTCAGCAGGAGCAGCAGGGTGGGCAGGCGCTTGAGCATTGTCGTTCCTCGAATCGGGGTTTTCGCGCAGTCCGGGCCGGTCACTTGCCGGTGGATTCTTTCTGGATCAGATAATGGATCAGCTGCTCCAGCAACTTCCAGTCGTTGCCGGCCGTGACATACGTCAGCCGGTATTTTCCGGCGACGACGATGGTCGGCGTGCTGTCGGTTCCGGTCGCGCGCACGTAGGCGTCGGCCTGCTTCATCTTGGTGCTGATCGTGAACGAATTTGCGGTGCCGACGAAGTCCTCGGCCTTGATGCCGTACTTCGAATAGAACTTCGCCGCGTCCTCGATCGTCGGCAGCGGATCCTTCAGTGTGCGCGCGTCGGCGTTCATGATCGCCAGCGGAGCGTCGGGCTTCCACACCGCGTCGAACATCGCCGCGTGAGCCTTGTCGGCGACGCCGAGGGCGAGTGCCGTCAGGTAGGCGCGCTGGAACATCGGCCAGTCTTCGTTCGGCTTGAACGATGCGGGCACGTACGTCATGACCGCGTTCGGCGGCAGGCCCTTGGCGATCTTGTCGATGAAGGTGTGGGCGAAATTGCAGGCCGGACAGCCGTACGAGAAGACTTCCGTCACCTCGATCTTGCCGCCGTTGTCGCGCTGCTGCGGCGGGTCGATGATGAAGTAGTGCTTGCCGGCTTCCCACGGCGCCGGAACATCGGCGGCATGGCCGGTCGCCGCGAACATCGAGATCAACAGCAGGGCAAGCGCGCGCAACATCAAATCACCTCATCAGGAATCGGAACAGCATCAGACCGGCGCCGAAGCGTTCCGGTTCCCGTCGCGGCCGTCTATTTTGCGGCCGTCGTCGCGCCGGCGTCGGCAGCGTGCAGGCCTTCGATGTAGCTCGCCAGCGCGGCAATGTCGCCGTCGCTCAGGCCCTTGATGACCGCCGGCATGACCTTGGCGCGGTCGTCATCGCCCCAGGTCTTGCCGTCGTGCCAGTCTTTGAGCTTCAGCGTCACGTAATCGGCGAACTGACCGGCAAGCTGCGGATAGCCGGCACCCGGATTGCCGCGCCCATCCGGACCATGGCAGGCCATGCAGGCCGGTGCTTCGGCTTTGGCGTCGCCGCCGCGATACAGCGCTTCGCCGCGCGCGACGAGCTTGCTGTCGGCGACGCCGGGCAACGATGTCTTGCCGGCGAAGTAGGCGCCGATGTCGTGCATGTCCTGGTCGGTCAGCGCCATGACGAAACCCATCATGACGGCGCTGTCGCGCTTGTGCGATTTGAACAGGCCGACCTGGCGCACGATGTAGTTCTCATGCTGGCCGGCGAGCTTGGGATATTGTGAGGAGGCCGGGTTGCCGTCGAGCCCGTGGCAGGCGGCGCAAACGCCGGCCTTGGCCTGGCCGGCCGTGGCGTCACCGGGTTTGGTCGCCGCGGCGGTTGCGGCCTCGGCGTGCTCCGCTGGCGCCGCGGCTGCTGGCGGCGCGGCTGCCTCAGCGGGTTTTTCCGCCGGCGCCTGCGCGCACAGGCTTGCGCAGAAGAGCAAAGCCGAACCCGCCATTACCAGCCGAAAACTCATACACTGCGCTCCGAGAAAGGGTAGCTGCGCCGCCAGGCCGCAACGGTGGCCGAGCGGCGACACAAGTATCGAATTATCCCAGCCGCCCCGAACACGGTCAAACCCCGCACTCATCCATGTCTGCAGCAAAGCGCAATCCCTTCCGCCAGGCGCAGTTCGTCCTCAGTGCCCCCGAACTGCGCCAGCTGCCGGACGACGAAGGCGCCGAAATCGCGTTTGCCGGGCGCTCCAACGCCGGCAAGTCGAGCGCGTTGAATGCGATCTGCGACCAGACCGGCCTGGCGCGCACGTCGAAAACGCCGGGACGCACACAGCAATTCGTCGTCTTCACGCTCGACGGCGGCCAGCGCCTGATCGACCTGCCCGGCTACGGCTACGCCAAGGTGCCAGAGGCGATGCGCGCGCACTGGCGCAAGGTCATCGATGCCTACCTGCAGCAGCGCCAGTCGCTGCGTGCGGTCGTCCTGATCATCGACAGCCGCCATCCGCTGAAGGAATTCGACCGGCAGATGCTGGACTACTGCCGCGGCATCGGGCTGGCCTGTCACATGCTGCTGACCAAGGCCGACAAACTGTCGCGCAACGAGGCGAGCGCGACGCTCGCCGGCGTGCGCCGCGAGTGCAAGGCGCAGGGCTGGCCGGCCAGCGCGCAGCTGTTCTCGGCGCTGGCGAAAAGCGGGCTCGACGAGGCGCGCATGACTTTGTACGCATTGTTGAACGCGCCGCCCGGTGTCATGCTGGAGGCCGCAGGGGAAGTATCGGGCTGAACTTCGAAGGCGGCGCGGGCTTGGCGCACGCCGGGCTTTTATTCGCCGCCGCCGCCCCCAGATCGCGTATCTCCTTTAAGTTGCGAGCCAGCCATGTCCGGACCCAGCGCCGTGAAGGAAACGCCGATCGAGCGCCGCGAGCAGCTCGTCGAGTATCTCGTTTCCGGCACGCGCGAAGTGGACAAGTGGAAAATTGGAACCGAGCACGAGAAGTTCGGTTTCCGTCTCGACGACCTGCGTCCGCCGCCGTACGAAGGCGAGCGCGGCATCGGCGCGATGCTCAAGGGCCTGACGCGCTTCGGCTGGGCGCCGGTCGAGGAAAAAGGCAACGTCATCGCGCTGACGCGAGGCGACGGTTCGATCACGCTCGAACCGGCCGGCCAGCTCGAATTGTCCGGCGGCCAGGTCGACACGATCCACGACACCTGCCGCGAAGTCACGAGCCACCTCAAGGAGGTCAAGACCGTCGCCGACGAGCTGCAACTCGGCTTTCTCGGCATGGGCTTCCAGCCGAAATGGAAGCGCGAGGACATGCCGTGGATGCCGAAGGGTCGCTACGCGATCATGCGCCGTTACATGCCGCTCAAGGGCAGTCTCGGCCTCGACATGATGACGCGCACGTGTACGGTGCAGGTCAATCTCGACGTCGCCGACGAAGGCGACATGGTGAAGAAATTCCGTGTCGCGCTCGCCCTGCAACCGGTCGCCACCGCGCTGTTCGCCGATTCGCCATTCACCGAAGGCAAACCGAACGGCTATCTCAGCTACCGCTCGCACATCTGGACCGACACCGATCCGGACCGCACCGGCATGCTCGATTTCGTCTTCGAGGACGGCTTCGGCTTCGAGCGCTACACCGACTACCTGCTCGACGTGCCGATGTACTTCAGCTACCGCGACGGCAAATACATCGACCTCGCCGGCAAGTCGTTCCGCGACTTCCTCGCCGGCAAGCTGCCCGAACTGCCCGGCGAACTGCCCTCCCTGAAGGATTGGGCCGATCACACGACGACGGCTTTCCCCGAAGTGCGCCTGAAGAAGTATCTGGAAATGCGCGGTGCCGACGGCGGCCGCTGGAGCCGCCTGTGCGCGCTGCCGGCGTTCTGGGTCGGACTGCTCTACGACTCCACCGCGCTTGACGCGGCCTGGGATCTGGTCAAGGACTTCAGCATGGCCGAACGCCACGCGCTGCGCGACGGCGTGCCGAAATTCGCCTTGAAGCTGCCGTTTCGCGGCGCGACGGTGCGCGAACTCGCAGTCGAAACGCTGAAGATCGCCGCTGCCGGACTGGCGCGGCGCAATCGCCTCAGCAACACGGGCGTCAGCGAAGCGTCGTTCCTCGAACCGATGATCGAATACGCCGACGCGAACCAGACGCCGGCCGAACGCAAGCTGGAACTTTTCCACAATGTATGGAAAGGCAACATCGATCCGCTGTTCAAGGAATTCGCGTACTGACGAGCAGGGGCCTTCGGATGCGCCTGCGCGCCGCGTCCGCTGGACCAGCGTCTGCTTGCCCGGACCCAAAGGGTCGGTGTCGGACCGACGTCACCAGCGCCGATCAGTGGCGATCGTCCGGGTCGTTGTCGCGCTCGCGCTGCAGCGCTTTCAGGTATGAACCGTACTGGGTCTGCACGCGTTGATGTGTGAGGTTGGCAGGATCGATGCGCTCGATCCGCGGTGAGGAAAACTGCTGCACGATCGCCTGCGTGATGATCCAGTTGATCGTGATGATTGCGTCGGCGCGCACCGCAACGCCATCGCGTTCGGCTGCCTTGAACGTGTAGCGATCCAGGCTCTCCAGCGCCGCCCGGTCGAGCGAAGCGTTGCCGCTCGAGCGATCCACCCGAGCAGCAACGAGTTTCCCGTCGCTGTCGATCGTGACGAGCAGATCGACCGTGCCCTGGTGATTGCCGCGAAATGCGTCCTCGGGGTACGGTGGCAGCCACGAATGCAGCGTCTTCGGTGGGCGGAAGCGGGAGTGCGCGCCCGTTGCGCCCGTGTCGCGGGAAGCCTGGTCGCCTGCGCTGCCCGGGGCACTCGCGGCTGCGCCGGGAACCGCGGTTCCGCGTTGCTCGGTGTCCGCCGCGTGCAGAGGGACGACGCTTGTCGGAGAACGCACTGGAGTACCGGCCGCATTCGCTGCGTGCATCCGCGCATCCGCAGGTGACGAGTGGCCATCTGCCGTCAGCTGCACGCCATGCGGCTTCGATGCCGGACGCGCTAGCGCGTCACCCAGTTCGACCACAATGAGGTGCGACGCCGAGTCGAGTGCATGCTTGCCTTGGGGCGACAACAGCAGCCAAAGCAACAGCAACACATGCAAGCCGACGATGCACGATGCGACGATCCGCTGGGCGCGACGTTCGCCATCAACTTTCGGGCGATCGAAATACAGTGGGTACGCGCGCGTCATTGGCGTTTCGACTGCGGTGGCCGAGCCTTGCAGACTATGAGCCCGAAGCGCCGCAGTCAACGAATCGCCGCGGAGCATTTGTTGCCGCCGCGGCCCGCTGCGAGCTGCCGGGGCCGTCTTCCGAGGCCACTGATGCGGCGATTATTTCGGTGACGTTGACTTTGCTGCCGGTTTGGGCGGCGTCTTCGTCTTGAGCCCGCGCTCGATCAGCAGCGGCTCGACGCTCGGATCGCGGCCGCGAAATGCGCGATACACCGCGTCGGTGTCTTCGCTGTTGCCGCGCGACAGCACCATGTCGCGAAAGCGCTGGCCGTTCTCGCGCGTCATGCCGCCGTGCTCCTTGAACCAGTAGAACGCATCGTCGCGCAGCACGGCCGTCCACAGGTAGGAATAGTAACCGGCCGAATAACCGTTGCCCCAGATGTGCGCGAAGTAGCTCGAGCGATAGCGCGGCGGCACGAGCGCGTAGTCGACGTGATAGCGCGCGAGGGCCTTGGCTTCGAACGCATCGACGTCCTGCTTCGGCGCGTCCGGCGGCAGCAGATGCCAGGCCTGGTCGAGCAGCGCAGCGCCGAGGTATTCGGTCGTCGCGAAGCCCTGGCCGTAGGTGCCGGCCTTGCGGATCTTCGCAACCAGTGCCGCGGGCATCGGTTCACCGGTTTTGTAGTGCTTCGCGTAGTTGGCGAACACGCTCGGCTCGTCGGCCCAGTGTTCGTTGAACTGCGACGGAAACTCGACGAAGTCGCGCGGCACCGCGGTGCCGGTCAGGTACGGATACTTGACCTTCGAGAACATGCCGTGCAGCGCGTGGCCGAACTCGTGGAACATCGTGATCACGTCGTCGCGGCTGATCAGCGCCGGCTGGCCGGGCGCCGGCTTGGTGAAATTGCACACGTTGAAAGCGACCGGCTTCGTGCCGTTGAGGCCGGACTGGTCGACGAACGTGCTCATCCACGCGCCGCCGTTCTTGTTGTCACGCTTGAAGTAGTCGGCGTACCACAGCGCCATCGGCGTGCCGTCGGCGTCGAACATCTCGAACACGCGCACGTCGCTCTGGTAGACCGGGATGTCGTGACGCTCCTTGAACGTGACGCCGTAAAGCTTGTTCGCGGCGAAGAACACGCCGTCCTGCAACACGCGATCGAGTTCGAAGTATTGCTTGACCTCGTCGGCGTCGAGCTTGAACTCGTCCTTCTTGACCTGCTCGGAATAGAACTGCCAGTCCCACGGCGCCAGCTCGAACTTGCCGTGCTGGCGCTTGATGAGGGCCTGCATCTTGGCCGCTTCGCCCTTGGCCTTGGCCACGGCAGCCGGCGCCATGTCGGTCATCAGCTTGATCGCGTGCTCGGGCGTCTTCGCCATCTGGTCTTCGAGGTAGTACGCGGCGAAGGTCGGGTAGCCAAGCAGCTTCGCTTTCTGCGCGCGCAGCTCGGCCACGCGCGCGACGATTTCACGCGTATCGTTGGCATCGCCGTGCTCGGTGCGCTCGATCGACGCCTTGAACAGCTTTTCGCGCGTGGCGCGGTTGCGTAACGACTCCTGCGCCGGCTGCTGCGTCGTGTTCTGCAGCGCGACGACATACTTGCCTTCGAGCTTGCGCTCTTTCGCCGCTTCCGCAGCAGCGGCCAGATCGGCCTCGCTGAAGCCGGCGAGTTCGGCCGCATCGTCCGCGACCAACGCACCGGCCTTGGTACCGGCGAGCAGCTTGTCGCGGAACGAGTTGCTGAGAGTGGACTGCTCCTTGTTGAGGTCGCGCAGCTTGGCCTGGTCGCTTGCCGACAGCTCCGCGCCGGAACGCACGAACGCACGGTAGTAACGCTCGAGCAGCCGCTTTGACTCGGCGTCGAGGCCGAGCGTTTCGCGCTGCGAGTACAGAGCCTTTACGCGCGCGAACAGCTTGGGGTTCAGGTAGATCTCGTCGCGATGCGCGGCGAATTTCGGCGCTTCCTCGCGCTGCACTTTCTGCAGTGTGTCGTTCGTGTTCGCCCCGGTGAGCGCCGAGAACACCTTGGTGACGCGCGTCAGCAAGGCACCCGTGCGCTCCATCGCGACGATCGTGTTGTCGAAAGTCGGCGCGTCGCCCTGGCCGGCGATTTTCTCGACCTCGGCGATCTGCTGCTTCATGCCTTCTTCGAGGGCCGGCTGGAAGTCGCTGTCCTTGATCTTGTCGAACGGCGGCGCCTGGTACGGCAGCGTGCTCGCCGTGAAGAACGGATTTGCCGCGGCAGGCGGCGCAGCGACGGCCGCAGGCTTCGGCGCTTCATCCTTGTGCGTGGCGGGCGCGCAGGCCGCGAGCGCGGCGGCGATCGAAATCGTCAGAAAGATCGGGCGGAAGAACGGCATCGGAGACTCCCCTGAACGGATTGCAAACCAATGGAAAACAAAGCTTGGCATTCCTGCCGCCGTCCGGCATGACGGCAGGTCGTGAACTCGTAAATCCTGGTCCTGCGATCGCGACGAGCCGACCTCGTTGCGTGCAGGTCGGCTCTTTTTCGATCGTGCTCGTCCGCAGCTTGCGGCGCCTATTTCGCCGCGGGCGTTTCGGCCTTGAGCCCGCGTGTCTCCAGGAGCGGCTCGACGCTCGGATCGCGGCCGCGGAAGGCGCGATACATCGCGTCCATCTCCATCGTGCTGCCCTTCGACAGCACCATCTCGCGGAAGCGCTGGCCATTCTCACGCGTCATGCCGCCGTGTTCCTTGAACCAGTAGAACGCGTCGTCACGCAGCACTGCGCTCCACAGGTAGGCGTAGTAGCCGGCCGAGTAGCCGCCGCCCCAGATGTGGGCGAAATAGCTCGAGCGGTAGCGCGGCGGAACCAGCGGGTAATCGACGTTGTATTTTTTCAGCGCGTCGGCCTCGAACTTGTCGACGTCCTGCTTTTCGGCATCGGCCGGCAGCGTGTGCCAAGCCTGGTCGAGCAGCGCGGCGGCGATGTACTCGGTCGTCGCATAACCCTGGCCGTAGGTGCCGGAATCCTTGATGCTCTTGAGCATCGCCGCCGGCATCGGCGCGCCGGTCTTGTAGTGCTTGGCGTAGTTGGCGAACACGCTGGGTTCCTGCGCCCAGTGCTCGTTGAACTGCGAGGGGAATTCGACGAAATCCCGCGGCGTGTTGGCGCCGGCGACGCTCGGATACCTCACGTTCGAGAACAGGCCATGCAGGGCGTGGCCGAACTCGTGGAACATCGTCGTCACGTCGTCGAACGTCAGCAGCGCCGGCTGGCCCGCGGCGGGCTTGCTGAAGTTGCACACGTTGAACACCACCGGATGCGTGCCGAGCAGGCCGCTCTGGTCGATGAAGCTGTCCATCCACGCGCCGCCGGCCTTGTTGTCGCGCTTGAAGTAGTCGGCGTACCACAAAGCCATCGACTTGCCGTCGGTGTCGAACACTTCGAACACGCGCACGTCGCTCTGGTACACCGGAATGTCGTGGCGCTCCTTGAACGTGATGCCGTAAAGCTTGTTGGCCGCGTAGAACACGCCGTCGTGCAACACGCGGTCGAGTTCGAAGTACTGCTTGACCTCGGACTCGTCGAGCTTGAATTCGTTGCGCTTGACCTGCTCGGAATAGAACTGCCAGTCCCACGGCGCCATCTGGAAGCCGCCCTTCTGCGCATCGACCACGGCTTGCATCTGCGCGGCCTCGCCCTTGGCCTTGGCGACGCTCGCCGGGACCATGTCGGTCATCAGCTTGATCGCATGATCGGGCGTCTTCGCCATCTGGTCTTCGAGGCTGTAGGCAGCATAGGTCGGGTAGCCGAGCAGCTTGGCCTTGTGCGCGCGCAGTTGCGCGAGGCGCGCAACGATCGCGCGCTCGTCGTTGGCGTCGTTATGCTCGCTGCGCAGGGTCGAGGCCGTGAACAGGCGTTCGCGCGTCGCGCGGTTGGTCAGTTCGGCCTGCGCCGGCTGCTGGGTCGTGTTCTGCAGCGTCAGCAGCCATTCGCCGTCGAGCTTGCGTTCCTTGGCGGCAGCTGCTGCGGCCGCCATCTCACCGTCGGACAGCCCGGCGAACTCAGCCTTGTTCGAAGTCGAGATCGCGCCGGCCTTGGTGCCGGCCAGCAGCTTGTTCTGGAATTGCGTCTGCAGGCTCGATTCTTCCTTGTTCAACTCGCGCAGCGCGGTCTTGTCCGCTTCGGACAACTTGGCGCCGGCGCGTACGAACTGGCGGCGATAACGCTCGGTCAGGAATTTCTCGTCCGCGCCGAGCCTGTCGCGATCGGCGTAGATCGCCTCGATGCGCGCGAACAGCTTCGCGTTGAGGAAAATAGCGTCCGCATGGGCGGCGAGTTTCGGCGCCTCCTCGCTTTGCACCTTCTGCAGCGTTTCATTGGTGTTGGCCTGAGCGAGCGCGAAGAACACCTTGCTCACGCGCGTCAGCGTCGCGCCGCTGCGCTCCATCGCCTCGATCGTGTTGGCGAAGGTCGGCGCCGCGCTCTGCTCGGCGATCTTCGCGATTTCGGCGAGCTGCTGCTTCATGCCTTCCTCGATGGCCGGCTGGTAATCGGCATCGCTGATCTTGTCGAACGGCGGCGCCTGGTATTGCAGCGTGCTGGCTTTGAGGAACGGATTGGCCGCGGTTGCACCCATCGTGGCCTTCGCGGCCGAGGCACCCGCGGCAGCTTGCGGAGCGGGGGCGGCTTGCGCAGCGGCGGAGAGGGTGGCGGTCATGACGACGAGCAACAGGCGTTGATGAAACATGGTGGGGACTTCCCGGTACTTGAAAGCAAAATTGTGGAAAAATAGGCATTGCCTGGAATGCAGCGCGCGGCGGATCCCTGCGCAAGCATGTCCCGCGCGTTCCGCACGCTCAGGCCGCCTTGACGTCGCGCAACGTCCAGTGCGCTCCGACCAGCAGTCGCAGCCGGTGCCTCAGAATCGCGTGCGTCAGGCGCGTCGTGACGACCACGTCGGTGTGCAGATCCGATTGCTGTGCCGAGACCATCGCCGCCGCGTCGGTCGCGCCGAGGGACGGATCGACGGCGTCCGGGTCCGGCTGCAGTGCGCGCCAGCGCTCGAACAGCGTCGAATCGCGCAGCGCCGACTGCAGCGCCGCGGCGAAGCTGTCCGCCGAAACACCCTGGAACGAAAGCTCGGCGATCGGTCCGCGTGCAAGCGACAGATCGTCGATGCCGAGGAAAAATCGCTGGGCTCCGGCCATGGTGAAATCCTGAAAGGGGCGGCATTCTAGCAGGTGCGGCGTGGCCTGGCAGGCATGACTTTCCACCCTGCTCGGACTAAGGACAGGCGCGTAAAATGCGCAGCGCTTTTATGCCCCGGGAATTCATGATGACGCTCCGATATCGCTCGCTGCGCTGGCTTGCCGCGCTCGCTGTGCTGGCTGCCGCGCCGCTGGCGTCTGCTGAAACACGCCTGTTGCGCTTCCCCGACATCTGCAACGACCGCGTCGTGTTCACCTACGGCGGTGACCTGTGGACGGTGTCCGCCCAGGGTGGCACCGCAATCCGGCTGACCGCGGGCCCAGGGCTGCAGCAATCGGCAAAGTTCTCGCCGGACTGCCGGCAGATTGCCTTCACCGGCGAATACAGCGGCGAAGACCAGGTCTACACGATGCCGGCCAGCGGCGGCGTGCCGACGCAGCTGACGTATTACCCGGCGCTCGGCCCGCTCCCGCAACGCTGGGGCTTCGACAACCAGGTCTACGGCTGGACGCCCGACGGCGGCCGCGTGCTGTTCCGCTCGTACATCGAGACGTTCGCGCTGGCGCAGCCGCGTCTGTACACGGTGTCGAAAGACGGCGGCCTGCCCGAAGCGCTGCCGATGACGTTCGCCGGTGTCGGCCAGTATTCGCCGGACGGCAAGCAGCTGGTCTACTCGCCGCTGTTCCGCGATTTCCGTACCTGGAACCGCTATCAGGGCGGCTGGGCGCAGGATCTGTACATTTTCGACCTGGCCACGTCGCAAGGCCGCAACATCACGAACAATCCGCGCACCGACCGCGACCCGATCTGGATCGGCAACGCGATCTATTTCGTTTCCGATCGCGACGACGTGCTCAACCTGTACCGCTACGACGTCGGCACGGAAAAGACGACGCAGCTGACCAAGCACCGCAATTTCGACGTGCGCTGGGCCAGCGGCGATCGCGCCGGGCATATCGTCTATGAACTCGGCGGCGCACTGCGCATCTACGACGCGAACACGAACAGCGATCGTGCGCTCGTCATCGACGTGCCGACCGACGGCGTGCATACGCGCAGCGAACACGTCGCCGTCGGCGATCACATCGAGCAATTCGGCTTGAGCCCGCACGGCGAGCGCGCCGTATTCACGGCACGCGGCGACCTGTTCAGCGTGCCGATGGAAAAAGGCATCACGCGCAATCTCACGCACACGTCC
The DNA here is from genome assembly GCA_963738115.1 of uncultured Gammaproteobacteria bacterium. Lineage (GTDB taxonomy): Bacteria > Pseudomonadota > Gammaproteobacteria > Xanthomonadales > Rhodanobacteraceae > Rudaea. The sequence goes on along the minus strand of CAVTVN010000009.1, from coordinate 169,271 downwards.
GATGCGCACGAGCGCGAAGCGGCATGGTCGCCGGACGGCAAGCGCATTGCCTACGTCTCCGATGCCAGCGGCGAGGAAGCGATTTGGGTGCGCGATGCCGACGGCGATTCGGCGAGACAGGTGAGCCGCGACGTGCTCGGCCGGCTCTATGCGCCGCGCTGGTCGCCTGACGGCAAGCGCATCGCGTTCAGCGACAGCATGAACCGCGTCCACGTCGTCGACGTGGCCGGCGGCAAGGTCAGCACGATCGCCACCGATGCGTACGGATTGACGCGCGACTATGCGTGGTCGGCCAAGGGCGGCTACCTCGCCTACACGCTGAACGAGGAGAACGCGCAGGGTTCGATCTACGTCTGGAACGCCGCCAGCGGCAAGAGCACGCGCGTCACCGATGCGTTGTTCGGCGAGTCGAGCCCGGCGTTTTCGCCGGACGGCAAATTCCTGTATTTCCTCGGCGCACGCGAATGGGCGCCGCAGATCAGCGCGATCGAATGGAACTTCGCCGCGAACCGCAACATCGGCGTATACGCATTGACGCTGCAGAAGGACGGCCCGAATCCGTTTCCGGTGCAGAACGACGAGCCGAAGGTCAAGGAAGAAGGCGGCGACAAGGACGACGGCGAGAAGAAGAAGGACAAGGACAAGGACAAATCAGGCGCCGAGCGCATCGACTTCGACGGTCTCGCCGCGCGCGTGACGCGCGCGCCGATCGAGCCCGACAACATAGGCAATCTCGCCGTCACCGAAAAAGCGCTCGTATACACGGTCACGGACGGCTTCTATTACGGCCGCGATGGCCGCTTCAAGACGCAGGTCCACGTCTTCAACCTGAAAGACCGCAAGGACAAGACGCTGGCCGAGGACGTCGACAACGGCGCATTGTCGGACGACGGCAACAAGCTGCTCGTGCAGAGCGGCAGCACGTACAAGCTCTACGACGTCGGCGGCGAAGCGAAGGATGCCAAGACGGTCAGCACCGCGGGCATGGAAACGACGCGCGAACCGCGCCAGGAATTCGCCGAGGCCTTCCGCGAAGTCTGGCGCCGCTACCGCGACTATTTCTACGTGCCGAACATGAACGGCTACGACTGGAATGCGCTGCGCGCGAAGTACGAGCCGCAGCTCAAGGACATCGGCGACCGCTCGGATCTGAACTACCTGCTCGGCCAGATGGTCGGCGAACTGAGCAACTCGCATTCCTACGTCAGCGGCGGCGATCTGAAACTGCCGAAGAAGCCGAATGTCGGCCTGCTCGGCGCGCGCTTCGAGCTCGACAAGGCGGCCGGCCGCTACCGCATCAAGAGCATCATGGCCGGCGAGAACGACGAAGACCGGTATCGTTCACCCCTGACCGAGGTCGGCGTCGACGTGCATGCCGGCGACTACATCCTGTCGATCAACGGCCAGGAACTGCACGCGAACGACAATCCGTACCACCTGCTGCAGATCGCGCCGGGCCAGCCGGTCGAACTGCGCGTGAGCGCGAAGGCCGACGGCGCCGCGGCGCGCACCGTGCTGGTCAAGCCGATCGCCAGCGAGACGTCGCTCATGTACCTGGCCTGGGTCGAAGGCAACCGGCGTTATGTCGAAGAGAAATCCGGCGGCAAGATCGGCTACGTCTACATTCCGGACATGGGCGGCGACGGCATTCGCGAGTTCATCAAGTGGTTCTACCCACAGCTGCGCAAGCAGGGGCTCGTCATCGACGCGCGCGACAACGGCGGCGGCAACGTGTCGTCGATGATCATCGAGCGCCTGTCGCGCAAGCTCCTCGGCGTCGGCTTCGACCGCAATGCCTCCGCCACCGGCACCTATCCGCCGCAGGCGTTCTACGGCTACATGGCAGCACTGATCAGCGAGTCGACCGCATCGGACGGCGACATCTTCGCCTACATGTTCAAGCAGGCGCAGCTCGGACCGACGATCGGCAAGCGCACCTGGGGCGGCGTGGTCGGCATCAACGACTACGGTCCGCTCATCGACGGCGGCCAGGTCGAAGTGCCCCAGTACACCGCGATCGCGGACCTCAACGGCAACTACAAGGTCGAGGGCGAAGGCGTCGCGCCCGACATCGAAGTGGAAAATGACGTGTTTTCCACAATTCACGGCAAGGACCCGCAGCTCGACCGCGGCATTGCCGAAGTCATGGCGAAGATCAATGCGCATCCGCTGATCCTGCCCAAGCGCCAGGCCGACCCGGTCAAGGCGCCGGCCGACATGCGCGCCAAGCCTTAGTCGAGCAAGCGCCTTGCAGTCCTCCTTCTAGCGGGGGCGACACGAAATGGCGCGCGTGGCGTAGCCCTCCCCTTCAAGGGGAGGGTTGGGTGGGAATGGTGTCAGAGGACCGAAGAACTCACTAGGTCGACGGCCGCCGCGAGGTGCACAGCCAACACATCGGCATCCGGTCGCGCCGCAAACGGCAGCACGCCAAGGCATGGCGCCGGTAGCCGCTCGCGCAGCGTCGCGACGTTGTCGTCGGCCCGCGCCATCGCCGGATCGATGCGGTTGCCGATCCAGCCGAGCAGCCGGCAGCCGTCGGCCGCGATGGCGCGCGCGCTCAGCAGCGCGTGATTGATGCAGCCAAGGCGCAGGCCGACGACGAGCACGACCGGCAGGTCGAGCGCGCGCACCAGATCGGCCTGCATCAATGCAGGCGACAGCGGCACAGACCAGCCGCCGACACCTTCGACGACGACGAGATCTGAACTTGTACACAATGCCGCAAGTGCGTCGACAAGCGGGTCGAGCCGGATTTCGATCCCTGCGCTCCGTGCAGCCAAGTGCGGTGCAATCGGCTCGGACAACGCATAGGGATTGACCAACGCATAGTCCGGATTGCCCGCACTGTGTGCGATCAACAGCATCGCATCATCGTTGCGCAGGCCGGCTGCAGCCGGCACGCAGCCGCTGGCGACCGGCTTCATGCCGACGGCGCGATGTCCGCCGGCATTGAGCGCGGCGAGCAGTGCGGCGCTGGCGACGGTCTTGCCGATGCCGGTGTCCGTGCCGGCGACGAACACGCCGCGGCTCATGCGGGTGCGCCGAGCGCAGCGAGCCGGCGCGCGCACTTGCCCTTGAGCGCGCCGCTGACGAAACCCGACAGCGCGTAGACCAAACCGGGAATCATCAGCAGCCAGGGTTGATCGTGGCGGAACGGCAGCAGTGCGGCGGAAAGAATCGACAGCAAGGCGAAGCCGACAAACGCGGTCCAGATATTGACGTACATTTGCGTTGCGATCACTTCGCGCGCGTCCAAGCCAATCGCGACGCCTCGACGCAGCGCATGCTGGTAGAGCAGGGCGAACAGCGCCGAGATCGCGCCGAAGCCGATGCCGTACACCTCGAACGCGACGCGCAGCTCGTCGACGCTTCGCAGTTCGACCGGCTGATCGGTCAGATAGCCGTCGCTGACCCAGGCGAAGAACAGCGCGAACAGCAGCCGCAGCGGATAGACGTAGACCAGCACGACGAACACCAGCATCAGGCTCAGGACTTGTGCGACAGTGTCTTCGAGATCGTAGTATCGGCTCCAGTCGCGGTGTGATCTCCAGATGCGCACGATGGACATGAAGCACAGCGCGAACGCCGGCAGGCCGCGCAGCGCGTGCAGCATCTCGGGAACCGATCCCGGCACGTGGCCGATCGATATCAGCAGCAGCGTGACGGCGAATGCAAACGAGGCGTCGACGAACCCTTCGAGCCGTGTCGGATTGTGGCGGCGGATGCGCAGTACATCGCTGACGGTCATGGGTGGGTCTCGAGGCTGCCGCGGCAGCATATTGCAAAGCGTTGGCGAGTTGTCGGCGAAGGCGCTGTCGTTGCGTGTTCCGCAAAGAGCCTGGCAGCGACCCGGTCTTCGTCCCACGGCCCCACCGCAGCCCGACATCCCAACGCAGACAGGCTACAATAGCGGTCTCGCATTGTTGCCGAGGCAAGCTCGTGTTCGAAACCGCACCGCTGCAAGCCGCCGACAAGCCCACGCTGTACCTCGAGCTGGCCGACCAGGCCCGCGGCCTGCTGCAGGGAGAGCGCGATCGCACGGCGAACGCGGCGAATTTCGCTGCGCTGGTCTATCACGCTTTGCCGGACCTGAACTGGGCCGGCTTCTATTTCTTCGACGGCGCCGAACTCGTCGTCGGCCCGTTCCAGGGCAAGCCGGCTTGCGTGCGCATCGCGCTCGGCAAGGGCGTGTGCGGCACCGCGGCGGCAACCCGGCAGACGCAATTGGTCGCCGACGTCGATGCGTTTCCGGGCCATATCCCGTGCGACTCAGCATCGCGTTCGGAAATCGTGATTCCGCTGTACGACGGCGAGCGCCTGATCGGCGTGTGGGATGTGGACAGTCCACGCCTCGCGCGTTTCGACGAGAGCGATCGCGCCGGCATGGAGCGCCTGGCGGGTATATTTGTGGATTCGCTGCGCGTCGCCTGAAACGAATCGGAGACCTCGAGCCAGATGGCCGGCAAAGACGACAGCAACAAGATCCGCAACGTCGGGCCGAAGTCCGCGGCATGGCTGCGCCAGGTCGGCGTGCGCACGCAGGAAGACCTGACGCGCATCGGACCGGTCGAGGCATTCATGAAGGTCAAGCGGGCCGGATTCCGTCCGAGCCTGAACCTGCTCTATGCGCTGGCGGGAGCGATCGAGGATTGCCATTGGGCCGATCTGCCCGACGAGCGCAAGGCGGCGCTGGTCGAGGCCGCGGGCTCCGCGGAAGCGGCCAATCCGATCAAGACGCGTTGGCAGAAGCAGTCCGAGCGCAGCGAGCGCGGCGCCCCGCCGGCGCCGGCGCGCGAGGAAGAATCAGCACCGGTGGCCGACGGTTTCCTCGACAATCCGGACGGCGGTCACGAGACGACGCACGAGGAATAGCCGATCCCTCAAGGGCCGCGCCGCTTCGGGTGAAGCGGTCGCGCATGCGCCGGCATCACCGATCCTTAGTGCTAGATGTAGTGCCCTACCGTCATGAGGATCAGCGTGATCAGAAGCAGCGCGACGACCAGGCGTCCGCCTGTCGCCACGCGCCGCTGCAGCAACACAATGGCCTCGGATGTCGCGCCACCCGCGGCCGCATGAAGCTCCGCGATCTTCACGACGCTCTTGCCCACGACAGCGCCGCCGATGATCGCTGCGGCGAGACCCGTCGCGCCGCCGATGCCGTACACGATTCCGATGTGACTGCCCGCGCCGGCCGTACTCAAGCCGGTGAGATGCCAGTACAGCAGCAGTCCGGACAGCACCGTCGTTCCTCCGAGCGAGGCCATGAACGCGGGAAGCTTGTGGCGGACGAGGCGCGCAATCATTTCGGGAGCGAGATTGCCCGTCGCCGGCATCACGAACCAGGCCAGCAGGGCCGTGGAGCCGAGCCAGAGGGCCGCGGTCACGATATGCACGCTGCGCAGCGTGACGAACACATAAAGCATCGAGTCGGTGGACATTTCGGTTTCCCCCTGGGACGTTGAATGAAAAGTCGCGCGTACTTTACGAACGCGCCAGCATAAACCGGCTGTTCGCTCGAATCAGCGCACTACGGCATATTCGCGTGCATCCTCGCGCCATTTCGGCGTCGCTCGGATTCTCGGCAGCACTTCTTCCGGCGCATCGACCAGCGACCACATCGCCGCGTGCTCGGAATTCATGAAGCGTTCGCCGATCACTTGCTGCATGAAGGCCTGCAGCGGCGTGTAGAAATCTTTCGTGTTCAACAGCACGATCGGATTGAAGTAAAGACCGAGGCGCTTGAGCGTGATCGCCTCGAACAATTCCTCGAGCGTGCCGCAGCCGCCGGGCAGGGCGACCACGGCATCGGAATCGGTCAGCAACTTGTGCTTGCGCTCGCGCATGTCCTCGACGAGCTCGAGCTTTGTCAGTCCGGGATGACCCCATTCCAGGTCGGCCATGAAGCGCGGCAGGATGCCGATCACTTCGCCGCCGCCGGCCAGTGCGCCGTTGGCGATCGCGCCCATCGAACCGGCGGAGCCGCCGCCGTAGACGACGCTGCAGCCGGCTGTCGCGAGTTGCCGGCCGAGGGCGAACGCGGCGTCGCGATAGACCGCGTCGGTCTGCTGACTGGAAGCGGCGTAAACGCAGATGCGCATGTCGTTTTCGAGCAATTTTTGAAACTGTGATTGTACGCACACTCCGCCAGCACGGCGATTAACGAGATTCCAACGACGCCTTTGTTACGGTGCCGGCCGTCGGATGCAACGGGAGTGCGCCGGCGCTGTTTAGGTTCGAGGGGAATCCTCCGTTATGTCATCCATCCGCATGTCCGCGGCCATCCTTTTACTTGCCGCCAGCATCCCGGCGCTTGCACAAGTGCCGCTCGCACCAGAGCCCAATTGCGTCGACGTCGTGCAGCAGGCGCTGTATTCGCTGTTGCCGGGCGAGGCCGAGTTGTCGATGGACGAGCAGTCTGCACGCAGTGTCGAGACCCAGAGCGAAGCAGATTTCATCGTTGCCGCGCTGACCGAGCCTGCGGTTGCGGCAACACCGCCGCGGGCAATGCTGGCCGCCTTCGCCATGACGCTGCGCGACATCCGTTATCGCCGCGGTGGCCGTGAGCCGCAGACCGGTTTCGATTGCAGCGGCTTCGTGCAGTACGTCTTCGCCCATTCGCTCGGCATCGATTTGCCGGACACTTCCATCAGCCAGTTTCTGGCCGGAACGAAGGTCGCGCGCGCTGAACTGCAGACCGGCGACCTCGTGTTCTTCCACACGCGCGGCAAGAACGTCTCGCACGTCGGCATCTATCTCGAGAACGGGCGCTTCATCCACTCGCCGTCGACCGGCAAGCGCGTGCGCGTCGACGAACTTTCCGACAGCTACTGGGCGCGTCGCTACGTCGGCGCCAAGCGGCCGAACACGCTGACCTGAAACCCTAAAGTCTTGGCACGCGGCGGCTGCCGCGCGCCTGCGCCATGGCGTATCCTTCGTCGGATATGTCCTCCGCATCGGCAAATCGCTGGATCAGCGCCGGCGACCTCAACGGCTTCCTCGCCCTCGTCATCGACAACCTGTCGGTGCTGGCATTCCTGTCCGCCGCCCTGGTCGGCATCTTCCATTTTCCTGCCGAATTTCTCGCCACACACATGCTGCCGGGCACGGCCCTGGGCGTGCTGGTCGGCGATGCGATCTACACCTGGATGGCGAGACGTCAGCGCCGCGCCGGTGCGACGGCCATGCCGCTCGGCGTCGACGCGCCGACGACGATCGGGCTGGCACTGCTCGTGCTCGGACCGGCGTTCGTCGCGTTCAAGCAGCAGGGCATGGACGAAAACACAGCGGCCGTGGCGACCTGGCAGCTCGGCATGGCCGCGATGATCGAAATGGGCGTGCTCAAGTTCGTGCTGTCGTTCTTCGGCGCGGCGGTGCAGCGTCATGTGCCGCGCGCCGGCCTGCTCGGTTCGATCGCCGGCATCGCGCTCGTGCTCATGGGCTTCTTCCCGCTAGTGGAAATCCTGCGCGTGCCGCTGATCGGCTTCGCCGGACTCGGCATCGTGCTGTACGCGCTGGTCGCGCGCGCGCCGGTGCCGGGACGCATGCCCGACGTGCTCTTTGCCGTCGTCGTCGCCACGTTGCTGTACTACACGCTCGGCCCTGCCGGTGTGCTCGGCTCGGGCTTCCAGATGCCGGTCGCGCCGCAGTGGCATGTCGGCCTGCCGTGGCCGACGCTCGGCTTCGTCGACGGCTTGCCCTACACGCTGCCATACCTGTCGCTGATCCTGCCGTTCGGCTTGCTCATGGTTGTCGGCGGCATCAACGTGACCGAGAGCGCGCGCGCGGCCGGCGACGACTATCCGGTGCGCGACATCCTGCTTACCGAGGCGGTGGCGACGCTGGTCGCCGGATTGTGCGGCGGCGTCGCGCAGACGACGCCCTACATCGGTCAGCCGGCGTACAAAGCGATGGGCGGCGGCACCGGCTACACGCTGCTGACCGGCCTCTTCATCGGTCTCGGCGGCGTGTTCGGCTGGCTTGCGAACCTGATCGACTGGATTCCGCTCGCGGTGCTGGCGCCGATCCTGATCTTCGTCGCGATCAACATCACGATGCAGGCTTTCGAGGCGACAGCGCAGAGATACCACGCGGCCGTGGTGTTCGCGTTCTTCCCGCCGATCGCGCGCATGCTCGCGATCAAGCTCGGCGATCCCGGCATCGTCGCGCCGGAGCATTTCACGCAGCTGTTCGCCGATGGTAGCCATGGCGTTTCCGAGCTGGCCGTGATCGTCATGCTCGGCAACGGCTTCATCATCACCTCGATGATCTGGGCGAGCTTCGTCGTTGCGCTGATCGATCATCGCGCCATGCGCGCTGCCGCAATCCTGCTGCTCGGCGCAGGGCTCACCGCGTTCGGTATCATCCACTCGGTCGAGCCGGCCGGCGGCATCTACCTGCCGTGGCAGATCGACGCCGCGTCGCGCACGCTGGTGTGGCAGTTTGCCGGCGCCTATGTGGTGCTCGCGGCGATCCTGCTGCTGCTCGGCCTGTACCGACCCGCGGCGTCGCGTGCCGCAGAGCGCGATCACTCGTCCTGACTGCGAGTTTAACTTCGCGTCGTGCGCTCGACGCGCACAGCCGCCGGCGCTCGACCTCAGGCGCTTTCCAGCGCCAGCGCGAGGCCCTGGCCGACGCCGACACAAAGGCTGACCAGTGCGCGCTTTTGACCGCAGCGTTGCAGCGCATAGGCGGCGGTAATCGCCAGGCGCGCGCCGCTCGCGCCGAGCGGATGGCCGAGCGCGATCGCGCCGCCGTTCGCATTGACGTGCGCCGCGTCGTCGCCGAGACCCAGCGCCCGCGTACAGGCGAGCACCTGTGCCGCGAATGCCTCGTTGATTTCGATCCGATCGCAGTCGGCCAGCGACCAGCCGATCCGCGCGAGCAGCTTGCGGATGGCAGGCACCGGGCCGATGCCCATCGTGCGCGGTTCGACACCGGCCGATGCGACGCCGCCGATGCGCGCGATCGGCGTCAGCGCATGACGCGCGACAGCGGCGCCCGATGCGAGCAGTACCGCGCAGGCGCCGTCGTTGATGCCCGAAGCATTGCCGGCGGTGATCGTCGTGCCGGCGCCGAGCAGCGGCTTCAATGCGGCGAGTTTCGCCGCGGTCGTGTCCTTGCGAATGCCCTCGTCGGCACTGATCACCGGCACCTGCATGTCAGCCGTCACCGGGACCGGAACGATTTCGTCGGCGAATTCGCCGGCGTCGCGTGCGCGCAGTGCACGCTGCTGGCTGCGCAACGCGTAGGCATCCTGATCGGCGCGCGCGATGTTGTGCTCGCGTGCCAGGTTCTCCGCGGTCTGCGCCATCGTGTCGACACCGTACAGCTCCGCCATGCGCGGATTGATCAGGCGCCAACCGAGTGTCGTGTCCTCGAGTTTCTGCTCGCGTCCGAGTGCGGCCGTTGCCTTGGCCATCACATACGGCGCGCGCGACATGCTTTCGACGCCGCCGGCGATGGCCAGGTCGATATCGCCGAGCGCGATGGCGCGTGCTGCCTGGCCGATGGCCTCCAGTCCGGACGCACACAGGCGATTGACCGTCACCGCCGGCACGCTGACCGGCAGGCCGGCCAGCAGCACGGCCATACGCGCGACGTTGCGGTTGTCTTCGCCGGACTGGTTCGCGCAGCCGATGATCACTTCATCGACGACGGCCCAGTCCAGTTGCGTGTGGCGCTCGATCAATGCGCGGATCGGCAGAGCCGCCAGATCGTCGGTGCGGATCGATGACAGGGCACCGCCGTAGCGGCCGAATGGCGTGCGCAGCGCCGTGCACAGAAAAACCTCGCGGCCGCCTAGCATTTCAAGCGCCCGCTAGCTGCGCGCGTCGACGACGGGTTTCCAGCCGCTGCCGGCAATCGCCTGTTCGATCGAGGCTTGCGTCTTGCGCAGCACCGGCAGGAATTGCCGGATCGCGATCTGCCGGCTGCCGTCGGCGTAGGGCATGCTGACGTTGAGTCCGGCGACGACGCGCCCGTTCACGCCGTGAATCGGGACGGCAATCGAGAGCAGCCCGAGTTCGAGTTCCTGCGCGACCAGCGCATAGCCCTGCTGGCGCACACGCGCGAGTTCATCGCGCAGCGCCGCCGCCGTCGCCTTCGTATGCGGCGTGATCGCGCGCAGGCGCGCGCCGGCGAGCCATTGCTCGAATTCCTCGTGCGACAGGTCGGCGAGCGTGACGCGGCCCATCGAGGTCGCAAATGCCGGCAGGCGCGCGCCGACGTTGAGGGCGACGCTCATGATGCGCCGTGCCGGCACGCGCACGACGTAGACGATATCGTGCGCATCGAGCACGGCCATCGACGAGGATTGGCCGGTATGCCGCGACAGGTCCTCCATTGGCCGCTGCGCCAGATCGGTCAGGTCGAGCGAGGACAGATAGCTGTGGCCGAGTTCGAGCACGCGCGGCAGCAGGAAGTAACTGCGCCCGCGCGTGCCGACGTAGCCCAGATGCTGCAACGTGAGCAGGCAACGCCGCGCGGCGGCGCGGGCAAGGCCGACGCGCAATGCGACTTCCGACAGCGTCAGCGCGGGATGCTCGCGGTCGAACGCACGCACGGTGCTCAGGCCGCGCGCCAGCGACTGCACGAAGTCTGGTCCGTCCTCGAATTCGGCGGCCTTGTTCTTGGTCGTCGCGGCCGTTGCGCTGGCGCCGTCGGTGGCGGACTGCTGTGGATGGGGTTTGGCGCTCACGTTGAATGTCCGCGAAGTTCGGGTGATGGCGCACGCTGCCTTGACAGCGCAGCCTAAAGACTCTGCAATATGTTCGCAATAAGAATTTCCGTTCGGTAATCGAACAAGCGCGCGACGCATTTTGCCGCCGCGCGGCTTGGAAAGTGCGTCGATCTTAGAGTTGCACCGGGTCGTGATGCCCCGGGGCGTCCGGGGAAGCAAATGGTGGCGGTGTCGATCGTTTTCGGAAATGCGGGCGGTGTCTGACGAGCGCGCCGACGTCCTGCACAGCTGGTGCGTGCAGGCACAATGGGATGCACCGACGATCGTCGGCGGCCGCGGCGCGCATTTTTTCGACGCCGACGGCCGCGATTACCTCGACATGAGCAGCCTGGCCGAGTGCAGCAACCTCGGTCATCAGCATCGGTCGGTTGTGCGTGCGATCCGCGACCAAGCCGAGCGCCTGTGCTTCGTCACCAGCGCCTGGGGTGCGCGCCCGCGCGCCGAGTTGGCGCGGGCCCTGCTCGACAAGTCCGGGTTCGAGGGCGGGCGCGTCTACTTCACGCTCGGCGGTGCCGACGCCAACGAGCACGCGGTCAAGTTCGCGCGCCAGACACGCGGCATCGCCGACGGACTCGTCGTCTCACGCGATCGTTCGTATCACGGCGCGACTTACGCGTGCATGGAATGGTCGGGCGATGCGCGCACGAACGCAGCGCCACTTGCGGATTCGCGCAACGTTGCCAAGGTGCCGCCGCCGTACGCGTACCGCTGTCCGTACGGCAGCACCGATGCCGACGAATGCGGGCGTCGCGCCGTCGCTGCGGTCGCCAGCACGCTCGACGCGCACGGCGCGAAGCGCTGCGCAGCGGTGCTCATGGAGCCGAACGCCGGCACCAACGGCATCGTGGCGCCCGACAACTACTGGCCGGGCCTGCGCGAAGTCACGCGCGCGCGCGACGTCTGGCTGATCGCCGATGAAATCATGAGCGGCTTCGGCCGCTGCGGCGAATGGTTCGCCTGGCAGCGCCATGGCGAAGCCGGCCGTCCGGACCTGATGACGCTGGCCAAGGGACTCACCGGTGCGCACGTGCCGCTCGGCGCGGTCGTCGTCAGCGCGCCCGTTGCGCAGCGCCTCGAGCACGAAATGCTCAACACGGGTTTGACGTATTGCGGGCATCCGCTGGCCTGCGCGGCCGGTCTCGCTGCAATCGCCGCGTATGAAGACGAGTCGCTGATCGAGCGTTCGCGCCGGCTCGGCAGCGACATGCTCAAAGCCGTGCAGGCTATGCAGTCGCGCGTGCCGAGCATCGGCGACGTGCGCGGCGGCCATGGCCTGTTCGTCGTCGTCGAACTGGTGCGCGACCGCGCGACGCGCGAGCCGCTGGCGCCGTGGCCGAAGTCGCCGCCGCTCCTGAAAAAGCTCGTCGCCCGCGCCCTGCAGGCCGGCGTATCGTTCGCCACGCGCGGCAACCTGATCCTGCTCGCGCCGCCGCTCGTGATCGAGGAAAACGAACTGGCCGATGCGCTCGCGCTGCTCGAGCGTCTTTTGCTCGAACTGAACGCCGAAGTCTAAAGGCACTGCCCAAACGAGAACTGCCGATGAGTTTCAAGCTGACCTACGCCACGATGTTCAACCCGCCCGAGGATATGCACACGCGCTTCGAGTCGGCGCTTGCCGACATCGGCGCCGGCCTCGGTGCGACGCACCCGTTATACATCGACGGTAAGGACCGGGCCGCCGCGCAGACGGAGGCGCGATTCAGTCCGATCAATCGCCGCCATCTGCTCGGTCACTTTCCAGTCGCCAGCGAAACCGAAGCCTGGCGGGCGTTGACCGCGGCGCACGACGCGTTTCCGGCGTGGCGCGCGCTGCCGCCGTCCGAACGCATGCGCCTGTCGCGCCGCGCTGCACAGATCATCGAGGAACGCGTCTACCACATCGCCGCGGCGCTGACGCTGGAGGTCGGCAAGAACCGCATGGAGGCGCTCGGTGAGGTGCAGGAGACCGCCGACTTTTTTGCGCTCTACGCAGACGACTACGAGCGCCAAAATTACTTCGATCACCCGCTGCCGGACGATCCGCTGCCCGGCTATCGATCGCACAACCGCAGCGTCATGAAGCCGTACGGTGCCTGGCTGGTCATCGCGCCATTCAATTTCCCGTTCGCGCTGTCAGGCGGTCCGGTTGCCGCCGCGCTGGTGACCGGCAACACGGTCGTCCTCAAGGGCTCCGGCGACACGCCGTGGGCTGGACGCCTGCTCGCGGATTGCCTGCGCGACGCCGGTTTTCCGCCGGGCGCGTTCAACTACATCAATGGCAACGGCAGCCTCGCCGGCGAGGCATTGATCAAGGATCCTCGCACCGCCGGCGTGACGTTCACGGGTTCGTACGCGGTCGGCATGCATATCACGCGCACGCTCGCAGCACGCAACTATCCGCGCCCGTGCATCGCCGAGATGGGCGGCAAGAACGCCTGCATCGTGACGGCGAATGGCGACCTCGACCGTGCCGCCGACGGCATCGTGCGCTCGGCGTTCGGCCTGACCGGCCAGAAGTGCTCGGCACTGTCGCGCCTATACGTCGAGAACGCTTGTGCCGACAAGCTGATCGGCCTGCTGCAGCAGAAGATCGCCGCGCTCAAGGTCGGTGACGCGACGCGCCGCGAAAACTGGATGGGCCCGCTGACCACAGCCGACGCTTACATGAAATTCCCTAAACACTGCGACCGCCTCAAACAGGACGGCGCCCGCATCCTCGCCGGCGGCACGTTGCTGACCGGCGGACTGGCTGGCGGGTACTTCGTTGCGCCGACCTTGGCCGAGGCGCCGAGCGACCACCCGCTGTTCCGCGAAGAGCTGTTCGCACCGATCGTCATGCTGAACCGCGTCGCCGACCGCGAGCAGGCCATGCAACTGACCAATGATTCGCCACTCGGCCTGACCGCCGGCTGCTATGGTGACGAGGACGATCTGGCATATTTCTTCGACCACGTCGAAGCCGGCGTCACCTACGCAAACCGGCCGCAGGGCGCGACGACCGGCGCGTGGCCCGGCTACCAGCCGTTCGGCGGCTGGAAGGGCTCGGGCTCGACCGGCAAGGCGATCGCGTCGTTCTACTATCTCGCGCTGTACCAGCGTGAGCAGTCGCAGACGCGCGTCGAATAGGAGCACGAGCGTGCGATTCGGCAATCTGCGCGAGATCGTCGACGGCTTCATCCGCGATGGACAGACCATCGCGATGGAAGGCTTCACGCATCTGATCCCATTCGCCGCCGCGCACGAGATCATCCGCCAGGGCCGGAGTGACCTGCACCTGATCCGCATGACGCCGGACCTGATCTACGACCAGATGATCGGCATGGGTTGCGCGCGCGCGCTGACGTTTTCCTGGGGCGGCAATCCCGGCGTCGGCTCGCTGTATCGATTGCGCGATGCGGTCGAGCACGGCTGGCCGGGCCCGCTCGAAATCCATGAACATTCGCACGCGGGCATGGCCGCTGCCTACACCGCCGGCGCGGCGCGCCTGCCGTTCGGCGTGCTGCGCGGCTATGCCGGAACTGATCTGCCCGGCGTCAATGCACAGATCCGCTCGGTCACCTGTCCGTACACCGGCGAGAAGCTCGCCACGGTGCCGGCGTTGAATCCCGACGTCACGATCCTGCACGCGCAGACCGCCGATCGCCACGGCAACGTGCGCATCGACGGCATCGTCGGTGCGCAGAAGGAAGCGGCGCTGGCGGCGCGCACGCTGATCGTGACGGTCGAGCACGTCGTCGACAGCATCGGTGCGGCGATGAACGCGATCGTGTTGCCGCACTGGGTCGTCACGGCAATCGCGGTCGTGCCGCGCGGCGCGTTTCCGTCCTACGCGCACGGTTATTACGCGCGCGACAACGCGTTCTATCTCGAGTGGGACACGATCGCGCGCGACCGGCAGACCTTTGCGCGATGGATGCAGCAGCACGTGCTGGACTGCCGTGACCATGCCGAGTTCCTGCATACGCTGGAGCAGCAGGCCGCATGAGTTACACGCCGGATGAAATGATGACCATTGCGGCCGCGCGTCTGCTGTGGCCCGGCTGCGTGTGCTTCGTCGGCATCGGCGTGCCGTCGGCGGCGGCGAACCTCGCGCGCCTGACGCGCGCGCCGGACATCGTGCTGATCTACGAATCCGGCACGATCGGCACCAAACCCGACGTGCTGCCGTTGTCGATCGGCGACGGCGAACTCGCGGAGACCGCGACTGTCGTCGTGCCGTTGCCGGAAATCTTCAGCTACTGGCTGCAGGCCGGCCGCATCGATGTCGGTTTTCTCGGCGCTGCGCAGATCGACCGCCATGGCAACCTCAATACGACGGTGATTGGTGACTATGCGCACCCGAAGACGCGCATGCCGGGCGCCGGCGGCGCGCCCGAGATTGCCTGCCATGCGCGGCAGACCTTCATCGTGCTCAAGCAATCGCCGCGCAGCTTCGTCGAGCAGCTCGATTTTCGTTCGAGCGCGGGTTTCCTCGGCGGCAACGAGGAGCGTGCGGGGCTCGGCGTCGCTGGCGCCGGTCCGCAGGTCGTGATCACCGATCTGGGGGTACTCAAGCCCGACGCGCAGACACGCGAGTTGACGTTGGTGGCACGCTACGAAAACGTCAGCGTCGAACAGATCGTTGCTGCGACCGGCTGGCCGCTGCGCGTCGCCGCGAATGTCGATATCGTCCCGGTTCCGACGACCGAGGAACTAGTGGTCTTGCGAGATCTCAACGAACGCACGCGGCTTGCGCACGCACAAACACGGAGAAGCGCGACGGTCGTCGCGACTTAGCGCACGACCCGCCGGGATGAAGGGACGAGGACGATGCGCCACGCGTTAGACGCCTCTCCCGCCGGCGGGAGAGGTCGGCGCGCGAAGCGCGCCGGGTGAGGGTGGCGCCTGGAATTGCGATTCGCAGCCGGATGCACCACCCTCATCTGACCGCCATGGATGGCGGCCTCTCTCGGCCATCCATGGCCTTAGAGGCACTTGGGCTCCTGCCCGGCGGAAATGGCGAAAATGCAGGAGCAGTTTTCGGCCGCCTTCGGCACCTTCTCCCGCCAGCGGGAGAAGGGAGCTTGGAATTGAATCAAGGAAACAGACGATGAATACCGTGCAAGCATCGAGGACGCAAGAGAATGCCGGTGAGCGGAGCGGCCCGCGCATCCGCACGGAATTGCCGGGCCCGAAGGCGCGCGCACTGATCGAGCGGGATGCGGCGGTCGTGTCGCCGTCGTACCCGCGCGACTATCCGTTCGTCATGGCGCACGGACGCGGCGCCGAAGTGTGGGACGTCGATGGCAACCGCTTCCTCGATTTCGCCGCCGGCATCGCCGTGTGCTCGACCGGCCACAGTCACCCGGAAGTCGTCGCTGCGATTCAGGATGCGGCCGCGCGCTTTCTGCACATCTCGTCGGACTACTGGCACGAAGGGCAGGTCGCGCTCGGCGAGAAGATCGCCGCGCTCGCGCCGATGCGCGAGCCGGTCATGAGTTTCTTCTGCCAGTCGGGCACCGAGGCGGTCGAGGCCGCGCTGAAACTCGCGCGCTACGTGACCGGGCGCTCGCGCTTCATCGGCTTTCTCGGCGGCTTCCATGGCCGCACGATGGGCTCGCTCGCATTCACCTCGAGCAAGTATACGCAGCAGAAAGGTTTCTTCCCGGCGATGCCCGGCGTCACGCACGTGCCGTATCCGAATCCGTACCGGCCTCTGTTTGCGGGTGCCGACCAGGGCGCGGCCGTGCTCGACTACATCGAGAACGTGCTGTTCGCGAGCAACGTGCCGGCCAGCGAAGTGGCCGCGATGCTGGTCGAGCCGATCCAGGGCGAGGGCGGCTACATCGTGCCGCCGGATGGATTTCTCGCCGGGCTGCGTGCGCTGTGCGACCGCCACGGCATTCTGCTGATCGCCGACGAAGTGCAGTCCGGCGTCGGCCGCACCGGAAAAATGTTCGCCTGCGAACACTGGGGCGTCGCACCGGACATCATGACGCTGGCCAAGGGCCTCGGCTCCGGCCTGCCGATCGGCATGACCGTGGCGAAGCGCAGCATCATGGAAAAGTGGAAACGCGGCGCGCACGGCAACACCTACGGCGGCAATCCGGTTTGCTGTGCGGCCGCGCTGAAAACCGTCGAACTCGTCGAACGCGGCTACCTCGCCAACGCGGCGAAGGTCGGCGCGTACTTCAACGGACGCCTGCGCGAGTTGCAGACGCGCTACGACGTGATCGGCGAAGTGCGCGGCAAGGGCCTGATGATCGGCATGGAACTCATCGACCCGCGCACGCGCGAGCCGGCCAGGGCGCTGTGCGATGCCGTCGTCACGCGCGCCTATCACAACGGCCTGCTGCTGCTGTCGTGCGGCCAGAGCACGGTGCGCTTCATGCCGCCGCTGATGATCGGCGAGGCCGACGTCGACGAGGCGATGACGCTGCTTGAAGCCGCGCTGGCCGAAGCGATCGCGCAATCGTGACCCTGCGCATCGCCTCTCGCGCTGTCGCTGCATTGCTGGCGGCGTTCGCCATGCCGGCGCACGCCGAGCGCGCGACCGTGCTCGCGCAGATCGACCTGCCGCACAATTACTACTTCCGCGAGATGTACCTGCCGCAGTTGACGACCGGGCCATCGGCGGTCGCGTTCTCGCCGGACGGCAGCGAACTGGTGTATTCGATGGCCGGCTCGCTATGGCGGCAGAAGATCGGCAGCGCAAGCGCGACCGAGATTACGCACGGCAGCGGCTATGACTATCAGCCGGACTGGTCGTCCGACGGACGCCACGTCGCGTTCGCGCGCTACGACCGCGATGCGGTCGAACTGTGGCAGCTCGACCTGAAGACCGGCAGCGAGGCGCGCCTCACCAGCGGCGGTGCGGTCAACCTCGAGCCGCGCTACGCGCCCGATGGCAAGGGTGTGGCGTTCGTCTCGACGAACGGCAGCGGCCACTTCAACTTGTTCGTCGCCGAGGTAAACGGCGATCACCTCGGGGCTGCGCGGCAGATCGTCGCATCGCGCAAGAGCAGCATCGCGCGTTATTACTATTCTGCGTGGGATCACGCGTTGAGCCCTGCCTGGACGCCGGACGGCAAGCAGATCGTGTTCGTCGGCAATCGCGAAGTCGCCTACGGCACCGGCGGCCTGTGGAAGGTCGATGTCGACAAGCCCGGTGAGCCGACGCTGATCCTCGGCGAAGAAACCGCATGGCGCGCGCGGCCGCAGGTTGCGCCGGATGGCAGGCGCGTATTGTTCGCCAGCTACCACGGCCGCCAGTGGCACCAGTTGTGGATGACGACACTCGACGGCGCACAGCCGCTGCCGCTGACGTTCGGCGAGTTCGATCGCACCGACGCGCGCATTTCGCCCGACGGCACGCGCATGGCTTACATCAGCAACGCCGACGGCAATACATCGCTGTGGTTGCAGGACCTGACCGGCGGCACGAGCGAGCCCATCGTCGCGAAGGACCTGCATTACAAGATTCCGATGGGCAAACTGACCATCACGGTTCGCGAGGATCACAGCCCTCGGCCCTCAGCCCTCGGCCCTGCGGCAATAGCCGCCCGCATCAGCGTCATCGGCAGCGATGGCCGCGCCTATGCACCGGCCGATCGCTGGATGCACGCTGACGACGGCTTCGACCGCGCGGCGCAGAAGTTCGAGAACCATTACTTCCACTGCCCGGGTACCTGCACGCTGAGCGTGCCGCGCGGCAAGGCAAGAATCGCGGTTGCGCGCGGCCTCGACCATGCAATCGCCGAGAGCACGGTCGACGTTGGCGCGAAGCCCGCCGGCACCGACATCGCGCTGCACAGCATCGCGCTGCCGGAACGCTATGGCGCGTGGACCAGCGCCGACCTGCACGTACATATGAACTACGGCGGCCACTATCGCCATACGCTCGATTCGCTCGCCGGGCAGATGCGCGCCGAACATCTCGACGTGGTCCATCAGCTCGTCGTCAACAAGGAAGAACGCGTGCCCGACATCGCCGGCTTCTCGACGCAGGCGTATGCGCGCGACGGCGCGCTGATCGTGCAGGGTCAGGAGTATCACACCAGCTACTGGGGACACCTCGGCATCCTCGCGCCCGACGACCACCTGCTCGAACCGGGCTTCGCTGCGTATGCGTTCAGCGCGCTGGCGAGTCCGTATCCGTACAACGGCGTGATCGCCGACCTCGCGCACCGGCAGCACGCGCTGGTCGGCTACGTGCATCCGTTCGACGAACGTGTCGATCCCGACAGTGCCGCGCCGCTGACCAACGCGCTGCCGGCCGATGTCGCGCACGGCAAGATCGACTACTACGAAGTCGTCGGTTTTTCCGATCACAAGGAGTCGGCGGCAGTGTGGTATCGCCTGCTCAATCTCGGTTTTCGTCTGCCAACCGGCGCCGGCACGGATGCGATGGCGAACTACGCCTCGCTGCGCGGCCCGGTCGGCATGAACCGCGTTTTTCTCAACGCCGCGCCGTCGTCGACGCCGGCACAGTTGCAACAGGCCTTGAAGGACGGGCGCACGTTTGCGACGAACTCGGCATTGCTCGGCTTCGAGATCGACGGCAAGCGGCCGGGCGACACGCTGGCAGCGAAGAGCGGCGACAAGGTGGCGTATCACGCCAGCCTGCGCTCGATCGTGCCGATGGATCATTTCGAAATCGTCTACAACGGCCGCGTCGTCGCGACGCTCAAGCCCGACCGCGCGCGCACCTCCGCCGACGTCGACGGTACGATCATTGCCGACGCGAGCGGCTGGGTCGTGCTGCGCGCATGGAACGAGCGCGCCGATCCCCACGTGCAGGACATCTACCCGTACGCGACGACGAGCCCGATCTACGTGACCGCCGGTGGCGCTGCCCCGAAGTCGCCGGACGATACGAAATTCTTCATGCGCTGGCTCGACCGCACGCTCGAATCGGCGGCCGCGCGCAGCGACTACAACAGCGACCGCGAGAAAACCGATACGCTCGACTACCTCAAAGCCGCACGCAGCAAGTTCGAGGCAATGCAATGATCACCGACACGAGTGTGCTCTTCAGCGCTCGTCTTGAGCCCCTCTCCCCTCGGGAGAGGGGTTGGGGTGAGGGTCGGGCGACGCGAGGCACCGATACTGCGCGGTACTCCCGTGATCTAGGCGTCGATACGTATTCGGACCCTCATCCGCCCCACCTGCATGCGCTGCCTGCGAAATCAAGAAACTGCCGCCGCATTGGCAGCGCATGCAGGTGGGGCACCTTCTCCCGAGGGGAGAAGGAAGGCAAATTGCTCTTGCATGATCGTTCCGACAATACTTGTCGACGAACGGTAATGATCAAGAACATCAAGCAAGGTTCGAGGGGAGTCGGAAATTCATGAGCGCAACAAACGGGCGCAAGCTCGGCTTCTGGATGTGCGCGGCGCTGGTCGTCGGCAACATGATCGGCTCGGGCATCTTCCTGTTGCCGGCGTCGCTTGCGCCGTACGGGTTGAACAGCGTCGTCGCCTGGGGCTTCACAGCGACCGGCGCGATGATCATCGCCGTGATCTTCGCCACGCTCGGCCGTGCGTTCCCGACCGCCTGCGGTCCCTACGACTACACGCGCATCGCGTTCGGCGAGATGGCCGGCTTCATCGTCGCCTGGGGCTACTGGATTTCGATCTGGGTCGGCAACGCAGCGATCGCCACCGGCTCGGTCAGCTATCTGAGCACACTGTTTCCCGAAGTCGGCACGCAGCCGACCTCGGCCATCGTGACGATCGCCGCGGTGTGGCTGCTGACCGGCGTCAACGTGTTGGGTGCGCGCACTGCCGGCGGGGTGCAGGTCGTCACGACCGTACTCAAGGTGTTGCCGCTGCTGGCGATCGCAGGGCTCGGCGTGTACCTGTTCGCTACCGGCAACGCGGCACTGTCGCAGGAGTCGCGCGTGCCGACCACCTTCAGCATCGATGCGGTCACAGCCGCCGCCGCGCTGACGCTGTGGGGATTGCTCGGCCTGGAATCCGCGTCGGTCCCCGCCGGCAAGGTGCACGATCCGGAACGTACGATCCCGCGTGCAACCTTGCTCGGTACGGCCATCACGGCCGTGGTCTACATCCTCGCCTGTACCAGCGTGCTGCTGCTGATCCCGGCCGCGACGCTGGCGCAATCGCAGGCGCCGTTCGCCGACGTCGCGACCATGTTCTGGGGCGCCGGCGCAGGCAAGTGGATCGCCTTGTTCGCCGCGATCAGTGGCTTCGGCGCGCTCAATGGCTGGATCCTGCTGCAGGGCGAGCTGCCGTTCCAGATGGCGAAGCAGCACGTGTTTCCGAAGCTGTTCGCCCAGGAATCGAGGCGCCACGCGCCGGTCGCGTCGCTGTGCATCAGCAGTGCACTGTTGAGCGTGCTGATCCTGATGAATTCGGCAAAGTCGCTGGTCGAGGTCTTCAGTTTCATTGTCCTGCTGGCGACGGCCGCAACGCTGACCCTGTACCTGATGTGCGCGCTGGCCGTGTTGAAACTGCTGCGCACAGGCGAACTACCCGCCGCAAGCAGTAAACTACGCTGGCTGGCGCTGGCGGGAGTGGCCGGCGCGCTGTATTCACTGTGGGCGATCTATGGCGCCGGACTGAGTACCGACGTCAAGCAATGCGGCGGCCAGCTGATCTGCTGGGCACCGTGGCTGTCGAATCCGGCGGTGCTGAACTTCGTGCTGCTCGGACTAGGTGTTCCCGTGTTCTATCTGATGCGGCGAAAGAAGGTGGCCGCCGTGGCGCCGGCGGCGTAATGAGGACACTCAAAAGCCAGGTTGTAGTTGGTCGTGCGTCCGTGAAGTGAAGGTGCACGAAACTTGATGTGCGCGAATTCATCTGACAAATGCGAACACGATGGTAAACCCGAACATTCATCGTCAACTGGAATTGAAGCGCACGCCGTTCCACGAGCGCACGTCGAAACTGTGCCTGCCGCAGAACTGGCGGCGCTGGGCCGGCTATATCGCGGCCGGATCGTACGACCTGGTGCTCGATCGCGAATACTGGGCGATCCGCGACGCCGCCGCGCTGATCGACATCACGCCGTTGATGAAATACATCATCGAAGGTCCTGACGCAGCGAAGCTGCTGCATCGCATGACGCCGCGCGACATCCACAAGATGACGGCCGGGCAGGTTGCCTACACCGGCTGGTGCGACGAGGACGGCCGCATGCTCGACGACGGCACGATCTCGCGCCTCGCCGACGACAAGTTCCGCCTGACTTCGGCCGAACCGTCGCTGCGCTGGCTGTCGATGAACGCGATCGGCATGGACGTGACGATCACCGAGGTCACCGACAAGGTCGCCGCGCTGAGCCTGCAGGGGCCGAAGTCGCGTGCGATCCTCAACCGTATCTGCAAGAAATCGCTCGACAAGCTCAAGTATTTTCGCCTCATGGAAAACACGCTGGCCGGCGTGCCGGTCACGATCTCGCGCACCGGCTATACCGGCGACCTCGGCTACGAAATCTGGATGGACGCCGGCGCCGCGTTGACCGTGTGGGACGCGCTGATCGCCGCCGGTAACGACTACGGCATCGTGCCGTGCGGAATCCTCGCCATGGACATGGCCCGCGTCGAAGCGGGCCTGTTCATGCTCGACGTCGACTACACCGCGACGAACCACGCCTGGATCGCCGGACAGAAATCGACGCCGTTCGAACTGGGCCTGGGCTGGGCCGTCAATCTCGACAAGCCCGGCTATTTCGTCGGCCGCCAGGCGCTCGAGCGCGAGCACAAGGAAGGCTCGGCGTGGAAGATGGTCGGCCTCGAAATCGACTGGGTGGGCCTGGAGAAACTCTACGCCGCGGTCGGCCTGCCGCCGCAGATTCCCGGCATGGCGATGCGCGGCAGCTTGCCGATCATGAAGGACGGCAAGCAGGTCGGCTACGCGTCGACCAGCACCTGGTCGCCGGTGCTGAAAAAATACATCGCGCTGGCGCATGTGCAGCGGCCGCACTACGAACTCGGCACGCAGCTGGAGATGGAAGTCACTGTCGAACACCACCGCCGACACGCGCCGGGAACCGTCGTAAAGCTGCCGTTCTATGAGCCGGAATGGAAGAAAAAGTGACCGAAGGCAGACTGGAGTTAGCCGAGCCCAAAAACAAATGCCGTCATTCCCGCGAAAGCGGGAATCCATCTTGATCTGATCGATGTAGAGCGAAAGCAACGTGGATTCCCGCTTTCGCGGGAATGACGTCAAGAGATGGTGAACTTAGTTCGGGTGAACACGGCGAGTGCCGACGCAGCGGGATCAGAGAACGAGAATGAGCAGTAATCAATACGACGCGATCGTCATCGGCGCGGGCCATAACGGCCTGATTGCCGCTTCGTACCTGGCGCGCGCCGGCAAAAAAGTCGTCGTGCTCGAACGCCGCGAAGTCGTCGGCGGCGCGGCGATGACCGAGGAAATCTTTCCCGGCTATCGCTTCACCGAATTTTCGTATGTCGTCAGCCTGCTGCGGCCGGAGATCATCCGCGATCTCGAACTGCCGAAGCATGGCTTGAAAATCCTGCCGCTGCCGAGCACGGTCACGCCGTTCGAGAACGGCGACTACCTCGCCGGCTGGGACGATCACGACCTGACGCGGCAGGAGGTCTACCGCCACTCGCCGAAGGACGCCGAGGCGTACGACGAATACTCGCGCGTCATGGCGCGCGCGGCGAAGGCGATCAAGCCGATCATCTCGATGGTGCCGCCGGATCCGTCGTCCTTGAGTCCGCGCGACCTGCTCGGCCTGCTCAAGCTCGGCAAATACGCGAAGAGCCTGACCGAGAAGGAGCTGTATCGCATCGCCAAGCTCGTCACGCAGTCGTCCGCCGACCTGCTCGATGAATGGTTCGAGTTCGATCCGCTCAAGGGCACGAAGTCGGCAAGCGGCATCATCGGCACTTTCCTCGGTCCGCGTTCGCCCGGGCACGGCGTACGTGCTGCTGCATCACTACATGGGCGAGATCGACGGCGCGTTCCGCGCGTGGGGCTTCGCCAAGAACGGCACCGGCGGCGTGTCGGCGGCGATCGCGCGCTCGGCGCAGGCGCTCGGCGTCGAGGTACGCACGAATGCAACCGTGCAGCAGGTCATCGTCAAGGGTGGCCGCGCGGCCGGCGTCGCGCTCGCCAACGGCGACGAGCTACAGGCGAAGACGGTGATGTCCGCGGCCGATCCGAAGCGCACGTTCCTGCAATTCGTCGAGGAGAAGCATTTTCCCGGCGAGTTCACGCAGGCGATCAAGAACTTCCGCGTGCGCGGCTCGTCGGGCAAGGTCAACATCGCGCTCAATGCACTGCCCGATTTCACCTGCCTGCCGGGTGAAGGCCCGCTGCATCGCGGCGCGATCTCGATCAGCCCGAGCATCGACTACATCGAGCGCGCGTACGACGAGGCCAAGTACGGCGCGTTCTCGAAGAATCCGTACATCGACATGATCATCCCGTCGATGATCGACCGCGACATGGCGCCGCCGGGGCATCACGTGATGTCGTGCTTCGTGCAGTACGCACCGTACGACATCGATGGCGGCTGGGACGACGCCAAGCGCGACGCGTTCGGCGAAACCGTGATCTCGACGATCGAGAAGTACGCGCCGAACATCCGCCAGTGCATCGTCGGCAAGCAGGTCATCACGCCGAAGGACATCGAGCGCATCGCCGGCATCACCGGCGGCAACATCTTCCACGGCGAACTGCTGCTGCACCAGTTGTTCTTCTTCCGCCCGGCACCGCAGTGGGCCGATTTCCGCACGCCATTGCCGGGCTACTACTTCGGCGCTTCCGGCGCGCATCCGGGCGGCGGCGTGATGGGCGCGGCCGGCAAGCTCGCGGCCGAAGCCGTGCTGAAGGACGGAGCTTGAGCATGGCCGCCAACCGCTACGACGCAATCGTCATCGGCGCCGGCCACAACGGTCTGGTCGCCGCCAATTACCTGGCCAAGGCCGGCAGGAAGGTGCTCGTGCTCGAGCGCCGCGACATCGCGGGCGGCCAGCTCGTCACCGAATCGTTCGGCGACGGCTTCGTTGCCGACAGCCTGCACGCGAGCGGGCAGCTGCGCCCGGATATCGTGCGCGATCTGGGTTTGGGTGGGCCTGCGTTCGCCGATGCCGCGGGACAGGCCTACACGTCGTTGCTCGGCGACGGCACGAAACTGGAATTGTATACAAGCGCATCCGCTGCACTGAACGTCGAATCGATCCGCCGCCACTCCGCGCGTGACGCCGAGCGCTGGCCGGAATTCGTCGCGTTCATGGATCGTGCGGCCGCATTCCTCGACGCCGCCTATCGCACGCCGATGCCGCGCCTGCCGCACTTCACGTTCGGCGAGGGCCTGCCGCTCGCCAAATTGCTGTGGAAGCTGCGCCGTCTCGGCGGCAGGGATATGTTCCGCGTCGTGCGTGCGATGTCGATGTCGGTCGAGGAGTTCACCGACAACTGGTTCGAATCAGAAACCGTGCGCGCAGCCGTGTCGGCGCTGGCGATCCATGGCGTCACGCTCGGCGCAATGTCGGCCGGCACCGGCTACACGCTGATGCACAACTGGCTCAATCGCAGCGGACTTGCGCATCGCCCGGTGGCTGGCGGCGTCGGCAGGATCACCGATGCGCTCGTCGCGGCGCTCGAGGCCCGTGGCGGGGAAGTGCGCACGTCGTCGGGCGTGCAGCAGATTCTCGTCGACAGGCAGCGCGCGACCGGCGTGCGTCTCGCCAACTGGCGAAGAGATTTCCGCCAGCGTCGTCTTTTCCGCCGCCGATCCACGCCACACGTTGCTGACGCTCGTCGGCGCCGCGGAACTGCCGCCCGAGTTCGTGTGGCAGGCGCAATCGATCAAGCTGCGCGGCAGTGTCGCCAAGGTGCACGTCGAAACTGACGGCCGCCACGGCTTGCCGGCCGGCACGTTCGTTGTCGCGCCCACGATCAAGTACCTCGAACGCGCCTACGACGCGGCAAAGTACGGCGAGATTTCCACGGCGCCGTATCTGGAAGTCACCAGCAATGGCGCGATCGTCTCGATCCACTTCCAGTTCGCCCCGTATGCATTACGTCATGCCAGCTGGAACGATGCGGGCGCAATCGTGCAGCAACGCGCGATCGGCACGCTCGATCAGTACGTACCCGGCTTCAAGGCATCGGTCAGGCGCGTGCACACGATCACGCCGCACGACCTCGAAGCGACCTATGGCCTGAGCGAAGGCGACCTCAACCACGGCCAGCTGATCCTCGACCAGATGTTCTTCATGCGCCCGCTGCCGGGCTGGTCGAATCACAAGACACCGATCGAGGGCTTGTACCTGTGCGGAAGTGGTGTGCATGGGGGCGCTGGAATCAGCGGTGCGAGCGGGCGCAATGCCGCGGGCATGGCTGCGAAGGCATAGCTTACGAACAACGCGCGGCTAACCCAGGGCCCATTGCCGCGGGCTTTATCGAGAGGTTGTCCATTCGGACCAAGTGCCGGAATTCTCGGCACGTTTTCCTGCCATCCTGCCGGCCAGCGCCCACCAACCCGGCATTGGGTCTTGCGTTCCCCAATTGCCTCGCGGATAAGGCATTGTCCAAATCGGCGCCGGTCGAACGTCATCGTAAGTAGCGCGGCACGGTGCTCGCGCACGACGAATCGAGGAGACATCCCATGGAATACCTTCTATTGCTCTATGCGAATGAAAATGGCTGGGACGCGCTGACGCCGGCGCAGCAGCAGCAGGGCGCGGCCGCCTACAAGGCGTACACCGAGGCCTTGCAGAAATCCGGCGTACTCAAGGGCAGCAATCGGTTGCAGCCGACTTCTTCCGCGACGACGGTGCGCATCGAGAACGGCAAGTCGCAGGTGCTCGATGGTCCGTATGCCGACTCGAAGGAACAACTCGGCGGCTACTATCTCATCGAGGCGCCGGACCTGGATGGCGCGATTGCCTGGGCGAACCGCTGCCCTGGCGCAGGGCACGGTGTCATCGAAGTGCGCCCGCTCTGGAACATGTCGGCGTAAGCGTACGTCCACGCCGCAAAGCACGATGAGTCCTGGCAGAGGCGACGCGCAGGCGCGCAGCACGGCAGACGCAGTCGCGCGTCGCAGCTACGGCAAGCTCGTCGCCTTTCTCTCGGCGCGCACACGCGATGTGAGCGCCGCCGAGGATGCGTTGTCCGAGGCTTTCGCTGCGGCACTGACGGAATGGCCGCGCAGCGGCTGCCCGGCCAATCCGGAAGCCTGGTTGCTGCTGGTGGCGCGGCGCAAGCTGATCGACCTGGGTCGCCGCCAGCGCAGCGGCGAGATCGCCGCGGAGGAACTGCGTGTCCTGACGGATGGCCTCGACGCCGCTGCAGCCGACGCCGCCGGGCACGAGCCCAAGTGCCTCGGAGGCGATGGATGGCCGGGAGAGGCGGACACGGCGATTCCCGACCAGCGCCTCGCGTTGATGTTTGCCTGCGCGCACCCCGCGATCGATCCGGGCATACGCTCGCCGCTGATACTTCAGGTCGTGCTCGGCCTCGACGCGGCGACGATCGCCTCGGCGTTTCTGATGTCGCCCGCAGCGATGAGCAAGCGGCTAGTGCGCGCCAAGGACAAGATCAGGCAGGCCGGCGTTCCTTTTCGCATCCCGGAGCGCGCGGAGTTGCCGGAGCGCCTCGACTATGTGCTCGACGCGATCTATGCGGCGTTCGCCGAAGGCTGGGTCGATCCGACCGGCGCCGATGTCGCGCGCCGCGATCTCGCGGAGGAAGCCCTGTTCCTCGGCCGTCTCGTCGCCAGCCTGCTGCCGGCCGAGGCCGAGGCGCTCGGATTGCTCGCGCTGATGCTGCATGCCGAAGCGCGACGACATGCGCGCCGCAACGCCGACGGCGACTACGTGCCGCTGGCCGAGCAAAATCCCACACAATGGGACGCGCGCATGATCGATGAAGCCGAAGCGCTGCTGAAGCACGCCAGCACACTGGGCAACGTCGGCCGCTACCAGCTCGAAGCCGCGCTGCAGTCGGCACATGTCGATCATCGCCGCACCGGCCATGCCGACTGGGAAGCCGTGGTGCGCCTCTACGATGCCTTGTTCGCGATTTCGAAATCGCCGGTCGTCGCAATCAACCGCACGCTGGCCATAGCCGAATTGCACGGGCCTGATGCGGCGCTCGCGGCGCTGCCCGATGCCGCCAACGACGCGCGCCTGCTGGAATATCAGCCCTACTGGGCCGCACGTGCGGAACTGCTGACGCGGACCGGTGCCCACGACGAAGCGCGCCACGCCTACGAAATCGCAATCGGTCTCGAACGCGACCCGGCCGTGCGCCGCTTTCTGCAGCGGCGCCAGTCGGCATTGAGATCATGAGACGTCGCATGTTGCGCCGAAAAGCGCGCCAGACGTTCTACGCAGCCTGGGCAAACTCCCGCAGCAACCGGTTGTACTCAGGTGCGTCATCCCAGAAGCAGGCGTGGCCGGTGTTCATCATGCGGATCTGCGGATTGCCGAGCCGGCGCATCTGTCGATCGATGACGTCGCGCTTGACGACCGCGTCTTCGTTGCCATGCGTGATCAACACCGGCTTGCGCAGTTTCGGCAGCAGATCGTCGTTGTCGAAGGCGCGCGAGAACAAGCCCTGGCGCACGTGCGGCGGAGTGCTGACAGAACACCCGAGCATGGTGTAGCGATCTGTGAAGGCGAGCTCCCGGGCAAAACACAGGCGCAGCAACGCGTCGAGACTGCGCACGCTCTCTTCCGCTTCGCTGGAAAAAAATCCGGGAATCAACGCGAGAAAGTCGGCCGTGAGCACCGATGCGGCGTCCTCGCTGCCGATCTTGGTGATGCCGCCGATGAAGTTCGCGCCGCGGATGCCATCGTCGCCGTAGTAGCGCAAGTAGTCTAGGATCACCAGCGGTCCGTACGACCAGCCGCAGAGAAACGGACGATCGAGTCGCAGCGCCTGTATCACCGCATGCACGTCATCGGCCCACAAGCGCGAATCCGCGTAAGCATCCTTCGGCTTGTCGGACAGACCGTGGCCGCGCAGGTCCATGGCAACCAGATGGAAGTCCGCCGCCAGGTCGGAATCGAGCTGCCGGGTCCAGCTCAACCAGCTTTGCGAAAAGCCGTGGATGAAGACGATCGGCTTTCCGTTCGGGTTGCCGGTATCCACGACGTGCAGCCTGACATCGCCGCCACCGGTGATGATGTGGTTGTTCACGACCTACCTCCTCTCGGCGGTCGCCCCCAACACCGCTGTTATCGTGTGGAAGACGGATTATAAGTCCGTCATTTCGTTGTGTCCGCAGCGAGTTCGATGGGTGCCTGAACCGGGCGAAGTCGCCAGCCGCTGAGGGGCGGCCGTTCGCGCAATGCATGCAGGAATGGCGCAAGGGTTCGCCATCCGTCGTTGTAATCTTCATCACCCTCTCGACCGGAAGTCGCGGAATGACCTCAGCAGCGCAAACCTGGCAGGCACGTGCAGTCGTCAGGACAACTCCCGAGCCTTGCAGGCATGTGCCGAATGTTTCGACATGCCTGCGCCTTGAGTAACTTGTCGTCGATGTCGAGCGTGCTTTGGCCGGTGGCGTTCGCCTTGCTTGTTTTCGCGCGCTCCGCAACTGCCGCGCCCGCCGACTTGCCGGTCTATCGCATCGCGTTCGATGCGCAGATGACGCGCGCCGATGTGCGGCTCTGCCTCAATCGTGCCCATGCCCGCGTCGAGTTCGCTCCAGATTCGCCGCGCGCGATGCGCTTCTTCAGCAGCACGCGTCGGTCGGGCGCGGGCAAGCTCGATACGAGTGGATCGCCCTGGCGCGCGGAGCACTGGCGTCCCGGCGAATGTCTCGAGTACAGCGCCGACATCGGCGCCATCGCCGACAGGCACACCGATGTCGGCACGCGCTTCGGCAGCAGTCTCGTCACGGATCCGCAGCACTGGGTCCTGCGCGCCGACGTGCAGGGACCGCCGGGTGCCGAAGCAACCGTCGAACTGCCGGAAGGCTGGTCGATTTCGGCGCCGTGGCGCGAACTGGGCCGCACCGGCCGGAGTATACGTTTCCACATTCCAGACTCGCCGCCGGACTGGTCCGCGTCCGTGCTGCTGGGGCACTTCGACGAACAGCGGATCGAACTTGCGGGCGGGGTGCTGCGCGTCGCCATCCTGCTCGACGACGAAAAGCAGCGTGCCAAGCTGGTCGCATGGCTGCGCAAAGTCGGCCAGTCCCTGCTCGGCGCGTACGGCAGACTGCCGATTGCCGATGTGCAGATTTCAATCGTGCCGGTCGACGACACCAGTTGGGCCTTCAGATTCGCCGCCTTCCTGCAGCCCGGCGCCGTGCTAGCCGGCGAATCGACGCGCGGTCAGGGCAACGCACTCCAGCTGATCGTCGATCCGGACCGGCCGGACACTGAATTCGCCGAGGGCTGGACAGCGATCCACGAGCTCAGCCACTTGCTGCATCCCTATCTCGGCGATCGCGGCAGCTGGCTTGGCGAAGGCCTGGCGACCTACTACCAGAACGTCTTACGCGCGCGCGGTGGTCTGTTGACGCCGGCGCAGGCGTGGGACCGATTGGCGGGCGGTTTTCGGCGCAGCGCGGCAGGGCCCTATGTCGACACCCTCGAACGAGCTGCCGCAGATATGGGCCAGTCGCACTCGTTTCTGCGCGTCTACTGGTCGGGTGCGGCGTACTGGCTGACCGTCGACAGAGACCTGCGCCGCACCAGCGGCGGCAAGCTCACGCTCGACAGCGCCTTGTCGCGGTTCAGCGACTGTTGCCTGCCGTCATACCGCGAGTGGCAACCGGAGC
Source organism: uncultured Gammaproteobacteria bacterium (assembly GCA_963738115.1). GTDB lineage: Bacteria > Pseudomonadota > Gammaproteobacteria > Xanthomonadales > Rhodanobacteraceae > Rudaea. Next base: position 138,832 of record CAVTVN010000009.1, on the reverse strand, counting down.
AGTTCGTCGCGAAGCTCGATGCCTTGCTCGGCGTGCAGACGTTCTCGCGGCGCTATCGCGAGTTCGCGCGCATGAAACAGTTTCCCGACTGGGAAGCGCTTTTCGGGCAACTCGGCGTGCGTGCGGACGAAGAGGGTGTGACCTTCGATGCCGGCGCGCCGGATGCGGCGATTCGAGATGCCATCACTGAACGGTTTCCAACGCGCTAGGAATTTGCCGAGTAGAAGTAGTAGGTCGCCGTATACGGCACCCGGCGCTCCGCGCCGACATTCGCCGCATCGCAGGTTTGCGGCGGCGGATTGCTGCCCCCGGCGGTGTTGAGGCGCTGGATGCTCGCCACGTGCGTGAGCACGCCGGCTCCGGCGTTCGAAGTTGCGGCAAGCAGGAGCCACGGGATCGCCTTGCCGTCGGGTGAATCCGCGCGGGCCTTGACGCTTGCGCCGACCTTGCTGCCGTCGAACGCTTCCCAGGTCGGACCTGCGTAATGTTTGCCGATTTTCCGACCGGAGGAGTCGAACAGGTCGGCTTCGGGTCCCTTGAGCGTCCAGGCAAAGTGCGACGAGTCGTCGGTGGCCGCGCAGGTGTAGATCTGAACGCCGTTTGCCTGTGCGCGCAGCGCGAGTGCCTGTTCCGCGCTGACGTCCAGCTGCTCGGGAACGATCGGCCGCAACACGACCTTCGCGGCACAGCTGCTGGCGGCGATGACCAGCGCCAGCGCGGCGATGCATTCTGAAAACGTTGTCCTGCTCATGGGAAGATTGCCTCTTGCACGACGTTGCATTTCAAGAACGAAAAACGAACTTGCGTTGTTGATCACGCCATCGGTTTGGCCGGCAAGCAGGATAGCTGCCGCGCAACGCGCTCGACACCGCCATTGGAGCGTGTCCGGACCTGTCGAAAGTCAGGCGAGCGGAGCGGTCGCGTGCGATTGCTTGCCGCGTTGCACGAGGCGCCGGGTGCGCCTGCGAGATTTGCACAGGGCTCGAATTCCCGGCGGCATATCGATAAACCGGCGTCGAGGGTTTGTGGCAGAATCCTACGTTCTCGACGAACCGCAGGAGATCTGCCATGAAGCTGTATATGCATCCGGTATCGACCGCAGCCCGCCCGGTTCGGTTGCTCATTGCCGAGAACGGCATCGCGTGCGATGAAGAACTGGTGGACATCACCAAGGGCGCGCACCACCAGGAAGCGTACTACTCGCTCAATCCGAGCCGCTTGGTGCCGATGCTCGAAGACGACGGGTTCCGCCTAACCGAGAGTTCGGCAATCCTGAAGTACCTCGCCGACAAGTACGACCTGCCAAGCTATCCGAAGGATCTGAAGAAGCGCGCGCGAGTCAACGAGGTAATGGATTGGCTGAACACGCAGCTCTATCGTGACTTCGGTTACGGCGTGGTCTATCCGCAGCTGTTTCCGCACCACAAGCGCCGCAGCGATGAAGCGCACGCCGGTGCGATCGACTGGGGCCAGCAGGGCGCACGCAAATGGCTGCAGGTTCTCAACGACCACTGGATCGGACCGAACAACGCGTACCTTTGCGGCAACGAGGTCACGATCGCCGACTATTTCGGCTCCGGTATCGTGTCGATCGGCGAACTGATCGGTTGCGACTTTGCCACCTACCCCAACGTGCAGCGCTGGCTCGGCAACATGCGCAAGCTGAAATCGTGGGACAAGGTCAATGAGATGTTCAACGGCTTCGCCGGGATGAACAAAGGCAAGGAATTCGCGCGCGTATAGGCCGGGCACGTTTGAGCACGGCTCTCCGTCGGCGCAGTGCTGAGCAAAATACCTCTCCCGCTGGTGGGAGAGGTCGGCATCGACCGCATATCCAAGACGATTTCGAATAGCGATCGGCAGCACGTGAAATCGCCGATGCTGTCGGTGCGCGTGGCTTCGTCTGTCTATCCGAAGCCGCCATCGCCCGTCGGCAAGTAGACCGTCTCGCCCGCCACGTAAACATACCGGACTTCGCCGTGAGGCTGCTTCAGTGGGACCGCCCAGACGAGCCGATCCGGGCTCCGGTCGTAGGTCATGGGGGACCGCGTCCCGGTTCCCCGTCTCCTAGCCGGGGAACCGCGCTGCGGCTGCCTACTTGGTCGGCTTGCGGAAGCGGTAGATGAACTGATCCGTGTGGCCGCGAATCGACGCGTCGAAGACCTTCGCGGTGAGCGGGTCCGCCGCATTGTGCAGCGCGTCGCTGGAACCGTCGAAGACGAAACCGACAGCTGTCATTTCCTTCTTCACGACTTCCGGATCGATGCGGTGCAGGGTGTCCGTATCCTCGATGCCCGATCCGGCGCGGGCCGTGTGATCGATGACGACGAACAGGCCGCCGGGTTTGAGCGCGGCCAATACCTGCTTGCCGAACGTACCGAGATCGACCGGGCCCATGAACTTGTCGTGGTAGTCGTGATAGTTCTGCGACGTGAACACGAGGTCGACGGGTTCGGGCACTTTCAATTCCGCCGCCGCCTGCTGCAGCAAACTGACGTTTGTGTAGGGCGCCTTGGCGACCAGTTCCTGCCAGTTGGCGATGCTCTTGGCGGCAAATTTGTCCATCTCGTGCGGCCAGACCGTATACACATGTCCCTTCGGCCCGACGACGCCGCTGAACACACGCGTCCAGTAGCCCGACCCCGGAATCAGTTCCAGGACCTTCTGACCCGGCTTGACCGTGGTGAAGGTCACCACGCTTGCCAGCTTTCTGTCTTCATCCTTGGCCGCATCGTCCTTGCGTGCCGGGTCATTCATGGCGGCAGTGACGTAGGCGGGAGTGGTGCTCTTCGTTTCGGCAGTCGCGATCGAAGCCGCGAACGGCGCGGCAATGGTGATCAGAACGGCGGCAATGGCTGGACGCATGACAAGTTCCTCCTCGTGGAAACGGCGGTCAGAATAGTACTGGCAAAAAGACGAAAAGCAGGCGTGGCCGGATCCAGTTCAGCCGACCCGAGCGAAATACGGGACCGAAGGAATTGCCGTCGCCTTACACGGCTTCTTCCTGAGTCGATCGCGGCGAAAAAAAGGGACATCCGGCAACATCGCCGAGCGATTGGCAATCATGTGGCGGAGTTATCATCTTGCTGACGGCACCACATCCTGCGAGGAGCGATGTTCCGATGGACATGAAACCGGACCCGGCCACACCAAGGACCAGGGGCAGACTGGCGGACAGCCTGATCGGCACATGGCGGTTGCAATCGCGCATCGACACGACCGCGTCGGGCGAACGCTGCGATGAACCGACGCTGGGTTCCGACCCCATCGCGCTCGTGTTCTTCGATCGTGGCGGAAATTTCGCCGCGCAATTCATGAAGCGCGATCGCTCCACGGCGACACCCGCTGCTGCGGCTGGCGGTTCGAACAACACGCGCGCCGTCGGTGGCTACGACGCCTATTTCGGCACGTACCGCATTGACGAGGAACAAGGCGTCGTGACGACGACGCTACTCGGCGCGCTCGCCCGCGAGCATGTCGGCGCCGTGCTGGCGCGCGCGATGCGCGTGGACGGCGACACGCTGACGATTGCGCTCGATACCACCTCGATCGACGGCCGTCCGGTCACGCGCAGGCTGACGTGGTCGCGCGTGGGCTGAACGCGGCGGGATCGTTTCCGGCGCCTTCCGTGCAAAGGGACCGCGCCTTCGCAGAAAGAGGCGTAGCATGGTGCTGCGGGCAGAGGGCCGCCGGTCCTCGTCCAATCAAGAAAGGCACGTCTATTTTCTGATTCACGCTTGAATGGTGCGCAGCCGGCGCTTCGCGCCGGCAGGGGAGGGATCATGATTCTCACTGGATTGAGAGTGCTCTTGCTGTCGATAGCCGCAGCAACGTCAGCAGCGGCCGCCACACCGGCCGGGTATCCGGGCGGCCACCGCGACGCCCTGGGCCAGCAATACGGAGTACAGCCCGGAATCGCCGCGGCCGCGAATGCGCACACGCCGATGTCGCCGCTTGCGCACTGGAATGCGATCGCGGTCGATGCGAGCGGACTGGATCACACGCCGGTCGCGCCGGGCGAACAACGAGTGTTCGGTGAGGAACTCGGCCCGACGCGCGCGAGCCGCGCGATGGCGATAGTGCACATTGCGATGTTCGAGGCGGTCAACGCCGTGACGCCGCGCTACACGAGTTATGCCGGCGTGACGCCGAAGCCGGGCGCGTCGATGGAGGCGGCGATGGCGCAGGCGGCGCACGACACGCTGGCAGTTCTGTATCCGTCGCAGGCCCCGGCATTCGATCAGCGCCTCGCCGATGAACTCGCCGCGGTTCGCTCGCGCCATGCGCGCGAACTTGGCGTCGAACTCGGACACCAGGCCGCGGCCGCGATCCTGGCACTGCGCAGCGATGATGGATCGGCGACACCAGAGCCGGTGCTCGGCGTGAGCTATTCCACTGGCAGCGATCCCGGCGAGTGGCGTCAGGATCCGATCGGCCTTCAGCCGATTGCGCTCGGCGCACGCTGGGCCGAAGTGAAGCCGTTCGTGTTGTCCTCGGCCGACCAGTTCCGCATCCCGCCGCCGCCCGCGCTCGACAGCGCCGACTACGCCACGGCCTACAACGAAGTCCAGGCTTACGGCGGCGACGGCCTCGTCACGCCGACGATCCGCACCAGCGAGCAGACGCAGATTGGCACGTACTGGGCATACGACGGCACGCCGAGCCTGTGCGCGCCACCGCGGCTGTACAACCAGATCGCGATGCTCATTGCCGCGCAGATGCATACCGACACCGTGGACCTCGCGCGCCTTCTCGCCCTCGTAAACACGGCAATGGCCGACGCTGGCATCGCCGCATGGGAATCGAAGTATTACTACGATTTCTGGCGCCCGGTCACGGGCATCCGCGAATCCGATCCAGGCACCGGTCCGAGCGGCCTCGGTGACGACAATGCGCTGACTGCAGGCGATCCTACGTTCGTCCCGCTCGGTGCTCCCGCCAGCAATCTCACCGGGCCGAATTTCACGCCGCCGTTCCCGTCGTATCCCTCCGGGCACGCAACCTTCGGTGGGGCGTTGTTCGAAGTACTGCGTCGATTCTATGGCCGCGACGACATCGCCTTTACGTTCGTTTCCGATGAGCTCAATGGCGTGACGCGCGATCACGATGGCCACGTGCGTCCGCTCGTGCCGCGCACGTTCCACAGCTTTTCGCAGGCTGCCGAGGAAAACGGCCAGAGCCGCATCTACCTCGGCATCCACTGGTCCTTCGACAAGACCGAGGGCATCGCCATGGGCCGGCAGGTCGCCGATGAAGTCTTCGACAAGGCATTCCGGCCGCGGCACGAGCGGCCTTGACCGGCATGGCTGACACCCAACTCGACGTGCAGGAGATTTTCCGTGCGGCGCCGTTCATAGCGCTGCTCGGCATCGAACTCGAATCCGTGGCGCGGGGCGAATGCCATACGCGCCTGCGCCTGCGGCCCGAACATCTGCAACAGAACGGCGTCGTTCACGCCGGCGTGATCGCCACGATCGCCGACCACACCGCCGGCGGCGCGGCTGGTTCCGTGCTCGACGACGATTCGTATCCGCTCACGGCCGAGTTCAACATCAACCTGCTGCGCGCCGCATCGGGCGAGTACCTGACCTGCCATGCGCGCGTGCTCAAGCCGGGACGCACGCTGATCGTCGCGGAGTCGGAAGTCTTCGGAGGCGATGCGGCTCAACCGGCCCTTGTCGCGAAAGCGCTCGTCACGCTGGCGGTCCTGGCGAAGCGATAGCTGTTGCCCGTAGAAGCAAAGTGGCTGCGCGTCGAGGCGATGGCGGACGATCGATGAAGCAACCTGAGACGGGTCGATTCACGCTCCCGCTATGGTTGCGCTGCCGACGTCGGCGTCGACTCTCGACGCGGAATCATCGAGCTTGCGCTGCTCGCGCGCGAGCCATGCGCCAGTGGCGGCCCAGGTCATCGCGATCCCCGCGCCGACGATCGCGGCGACTGCCGGTTGCTGCGCCAGCATCTCGATAGTCGCCTTGAGCCAGCCACTCAATGCATCCGAGCCGCGATAGACGACGGTATCGATGAAGTTCTTCGCCTTGTACTTGGCCTCGACCGGCACGACGGTGAACAGCATCTCGCGGCCGGGCCTGACCAGCGCGTACTCGCCGGCGCGGCGCGCGATCATGACCACGACCAGCACCGCGAATGTCGGCGCGAAGGCCAGCCAGAGGAAGCCGCCGGCGACGACCAATGGGACGGCGACGAGCAGCACGCCGACACCGAGGCGTTGCGCGATGCGGCCGGTGAAGAACAACTGCGTCACGATGGCGAGCGCCTGCACGATCATGTCGATGACACCGAACACGCGTGTCTGGTCGACACGATTCGGGAACTCGGCCTGCACCAGCCGCGCCTGCTCGAAATACAGGAACGTGGTCGAAGCGGCGAGCAGCAGCACGAACACAGCGCAGCCGAGCAGGAACGGCGAACGCAGCACCTGGCTCGCGCCCGCGAACGGACTGCCGCCCAGCGGCCGGCTGCGCGCGCGCGTTTCGTCCGGCCCGAGCGGATGGCGATCGCGCCACATCTGCAGATACCGTGCCGCGAAGATCGTGCCGACCAGCAGCAGCGCCGACAACAGCAGCAGGCCGGCGTGGCCGATCGAGCCGACCAGCGCGACGCCGAGCAACGGCCCGACGAGTCCGCCGACGCTTGCGCCGACGGCGACCAGCGCGAACAGTCGCTTGGCTTCGGCGATGCGGAACAGGTCCGCCATCACGCTCCAGGCCACCGACACGGATAGCAGGTTGAACACGGACAACCAGATGTAGAACCCGCGCGCCAGCCACACGTCGTCCGGACGCAATACGAAGCCGAGGGCGAACAGCGCAAGATTCATCGCGAAGAAGCCGAGCGTCCAGGCCAGCACGCGGCGCCGCTCTGCACGCGCAGCGAGCCAGCCGAACAGCGGCATGGCGGCGAGCGTGGCGACGAACGTGCCGGTGAACAACCACTGCAGGTTCTGCACGCCGCCGGCGATGCCCATCGTCTCGCGCACCGGGCGCAGCATGAAATAGCCGGTGAACAGCAGGAAGAACATTATCAGGCCCAGCGCCAGCGGCTCGACCTCCTGTGCTTCGACGTCGAATACGCGCGCCACCAGTACAGCCACGCGCTCGTATGACCTTCGCTTGCGGGCGTGCTTTGCATGGTCTTGGCCTTGTCGAGACTTTCTGCATCCTTGCTCGTCATTCCGGCGAAAGCCGGACTGCGTAGGCAGGATGCCGGAGCGAACAGCGGAGCTGGCCCGAAGGGCACGCCGCCGGAGCGGCGTGTAATCCAGCTCTTTCTTCAGAGGCCGGAAGCTGGATCCCGGCTTTCGCCGGGATGACGGCTAAGAGACGTATTCGCAGACTTTTCACAAGTAACCGAATTTGCAAAGTACGCAAGGTTCGCAGAGTGTCGTGTCAGGACTTGCTGTCGTCTACCACGCTGATGATCACTTTCCCGCGCGCGTGCCCTTGCTCCAGATAGCGCAGCGCCTCGGGAACCTCGCTCAGTTTGTAGGTCCTGTCGATGACCGGCGTCACCTTGCCCGTCTGCATCAGGTCGCCCAGGATCGTCAGGTCCTCGGGGTTGAGTTCGGCGAGCATCATGCCGAACTTCTGGCTGATGAATGGCGATAGTATTTTCGCGTAGATCACGCTACCCAATATCCCGATCAACCAGTTATCGACTTGACCTCCGACCATGACCAGGCTGCCTTGCGGAGTCAGGACGTGCTTGTAATCCAGCAGCGAGTGCGTCCCCACCGTGTCCACGATCAGATCGTAATGCTGGTCGCCCTGGGTGAAATCTTCCTTCGTGTAGTCGATGACGTGATCCGCACCGATCTTCCGGACCATGTCCAGATTTTTCGTGCTGCATACGCCAGTGACTTCGGCGCCGAATGACTTGGCGATCTGTACCGCGAACGTGCCAACGCCGCCCGATGCGCCGTTGATCAAGACCTTCTGTCCCGCCTGGATGTGTCCCTTGTCGCGCAGCGCCTGTAGCGCGGTGATCGCTGCGACCGGTACGGCGGCTGCCTGCTCGAACGTCATGTTAGCCGGCTTCAGCACCAGCGCGCGATCGGCGCGAACCGCGACGTACTCGCCGAACGCACCGGTCCTGCCGCCGAATACCTCGTCGCCGGGTTTGAACTTGGTCACGTTCTTGCCGACCGATTCGATGGTGCCGGCGAAATCGACGCCGAGCCGCGTGTTCTTTGGCGTACCGATGCCGGAATCCAGACGCATGAGGTACGGCGTGCCGTGCATGTAGTGAAAGTCGAGCGGGTTGACAGCAGCCGCGCTGACCTTGACCAGGACCTGGTCGTCGCCGGCGACCGGCTTTTCGATGTCCTCGAGCTTGAGCACGTCGGGTGAGCCATAGCAGTGATAGGCAATGCCTTTCATCGGCGTCGCGTCCGCGCGAAGCGCAGGCGCTGCGCCGCAAGGCGAATCGTGGCTCAGTACCAGCGCCAGCGGCACCAGCACGACCGGCACGAGAATCAGGATGACACGAAGGACTTTGCGGACTCGACGACCCATGGACCCGACTCCTGCAGTGCGCGCAGCGGCTGTGTTGTGGAACTCGCGACCGTCGTTTATCGAGACATTCGTCGCGCGTTGTTCCCTACTGTATCTCTAACCCGGCACCATCGTTGGAAGGCTTCGACGTGCACTGTGGACGAGCGATGGCGCACAGAAAAGCGATTTGCGACGAATGACGGCTCTACGAGGTTGGGCCGCGGTATCGGCGGACGGGTGCCGAGGCAAAAGTCGGTTATTGAGGCACGAAAAGGCCTGTTGGCTCATGCGGTGGCTTCGTCGTCCGGCGCCAGCGCGGCTTCGTGATCGTGGAAACGCCCCAGGTCCACATAAAGGTGCCGCGGATGATCGCCCTCGCTGAAGATGTCGACAAAACGGCGCTCGAACAGGATGTCCTCGTGCGCGTAGCTGTGCCGCGCCGTGATGCCGGCAGCGAAAGTTTCATCGACGCCCGAGAGCGTTACCGCCAGGCGCATGTCGCCATCGCGAATGTCCTGCGTGGTGACGCCATGCAATGGGCTGCTTTCGTCGATGCGGTGCATGATCTGCCAGCTCAGCGCGAACATCGGCGAACGCGAGCGCTCGAGCTTCAGATCGTGGAAACGCGTCAGGCTGTGTCCGTCCGCGGTCTCTTCATCGCGCACGAGCACGACCGACGCGGCTGCTTCGAGGATGTAGCTCTGGCGCTGATTGGCCACGCGCAGCATCAAGGTCGGAACGCCGTTGTAGTGAGTGATGACCGCGACGCGGCTGAACAGGATGCGCGCGGTCGGCTTGGAAAAACGCGCAAAAACCAGGCTCGTGATGATCGCCATCGTGAGCATGCCGGTGATGATCTCCACCGTGGCGACGCAATGGCCGTAGATGCTGCCGGGACTCATGCTGCCGTAGCCGACCGTGGCCATCGTCTCGACGCTGAAGAAGAAGCAATCGGAAAACCCGGTCGCGTTGTTGATCGCGTGCTCGCCCAGCGAATAAACGCTCGCGAAAACGAGATTGGCGAGCAGGTACGCCGTCACGGCGCCGGCAAAGAACTGTGTCCACGTCAGCGACATGATCAGGTGGAAAGCATCGTGCGGGCTGAACCGCGAGACGCCGAGTTTGGTGACCTCGGATCGGCCGAGATTGACGGTGACGCCCTGGCGGCGGCGCGGTGGCTGGCTCATGGCTTTTTATCCGAGAAGAAATCCGGTCAGGTTCATCTTCCCATTTTCCCGGTTCGGCATGAACCTTGTCCCATTTTCAAAATCAACCGTGCTGCGCTGGTCGAAGGGCACAATTCCAGCACGCCGCGCCAGCGTCGTGGCGCGTTGTCCTCCGCCGCTACGGCTCACATCTGCCGGAACAGGTGCAGGTAGGTGCGGCTCACGGGCAGAACGTCGGCGCGGCCTTTCAGATGGATGTCGGCGGTTTCGTTCGCCTCGCGCGTGACGTGGCTGATCGCGCGCAGGTTGACGACGACGGCGCGGTGGACCTGCGCGAAGTGTGCGGCGTCGAGCTGATTCACGAGTTCCTTCAGCGGCGTACGGATCAGACCCTCGCACGCCTTGCCGCCTTCGCCGCGCCAGGCGACGAGCGTGTACTTTTCGTCCGAACGCAGGAAGTCGATCTCGTCGACCGCGATGAGGCGCAGCGACTGCCCGACGGAGACGCGAATCCAGCGCAGCGGCTCGGGCCCGGCATCCTTGCGGATGTGTGCGACGAGCCGTTCGAGCAAGGCTTCGCTGTCGGGCATCGGCTGCGCGGCGCGCAGCCGTGCCTTGAGGCGCGCAACCGTGTCGGCCATGCGCGCCGGCTCGACCGGCTTGACGAGGTAGTCGAGCGCGCCGTGCTCGAAGGCCTGCACCGCGTACTGGTCGTAGGCCGTGACGAACACCAGATGCGCGCGACGGCCGATGAAACGAGCCGCTTCGACCCCCGACAGACCCGGCATGTGCACATCGAGGAAACAGATGTCGGGCTGCTGCGCCTCGAAACGTTCGACCGCCTCGCGGCCGTTGCGCGCATTGATCACGATGTCGAGCTCGGGCCAGGCGTGCTCGAGTTGACGCGCGAGTGCCTTGCGCAGCAGCGGTTCGTCGTCGGCGATCAATGCGGTCGGGCGGCGAGGCGTCATGCGGCGCTCCGCCTCGCCGGAAAGTCGAGCTCGGCGTGCACGCCGTGCGGTTCGATCGCGACGATATTGAGCTTCGCATCGCCGCCGAAAGCCAGCTGCAGGCGCTCGCGCAAGTTGGTCAGGCCGGTGCCGAGCCCATCGGCGGTGCGGCCGAGGCCGACGCCGGTGTCGATGACGTCGGCGCGGCAGCGTCCATCCTGCAGACGCACGCGAACTTCGATGCGGCCGCCTTCTTCGCTCGGATCGATGCCGTGGCGCACGGCATTCTCGACCAGTGTCAGCAGCGTCATCGGTGGGCAGAACAGCACGCGCGCCGCGTCGTCGGCTTGCAGGGTGAACCGCAGGCGGTCGGGCATGCGCATGTGCATGACTTCCAGATACGCACGCACCAGCTCGAGTTCCTGTCCGAGTGTCGTCACGGTCTCGTGCAGTCGCGGCACGGCGGCACGCAGATAGGCGATCAGGCTCGCCAGCACGGAAGATGCCTGCGGCGATCCGGCATCGACCAGCTCGCGCACGTTCGCCAGCGTGTTGAACAGGAAGTGCGGCTCGACCTGCGCCTGCAGCAGGCGCAGGCGCGTGTCGAGCGCCTGGCGCTCGAATTCGCTGCGCTCCAGTTCGAAGGCGAGCGCCTGCTTCTGTGCTTCGCCGCGGATCTGGCGGAACAATGCCGCCACCGAGATCCATGGCCCCAGTAGCAGGCCGAGAAACACCATCGAACTGAAGCCCGACACGCGGTCCTTGTTCTGCCACCAAGGCGACGGATCGCCGATCGTGGTCAGCATGTAGGCCGTCGCTACCGCAAACGGCACGGCGACCGCCACGCCTACGACCTGCAGCGCCCACCGCGCCAGCCAGCCCGGTAGATGCGCCGGCCATCGTTCGAACAGGCCGAAGGCGAGGAGCAGGACCATGCCGATGAACAACAGGCGCCCGATCAGAACCGCGTAAGACGCCTGCCAGCCGACGAGCATGATGACGCTCAACACCACGCTCGTGATAAGTACGACCTTCAAGCGCCTCCAGCCCAGGATGCGGGCAACGCCTGCCGGATTCTCAGAAGTTGCTGCAGCGGTCATGGCGTAACGATAGCAAACGATCGGTTTGGTCGAGCGATAGTCGGGCAGCAGCTGCCCGCGATCGATGCGGAAAGCGCGAACGGCTCCTGCCTACCGCTCCGAGTGACAGCCGTTGTCGCAAAAAAAAGCCGGCAACAAAAGCGCGATCCGACGAGTCACGCCGTCGTGCGCATGAAGCGCCACCGGCAGCGACAAGCGGCGCAGACCATTGCCTGCGTGCGTCCCGCGGCGCCGCTCGCACCGGACATCGCGGCCGGCGGCCGGAGCGTCAGACGCCGAGACGCCAGAGGAACGGCCGCCAGACCCAGGTGTAGGCCGAATAGACGCCGAAGCCCATGATTGCCGTCAGCAAAAGTATACTTCCGGCCATGACGTAGCGGCCGCGTGGCCCAGCCGTGTCCCTGACGCGCAGATACAGCTCGAGGACGGCGAGCGGCAGCAGGTAGCAGCCGAACGCCCACGACAGGTCGAACCAGCCGTCGAATACCTTGGTCATGCCGACAGCCACGTTGTTGTTGAAAACAATCCAGCCGAACACACCGACACGCTGGAACCAGACTCCATTCGCGGCGATGTACGTGCGCAGCGCCCAGCGGCGATGCGTAACGATCGCGCGCGCCCGCGCCGCACGCCAGGCGAGCACGGCAAACGTGATGATCAGCAGTGCATCGAGGCTGGTGGCGACGCCGGCGATGAAATTCGCGCGGCTGCCGCGCACCCAGATCATGAAGAGCCCGCTGGTCGCACCGGCGATCGCCGTCAGTACGAAAAGGCGGCCGTTCCAGCGATGGATCGAAACGAAGCGGGCACTTGTCTGCGAAATCAGCTGCAGAGTACCGCCGAACGTGACGATCGCGGCGAGCAAGACGTGCGTGGCGAACGCCAGGTTGCCGACCGTGTCGCCGGCGACGTAGCCCTTGAGCAGGAACGTGTTCTTGCTCCAGGCCGCGAAGTCGCCGCGCAGCGTCGCCGCGTCGTAGAAAGCGGCAATGTAGTAGAGGAACGCCCATTGGCCGAGCAGGGCCGTGACGAACCACAGCCGCGCCGACCAGTCCAGCGCGGCGTTCGCGCTGGCCAGACGTCCGCTCGTCGCGGTGCTGCCGGGTCTGGAGACTTGAGGTATCGCGATGGTCATGCCTGATCTAGTGACGCATGATGGATCGTGGCGAATATCTGATGTACGTCCCGCATCGGCATGCGCCAGTTCAGTATGAGTTCGCTTCAATCAGGCGCGAGGATCCGTTCGATCGTTGCAAGTTCGGCTGGATCGAATGACAGGTTGGCCAGGCAGCCGACGCATTCGGTGAGCTGTTCCGGCTTGCTCGCACCGATCAGCACCGATGTCAGGCGCTCGTCCTTGAGCAGCCAGGCCAGCGCCATCTGCGCGAGACTCTGGCCGCGCGCCTGGGCCACGTCATCGAGCGCCTTCAATTTGGCAATCCGCTGCGGCGTCACCTGGGCGGACGTCATGCCGCCGTTGCCCTTGTTCAACATGGCGCGCGAATCGCCGGGGATGCCGTTGAGGTACTTGTTTGTCAGCAGACCCTGGGCGAGCGGCGAGAAGCCGATCACTCCGACGCCTTCTCGGCCGGCGGTCGGAAGCACTTCCCGTTCGGCGCTGCGATCGAGCATCGAGTAGCGCGGCTGATGGATCGTGATCGGCGCCCAGTCGTGCTCGCGGACGATGCGCAGCGCATCGCTGAAATGCGGCTCGGCGTAGCTCGAAATGCCGGCATACAGCGCCTTGCCTTGCCGCACCAGCGTTTCCAGCGTGCCGAGCGTTTCTTCCAGCGGCGTATCGGGATCGAAGCGGTGCGAATAGAAGATGTCGACATGGTCCAGGCCCAGCCGCTTGAGCGACTGCTCGCAGCTTTCGATCAGGTGCTTGCGGCTGCCCCATTCGCCGTACGGGCCCGGCCACATGCCGTAGCCGGCTTTCGACGAAACCACGAGTTCATGCCGCGGCATGCCGCGCAGGATGCGGCCGAACAACTCTTCGCTGGCGCCGGCCGGATCGCCGTAGTTGTTGGCCAGATCGAAATGCGTTACGCCGAGATCGAACGCGGTGTGCACGATCTCGCGCGAGGCCGCGTCGTCGACATAGCTGCCGGTGCCTTGCCACAGGCCGAAGCTGACAGCCGGCAGGCGCAAACCGCTGCGACCGCAGCGGCGATAGAGCATGGTCTCGTAGCGGTGCGGATTGAAGGGCATGGCGTATCGATGTCGTCCGTCTACTTGAAGAGTCGCGCAATGCAGGACTGCAACGCCGCGCGTTGGTCGGACTGCCATTGCCGCTCGCGCGACGCACAGGCATCGAGCCATGCACGCAGTTTGCGAAACTCGTGGTTCAGGTCGCCGGGCATCGGCTCGCGAAAGAACGAACGTGACACGAGCGACGCCGTCGCGCCGAGTCTCGGCAGCTGTGATGAGACCAAATCGGCGGGCACCGGCAGGTCGTTGTCGCCGGCGCGACCGATGCCGCCGACACCGAGACGCAGCCCGGCGCCGAGCACGGCGTCGCAAATGCCAACGAGAAAATCCGAAACGAGCACGTGGAAATGGCTCGGCCAGCCGAGCGACAAACGCATGTCGTTCAGACCGACGTGGATTTCCTTCACGCCCGGAATGCGGCAAAGATCGGCAATGACCGCGGCTGCCTCGGCGGTTTCGACGAGCAGCACCGGATGCGCGCGCTCGTCGACGAGACGGACGAATTGTTCGGCGTCGGCGCAGGTCTTGAAGTAGGGCAGCATGACGACGCGGACTCCCGAGTCGATCAGTCGGTCGATCTCCGCCACCGAGCCGGCGTGGATCGGATTGCAGCGCGCAAACAGCGCCGCTCGTTTGAGTACCGGCTTGATCGCGGCAAGATCCGTCTCGGCGTGGTCGGATATCCACGTCGCCAGATGGCCCTGCCGCGCATCCTTGCCGATCTGTTCCATGTCGACGCCGATGCGGTCGACGCCGGCCTGGTCAGCAGCGGATGCCAGCAACCGATCGTTGGTGAACAGCGTCAGGACGAATTCGCTGCCGTAGCTCATCGTGCGCATTCCGGAGCAAACCTCATGCGCGCGGCTGCCTCGTGTTGCCCAGATCGACGAGCGCTTCGAGCGGCGCGCCGGAAAGGAAGCGCTGGGTCTGCAACTCGGCGAACGTTTCGAATTCTTGCTGCATGTCCGGATGATAGGCCGAAACCTTCGGCGTGATCAGCAGGTTCGGTGTCATCCACAACGGATCATTGGCTGCCGGGATCGGGTCGAGCGCATCGAGCCCCGCGCCTCCGATGCGGCCGCTGCGCAACGCGTCGAGCAACGCGGTCCGATCGACGAGTCCATCGCGCGCGATGTTGACGAGCACGGCGTGCGCGGGCAGGGCGGCGAGTTCGCGCGGACCGATGCAGCCGCGCGTGGTTTCATCCAGTGGCAGCGCCAGCACGAGGATATCGGTGTCGCGCAATGCATCGCGCCAGTGGCCTGCGTCGACGAACTCGTCGCAGGCCTCGCGCTGCGCGGCGCTGCCCGAGTTCGACGAGCCACGTACATGCAAGCCCAGGCGGCGCAGCAATCGCGATACCTGCGTGCCGATGGCGCCGAGTCCGAGCACCAGTGCCGTGCGCGGAAGCGGCAGCATCGCAAACGGTGCGGCCCAGCGCCCTGCGGACTGCGCACGCATCGCATCCGGCAAGCGGCGCAGCAACGCCCAGGCCAAGGCGACGGCGTGATGCGCGATCGATGCGGAATTCATCGGATTGCGCGTCAACGTGATGCCGCGCCGAGCCAGTTCGGGCCACGGCAGCTGGTCGTAGCCCGCTGCGCTGGTTTGCACCCAGCGCAAGCCGGGTGCGAGCGGCAGCAACTGGCGCAGCCAGCGATGGCCGAGGACGATTTGCGTCGACGGCGCGACTGCAAGTGCGTCGTCTTCGCTGGCCGCGACGGCGACGCGGGCGCTGCCGGCCAACTCCTGCAGACGGCGCACGTGGTCGGCGCCCGGCGCAAAGTTGCTGTACATCAGCGTGATCACGACAGGCGCTCGGGCGCCAGGCCGGCGCACCAGCGCTGCCACATCTCACGCAGGCGTTGCTCGAGCGCGCGCGCGAGCTGCGGCGGTTGAGTGCGCGCCGCTTCCTCCATGCGCGGACGCAGTTCGCCGCGGATGCGCGCCAGTTCCAGGGGCTTGTTCGACCACGCGACAGCGCGGTCGACATATTCGTCGGCGGATTCGGCGACGAACGCATCGAGTCCCGCCGCTGCCATGCGCGTCGCGCCCAGTCTCTGCGCCATCGAATTGCCGGCGAGCGTCAACGTCGGCACACCCATCCACATCGCGAAGTTCGCCGTCGTGCCGCTGGAAAACGGCAGCGTATCGAGAAGCAGGTCGACCTGTGCGTGCAATTCCAGATACTCCGCCATCGCCAGGCGCGGATGAAAGATCAGCCGGTCTTCGCCGATGCCGCTCGCGCGGAAGCGGCGCCGGAATTCATCTTCCATGGCCTGATTCGGCAACGCGCCGACGAGCAGGCGCGAATCCGGTAGCCGCCGCAGCACTTTCGACCATAGGTCGAGCGTCGAGTCGCTGAGCTTGTTTACCCGATTGAAACTGCCGAAGGTCAGCCGCTCGCCGGCAGCGAATGGCGATGGCCGCACGGCGGGAAGATTCTCCGGACGGTCGAATACCGACATGTAGGGCAGATACGCGAGGCGTTCGGAGAACAGATGCTCGAATCGTCCCGGCGGGGCGACGACGTGGTCGACGAAGCGGTAGTCCATCGCGCGCAGGCCTGTCGTGCCCGGATAACCGAGCCAGGAAACCTGCAGCGGAGCCGGTTTGCGCGCGAACAATCCCAAGCGATTGCGCGCGGTATGACCGGCCAGGTCGAAAAGGATGTCGATGCCATCGCGGCGGATGCAGGCGTCGAGCTGTGCATCGGGCATCGATGCAGCGATCGTCCAGTGATCGGCGAGTTCGCGCAGGCGCATGGCAATGTCGTCGCGCGCAGGCTGCACGTCGTAGGCAAACAGCTCGAAACGGTCCCGGTCCAGGACGCGCCAGACCGGTTCGAGAAAGCGCGCGACCGGATGATTGCGCATGTCGGGCGAGACGAAGCCGAGCCGCAGGCGCCGCTTGGGATCGGCGTCGTTCGCATGGCGTTTCCAATGCGCCTTGCTCGGCGCTTCGAGCTGCTCGCCAAATTTCCGGTGCGCTGCCGCTACGTCTTCCGGTGACTGCCGGTCGTCATGCAGCAGACAGTAGAGCGCACCGCTGCCCGCCGAGGTCAACTCCGGCTTCAACGCCAGCGCGCGCAGATAGTGTTCCGCCGCCGAAGCGACGTCGCCGAGCCGGTTGAGGTCGTGCGCCAGATTGACATGCGCATCGGCGTAGTCCGGCTTGATCGCCAGTGCGCGCCGCGTGGTGTCGATCGCGTCGGCGATCTGGCCGCGCTGGCTCAGTTCCCGTCCCAGACTCAGCAGCGCTTGAACGTAGCCGGGCTGGAGCGACAGCGCCTGCCGAAAAGCCGCCTCCGCCTCGGCCGATTGACCCGACGCGCTCAAGGCGTTGCCGACATTCAGATGCGCCACCGCCAGATTCGGCGCGAGGCGGATCGCTTCCCACGCGAGGATCAACGCCGTCGGCGGATCGCCCGACTCCAGCGCGTTGACCGCCGCATTGGACCACAGGCGAGCTTCGGCAGGCGCGTGGTCCAGGCCGGTGCGAAAGGTTTCCGCAGCCCCGGCAAAATCGCCTTGCCGTTGCAGGGCAAGCGCGAGGTTGTCCCAGATCGACCAGTCCGCCGGCGCGAGGGCACTGGCGCGGCGCAGCGCCGGCAGCGCTTCGTCAGGACGGCCATCGGCGAGCAGCGAGGCGCCGAGCAACTGCCAGGCCTTGGCCGCCAGCGGAAAATCATCGACCAGCTTGCGCGCATCGTTTTCGCAGGCGCGAATGTTTCCGCGGCGGAACAGCTCCTGCCAGTGCGACAGCAAATGTGCAGGCAGGTTGGTATTGCGACGGCCGGATGAATCTGCATTTGCCATGCGAACAATTCAGTTGCTGCGGACTGACGGTGACACGCGGCGTCGGGACGATGTCTTCAGGACTTGTATTCGCCGACGACCTTGCCGTCGCGGATGAAGAAAGTCCATCACGTTTAGCCATTGTAACTGCGATCCGGACCGATCCTGGCCTCCTGGAATCCCGGCGCACATAAGCATTCGCCAATGATCGTGAATTCCGCGTGCTTGCGGCAATCGCATGGCCAGCGCCACCCTGTCGGCGGCGCTGGCCAAGGATGGATTGTCCCCGTTGTCGCACGCTGCCCACTAGTGCCAAGAGGCAATTCAACTCGACTCACCGCCGCGCGACGATGGCAGACGCTCGCGGCGCCAGCGCGACGCGTGCGCCGCCCGGCACGAACCGGTTGCTGCGGCGAAGTGCAAACGCTCCATCGCCGATCAGCCACAGCGCAAGGGAAGCAACGATCAGGAACACGGGGTATTCCCAACCGCCGCCCTGGCTCGTGAACACCCAGCCGTTCGGCACGTGCACCAACGTTGCGGCGGCCATGATCGGCACGAGCACCAGCGACGCCTGACGCGCGTAGATGCCGAGAATCAGCGCGGTTCCGCCGAGCAGTTCGGTGCAAAACACCGGATATGCCAGAAACGGCGGATAGCCGACGCTGGCGAAGTACTGTGCGGTGCCCGCGAGCGTGAAGACGAATAGTTTGAGCAGGGCGTGGGCGATCCACATCGTGCCGAGGCTCGCGCGCAGCAGCGTGGCGCCGTAGTCGCGCGCAGCAAAGTTGCCTGAAATATACATTGCAAGTCTCCTCTGGGTAAGTCGAACGGCGCAAAGTGTATGATTGCGCAGACGCCAAGAAAATTGGCATGGAGACAAACGATGATTGCACTGATGCAATACGAGCTCTCGGCGGCGGATCTCGAAGTCGTGCTCGCAATAGTGCGTGCGGGAACTCTCGCCGACGCCGGCGAGCGCCTCGGCGTCGATGCATCGACGGTATTCCGTTCGCTGCGCCGGATCGAACGCGGGCTCGGCGCTGCGTTGTTCGAGCGCTCGCGCAGCGGCTATCAGGCGCTGGAGCTCGCGCAGTCGCTCGCCGAAAAGGCCGAGCAGGTGGAAGCGGCGCTCGAATCGGCGCGCTCGGCGGCGCAACTGTCGCCGGAGAAGGTATCCGGAACCGTCCGCATCACGACGACCGACACGGTGCTGCACGGCCTCGTCGCCCCCGCGCTGAAGCCGCTGCGTGCCGAACATCCGCTGCTGGAATTCGAACTGCACACCGGCAACGAACTGGCGAACCTCACGCGTCGCGACGCAGATATCGCGGTCCGAGCGACGAGAAGGCCGCCGCCGCATCTGGTCGGCAGGCGTCTGGGCCCGGTGCGCGTGGCGCTGTTCGCGGCGAAGAACTCGCCGATCAAGCGCTACGCCGATGTCGAACGCGGCAACGCTGCGTGGATCGCGCCAGACGACGCGCTGCCCGAGCACCCGTCAGTCATCTGGCGCAGGCGTCAGTTCCCCAAAGTCGTTCCGCGCTATCGCGTCAACAGTATCCTCACGGTCATGGAACTCGTGACGCTCGGCCTCGGCGTTGGCGTCTTTCCAATGTTCCTCGCGCGTGCGCGCGCGGACTTGCGCCAGCTGACGGATGTCATCGAGGCGTGCCAGACCGACCTGTGGCTGCTGACACATGCGGAATCGCGGCACTTGCGCCGCGTAGCGACCGTCTACGCGCATCTGGGTCAAACACTCTTGCTGCCGTGATTCATTCGTGGCGTAGCGCCGAACACCTTCAGCCGGTGCAGCCCTTGTGGCCGCATCGGCAGACCGTTTCTGCGCTCGGCAAACCGCTAGTCGCTGCGCGTTCGCAGTAATCGCTGCAGTAATCGCGCCCGGCTGCCGCCTGGCAAATACAAGGCTCGTGCGCACAGGTCTTCTTTTCGCCGGACATCACTTTCTCTTCAGCCGCCACGTGGCGGCAGTTGTTCGACCGACTCGATGTCGCTCAGCCACAGGTACACCTGCCAGACCGGTGCCAGGGGATCATCCAGACGCAGGACGGAATTGATGCCCTGGTTTCCGGCCGGGTCTTCGAATACCTGCGTGGCCGGTCGTTCAATGACGGTGCCGGAAATGATGTCGCCGTTGCGCAGCGTGACGCGCACACGCGACTGGCTCGGCAGGGCGACGACCAAATCCTCGATACGCTCGATATCGCTTTGCTCAGTGAATACCCGCTTTGCAGTCCTTGCCATGGCAAACTCCTCTTTGCTTCGAAACTCCAATGCGCTGAACGCGGGCGCCGAACTGTTTTACACGCGATCTGTCGTTGCATCAACAACGCCTGCCGTTTGCTCGGTCATCCTGCGGACGCGCCTTCGCTGCGTCGACTATCCGCAATGCTGCTGGACTGCAGCGCGGCCCGCGCACGCCGGCCGCGCTGTTGCGCCATCCGACATCAATGGCGCTTCTGGCACTTCTGGTATTCGGCTTCGCTGATCTTGCCGTCCTTGTCGGTGTCGCAGCTGGCGAAGTTCTGGGCGAGCCAACTGTTCGGCAGAGCGTCTTTCTTCGTGATGTAACCCTTGTCATGGCCTTTGACGATGGTCCAGTCCTCGGGCGCCGAACCCTGCATCGACATCGGTTCCTGTGCCGGTGACGTCGGATCCGTCGCGGTCGGGCTGGCCGGATTAGCCGGCGTCGTCGGTGTCGGATTGATGGTCGGCGGGTTTGCCGGATCGGGCGCCGGCGACGTAGCTTGCGCGAACGCGGTACCCGCAGCCGCTGTCATCAACAGAGCGAAGAACGGTGAAAGTCTCATGGTTTTCTCCTGGTATCCGCGGAAGGGAGTCCTCCGCCTCTCGCTCGTTTCGGCACTGCGATTTCACGCATGGCAACCTTCCGCATGCGAAACGAGCGAACAATTCGCTGCTGCAAGGTTCATGCGCGGCGCAGTTTCGTTAAGCGCACATTCGCTACGAGGAAAGATTGCGCTCAACGCGCGTGCAGCGGCGCTCACGCGAAAATCCGCGCAGGGTAAATTGCACGAGCGATCGGCATCGCCCGCGGGAAATTGCAATGACGCCGCGGTCTGCCTGAATGAGCGGGTCGTCGCCGCGTCGCTTGAGGGTACGGTTTGCTATTCCACCGTCACGCTCTTGGCGAGGTTGCGCGGCTGGTCGACGTCGGTGCCCTTGAGCACGGCGACATGATAGGCGAGCAGCTGCAGCGGGATCGTGAACACGATCGGCGCGATCATCTCGCCGCACGGCGGCAGCACGACCAGATGGCCGTTGCCGTGCGGCACGTGCTGGGCGACATCGGCGTCGGCGAGCACGTAGAGTTCGCCGCCGCGCGCACGCACTTCCTCGAGATTCGACTTGAGCTTCTCGAGCAGATGATCGTTCGGCGCTACGGCGATCACCGGCATGCTCTCGTCGACGAGCGCGAGCGGACCGTGCTTGAGTTCGCCGGCCGGATACGCTTCGGCGTGGATGTACGAGATTTCCTTGAGCTTGAGCGCGCCTTCCATGGCGATCGGAAACTGCGTGCCGCGGCCGAGGAACAGCGTGTGCTGCTTGTCGCTGAAGCGCTCGGCGAGCTTGCGGATGCGAGTGTCCAGCGCAAGTGCGTCGCGCACAGCGCCGGGCAGCGTTTCGAGCTGATGCACCAGCGCCTCGTAGCGCGCCATGTCGAGACCGTGGTGGCGAGCCAGTTCGAGCGCGAACAGGGCGAGCGCGGTGAGCTGCGTGGTGAACGCCTTGGTCGAGGCAACGCCGATTTCGGGGCCGGCGCGCGTCATCAGCGTCAGTTCCGATTCGCGCACGATCGAGGATTCCGGTACGTTGCAGATGCCCAGCGTAGCCAGGTAGCCGCGCGTCTTCGCCATCTTCAACGCCGCCAGCGTATCGGCGGTTTCGCCCGATTGCGACACGGTGATGAACAGGGTGTCGATCGGCACCACCGCGTCGCGGTAGCGGTACTCCGAAGCGATTTCCACGTTGCACGGAATGCCGGCGAGGCCCTCGATCCAGTAACGCGCGACGAGCGCCGCGTGATAGCTCGATCCGCAGGCGATCACGTGCACGTTGCGCGTCTTCAGCAGCAGTTCGCGCGCACCGACGCCGAAGATCTGGGTCAGGATATGGCCAGCGCTGATGCGCCCCTCGAGCGTGTCGGCGATCGCCTGCGGCTGCTCATGGATCTCCTTGAGCATGTAGTGGCGGTACTCGCCGCGTTCGACCGCGTCGGCGCCGAAATGCGCCTGCTTGACGGGACGCTGCACCAGCGTGCCATGCTCGTCGTAGATGCGCACGCCTTCGATCGTCGCGTCGACGACGTCGCCTTCGGCCAGATAGATGAAGCGCCGCGTGACCGGCAGCAGCGCGTGGATGTCCGAGGCGATGAACTGCTCGCCGTCGGCGAGCCCCGCGACCATCGGACTGCCGCGACGCGCGCCGATGACGCGGCCTGGATCGCGCCGGCTCAGCACGGCGATGGCGTAGGCGCCGCGCAGGCGTGCGATCGTCTTGCGCACCGCGTCGAGCAGATCGTCGCCGGCATTCTGGTAATGCTCGACGAGGTGGGCGATGACTTCGGTGTCCGTCTCGGTTGCAAATTCGTAGCCGAGCGCCTTGAGCTCGCCGCGCAACTCGTCGTGGTTCTCGATGATGCCGTTGTGGACGACGGCGACGTTGCCGCGCGATGCGATCGGATGCGCGTTGACGGTGTTCGGCGCGCCGTGTGTGGCCCAGCGCGTGTGCGCGATGCCGGTGAAGCCGGCGATCGGCTGCGCCGCCTGCAGCGCTTCGAGATCGCGCACCTTGCCCTTGGTGCGCACGCGCTGCAGGCCCTGATCCGTGAGCAGGGCGATCCCGGCCGAATCGTAGCCGCGATATTCCAGCGCCTTGAGGCCGCTGATCAGCGTTCCGACCACATCGCGCCGTGCGGCAGCGCCGACAATTCCACACATGATGACAATCCTCGAAAGCGACGGCTATTTTACCGGTTATGGCCGCCGGCCGTACGCCGCTCGGTCCAGACGATGCCACTGTGGCGTGGAGCGCTGCCGGGCCGCGGCCCCGTTGCGGGCTTTTTGCGGGCGAAATTGCCGGGGCGGTACACTTCCGGCACGGGCCCGCAGTGGTACATCCTGCTCTACTGCGCCGATCCTTTCCGGGAGACAGCTGAAGATGCGCGCAATCCTGCTGGTTTCGTTGTGCGTGTGCACGAGTGCGGCGGTAGCGGCCGGCGCGCGCGAGGACACGATCCTGATCCAGGGCATTGCCCAGGGCAAGCAGACGGTGACAGCCGTCGATGCGAACACGACGAAGGCCGAGTATTCGTACAACGACCGCGGCCGCGGCGACCACATCACGGCAAGCTGGAAGCTCGACGCCGCCGGTGTGCCGGTTGAGTACACCGGCACCGGCAACGATTACATGAAGGCTGCGGTCGATGAGAAGTTCGCGATCGCCGATGGCAAGGCCAGTTGGAGCAACCGTACTGAACACGGCGACAAGGCCTTGGCGGGGGAGGCTTTCTATATCCCGCTGAACGGGCCGCCGGAACTGTTCGGCGTGCTGGCCCGCGCGCTGCTGAAGGCGCCGGGCCACAAGTTGCCGCTGCTGCCGGCAGGCGAAGCACGGCTCGAGGCCGCGGACAGCGTCGATGTCACGACGCCGTCGGGCAAGGCCAAGGTCACGCAATACCGCATTGTCGGCTTGAGCTTCTCGCCGGCTGCGATCTGGCTGGACGAAAGCGGAGCGACTGCCGGTTCACTGTCGAGCTGGTTTTCGGTCGTCGCGCCGGGCTACGACAAGGCGGTCAAGCAGTTGCTCGACGTCCAGGATGCCACCGACAGCGCCTGGTCGGCACGCATCGCCAAGGAACTGACTCACGTGCCGACCGGCGCGCTGCTGATCCGCAACGCGCGCCTGTTCGATCCGCGCGACCTGTCGGTGACGCCCGGCACGAGCGTGCTGGTCGAGGGCGAGCATGTCGTGCGCGTCGCTGCCGACGCGGAACTCAAGGCGCCGACGAACGCCGAAGTCATCGACGTGCACGGCCGCTTCCTGATGCCGGGCCTGTGGGATAACCACCAGCACTTCGGCGACGTCGACGGCGCGCTGGATCTCGCCAACGGCGTGACCAGCGCGCGCGACATGGCCAACGACACCGACGGCTTCCTCAAGCGCGTCGAACGTTTCGACAACGGCACCGAACTGGGGCCGCGCGTGTTCAAGGCCGGCATCATCGACGGCACCGGCGAGTTTGCGGGGCCGACGAAGATGCGCGTCGACACCGCCGAAGAGGCGATCAAGGACGTCGACTGGTACGCCGACCACGGCTACGGCCAGATCAAGATCTATTCGTCGATCAAGCCGGAACTGATGCCGATCATCGCCGACCACGCGCACGCGCGCGGCCTGCGCGTCAGCGGCCACGTGCCGGCATTCATGTCGGCGCGCATGTTCGTCGACGGCGGCGCCGACGAGATCCAGCACCTGAACTTCATCGTGCTGAACTTCCTGTTCGATACGGTCAAGGAGACACGCAACCGCGACCGTTTCATCAAAGTTGCCGAACACGCGCGCGAATTCACGCCGGACAAGCCCCAGGTCAAGGAATTCATCGCCTTCCTCAAGGCGCATCACACCGTGCTCGATCCGACCGTCGGCATCTTCGAGGGCCTGCTCTGCGGCGATCCGGGCGCAGTGACGCCGGGACTGGAGAAAATCGCACCGCGCTTTCCACCGCAGATCCGTCGCAACATGCTGAGCGGTGCGCTCGAGCCGCCGGCCGAGCAGAAGGCCGCCTACGCCGAGTCGTTCCCGGCGATGCTGAAGCTGCTCAAGGCGCTGCACGATGCCGGCGTGACGATCATTCCGGGCACCGACTCGCTGGCCGGCTACATGCTGCATCACGAACTGGAGGACTACGTCCACGCCGGCATCCCGGCAGCCGAGGTGCTGCGCATGGCGACGCTGACCTCGGCGCAGGTCATCGGCGTCGACGGCAGCCGCGGCGTGATCGCGCCGGGCAAACTGGCCGACATGGTCCTGGTCGACGGCGACCCGACGAAGGACATCGCCGACATCGAAAAAGTCGACACGACGATCAAGGGTGGAAAAGTATACGACTCGGCCAAACTCGAGCAGGCGCTCGGCATCATCCCGCGTGCTGCGCATTGACCAAAAGGGAAAGCACCGAACGCGGATTACGCAGATAAGAGCCGGATCGACGCGGATAGAGTTGTATCTGAATTTTTGATCCGCGTTGATCCGCGTTCGCGACTCTTGCATCCGCGAAATCCGCGTTAAACGCTCTTTTCCACGGTCCCGAACGTCATGTTTTCTTCGGGCGCTTCCAGCCGGGGATGGTGGTCTGCTTCGCGCGCGCGACGGTCAGTTCCCCGGCTGGCGCGTTCCTGCCCAGCGTCGAGCCGGCACCGATCGTCGCGTCCTTGCCGACCGTGATCGGCGCAACCAGCGCCGTATTCGAGCCGATGAAAGCGCCATCCTCGATCGTCGTGCGATGCTTGTTCACGCCGTCGTAGTTGCAGGTGATCGTGCCGGCGCCGATGTTGACGCCGGCGCCGATGCTCGCATCGCCGATATAGGTCAGATGATTGGCCTTGGAGTTCTCGCCGATCGTCGCATTCTTCACTTCGACGAAATTGCCGACGTGCGCGCCGTCGGCCAGATCCGTGCCGGGCCGCAGGCGCGCGAACGGACCGATGATGCAGGCGCCGTGCGTCACGACGCCCTCGAGGTCGCAGTGCGCGCGTACCCGCGTGCCGGCCGCCAGCGTCGAGTGCTTGATGCGGCAGAACGGCCCGATGCGCACTTCGTCGCCGAGTTCCACGACGCCTTCGAAAACCACATCGACGTCGATCTCGACATCGCTCCCGCAGATCAGCTCGCCGCGCAGGTCGAAGCGCGCCGGGTCGGCCAGGCGAACGCCTTGCGCGCACAGCGCCTGCGCGCGCCGCCGTTGGTAGTGGCGTTCGAGTTGTGCGAGTTGCCACGCATCGTTGGCGCCGAACGCCTCGTGCGCGTCGGCGCAGACGATGGCCGTCGCCGGATCGCCTTCGTCGGCAGCGGTCGCGAACACATCGGTGATCAGGTATTCGCGCTGCGCGTTGTCGTTGCGCAGTCCGCGCAGCCAAACGCGCAGGCGTGAAGCGTCCGCCGCGACGATGCCGGTGTTGACCAGCGTGACGGCGCGTTGCGCGGCGTCGCAATCGCGTTCCTCGACGATCGCGCGCACGCGGCCATTGCCGTCGCGCTGGATGCGGCCATAGCCGTGCGGTTCGGCCAGGTCCGCGACGAGAACGGCCAGCACCGCGGCGGGATCGATGAGTGGGCGCAGGGTCGGCGCCTGGATCAGCGGAACGTCGCCGAGCAGCACGAGCACTCGTGCCGGGTCCGGCACCTGCGCCATCGCCAGCTGCACGGCGTGCCCGGTGCCGTGCTGTTCGGCCTGATGCACCCAGTCGATGTCGGCCTGATCGGCGAATGCGGCGCGCACCTGCTCGCCGCGATGACCCCAGACGACATGGATCTTTTCCGGATTCAGCGCACGCGCCGCCGTCAATACGTGGGCGAGGAGCGAGCGGCCGGCCAGCGGCAGCAGCACCTTGGCCCGCGCCGACTTCATGCGCTTGCCTTCGCCTGCGGCCAGAACGATGACGTGCAGCGGAGGAGTCTTCATACGCTAACGATAGCGCAGACCGAGGCCCGCGTTCGAGCTTTTCGCGGCGCATTTGCCGGCAATTGGCTATGCTGGTGCTGCCGCGGTTTGTCGCGCCGCTCCGCGGCCGCAGTTTGGCGTCGCTTCATGGCGATTGCGGTGTGTCGTCTAGCTCGCTGCTGCAGGACCAAGCCGGCGCATGCAACCTGAGGGAGGATCATCCATGCCTGTCGTTACAGCCTTGTATGCCGGACTGCTTGGCCTGATGTCCATCGCAGTGGCGTTCCCTGCCGGTAGTCTGCGCGGCAGGCTCGGCGTCGCGTACGGCGATGGCGGCAACAAGGACTTGCTGATGGCGATGCGTCGCCAAGCCAACTTCGTCGAGTACGTGCCGCTGGCGCTGATCCTGATCGCAGTGCTCGAACTCGATGGCGTGTCGAAGACGTCGATCCACGTACTTGGAGCGAGTCTGGTCGTCGCGCGTACCTGCCATGCGCTCGGTCTGCGCCGGGATACGATGCAGGGCCCCGGCCGTCTCGTCGGTGCGGCCGGAACAATCCTCATCACGGCGGTCACATCGATCTGGCTGATCGCGCGGTTCTTCGCGTAACGATCTGTCCCGCGTTTCCGGTTCTGTCGAAGGTTGCATAAAAAACGCCGGCTCGGGCCGGCGTTTTCGGCAAGGACTTGAAGGCTGCGTCAGTGCTTCATCTGCTTGCGCAGGCGCTCGATCGCCTGCAGCTGCGCGACTGCCTGCGCGAGTTCGGCCTGCGCCTGTGCGATCTCGACCGTCTCGGTGCGGTCGACGAGCCGGCGCTCGGCTTCTTCCTTGGCGCGCAACGCAGCGACCTCGTCGAGATCCTTGGCACGAATGGCGGTATCGGCCAGCACGGTGACGACCTGCGGCTGTACTTCGAGGATGCCGCCGGAGACGTAGAAGAACTGTTCATCGCCGCCTTCGGTGACCACGCGCACGTAGCCCGGCTTCAGGCGCGTGATCAGCGGCGCATGGCGGGGTGCGATGCCGAGTTCGCCCATTTCGCCGGAGGCGACCACGAGCGTCGCCGTGCCGTGGAAGATCTCGGCTTCGGCACTGACGATGTCGCAGCGGATGGTGGTTGTCATTTGGTGCGGCCTTGAATTGTGTTGTGCGATCGTCGAGGAGCGTTAGGGCTGAGGAGTTAGGAGTTAGGCAGAGCAACGTCGGCTTTTCCTCACTCCTCACAGCGCGCTGAAGGCGCGCGACCTCACGTCCTCACGCTCTTACGCCGCCTTCTTCTCGCCTATCGTCTTGGCCTTCTCGAACGCTTCCTCGATGCCGCCGACCATGTAGAACGCCTGCTCGGGCAGCGCATCGCATTCGCCGTCGACGATCATCTTGAAGCCGCGGATCGTGTCTTTCAACGAAACGTACTTGCCCGGCGAACCGGTGAATACTTCGGCGACATGGAACGGCTGCGAGAAGAAGCGCTCGACTTTGCGCGCGCGCGATACCGTGGCTTTGTCTTCCTCGGACAATTCGTCCATGCCGAGAATCGCGATGATGTCTTTCAGTTCCTTGTATTTCTGCAGCGTCGCCTGCACGCGGCGCGCGGTATCGTAGTGCTCGGTGCCGATGACATTCGGATCGAGCTGGCGGCTGGTCGAGTCGAGCGGATCGATCGCCGGATAGATGCCGAGCGAGGCGATGTTGCGCGAAAGCACGACGGTCGCATCCAGATGCGAGAACGTGGTCGCCGGCGACGGGTCGGTCAGGTCGTCCGCGGGCACGTAAATCGCCTGCACCGACGTGATCGAACCCGTCTTGGTCGAGGTGATGCGCTCCTGCAGCGTGCCCATTTCCTCGGCCAGAGTCGGCTGGTAGCCGACGGCGGACGGCATGCGTCCGAGCAGCGCCGACACTTCCGTGCCGGCCAGCGTGTAGCGGTAGATATTGTCGACGAAGAACAGCACGTCGCGGCCCTTGCCCGAAGCGTCCTTCTCGTCGCGGAAGTACTCGGCCATGGTCAGGCCGGTCAATGCGACGCGCAGGCGGTTGCCCGGCGGCTCGTTCATCTGGCCGTACACCATTGCGACCTTGGACTCGCCGATATTGTCGAGCTTGATGACGCCGGCTTCGATCATCTCGTGGTAGAAGTCGTTGCCTTCGCGCGTGCGCTCGCCGACGCCGGCGAACACCGACAGGCCGGCGTGCTGGGTCGCGATGTTGTTGATCAGTTCGAGCATGTTGACGGTCTTGCCGACGCCGGCGCCGCCGAACAGGCCGATCTTGCCGCCCTTGGCGAACGGACACATGAGGTCGATGACCTTGATGCCGGTTTCGAGCAGGTCGCTGGCGGCGGCCTGTTCGTCATAGCTCGGCGCCGCGCGGTGGATCTCCCAGCGCTCCTTCTCGCCGATCGGGCCGGCCTCGTCGATCGGATTGCCGAGCACGTCCATGATGCGGCCGAGCGTCTTCGTGCCGACCGGAACCTTGATGCCGGCGCCGGTGTTCCTGGCGACGAGATTGCGGCGCAGGCCGTCGGTCGAGCCGAGCGCGATCGTGCGCACGACACCGTCGCCGAGCTGCTGCTGCACTTCCAGCGTGATCGGAGCCGCGGTGCCTTCGACGCTCAGCGCGTCGTATACCTTCGGCACCTGATCGCGCGGGAATTCGACGTCGACGACCGCGCCGATGATTTGGACTACTTTGCCCTGACTCATTGTGGTGTCCTCAATAAAATCTCAATTCGCTTGCTCTAACCCCTCTCCTATCGGGAGAGGGTTGGGGTGAGGGTCGGAGCTCGTACCGAAGTCGATACGGAGCCGAACCCTCATCCGGCGCTTTGCGCCACCTTCTCCCAAAGGGAGAAGGAGAAAAACATTCCTCCTCGCCTCGGAGAAGGAGAAATCCAAAACCTAAACCGCCGCCGCGCCGCTCACGATCTCGCTGATTTCCTGCGTGATCGCCGCCTGGCGGGCCTTGTTGTAGACCAGCGTCAAACTGTCGATCGCCTTGGTCGCGTTGTCGCTCGCCGACTTCATCGCCACCATGCGTGCGGCGTGCTCGCTGGCCAGGTTTTCCAGCAGCGACTGATAGACCAGCGATTCGAGGTAGCGCACGATCACGTGGGTGAGCACGCTCTCGGCGTCCGGCTCGTACAGATAATCCCAATCGTATGCGGACGTCAGTGTCGTCGAGGCGGGCAGCGGCAGCAGTGGTTCGAGCGTCCCGCGCTGCGTCATCGTGTTGACGAATTGGTTGTAGGCCAGGGTAACCCGGTCGACCTTGCCGGCGGTGTAGGCGTCGACCATGAGCTTGACCACGCCGACTACCTGCTCGACCTTCGGCCGCTCGCCAAGATGGGTGATGCTGCCGACCATGTTCACTTTCAGCCGGCGGAAGAACGTCTTCGCCTTGGTGCCGATCGCGATGATGTCGATCTCGACGTTCTTTTCCTGCCAGGCGCGCATCTCGGCGAGCAGCTGGCGGAACAGGTTCGAGTTCAGGCCGCCGCACAAGCCGCGGTCGGTCGACACGATGATGTAGCCGACGCGCTTGATCTGCGCGCGCTCGCCGGCAAGGATCGGGTGCTTGAATTCGGAGTTCGCCTTGGCGACGTGACCGACCACCTGCTTGATCGCCCGCGTGTAGGGACGCGAGGCGCGCATCAGGTCCTGCGCCTTGCGGATCTTCGAGGCCGAGACCATCTCGAGCGCGCGCGTCACCTTGCGCGTGTTCGCGACGCTCTTGATCTTGGTTCGGATTTCTCTTGCGCCTGCCATTGTCTACTCGCTTTGCTCGTTCGTTAGGTCGCGCCTTCGGCGCTGATAGGAGTGAGGTCGCTCGCTGCGCGTGCTCGTCAGGAAAAGCCTGCTTCTCCTAACTCCTCACTCCTAACTCCTCACGCTCTTCACCAAGAGCCCGTCTTCTTGAATTCCTCGACGCCCTTCTTCAACGTCGCCTCGATCGCATCGTTCCAGTCGGACTTTTCATTCGCCGCCTTGACCCAGTCGCCGTAGTTCGCGGCGAAGTGGGCGTGCAGGCCTTTCTCGAACGGCAGGATCGCAGCCACGGCCAGATCGTCGAGATAGCCCTTCTCGGCCGCGTACAGCGTGATCGCGAGTTGCGCCACGGACAGAGGCGCGTACTGTTTCTGCTTCATCAGTTCGGTCACGCGAATGCCGCGCTCGAGCTGCGCGCGCGTCGCCGCGTCGAGGTCCGACGCGAACTGCGCGAATGCCGCGAGTTCGCGGTACTGCGCCAGCGCCAGCTTCACGCCGCCGGCCAGCTTCTTGATGATCTTGGTCTGCGCCGCGCCGCCGACGCGCGACACCGAGATACCGGCGTTCACGGCCGGACGCACGCCGGCGTTGAACAGGTCCGTCTCGAGGAAGATCTGGCCGTCGGTGATCGAAATCACGTTGGTCGGCACGAACGCGGACACGTCGCCGGCCTGGGTTTCGATGACCGGCAGTGCCGTCAGCGAGCCGGTCTTGCCCTTGACTGCACCATTCGTGAACTTTTCCACATATTCTTCGTTGACGCGCGCGGCGCGCTCGAGCAGGCGGCTGTGCAGATAGAACACGTCGCCCGGATAGGCTTCGCGGCCCGGCGGGCGGCGCAGCAGCAGCGAAATCTGGCGATAGGCCCAAGCCTGCTTGGTCAGGTCGTCATAGATGATCAGCGCGTCTTCGCCGATGTCGCGGAAGTACTCGCCCATCGCGCAGCCGGAGTACGGCGCGATGTACTGCATCGCCGCCGACTCGGACGCCGACGCGGCGACGATGATCGTGTGCGCCAGGGCGTTGTTCTCCTCGAGCTTGCGCACGACGGTCGCGATCGACGACTGCTTCTGGCCGATCGCGACGTAAATGCATTTGATGCCGCTGTCCTTCTGGTTGATGATCGTATCGATCGCCAGCGCGGTCTTGCCGGTCTGGCGGTCGCCGATGATCAGCTCGCGCTGGCCGCGGCCGAGCGGAATCATCGCGTCGACCGACTTGTAGCCGGTCTGCACGGGCTGCGCGACGGACTTGCGCCAGATCACGCCCGGCGCGACCTTCTCGATTGGCGAACTGTGCTTGGCGTTCAGCGGACCCTTGCCATCGATCGGCTCTCCGAGCGCATTGACGACGCGGCCCAGCAGTTCGCGGCCGGTCGGCACTTCGAGAATGCGGCTGGTCGTCTTGACCGTGTCGCCCTCGCGCAGGTGCTCGTAGTCGCCGAGCACGACCGCGCCGACCGAGTCGCGCTCGAGGTTCAGTGCGAGTGCAAACGCGTTGCCGGGCAACTCGATCATTTCGCCGGCCATCGCGTCGGCCAGGCCGTGGATGCGCACGATGCCGTCGGACACCGACACGATCGTGCCTTCGTTGCGCACTTCGGCGGAAAGCTTGACCTTCTCGATGCGCGTACGGATCAGTTCGCTGATTTCGGAGGGATTGAGTGTGGTGGCCATCGGGTTTTCCTCTGCGTGCGTCGGTTAGGACGCGCTTCGATTTGAATGTGTAAGGTGTTAGGAGTGAGGGGTGGGAAGAGCAAAAAGCGCTCGCACCGCAACCCGCATTCCTAAGACCTCACCGCCGAGTCAGGTGCGAGGGTGACGTCCCTCACTCCTAACTCGCTCACGCACTTACTGCGTCAACGCTTGCTCCAGGCGCGCCAGCCTTCCGCGCACCGACCCGTCGATCACCAGGTCGCCGGCATCGATCACGGCGCCGCCGATCACGGAAGGATCCACGCGCTGCTCCAGTTCGATGTCGCGGCCGAAACGCTTCTTCAGCGCCTCGCGGATGGCATCGGCCTGCGCATCGCCCACCGGCACGGCGGCGCGCACGGTCACCTTGAGCACACGCTCGGACTCGCGCTTCAATTCCTCGAACAGGGCGGCGATGTCGGGCAGCAGCGCGACGCGGCGGTTCTCGGCCAGCAGCGCGAGAAACTCCGCGAAGTTCGAGTCGGCTGCATCCTCCGGCGGCAGCAGCAACTGCGTGAGTTCGGTGTTGCTCAGGCGCGGATCGCCGATCAGCGCATGCACGCGCGGATCAGTCACGATCTGCGCGGCGATGCCGAGCTTGCGCGACCAGTCCGCGAGTGCATTGCCGGCTTGCGCGGAGGCAAACGCGGCACGCGCATACGGGCGGGCGAGAGTGAGGGTTTCGCTCATGGCGCTCTTAGATCTCGGTCAGCAACTGGTCCAGCAGCGCCTTGTGCGCGTCCGGATTGATCTCGCGCTGGATGATCCTTTGCGCACCCTGCACGGCGAGCGTGGCGACCTGTCCGCGCAACTGCTCCTTCGCCTTGCCGACCATGCCGTCGATATCGGCCTGGGCCACCGCCTTGACGCGGGCTGCTTCGAGCAGCGCATCGGCCTTGGCCTTGTCGAGGATCTGGCTGGCCTGCTGGTGCGCCTTGTCGACGATCTCGGAGGCCTGCACGCGCGCCGCCTTGATCTCCTCGGCGACGCGGGCGTCGGCGTCCTTGAGTTCCGCCTTGGCGCGATCGGCCGCGGCGAGACCTTCGCTGATGCGCTGCGCACGCTCGTCCATCGCTTGCGCCAGCGGCGGCCAGATGAACTTCATCGTGACCCAGATGAGGATCCCGAAGGTGATCATCTGGGCGAACAGAGTTGCGTTAATGTTCACGGGCTAGACCTTTGCGACAGGACTTGAATCGACTTCAGTGGGCGGCGGCGGATGCGCTCGCGAGTACCTTTGCGGCGAACGGATCGACGAACGTCAGGTACATCGCAATGCCGACGCCGATAATCGGAATCGCGTCGATCAGGCCGACGAGCAGGAACATCTTGCCCTGCAGCATCGGAACGAGTTCCGGCTGGCGCGAGGCACCTTCGAGAAACTTGCCGCCCATGAGGCCCATGCCGATGGCGGCGCCGATGCCGCCGAGGCCGAGCATCAAGCCGGCTGCGAGAGCGGTCATGCCTTCAACAGATGCGAGTGCGCTGATATCCATGTGTGTCTCCGTGATACGTCGAGTGAATGAAAGAGTTGAATGCTTGCGTCAGTGGTGATCGGCGGCCATCGCCATGTAGACGACCGTCAGCGTCATGAAGATGTACGCCTGCAGCGAAATAATCAAAATGTGGAAAAGTGTCCACGCCGTCGCCAGCGCGATCTGCGTGTAGCCGCCGGACAGCGCCGCAGGCAGTCCGACCAGGCCAGCCAGCGGAATGCCGAGCAGCAGGACCAGCGCGAGCAGCCCTTTGCCGCGGGCGAAAAGAAAAACCGTCAATACCATCAGTGCCGCGGCCAGCAGCAGCGCAGCGAGATTCGTCGTCGTCGCGGCCTCGGGCGCGCCCAGGCCGAGAGTGAAGCTGGCGAGCAGGATGAAGATCATCTCGCCGGCATACATGTTGCCGAACAGTCGCAGGCCGAGGCTGATCGGCTTGGCCAGTTCCTCGACGCACTTGAGCAGGAAGTTGACCGGCAGCATCCACTTGCCGAACGGGTGAAAGAGGAATTCCGCGCCGACACCATTGACGCCCTTGGCGACGAAGCTGTAGCCGAACGCGATCAGGAACACGGTGAGCGACATGCCGATCGCGATGTTCGGATCGGTCGAAGGAACAGTGCGCAGATGATCGACGCCGACGCTGCTGGCCAGCGCCGGCAGCAGGTCGACAGGCAGCATGTCCATGAAGTTCATCAGGAACACCCAGAACCCCACGAGCAATGCCGTCGGCGCCACGAACCTGGCGCCGTGGTGATAGGCATCCTTGACCTGCGAATCGACGCTCTGCACGCACAACTCGATGAAGTTCTGCCACTTGCCGGGCACGCCGCTGGTCGCCTTGCGCGCCGCCAGACGAAACATGACGACGAAAATCAGCGCCAGCACGACGGAGAACAGGAACGAATCCAGGTGCAGGACCCAGAAGCCGGTCGCTTCCGGATCGATGCGCATCGTATGCAGATCCAGCTTGAGGTTGGTCAAGTGGTGCAGGATGTAACTGCTGGTGTCGTGAGTGCCTTCAGTTGCCATGTGCCTAAGGAATCCGATTGCGCAAACCAACATCGATGCTTGTTTCTAGACGCTGCCTGCCGCCTGCACTTGCCGGATTCAGCCGTGCCGAACCCAGCTCTCGTGCAGGCCCAACAGTTGCGGTACCAGCGCGGCAATGACCCCGCACATTACCGGCAAGCCGGGCAGTCCCGCCTTGACCATCGTCAAGTAGAGTCCGAGTGCGATGACACCCCACTTGAGCATGTTGCCGACGATCATGCGGGCAAAGACCATTCCCGCCGCCGCCGGCCCTCCCGCAAACATCCGCAATGCCAGAACGCTCGTCGCGGCTGCCACCACGGCGCCCCCGCAAAACGCACCCAGTCCCGAGCGCCATCCCGCAAATGCAAATCCCGCAGCAACCAGCGCCGTGGCGCCAAGTTGTGCGCAAACGACACGAATGGCGAGCCGCCGGCCGGCAGCGATGGAGTTTTGCATCGGAACGTACAGCCCAAGGTCCGGCTCCGGCGCGCGCTGATGCGAGCCTGCGCAAACCGGTCGACAGGGCCAATAATTATAGCAATCGGGCGATTATTGCTGCAACACAAAAAAGCCGGGGAAAGCGCACGCTTTGGCATCGCCGCGGCAGGCTGCGCGACGCCATCGGACGTGCCCGAGGCCGCCTCAAGGCAAGGCGCTGGCGATCAGGGTGTCACGGCGTTGGGACACAGGAAGCCCCAGATGTCGCCGAGCTGATCGATCGTGTAGGTATGACCACCGACGAAAACGGAGTACGAAATCGTCAGATGATTGACCCAGCCTTCGGCGACGAAACGCAGGTGGTCGCTCTTGGCGTAGGGGTAATTCGGGTCGCTGTTGCCGATGTGGATGTCGACCGGAATCTTGCGCGGCAACTGCGCGAGCAGGTTGCTGCATCCCGCATCGGAAACGTCGGCGCAGGCGAGCGCGGCCAGATCGGCGCCGCTGACGCTGTAGGCGGCCATCGTCGAGGCATTGAACGCAGTACTGTGCTGGTTCACGCCGAGGTCGTGCATCACGTGGCCGCCGGCCGAGAAGCCCCAGCCGTAGATGCGCGTGCGCTCGATGTTGTAGGCACCTTCCATGTCCTCGCGCACGGCCGCGAACAGGTCATAGTCGTTCGGTCCCTGTGTCGGCGGCACCAGCCACGACACGGCGTAGGGGCTGCCGTCCTGGTAGATGACGTCGTCCGCGACCGGCGCGGCGACGATGAAGCCGCCGGCATTGGCGGCCGCGATCCAGTTGTCGCGTGTCGTTGCCGCATAGCCATCGGCGCCGCCATAGGGGGCCACGCCATGCAACGCGAGCAGCAGCGGCCAGGAACGCGCCGGCGTGTAATCCTCGGGTAGATACACGTAGTAGTCTTGCGTTCCGCTGCCCAGTCCGGCGATGTGCAGCGTACGCGTCTGGCTGCCCGGATAGTCACCGCCGCTGCCGAGGGACGAGTCGTGCGGCACAGGTCCGGCGCTGGTGTCGAAAGCGCTCACGAAGATGCTGTCCGGCTGCGTGCAGACCCAGGCGGGAAGGCGTGGCGCTGGTCGCAGCGGCGGCCGGTCCCGGCGATGATGGCGAGCAGCAGCGGCAGGGCAGAGCGTAGGGGAATCCGGACAGTCATGAGCATTGCGCTAAATCGCGGCGCGCACTCTAGCGGCTACCCTGCTCAAAAAACGTAAACGGACGCGCCGCCGGGCCCTGGACCGTCGCTTTTGGTTGCGGCCGCCGTGCGCGGCTCGGCATAATCATTGGACTCGCGGCCGCGGCCGCCGTTTGCTTGCGCAAAGTAGCCGTCGAATGAGCAACGCCAAAGATCCCTTCGTCGAGTTTGCCCCCGGCACCGTCGTATTTGCGGAAGGCGACACCGGCGTCGACATGTTCATCATCGAATCCGGCCAGGTCGATATCGTGCGCAAGTCGCGCGGTGAAGAACCGGTCGCGACGCTCGAGCCCGGCGACTTTTTCGGCGAAATGGCCATGCTCGAGGATCAACCGCGCTTCGCCGGCGCGGTGGCGCGTACCGGCGTGCGGGCGCTGCGCATTGAACGCGCGGCGTTCACCGACATGCTCAAGCAGAATGTAGAGATTGCGGTGCGCATCATGCGCAAGCTGGCCGCGCGGCACCGCCGGGCCGAACAGCGCGCGCAGGAAGCGCTGAGCGAACTCGAACGCCTGAAGGTTGCCGCACCCGCGGCCAAGCCGGCGCGCGAAGCAGCCAAACCGGCGCCGGCACGCGAAAAAGCGGCCGAACCGGCGCCTGCGGCCGCGCCCGCCGCACCGCCACAGCAGAATCTGGGGCTGCGCCATGTGTCGAGCGGACAGATCCTGTTGCTCGATCCGGAGCGCAACGAATTCCTGGTCGGCCGGCCTGACCCGGTCACCGGCACGCAGCCCGAACTCAATCTGGGCCCGTTCGACGTCAATCGCACGCTGAGCCGCCGCCACGCCAAGATTTTCAGGGAAGGCAGCCTATACTCCATCCGCGAGGAAGTCGGCACGAGCAACGGCACCTTCATCAACGGCGAGCGCATCAAGACCGGCAGCGTCGTGCCACTGAAACCGCGCGACCGATTGCGCTTCGGGTCGATCGAGGTCGAGTTGATTCCCGTCTAGCGCGGACGTGATTTTCGACCGGTCGCGCCGGTAAGCAAGATTCGACTGGAGCTATGTATGGCGAACTCCGAAGACAACCAGTGGCAATCCGCGCTCAGCGCGATCGACCTGTCGGCGATCGAGTCGCTGAAAACGCTGAAGCAGGAACAGGACGTCCTCGACGAGCGTCTCAAGTCGATGGAGAGCATGAAGACCGATGTCGCATCGGCCGTCTACCTGCGCGTGCGCAACGACTATGAGAAACGCCAGCACGCACTGGACGAACAATCGCGTCCGCTCAAGCAGGCGGCGCGCGAGCAGTATGCGCGCCTGCGCGCGCTGCTCGATCGCTTCGAGGCCGATCACGAGGCGGTGAAGCTGGATCAGCAGGAACTCGAACTGCGGCACAAGCTGGGCGAATTCGACGACAAGGAATTCCAGCGCCGCAGCAAGGCGATCGAGGGCGCGGTCAAGGACAAGGCCGAAGCGCGCGCTCGCGCGCTCGAACTCAAGGCGCGTTTCCTCGAGGCGTTCCATGCCGAGAGCGAACTCGACGCGACCACCGCGCCGGGCGTGAAGCGCGACTCGGCGGCGACGCAGCAGTTCTCCGTCCTGACGGGCGCTGACGCGCTGGTAGCCGAGGCGCGCACGCACGAAGTGCCGTCCCTCGGCGGCAACGAACCGCCGAGCAAGACGCAGACGATGGCGGCGCTGGACAGTATTCCGGATCCTCCCGCCGCCGCGGTCGGCGGTGCAACGCAGGTGTTTCGTGCGGCCCGGTTGATTCCGCAGAACGCCGAAGCCGGCAAGCAGAACACCGCGCTGACGCTCAAGCCGCTGACGATCGGTGCCGCGTCGGGCAACGACGTACGCCTCGGTGGGCCTGGTGTCGAGGCCAAGCATGCGCAGATCACCGCGACGATGAGCGGCTTCGCGATCGCCGACCTCAACACCAAGCACGGCACGCGCGTGAACGCCGAGCGCGTGCGCGAACGCGCACTGCACAATGACGACGTGATTCAGATCGGCGCTGCGCGCTTCGTCTTCCGCGAGGGCTAGTAGTGGCCTGTAACGCTCAAATGGAAACCGGCCACTAATGGCAATCGAAATCCGCCAGGAAGAAGTCGGCGAGGTTCGGGTTCTCGCGTTATCGGGCCGCCTCGATACGGAGACGTCGGCAGATCTGGAACTCGCGCTGCAGGACCTGCAGGGTGCCGGCGCGGCTCACTTCGTCATCGACCTCGGCGACATCGGCTACGTCAGCAGTGCCGGTCTGCGCGTGCTGCTTGCATTGGCCAAGCAACTCGACGGCGGCCGTGGCAGCCTGAAACTGTGCGCGCTGAACGAGGCCGTCGGACAGGTTTTCGATGTCGCCGGCTTCAGCCGCATGTTCGCGATTTTCCCGGACCGCGATGCCGCCCTCGGCGCAGCCGCGCCGGCGCCGGCGAAGACGGCGGCCAAGGCCGCACAGGAACCGGGGCTCGCGCAACGTGCGGCCAGCCTGCTCGGAGCCGGTGAGTCCGCCGCGGCAACCGATCCGAGCTCGGCCGCGTTGGCGGGCTCGGCCGCACAGTTGCTCGGCGTGGAAAAAGCAGCAAAGCCCGGCAGCCGAACCGGCCAAGCCAAAGCCGGCGCCGAAGGCAAAGGCTGCGCCGCCGCCAGCGCCGCCGAAGCCGCAGCCCGATGCGGCAGGCGCCGCGCCCGGCGTGCTCGGCAAGTTCCGCAATCTGTTCGGCAACAAGAAATAGCCCCGCGCAAATCGCGCCGGCCTTGCGCCGGCGCGCTACTTGTTGCGCGTCATCACGATCAGGGTCAGGTCGTCGCTCTGCACTTCGCCGGCGGTGAAGCGGGCGAGGTCGGCGAGCAGCGAATCGAGGATTTCCTGCGCCTCGCCGCTGCGGGCCAGCGCTTCGAGCACGCGCGCCTTGCCGAACAGTTCCTGCTTCTCGTTGTGTGCTTCGTCGAGTCCGTCGGTGTAGAACAGCACGCACGAGCCCGGCGGCAGCGTCGCACGGTGCTGCGGAAACTGTGCGTCGTTCATCGCGCCCAGCGGCAACGCGCCGGGGGCGGCCAGCTCGCTGACTTTTCCGTCCGCTCCGCGCAGTAGTGGTGCCGGATGGCCGGCGCAGGAGAATTCGAGCGTGCCGTGCTCCGGTTCGAGCGCCGCCGCGAGCATCGTCACGAACATGCCTGGCTCGAGCTCCTGATACAGCTTGTGATTGAGGTTGGACAACAACTCGGTCGGTCCGCTCGCATGGCGAGCGAACGCGCGCACCTGCACGCTCAGGCGCGCCATGTACAGGGCGCCGGAGACCGACTTGCCGGAGACGTCGGCAATGACGATGCCGGCGCGGCCGTCGCGATAATTGAAGAAGTCGAAGTAGTCCCCGCCGATGACGCGCGCCGCGGAGTAGCTTTCGGCGATGCGGTAGCCGCCGATGTCCGGCGGCGACTGCGGCAGGAAGCGCTGCTGGATGCGGCGGGCGAGCTGCAGATCGTGTGTTTCGATGGCGCGTTCCGGCGAACTGGCACGCTGCGTTGCGATCAGCCAACCCAGTTGTCCGGCGACGCCGACGAACAGTTCGTGGTCGCCGGCGCGCCAGGCGTGCGCGGCGTCGATGCTGTCGAGGTACAGCGCGCCGAGTACCTGATTGCCGAGGCGGATCGGCATGCCGAGCACGGCTGGTGGAAGGTGCGGAAGCTGCAGGCGTGCAGCGAGCGATTCGCGGTTGGCCGCGTCGATCACCGCAATACCGGTTTCGTGTCGCAGGGCCTCGCGCAGGAACGTGTCGGCATGGGCCAGTTCCGGCGCTTCCTGCGAGCGGCTGCGTTTGGCGATGCAGGCCAGGTGGCCGCTGCCGGCATCGCTGGCGTAGACGGCGGCACAACGCGCATGTGGAAATGCCACGAGCAGGGCATCGAGCGCGAGCGCGAGCAGATCACGCAGCGATTCCTCACGCCGCGCCAGTGCGCCGAGATCGCAGAACAGCTTGAGTCGCGCGAGCAGTTCGCGCAGGCCCGGTGCCTGGGCCGGTGCCGGTGACGCCGCGACCTGAGCTCGTTGCTCGTCGGGTTCGCGCCGCAAACCCGCGGCCGTCGGGGCGGCTTTCTCTTCGAGCGCGTCGAGCGACGGCAGCGAATCGGTGGAATTGGAAGTGGCGCGAAATACCGTGCGTACCTCGCCGAATTCGATCTCGTCGCCGTCCTGGATCAGGACCGGTGTGGCGATACGCGTGCCGCCGTGGCGCGTGCCGTTGGCACTGTCCTGGTCGGTCAGCTCGAAATCCCTGCCCACGCTTCGGATCAGCGCGTGACGGCGCGATACGGTCGCATCGTTGATGCGGACATCGGAAAACTGGCCGCGGCCGATGACGGCGGTATCGGAAAAACTGAAAACCTGGCCGGACAGAGTGCCGGACGTGACGATCAGACTGGGCATGGCGCGGCAGATGTCTGCGTTGCGCGGAAGTTTGGCATAAAGCCGGCGAGACCGGCGATGGGGCGGTCGCGTGATCGCAGCCCTGTCATCAGGATTCGATCCTGATCAGATCAGCCCGGATCAGATCGGCCTGGATTGGATGATTTCGGATGGACCATCGCAATGGGCATCCAAATTCAGATCAGGCGGACAATAAAAAGGCCGGGGGCATGGCGCCACCCGGCCGAACATACGCTGCGGAATTCAAGGGGAGGGAGAGTACCGCAGCGCGATCCTGTGGATTCTTACTTGACCGACTTCTTGGCGACGTTGACCTGCTTGGTGAAGGTCTCGTTCGCGTTCTCGATGCTGCCCTTGGCCAGCTGGCCGAGCGCTTCGCCGGTCTTGACGGCGACATTGAGAACTTCCTGACCGTTCGCGTACAGCTTCTCGGTCGTTTCCTTGACCAGGTTGACGCCCTTCGGCCAAATCGTCTTGAAACCGTCGAAATCGCGGATTTCAGCAGCTTCGGACCAGAACTCGACCGTCGCGGCGACGCGCGCTTCCAGAGCCTTCAACTGCAGGCTGGTGATGCGCTCGAAACCTTCGACCGCCAGGCTGTTGGCCTTGAACGCGGTGTCGGCAAAAGTCTTGCTGAAAGCCAGTGCCTGAGTATTCATCTGCTCGTACATGGGATTAGCCTTGTGAGTGTGCGGGAGTGTGAAAACCACTCTACAGCAAACTTTGTTGCGATGCAACATCTTCCATGGATAGGCGCATAAGGATACGAATATCACATTGAATTAATGGAATATTAATGTCTAGGCACTGCGTTGGCGCACCGCGTCAAAAGTCAGCGCCAGGGCACTTCAGCCCGAGTAGCTGCAGCCTGCTGTGCAGGTCTCGTGCACGACGATCTTGTGCAACAGCGGCAGCGACGGCTTGAGCGCCGCCCAGATCCATTCGGCGAGGCGTTCGCTGGTCGGATTTTCCAGTCCGGGAACATCGTTGAGATAGCGGTGATCGAGGCGATCGAACACGCTCTGAAATTCGCGTTTGAGGTCGGCGAAGTCCATGACCCAGCCCAGAGTCGGGATCAAGGTCGCCGCGCACGTGCACCTCGACGCGAAACGAATGGCCATGCAAGCGCGCGCACTTGTGCCCGGCCGGCACGTTCGGCAGGCGGTGCGCCGCTTCGATATGGAAGACCTTGAATATGTCCAAGTTGCTGTCGATGGTGAGTTGCGAAATGGATTTTGCGGCGCGTGGCCGGGTGCGCGCAATCGAATCCTGCGCCGCGCGCCGGCCGACTCAATGCGCAACAGCAGTTTTCAAAGCGCGTCGGGCGGATGCAGAGCCGCGACGAGCGCCCGTACCTGACCGGCGTCGGTGCGCCATTCGCCGCCGTCCATGCCCAGACCGCTGTCCGGGCCCGGAGCCCTGCGCGACGGCATTTGCCGCTTGGCCGAGGCATGGAATTCGCGTGCGCCGGTCACCGTGCGGATCGTGACGATGTTCGCGATGTCGATACCGGCGCCGGGCATGACCGCAATGCGTCCGGCTGCCTGTACGACGAGATCGCGCAAGAGTGCGGCGCCGGCGAGTGCGCTTTCGCGTGCGCCGGAACTGAGTACGCGCTCGCAACGCAGCGCAACGATGTCCTCGAGCGCGCGGCGCGGATCGTGGCTCACATCGAACGCGCGGTGAAATGTCACGCCCAGTTTGCCGGCGGCTGCGATCAGCGCGCGGCAACGTGGCACATCGACGTGCCCTTCGGCATCGAGCGCGCCGATGACGACGCCGTCGCAGCCGAGCGCGGCGCAGTTGCGGATATCGCGCTCCATCGTCTCGAATTCGAGTTCGCTGTAGACGAAATCACCGGCACGCGGCCGGATGAGCACGTAGATAGGCAGGTCGACGCGCTCGCGCGTCATGGCAATCTGCGCATGCGTCGGCGTCAACCCGCCGACTTCGAGCGCCGTACACAGCTCGATGCGGTCGGCACCGCCGGCCTGCGCGGCGAGCGCCGACTCTGGCGAATTCGCCGCGACTTCGAGCAGCGCCGGTTCCATCGTCAGTACAGACTGGTCGCCGACAGCAAGGCGTCTTGCTTGTGCGCGTCGCAGACAGCGTAGCTGAAGTCTTTCTGCAGCGCCCAGGCCCCTACTTCGCCGTGCCGGTTCAGCGCGAGAAATCCGACCTGGATCTCCTTCGCCGTCTTCGGCTTGCGCCTGGCGATGCGCATCACCGCTTCACGACAGGCTTCCTGCGGCGTGCGGCCCTGACGCATCAGTTCGACGACGAGAAAGCTGCCGGCGTTGCGGATCACTTCCTCGCCGACGCCGGTCGAGGTTGCGGCGCCGACTTCGCCGTCGACGTACAGGCCGGCGCCGACGATCGGACTGTCACCGACGCGACCGCGCAGTTTCCAGGCGAGGCCGCTGGTCGTGCACGCGCCGGCGAGGCCGCCGTGTGCGTCGAGTGCGAGCATGCCGATCGTGTCGTGATTGTTCTTGCCGCCAGGAGCCGCGGAAGGCTCATAGGCGCCAGTCGGCTTGTACTGGCCGGATTTCAAAAACTCATGCCAGGCCTTTTCGGATTCCGGCGTCAGCAGGTCTTCCTTCGTGAAGCCCTGCTCGAGAGCGAACTGCAGCGCGCCGGCGCCGACCAGCAGCACGTGCGGCGTCTTTTCCATCACGCGCCGCGCGACCGAGATGGGATGCGCGATGTTCTCGAGGGCTGCGACGGCGCCGCAGCTGCCGTCACCGTCCATGATGCTGGCATCGAGCGAGACATGGCCGTCGCGATCGGGGTAGCCGGCGCGGCCGACGCTGTGGTTCTTCAGGTCTGCTTCGGGCACCTTCGCGCCGGCTTCGACCGCGTCGAGCGCCTTGCCGCCGGCAGCCAGGATGCTCCACGCCGCCTGGTTGGCGGCGACGCCGAAATCCCAGGTCGACACCACGCGCGCCGCGGCGCCGCGGCTTTCGGACTTCGCCTGCGCGCGCGCCGCCAGTGCAAGCGATGCCGCGCCGACTGCCGTGTTCAGGAACCTTCTGCGATCGACCATCGTCTCAGCTCCGAAGAAGTACACAAGTGGAAACTGCGCCGATTGCGGCAGCGTGGCGCAGAAAAAAAGGAAGAAAAAAAGCCGCCGGCAGACTAGCAGAATTGCCGAGTCGGGCTGTCCCGCCGCCCGCAGGACTTCCGCCACGCTAGACGCCGTCAGGCGCCGCAGCAACTGTTCAGCGGGATATCGGGGATGCGGTAATGCGTTGAAGTGGTGGCTATGGGTGGACTCGAACCACCGACCCCAGCATTATGAGTGCTGTGCTCTAACCGGCTGAGCTACATAGCCATGCGCGAGCAATTTGGCTCGCAAGAGGGGGCGTGATTGTTCGGATTGCGCAGCGCCGTGTCAAGCGGCGCGCGTCGTTCAGCGTGGTCCGCATAGCCGCCTTTCCTTGCTCGCGAGGCGCCGGCTGTGGAAAAATCGTTCCCAATGATCGATTTGGAGCACAGGTCGTGATCGACCCGGATGGCTACCGTCCGAACGTGGGCATTATCCTGCTGCGCGCCGACGGGCGCGTGTTCTGGGCCCGGCGTGCCTTCCGTGACGGCTGGCAGTTTCCGCAAGGCGGGATGAACAGCGACGAGACGCCGCTCGAGGCAATGTATCGCGAGCTGCGCGAGGAAACCGGACTGGAGCCGGAGCACGTCGAAGTCATCGGCGCGACGCCGGGCTGGTTGAAGTACCGCCTGCCGCGACGCTTCGTCCGCCGCAACGAACGGCCGGTCTGCATCGGCCAGAAGCAGGTCTGGTTCCTGCTGCGCTTCCTCGGCGATGAGTCCGCGCTGCGCCTGGATTCCACCGACACGCCGGAATTCGATTTGTGGCAGTGGGTCGACTTCTGGTATCCCGCTTCGCATGTGGTGGCCTTCAAGCGCGAGGTCTACGAACGTGCCCTGCGCTATCTCGCGCCATTCGCCGGCACGTTGCTGGGCGCCGACTCGGATCTCGACGAAGAGGCAGCGGAAGTCGGCTGAACTCTGAAGTGCGGCGGCAGATGCACGTTCAACTAACTGATTTTATTAAAGATATATA
The DNA here is from genome assembly GCA_963738115.1 of uncultured Gammaproteobacteria bacterium. GTDB lineage: Bacteria > Pseudomonadota > Gammaproteobacteria > Xanthomonadales > Rhodanobacteraceae > Rudaea. Next base: position 94,304 of record CAVTVN010000009.1, on the reverse strand, counting down.
TCATCACAAGCGAAGCTATCGCCTCCGCCTTTGTTGCCAGCGCACCTCCGCTGCAAAAGTTGTTGACAATCATTCGCATTTGCAATCAAATAGTGCCCTGCCATCCGGGTACGAGCCATGTACGTTTGCATCTGCAACGCTGTCACCGACAAGATGATCCGCGCCGCCGTCGCCGAGGGCGCTGCCAGTCTCGCCGATCTCAACCGCATGACCGGTTGCGCCGGCGGCTGCGGCAGCTGTGCCGATCTTGCGCACGAAGTGCTGCAAGGTGCGCGCAGGCAGACGCCGGCTGCATTGACGGTATTCGCGCAGGCCGCCTGATCGCCGGCCGCCACCGCGCCGATTCGTTGCGGCGGCGCCGCGGCGAAACGCTGCCGATTCGCATTTCTACGACCACGCATCGGTCGCGCTATAGTCGCGCGGTACGCGCACGTGGAGGGTCGGAATGAAAGGCGACAGCAAAGTCATCGGCCACTTGAACAAGGTCCTGTTCAACGAGCTCACGGCGATCAACCAGTATTTTCTGCACTCCCGCATGTATGCGAACTGGGGCTACAAGGAACTGGCCGAGCACGAATACAAGGAATCGATCGACGAGATGAAGCACGCCGATCGGCTGATCGAGCGCATCCTGTTTCTCGAAGGCCTGCCGAACCTGCAGCATCTGGGCAAATTGCTGATCGGCGAAACGCCGCAAGAGGCGATCGCCTGCGACCTGAAGCTCGAGAAAGCCGCTCATCCCGACCTCAAGGCTGCCATTGCGCACTGCGAGAAGTGCGGCGATTACGTCAGCCGCGAGCTGTTCGAGAGCATCCTGACGTCCGAAGAAGAACACATCGACTGGCTCGAGACGCAGCTCGGTCTGATCGCGCAGATCGGCGAGACGAACTACCTGCAGAGCAAGATCCGCGGCTGATCATCCCTTCCGCGCTTGGCCTCTGCCGCCTGGCGGCCGCAGCTAGGCCCGCACTTTGGCAATCAGGTCGTTGAGCGCCGCGGCGACCTGCAGGTACTCACGCTTGAGTTCATTGACCAGAACTACCGGGTCACTGCCGAGCTCGCCGCTACGCGCACCGTGTTCCAGACGCCTCGCCAGATCGGCAAGGCGGATCGCGCCGAGATTCGCACTGGTCGACTTCAACGAATGCGACGGCGCGATGATGCCGGCAGCTTGCCCGCTCGCCGCAGCTTGTTCGAGGAGGGCGACGGCCTTCGGTGTGTCCTCCAGGTAGACGCGCACCAAATCGGTGAATTCATCGCCCATGACGTCGATCAGGTCGCTGATCACGCCGGCGTCGAGTGTGCCGCCGGGCGCCGATGGCGGTGGCAACGGCGCAACTGCAGCGGCGGCAGTCAGGGTTGTACTCGCCACGCTGACAACCGGCACCGGCGCCATTGCCTTCGCCACGACCACGGGCGCCGCCGGCTTGCCCGTCTGCAACCACTTGCGCAGCGTCTGTTCCAGGCGCGCGCGATTGAGCGGCTTGGACATGTAGTCGTCCATGCCGGCGTTCAGGCATTTTTCGCGGTCGCCGGCCATGGCATTGGCGGTCATGGCGATGATCGGCACGCGCGTGGCGGCGCCGGCGGCCTCCTTCTGGCGCCGGACACGGGTAGCCGTATAGCCGTCCATTACCGGCATCTGGCAGTCCATCAGCACGGCATCGAAGGTCCCTTGGTCGAGGGCATCGATGGCTTCCTTGCCGTTCTCGACGACACTGTAGGTGATGCCGCTGAGCGCGAGCAGCCGTTGCGCCACCTGGCGATTGACTGCATTGTCCTCGACCAGCAGCACGTGTCCCGACAGCGGTGTCGACAGCGTCGGTCTCGGGCGTCAGGATCTGCACCTGCGGCGCTTCGGCGGATGCCGGCGCAACGAACGTCGTGGCGTGCTCCATGCCCGGCTCGACGATCTCGAGCAGACGCTTGAGGGCTTCGGCCAGTTCGCGTTCGCTGTAACGTCGCGGAATGGTCAGCGCGCGTCTTTCCGCGGCGATTTCCGGAGGTGCCGGCCGGTCGGCGAGCACGAACACCATGCGCAGCTGCTCCAGCGCTGCGTCGTCGGCGATGTTTCGCAGCAGCCCCTGCGGATTGCCGCCTAGCGCATTGATATCGACGATGAGCAGATCGTAAGCCCAGCTTTCGCCCATGCCGGCGGAAGAGCGCAACTTCGAAAATGCGTCGGTTACGCTGGCCGTCGACAGATGCACGATGTTCCACGCGGCGAAGTAGCCGTTCAGGCGCTTGAGCGTGGGACCGTCGCCGCTCAGCACCAGCGCCCGCGCGCCGCGCAGCGTGCGGCGGACATGTTCGACGTCGCCGGGCGCCTTCAGGAACGGCACGCTGAACCAGAACACGGAGCCCTTGCCCAGTTCCGAGCGCACGCCGATCTTGCCGCCCATCAACTCGATCAGGCGCTTGCATATGACCAGCCCCAGGCCGGTGCCGCCGTGGATGCGCGTCGTCGTGGCGTCGGCTTGCGAGAATGGCTGGAAGAGTTTAGCCGCGGCCTCGGGCGCGATGCCGACGCCGCTGTCCTTGATGACGAACAATATCTCGCTATGGCTGCGCGTGTCGGAGCGCTTGGTCACCTGCACGGCGACCGTGCCGCGTGGCGTGAATTTGATCGCGTTGCTGACGAGGTTGGTCAGTACCTGGCGCAGCCGGACCGGGTCTCCGCGCACCGTCACGCGCACCGCCGGATCGATGTTGACGCTGAAGCGGATGTGCTTGGCCTCGGCGTTCTTCTCGAACAGGCGCTTCACGGAGTCGGCAATCTCGCGCAGGTTGATCACGACCGATTCGAGTTCGAGCTTGCTCGCCTCGATCTTCGAATAGTCGAGAATGTCGTCGACGATGCGCAGCAGCTCGCAGGCGGACTTGTAGGCGGTTTGCAGGTAGTCGTGCTGGTCCGGCGCCAGCGGCGAGGACAGCAGGATGTCGAGCAGCGGGATGATGCCGTTCAGCGGCGTGCGGATTTCGTGGCTCATCGTCGCCAGAAATTCGCTCTTCGACAGCATTGCGGCTTCGGCCGTGCGCTTGGCCTGCACGAGGTCGGCCTGCATGTGCCGCAGCTTGTCGAGCTCGGCATGCAGCTCGCGCAGCCGCGGGTCGGTGATGGCCTCCTCGGGCGCGCGCCCGACGGGCACCGCCGGCGCGGCCGGCTGCGGCGGCGGCACGGTGCCGGCGCGCAAGCCGTACCAGGTTCCCATGGCCGAGGCGACCAGCAGCGGCGCAATCCAGGCCGCCTGTTCCGCGGGCAGCACGATCAGCATCGACAAGCCGATGGCGATGACGACGACCGTGCTGACCTGCGCGATCAGCGGCGCGGCCTCGCGCCAGCGCGCCTGCAGCGACGATGTGCCCGGAGCGGGATCGGGAGCGCTCATGCGGCGGTCTGCCGTCTGGCACTGGCGCGCCGCTAATGGATCGACGCCGCATGGAAATCGAAACTGAGGTCTTGTCCGGGTTGCTGCACGAAATCCCCCTGGATGAAGTCGACGCCGGCGGTCCACAGGAGCGCGGCGCTCTGTGCGTTTTCGATACGCGGTGCGATCACTTCCATGCGCTTGCCGTGTGCGTGCGTCACGATCTGACGCAGCTCATCCCGAATCCCCGGCGTGCGCAGTCCTTCCTCTGCATAACGCGGACCAATTTTGACGAAACTCGCCGGAATCTGATCGAGCAGCTGGAACGCGCTCGCGCTCGCCTCGAATGCCGACAGCGCGACGTGCACGCCGAGCTTGCGCATTTCGGCAGCAAGCTCCATCACGTCGTGCAAGTGCGCCTGTGCATCGGTCATGCGGAACTCGACCACCAGCTGATCGGCATCCAGGCGCCGCGTTTCCAGCATCTGCTTGAGCCAGACCACATGCTGCGCGTCGCCGGCGGTTTCGATCGACTGGCTGACGAACAGGCGCACGTTGCGCTGCTGGCGCGCGCGTTCGGCCAGGACCAGCAGGCAACGCGACATGACCCAGCGGTCGACCTCCGCGATCAGTCCGTCGCGCTGCGCGATCGGCACGATCTCGGCGGCGGTGTACAGCTTGCCGTCGCTGCCGGCCAGGCGCAGGAGCGCCTGGAACTGCTCGACTTCGGCACCCTGCAAGGCGACGATCGGCTGGAACAGCAGCTGGAAACTGTCGGCCTTCAGTGCACCGCGTATCTGCTCGCCGAGCGCCTGGAACGTGCCGGCAGGTGCCGTCGCGGATTCGGTATGGAAGATGCCGACATGGCTGCCGCCCGGGCGCCGCGCATCGGACATCGCGCGCTCCGCCGAGTTGAGCATCGCCCCGACTTCGCCGAGGCGTGCGGCAAAACTGCAGATGCCGAGTGACAGGCTCAGCGTATAGCTGCGCCCGTCCTGGTCGAAGGATTCGCGCGCCGTGCGGTCGCGCAAGTCGGTTGCCAGCTTCACCAGCGTTGCTTCGTCGCCCTGCGGACACAGCAGCAGGAAGCTCGAATCGCCGTAACGTGTTGCCAGATCGGCCGTGCTGACATGCGAGGCGAGGAAGGCGCCGAGCTGCCCGAGCAGCGCATCGAAAGCGAGCATGCCGATGCGCTCGCGCGTGCGTGCCGCCGAATCGATCTCGATATACAAAAGGCCGCCCTGCGTGGCGTGCGCGTCCTCGCGCGTCAGCATCGCGCTGATCTGGTCGAGCACATGGGCACGCTGGTACAGGCCGGATACCGCGTCGCGCGGATTGCCGCCCGCGCCGCGCCGGCCCAACTGGCGCGCCCGGCGCATACGATTGGTCACGGCGGAAATCAGATGCTTCGGCCGGATCGGCTTGGCCAGGAAATCATCGCCGCCGGAATCGAGCGCCTCGAAGTGCTTCTCCTCGCTCTGCTCGCCCGAGAGGAACACGATCGGTGTCGACACGAAGGCCTCGCGTTCACGGATGATCGAGGTCAGCTCCATGCCGTCGCAGGCCGGCATGTAAAGGTCCATCAGGATCAGCTCCGGCTGGAACTGCTCGAGCTGGTCGAGCGCTGCAAGCGGGTCCGTGACCATGCAGGTCGTCATGCCGGCCTTGCGCAGGATCGACTCGGCAAAGATCGCCTGCGAACGATCGTCCTCGACGATCATGATGCGGTAGGGATCGGCGCTGTCGGCGGCGAGCAATTCGGCGATACGAGCGCTGACCTCCTCGGCCTGCGCCGGCAAGGCGACGAATGCGTCGGCGCCGGCGCGCATCGCGCGCAAGCGTACCGGCAACTCGCCGGAAGTCGAAAAGCTCAGCAGGGCAACGCGGTGGCGCGCACGCGCGCGTGTGGATTTGACCAGCGCGCCGATCGACTCGAGTGCGCTTTCGAACGCGGCATCGACGATGACCATGTGCGGTGGAAATGCGCCGAGGATTTCGCGCAGATGCTCGACATTGTCGAGTATCGTCAATTCGTACATGCCCGCCGAGTCGAGTTTCTGGTCGATCTCGCCGGCCAGCGGATTGCCGTCGCTCAGGTGATAGACCTTGCGTTGTTCGGTCGTGCGTGGCGCCGCCGGCGTCGGCAACGGTTCGGTTTTCGGTGGCGCCGCAACGGCTGCCGGTGGCGGCCGAGGTGCGACGACGGTTGGCGCCGCCATGACCGGCGCCTTTGCGATAGCGGCTGCCGGCACGGGTGCCGCCACCACCGGAGCCGCCGATGCGGCAGGCTTCAGCGCCGGCTCTACAACCTCGACAACCCGCGTTGGCGGTGGCGCGGCCCGCGGCCTGGCCGGTATGTGGGTAACCGGTGCGGCGGACACCGGCCGCACGGGCGTCGGCGCCGGCCGTGTGAAGCGGCGCCAGTACTCGGGCGGAGGCGTTACCTGGAGCGGGAAGTCGACTCGCTCGCGCGTTGCGGGCACAGGAGTCAGCACGCTGCCGCGTTCTCCCTCCGCCGGGGTGCCGCCGAGACTGGCGATCAAGGGCTCGAGTGCACGCAGGCGCGTGGCGAACGCTTCGGTCTGTGCGGCATCCGGGACCGATACCTGGGTCACGAATGGCGCAAGGAAGCGTTCGATCGAGAACAGGGTCTCGCCGATGTCGAGCAGGCCATAGCGGCCGCAGGCGCCGGCCAGCGGCTGGATTTCCCGGAACAGCAGGGTCAGCGCATTGATATCCCAGCCGTGTTCGCACAGACGCTGCCCGCGCTTGCGCAGCATGTCCAGGCGCTTGGGCAGGTGGCGCAGGAACGCCAGGCGGAGTTCCGCGGCTTGCTGGGTATCGTCCTGCTGCTGCATCGAAAGTGCTTCGCGCCCGTCTTCGCAAATCACTATACCAGCGGGGCTGTGCAGCCACCACCCGCCGTGCCGGCCGCGCCGCGCTGTACAAAAATACAAATATACAAGTAAACGAAGCCTCGCACCGAGGGCGCGCGTGCCGGCATGCCGGCGGCCTTCACGGTTTCACCACGACCAGGATCACAATGCCGATCAGCAGCAGTCCCGGAATCTCGTTGAACACACGCAGCCATCGCGACGAACGCGTGCAGCGGTCCGCGGCAAGCTGGTTTTTCAGCCGCACCAGCCAGACGTGATAGCCGATGAGGCCGGCGACCAGAAGCAGTTTCAGGTGCAGCCAGCCCTGACGCAGATAGGCCGCGTCGTGCACCGCGAACCAAAGCAGGGTGGCCAGGCCGAACGCGATCGCCAGTCCGCCGCCGACGTGGGTGATCATCATCAGCCGCCGTTCCATGACCTTGAGTTGCGCACGCACGTCCGGCGTTGTGGCCTCGACGTGGTAGATGAAAAGCCGCGGCAGGTAGAACAGGCCGGCGAACCAGGTGACGACGAAGATCACGTGCAGGGACTTCAACCAGAGCATCGGCGGACCGCGCGGCGGATCGGGCGCAAAGTATAAGCTGCAACGCGTGATCCGGTTGCTTGACCTTGGCTTCCCCGCGGCGCTATAAGGCCGCTCCCCTGTCGAGAGCCTCCCTCGCCCAGCATGGTGTATGTCCCGCCACCGCCGCTGCTCGTCGTCCGCTCGCACGATCCGGCGCGGCGCTGGCGCGGGGCCGCCCTGCTCGTGCTTGCCTGGCTGGTCTCGGTGGCGCTCGCTACCGGCGCGGTGCTGCTGCTGCGTGACCATCTGAGCGCGCTCGGTGTTGCGGCCGGTGGCGAGAGGTTGCGCAAGGAAACCGCCAGTCTGCAGCAGCGCATCGCCGTGCTCGAACGCTCCGAGCAGGTGGCGCGCGCCGCCAATGCCGACCTGCAGCAGGTTCTGCGCGATCGCCAGGAGCAGATCTCGGCGCTGCACGCGGACCTTGGGTTCTACAGCCGCCTGACCGGCAACAACGCGCGCCGCGAAGGCCTCGCCGTGCAGGCCGTGCACCTGGCCGCGACGGCCGAAGCCAGAGTATACAATTTTACAATTACTGTAACGCAGAATCTCAAGGCCGGGCAGGGCGCCAGCGGCCGCGCGCGGGTCAGCGTTGTCGGCATACAGGTCGGCAAGCTGGCGACGCTGAACTGGTCGGAGCTGGCCTCGAACCAGGATCGCGAAGGCCTGGCTTTCTCGTTCAAGTATTTCCAGCAGCTCAAGGGCGCGCTGATGCTGCCCGAAGGCTTCATACCCAATCGCGTCCACGTCGAGGCCGATGCCGGTGCCGACATCGGGCGCGCCGAGCAGGATTTTGCCTGGTCCGATGCAATGACCACCCCGGAGGTCACCGATGTTCAACAGTAGCAAGAAAGAATCGCGCAACGGCAACGGCCATGGCGAATGCACCTCGCTGATCGCGGCTGGGACCGAAATCCGCGGCGATGTCCAGTTCAGCGGGCGCCTGCACATCGACGGCAAGGTCGAAGGCAGCATCCGCGCCGACAGCGCCGACGCGGTGCTCACCCTGTCCAATCACGCCCACGTCGTCGGTGAAATCCAGGCTCCGCACATCATCATCAACGGCGCCGTCACCGGCGACGTCACGGCCGGAGAACGCCTGGAACTGGCCAGCGGCGCGCGCGTGGAAGGCAACGTCTATTACAAGATCCTGGAAATGTCCGCCGGCGCGCAGATCAATGGCAAGATGGTGCATCGCGCCGAGCCGCCACGGCAGCTGCAGGGGCCGGGCGCGGAAACGGCCCGCACTTGATTTTGCCGCACGCTGCCGCCAAATCAGCCGGGCAGTGCACGAGCCTGAGTTAGCGAACGCATCGAAGTCGAGAATGAACACGACACCGGATTATCTGACCGCGCTCGACCACCCGCTCGTCTTCACCGACGCGGCGGCGCACAAGGTGCGCGAGCTGATCGCCGAGGAACAAAACCCGAACCTCAAGTTGCGCGTGTACATCTCCGGCGGCGGCTGCTCGGGTTTCCAGTACGGTTTCACGTTCGACGAGCAGAGCGCAGACGACGACCTTGCCGTGGTCAACGACGGCGTGACCCTGGTCGTCGATCCGCTCAGCCTGCAGTACCTCATGGGCGCGGAGATCGATTACGCCGAGAACCTGCACGGCGCGCAGTTCGTGATCCGCAATCCGAACGCCAAGAGCACGTGCGGATGCGGCAGTTCGTTTAGCGTTTGATACGTGAGTGGAGCGCATGCGTCGCGGCGTTTACGAACCGCGTATTGCTCCCACAACCCCATCCCACCTCATGCGCCCGAGCCACGTTTTGCCCGAAGCGGTCCTTTGCGGGCGCCTGAGGCGGGATCGCCCCCTTAACTCAAGGGGCTGAGAAACTCGCATCGCGAGCTCGCCTCCGGCGAGCAGCGGATGGGATAATGACCGGCAGATGAGTTCCCACCTGCGTAGCCGCAACAACACGTTTGCCACACTTGAACTGGAGCGCTTCGGCGAACAGCGCGGCGATGCCGCGTGGCTGAACGCGCGGGTCTTCTCGGCGCAGGCGCGTTTCCTCGTGCTGCGCGACGACGGCCGCGTGCTGGTCACCGCCGATCGCAGCCGGTTGCGCGAACTCGATCTCGACGAGCGCACGCGTCTGGCCGGTGACTGCGAACCGACTTACCTGGGCGAGGCGAACGGCAGCGACCACTTCCTGCTGCGCCTGGCCGATATGGCGCATGCCGACGGCATCGCGGCGGAACTCAGCGCGCAATTCGCCCCACTGCGCCACGCGGGGCGCACCTGGCCGGCATTCGAGGCCGGCTTGTTCGCCTACGCGCTCGGCCTGGCCAACTGGCAAGCGCGCACGCGCTTCTGCTCGAACTGCGCCGCGCCGCTGATGCTCGAAGCGGCCGGCCACCGCGGCAAGTGTACGAATCCACAATGCGGCATGGAGCACTTCCCGCGCACCGATCCGGCGATCATCGTCATCGTCGAATACCGCGATGCCTGCCTGCTCGGGCGCGGACCGCGGCTGCCGCCCGGGCGCTTCACGACGCTGGCGGGTTTCGTCGAACCGGGCGAAACGCTCGAAGACTGCGTGCGTCGCGAGGTGTTCGAGGAAGCCGGCGTGCGCGTCGCCGGGTGCGACTATCACTCCTCGCAGCCGTGGCCGTTTCCCGCCTCGATCATGCTCGGCTTCACGGCGCAGGCCGAAGATCCGCGCATCGAGGTCGGCCCGGAACTGGCCGAGGCGCGCTGGTTCACGGCCGACCAGATGCTGGCCGGCCTTGCCGCGCGCGAGCTGGTTCTGCCGCCGCGGGTGTCGGTCGCCTATCGGCTGATCGAACACTGGCTGCGCAAGGCGTCCGGCATTGCGCTCGACAGCGTCGTCAATGACGAGCCGTTCCTGCCGGGACGCGACTAGAAGGCATCTCAAAACTACTGCGCGGAGCGATTCTGCGGAGCGGTACCTTCGCTCGCTACGTTCCGAGATGCCTTCTAGCAGTTGCCACGCAGCGGCGCTGATACAATCGCATCCGGGCGCCCGCGCACAACGAGTCGGATATGACCATCGCATTCATTGCCGTATTGCTCGTCCTGTCGGTGGCGCACGCCGCGCCGGAATTCGCGCGCTGGCGCGATTTCGCCTGGTTGAGAGCCTGGCAGGAACAAGTCGTTCGCCAGGGCGGCGATGTGTTCGGGCTGATCCTGTGCGTCGGCGTGCCGGTTCTGGCGTGCGCGCTGGTGCAGTTTCTGCTGCAGGGTCATTTGCTCGGCTTGTTCGGCCTGGCATTCGCGGCAGCGGTGCTGTTCTATTGCTGGGGACCGCGCGACCTCGAACGCGACGCCGACGCCGTCGACAAGGCGCCGGACAGCGACCAGCGCCTTGCCGCAGCGCAGGCGCTGCGCGCGGACGATGCGCTGCCCCCGCTGTCGTTCACCTGCGGCGATCTCGTCGAAGCGACGTTTCTGTCGGCGCTGCGGCGCTGGTTCGGCGTGTTGTTCTGGTTCGCCGTGCTCGGACCGGCCGGTGCCTTGCTCTACCGTCTGACCCAGGTGCTGGCGTTTACGCCGGGCTTCGCCGAGGGTCATTCGGACAAGCAACGCAGCCTGCTGCAGGACGCAGCACGCGTGCTCGACTGGCTGCCATCGCACCTGATGGCGTTGTCGCTGGCGCTGGTGTCGAACTTCGATGCCGTATTCAAGACCTGGCGCGACTATCACGCGGCCAACGGCAAGGGTTACCTGGCGCTGGACCTGGGCTTTCTCAACGCGATCGCGCGCGCCAGTGTCGATGCCGATGTCGCCGCCGACAGCGATGGCGAAAAATCCGCGCGCAATCCACGGGTCGCGCTCGACGACGCGATGGTGCTGGTGCGGCGCGTGCTGGTGATGTGGCTGGCGATACTGGCTGTCAGTCGTACTCGCCGGCTGGCTCGCCTAGGAGCTGAAAACTACTGCGCTCGCAGTCTATGCGCGTCGGCGGTGCGCGGACTGCGGAGGCAGGATGCCGAAGCGAATGGCCCGAAGGGCGAGCCGCGGACGCGGCGAGTCATCCTCATGTACGCCCAAGTACACTCCGGTTCCTGCGCGCCGCCGTCGCGCAACCTGCCTTCGCTCGCTACGGTTTTGAACTGCCTTCAACGCACTAGGCGGCATCGCCGCGCAGCGCGCGAACTTTCGCTTCGAGCAGTTCTGCCGTGACGTCGGCTGGCGCGATCGCGGCACCGGCAACGAGCTCGATCCGCGACCAGAAGCGGCGCGGCAGGCGCATGCGGCCGAGCGTGGAGTCGGCACGGCTGAAGATGCTGCCCCATAGCCCACGCAGGGCCAGCGGCACGACCGGCACCGGTCGTTGCGCGAGGATGCGTTCGACGCCCGGACGAAAGCGCTGGATCGAGCCGTCGCGCGTGATGCCGCCCTCGGGAAAGATGCAGACGATGTTGCCATCGGCCAGTTCCCGATCGACTTCGGCAAACGCGCGTTCCATCAACGCGGCGTCTTCCTTCTTGCCGGCGATCGGAATGGCCTTGGCCGCGCGGAACAGATACTTGATCACGGGCGTTTCAAAGATCTTGTAGTACATCACGAAACGTACCGGGCGACGGACGCAGCCCATGATGACCATCGGGTCCATGAAGCTGATGTGGTTGCACACCAGCAGCACTGGCCCGTGCTCGGGAATGTTCTCCAGCCCCTGCGGCCGGATGCGGTAGAGCGTGTTGATCAGCAGCCAGTCGATGAAGCGCAGCAGGAATTCCGGCACCAAGGTGTAAATGTATATCGCGACCGCGGCATTCAGCAGCGCCGTCGCCAGCAGCAGGCCGGGGATGCTCAGGCCGGCCTTGTTCAGCAGCACGCCGGACAGACCCGCAGCGACGACCATGAACAGCGCATTGAGGATGTTGTTCGCAGCGATTACGCGCGAGCGCCGCGCCGGATCGCTGCGCGCCTGCACCAGCGCGAACAGCGGCACGATGAAGAAGCCGGAGAAGATCGCCATCAGTACGAGGTCGACCAACACGCGCCAGATATGCGGTTGCGAAAGCATCGCCGATACGCCCAAGGCCAGCTGGCCACTGCTCGTCGGGTGGGCGAAATACAGGTCGGCACCGAACACGGTCATGCCGATCGAGCCGAACGGCACGAGACCGACCTCGACCTTGTGCCCGGACAGGCGCTCACAGAGAATCGAACCGAGTCCGATGCCGATCGAAAACAAGGTCAGGATCAGCGTGTACACGCCGGGATCGCCGCCGAGCACTTCCTTGGTGTAGTTCGGCAGTTGTGTGAAGTAGATCGATCCGTAGAACCAGAACCACGAGATGCCGAGGCACGACAGGAAGATCGTGCGATTGCTGCGGATGTAGCCGAGGTTGCGCCAGGTTTCGCTGAACGGATTCCAGTTGATCTTCAACTGCGGGTCGACCGGCGCCGCGCGCGGCATCGCCAGCGCGCAGATCAGGCCGATGACGGCGAAGCTGATCGTCGCTCCTCCGACCAGCCATGCGCCTAGGCTTTCAGCGCGGATCAGGGTCGAGCCGAGAATCGTGCCGAGCAGGATCGCCAGAAACGTTCCCATCTCGATCAGGCCGTTGCCGCCGACCAGCTCGCGCTCGTCGAGCACCTGCGGCAGCAATCCGTACTTGAGCGGTCCGAACAGAGTCGAATGCAGACCCATCATGAACAGCATCGCCATCAGCAACGGAATGTTGCGCGTGACGAAACCGGCGCAGGCGACCAGCATGATGACGATCTCGAGCAGCTTGACCAGCTGTGCCAGCCGCGCCTTGTCGTACTTGTCCGACAGTTGGCCGCTGGTTGCCGAGAACAGCAGGAACGGCAGGATGAACAGCGCGGCGGCGAGATTGGTATAGAAATTCACGTCGGCGCTGCTCAGTTGCGCCGTAAGGAAAGCGACCAGGATCACCAGCGCGTTCTTGAACACGTTGTCGTTGAAAGCGCCGAGCGCCTGGGTCAGGAAGAACGGCAGGAAGCGACGCTCGCGCAGCAGCTGGAACTGATTGGTGTCGGCCATGGTCTTTTTTCCCCGGATGCTGCGAGATTAGCAAACTCGCGCCGCGACCAGCGAAGCCTTGCTAAACTAGTGGCCTGTAGCATCCAAAGGGAGACTTAGGATCGCGAAGAGATCGGCCGTCAAGCCAAGGCGCGAGGAGCTGCCATAGTGGGGCTATGGCGGCGACGAGCAACGCCGGATTGGCGGTCGAGATCGAGCGAGCCGGTCTCAATTTGGGTGTTACAGGCCACTGACACCCCGGAAGCCGCGCATTGACTGCGCCGGCGCTTCTCAAAACTGCGAAATTCGAATGAATCCAAAACGATGGTTCTGCGGCGCGATGTGCGCCGTGTTGTTGCTGCCGCTTTCCGTCGCCGCCGAGGCGCTGATCAAGCCCTTGCCGTCACCGGACACGTCGAAGCTGGCACCAGCCGAGGCCAAGCAGCTGGCCGCGAGCCGCGCCGATTTCGACAAAGCCAGCGCGCAGCTGATCGGGTCGCAGTTGGCCGAAGCTTACGTCGACATCGGCGCGCTTTACCTGCGCGCCGGTTTCAAGGATGTCGCGGCGGTCGCTTTCTACGATGCCTCGCAGGTCAACCCGCTGGACGGCCGCTGGTTCTACCTGCGCGGCGTCGTCGCCCGCGATCTGAAGCAGAACACCGACGCGCGCGCGAACTTCGAAGCGGCGCTGGCGCTCGACAACGTCTACCTGCCGATCCAGTACCGACTGTCCGATACGCTGGTCGACCTCGGCGACGTCGAAGGCGCGCGCAAACTGCTCGAAGGCACGACGCGCGAACACCCGGACCAGGCCGTGGCGTTCGCCATGCTCGGCCAGGCCAACTTGCGGCTGAAACGCTACGCGCAGGCCGTCGAGAACCTCAAGGAAGCGCTGCGGCTCGAGCCGCAGGCGAATCAGCTGTACAAGCCGCTGGCCGAGAGCTACGCCGGGCTCGGCAACACGCAGGCGGCCAAGGATGCCGAAGCGAAGATCGGCAACGTATCGCCGCAGCTCGGCGATCCGATCGTGCTCGGCCTGTACGGCGGCAGATCGCAGGGCGGTGAGTCGCCGCTGCAGCAGGCGCAGCAGCTCGCCGTTGCCGGCCGCATTCCGGCCGCGCGCACGCTAGTTGCGGATTGGCTGGCCAGTCATCCCGGCGACATCGACGCACTGGCGTTGGAGGCGCGAATGGAAGCGTCGGTCGGCAACATGGTCATCGCGACCGCGGCAGCCGACGAGGCGATCAGGGTCGGTCCGGACAATGCGACGGCGCTGCTCGCGCGCGGTATCGTCCACGAATACGCCGCGGCCGACGACAAGGCCTATGCTTTCTATCAACGCGCCGTACGCGCCGACCCGAAGCTGCCGCTCGCGCGCCTGCTGCTCGGCAATGCAGAAATGCGACGTTCGCGTTTTGCAGCAGCGGCCGACCAGTACCGCCAGCTCGTTACGCTGCAGCCCAACGACGTGCAGGCGCAGGCGCGCCTCGTTGCGGCCGAAGTCGCGGACGGCCAGTGCGCGCGAGCGCTGGCGGATGTCGGTGCCACGCAGGCGCGCGACGCGGAGAACGGCGACCTGATGCAGCTGTTCGTGCGCCTGGCAAGTACCTGCGCGGCGGCGAAGAAGGAGGTGCGCGACATGGCGCTCGACTACGCACAGGCGCTGTACAAGCAGCGCCCGGATGCCGGCGATTCGTCGGCGCTGGCGCTGGCGCTGGCCGCGCACGGTCAGTTCAAGGACGCACAGCAATATCAGGCCGAAGCGATCTTCCAGGCGATCCGTGCGGGCGACAAGGGCGAGGCCGAGTTGTACCGCGCGACCCAGGCAAGTTTCGTCGCCGGCAAGGTGCCCGAGCGGCCGTGGCCGGCGGAGCATCCTTATTTCAAGCCGCCGCTGTTGACTGCAGTGCGGCCCGCGCAGGCGCCGCCAGCCGCAGCCAAGCCCTGACGCTGCGCAAAAACGCGCGAACGCGCAGCCGCTGCGGCCCGATCAACGCTGCGGCGTTGCGCCGGCGCCGCGATTTCGCCACCATGGCGCCATGGGGAATGGTGAGCGCTGGGCAGGCTGGTGGCGGCGCGCACGACCTCGTGCGCCGACGGCGCCGTGGCGTTTTCGCATCGAGCGCGAACGCGCCGCGGTCGGCAAGCTCAACGATGCGATCGGGCAGACTCTGCAGGCGCAGATTCCCGAATCCGCATTGCGTGCGCTGCAGGTCGCACTCGACGAATTGCTGACCAACGTCATCATGCACGCCGAGCAGGCTGCCGGTCCGATCGAGATCGAGATCGCGCAGGCGCAGAACTCGCTCGACACGACCATCAGCTACGTCGCCAAGGAATTCGATCCGACTGCGTGGAAGCCCGCTGCCGGCAGCGCGAGCGTGGCGACGGCGCGCATCGGCGGCCTCGGCATCGTGCTGGTCCGCTCGCTGATGGATGACTTTCGCTACGCGTATGCCGATGGGCGCAACATCGTGAGTCTGCGCAAGCGGTGTTGAGGGTAGAGCAGGGCTGAGGGCTGAGCGCAAAGCACGCCGCGAGAACACGCGCGCTCTTGATTTCAGCCCTCAGCCCTCAGCCCTGCTCTCGCTGCAACGCGCGATAGGCAATGTCGCGCCGATAGAACATGCCGTCGAAATGCAGGTGTTCGATCGCGCGGTAAGCGCGTGCGCGTGCGTGCGCGATGTCCGCGCCGAGCGCGCAGACGGTAAGCACGCGGCCGCCGCTGCTCACGACGTTGCCGTTTTGCGTCTTCGTCGCCGCATGGAATACCTTCGTACCCGGTTCGGCCGCTGCATCGAGTCCGTCGATCGCATCGCCGGTGCGCACGGTGCCCGGATAGCCGTGCGCGGCCAGCACGACGCCGAGCGCGGGTTCCGGATTCCACCTGACCGCAACGTCTTCCATGCGGCCGTCGAGCGCGGCTTCGATCAGGTCGAGCAGATCCGATTCCAGGCGCAGCATGATCGGCTGCGTTTCCGGATCGCCGAAGCGCACGTTGAATTCGAGCACGCGTGGGGCGCCGTCGCGGCCGATCATGACGCCGGCATAGAGAAAGCCGACGAACGGGGCGCCTTCCGCGGCCATGCCGGCGAGCGTCGGTTCGATGACTTCGGCGAGGATGCGTCTTTCGACGGCCGCGTCGACGACCGGCGCGGGCGAGTAGGCGCCCATGCCGCCGGTGTTGGGTCCGAGGTCGCCGTCGTCGCGGCGCTTGTGATCCTGGCTCGTGGCCATCGGCAGCGCGCGCTTTCCGTCGCAGATGGCGATGTAGCTGGCCTCTTCGCCGTCGAGGAATTCCTCGATCACCACGCGCGCCGATGCGGCACCGAGCGAGCGCGCACCGAGCATGTCGTGCAGCGCCTGCTCCGCGTCGGCGAGCGTCAGCGCCACGACGACACCCTTGCCGGCGGCAAGGCCGTCGGCCTTGATCACGATCGGTGCGCCCTGGTTGCGATGCGCGGACTCGCGCGCATAGGCGAGCGCCGGATTGAGTTCGGTGAACACGGCGTAGCGCGCCGTCGGAATGTTGTGGCGGGCGAGAAAATCCTTGGCGAAAGCCTTCGAGCCTTCGAGCTGTGCGGCAATGCGGCGCGGACCGAAGCAGCGCTGGCCGGCGGCGCGGAAGCGGTCGACGATGCCTGCGACCAGTGGCGCCTCCGGGCCGACGACGGTGAGGCCGATCTGTTCGCGCTGCGCCAGCGCGAGCAGGCCGTCCAGGTCGGTTGCCGCAACATCGACGTTGCGCACGCCGGGCTCTCGCGCGGTACCGGCGTTGCCCGGCGCGACCAGCACTTCGCTGACGCGCGGCGATTGGCCAAGCTTCCAGGCCAGCGCATGTTCGCGGCCGCCGCTGCCGATGACGAGGATTTTCATGAGTGCGCCTTTGAGAGTCAAAGGGCAGAGGGCAGAGGTCAACAGGAAGACAAGGCGTCTGCTGCTCCAATTGATCGTTCAGCCCTTTGCCCTTGGCCCTCAGCCCCGGCTCGACTCAGTGGCGGAAATGCCGCACGCCGGTAAACACCATCGCCATGCCGTTCTCGTCGGCTGCGGCAATCACTTCGGCGTCGCGCATCGAGCCGCCGGGCTGGATCACGGCACGAATGCCGGCCGCGGCCGCGGCATCGATGCCGTCGCGGAACGGGAAGAACGCGTCGGACGCCATCACGCTGCCCTTGACCTCGAGGCCGGCTTCAGCCGCCTTCATCGCGGCGATCTTTGCGCTGACCACGCGGCTCATCTGGCCGGCGCCGATGCCGATCGTGCGGCCGCCTTGGGCATAGACGATCGCATTCGACTTGACGAACATCGCCACGTGCCAGGCAAACAGCAGGTCGTGCAGTTCGGCCGCGTCCGGCACGCGTTTGGATACGACCTTCAGGTCGGACATCATCAGCGTGTCGCGGTCGGCTTCCTGCACCAGCAGGCCGCCGGCGATGCGCTTGAATTCCAGCGTCGCTTCGGTCTGCTCGCTCCAGCGGCCGCAGGCGAGCAGGCGCACGTTCGGCTTTTTCGAAAAAAGGGAAAGTGCCGCATTGTCCACTTCCGGCGCAATCACGACTTCGACGAACTGGCGTTCGAGGATCGCCGCGGCGGTCGCCGCGTCGAGCGGCTGGTTGAAGGCGATGATGCCGCCGAACGCCGACACCGGGTCGGTCGCGTAGGCTCGGTCGTAGGCTTCCAGCGCGGTGGCGCCGAGCGCCACGCCGCACGGATTGGCGTGCTTGACGATGACGCACGCCGGCGCCTTGTGAAACGCCTTGACGCACTCCAGCGCAGCGTCGGCATCGGCGATGTTGTTGTACGACAACTCCTTGCCGGCGAGCACGCGCGCGGTCGCGACCGCGCCGGCCGGCGGCCGCGACTCGAGGTACAGCGCCGCGCTCTGGTGCGGGTTTTCGCCGTAACGCAACTCGGCGCGGCGCGTGAAGCTGAGCTGCAGCTGCGGCGGAAACGGATCGGCGTGCTCGTTGTTCATGTGCGAGCCGAGCCAGTTCGCGATCAGGCCGTCGTAACGCGCCGTATGCGCGAAGGCCTTGGCGGCGAGGTGCCGGCGCAGGCGCGCGGTCGTGCCGCGCCGCTCGCCCAGCATCTGCAGCAGTTCGGCGTAGTCGGCCGGATCGACGACCACGGCGACATGGTCCTGGTTCTTGGCCGCGGCGCGAATCATCGCCGGTCCGCCGATGTCGATGTTCTCGATGGCCTCCTCATGGCTGCAGTCCGGCGCCGCCGTGACCTTCTCGAACGGATACAGGTTGACGATGAGCAGGTCGATCGGCTCGATGCCGTGCTCGCGCATGACCTTGGCGTCGACCTCGCGGCGGCCGAGCAAGCCGCCGTGGATGCGCGGATGCAGCGTCTTGACGCGCCCGTCCATGATCTCGGGAAAGCCGGTGACTTCGCTGACTTCGGTGACCTTGAGACCGGCGTCGCGCAGCGTGCGCGCCGTGCCGCCGGTCGAGACGAGGCTCACGCCGAGGGCAGCGAGACCGCGTGGCGATGTCGACGAGTCCGGACTTGTCCGACACGCTGATCAGCGCGCGGCGCACGGGTTGCAGGTTCGCATCATCCATCGTTCTGGTCGCGACTTTCCTCAGGAGCGGATCATAATCCGGCGCCGCAACGCCGTGTGCCCGGCGAATTGGCGCCCGTGAAGGCGCCGCGCCGGATGCGTCCGTCGGCCGGCGCCGTCAGCCGATGCGCAGGGCAGCGAGCTTCTTGCGCAGCGTCGCGCGATTGATGCCGAGCGCAGCGGCCGCCTTGCTCTGATTGCCGCCCGCCCACGCGAGCACTTCGCGCAGCAGCGGCGTTTCGACCTCATGCAGGACCAGATCATACAAACCTTCCGGCATCTGCGAATCGAGATCGTGCAGATAGCGGCGCACCGCACGCGTCACGCACTCGCGCAGCGCAGGTTGCAGGGTGGACTCGGATACTTGTTCGGCACGCAGGGCAGCGGCATTCACGACAGCGGATCCCCAAAGGTTCTTATTTACTTGATACTTAGATCCGCCGCCGATGCAGAGCAAGTGGCGAGCGGGTGCGAAGTGTAACGCCGCGCCACCGACTTGATAAGTCCCGTCGTCGCCTTGCATCGGCGCGAAATCGCAGAACTGAACCGACGCGGACACTTGCAGCGCGATGCTTGTGCTTCGCATTAACTTGCGCTGCCTTGTGTCGACGCAAAACCGGGGAATGCGCGCGCCGCGGTTCCTGCCGCCGAAGCTGACCCCGCGCTGACGCCGCGCCCTCGGCTCAATGAAACCTGAACTCGAACGCGACGGCATTCTTGCCCGGGTCGGCGACTTCGAACACGAGCGCAGTCGTCGCGCCCGGCGCCATGCCGGCGGCGATCGTGCGCGCATCGCCCAGATATTCCTGCGGACGAAACCGGCGCATGGCGATGCGGTTTTCATCGAGGTCCGAAAGGATGATGTCGACGTCCGGAAATGTCTGCGCGAAAGTTGCATCGTTGCGCAGGCTCGCCGAGATGATCAGCGCGTTGGCGACCGAAGAATGCGGGCGGATGTCGCGCGACAACAATGTCAGTTGCGCCGGATCGTGGCGCAGCGGCAACCGGCAGCCGAGCTTTTCGCAGGCGCTTTCGAACCAGGGGCGCAGCCGCGCGTCATCGAGCAGTGGCGCGCGCTTGGCGTAGCCGACCTCGGCCAGCAGGCTCAGCGCCAGCACGGCCGAGCCGAGCACCCACGGCCAGTTGCGCGCCGAGCGATAGGCCGTGCCGTTGCCGCGCGCGAACGCCGGCGTGCTGGCGCGCGGCTGCGCAGGCCGGCGCATGCGTTCGTCGGGATCGAACAGCAGCGCCTGTTGCGATCCGCCCGGCCGCAAGGCCGGCACGATCAGTTGCGGCGGCACGCTTTCGATATTGTGCAACGGCAGCAGCTCGAACGACTCGAGCGGCAGCGAATCGGCGAGCGAACGCAGTACGTCGAAGGTCGCCGCACAATGGCCGCAGCGCGCGCTGCCGTGGCCTTGTCCGATCAGTTCGGCCGCGATCTTGTAGATCGTCAGGCACTCGGGGCATTGGGTGTACATGGCGCGATTTTACCGGAAAGCCGGGGCCCTGCTTCCCGGCCACGCCCGCGGGCTGCGCGCGCCCTAGTCGAAGCCGTTGGCGAAAATGTTGTCGACTTCAATGCCGCAATAAGGCGAGGGCGCAGTGAGGAACGGTACGTAGTTGACGTTGCTGCTTGCTGAATTGCCGCTGCCGTTCGGCGCGGGACCGTCGATGGCGCCCCACCAGTTCGTGGTGAAGTCGGTCGAAATCACGGTTGGGTTCGACGACGTATTGACATTGACGCCGGCGCCGTTGCCCTGCACGCAATTGTCGGAGGAATTCAATATTGCGCCGCTGCTGCCCGCGCTGGTCTGGTTGAGGAAGAGCGGCGTCTGGCCCGCTCGAATTGGGGCTCAGCAGCACGCCGGTTCCGGCGCCGCCGGTGGAGATGACGTTGCGCGCGACCAGGGTGTCGGCGCCGTCGAGCTCGATGGCGCGGGCGTTCGTCGTACCGGAGAAAGCCGTCGTGCCGTCCGCTGCGACGCCGATGAAATTGCCGACGATCGCGGTATTCGTGCTGCCCTCGAAGCTTTGCATCGCAATCCCCGACGAATTGGCGATGACATTTCGACAACTGCCGACCGGCGTGTTGCCGTCGCAACCGATCAACGTGGTGTCGCTTTGGAATACGCTGACGTTGATGACGCTGGTCGTCGGAATCGTCGTCTGGCCGTCGGCTGCCACGCCGACGTAATTGCCGGCCAGTACGCCGTCTATTGCATTCTCGAACTCGACGTCGATCGAGGTCGTCGCCAACGGACTGGCAACGGCGATGACATTGCGCTGTGTTCGATCGTACCGTCGCCGCCGGTGTTGCCGATATGCAGGCCTGCGGCGCCCTCGCATAGACGCCGAACGAAGATGGCAGCGGCGTGACGCCGCTGCTTCGACGCCGATGTAGTTGCGGAAATCACGCTATCGGAGCCGCCACCGGCGTTGAAGTACATTGGCGTAACTGTTTCCGGAAATCAGATTCGGCGGCCACTGCGTGGCGGTGGCGATGCGGATGTATGCGCCCTGGCCATTGATGTAGATTCCGTAATAATTCGGCTGCGGCGAGGTTCCGGATGCGTTCATGCCGGAAATCGTGCAGCCGATGGCGACATCGTTGGCGGCAATATAGGTGACCCGCGCGCGTGTTGGTGGAGAATCCCAGATGGCAAGTCCGCTGATGCTGCTGCAGTCCGAGTCGACTTCGGTTGTCAGGCCGTCGTCCACTCACGGGAAGGGTTGGTGATCTGTACGCGCAGGTTGGGAATCGGCGTGCATGCGCTCCGCTCTGCGTCGTCGCATCGATGTTGATGGCATGCGTTACGGCGGCAGCGCGCCGGTGAGCTGGATCGTGTGCACCTCGCCCATGTTTGGCGGAATCGTGAACAACACGGTAGATTCGCCGGTGTTGACGCTGGTGCACTCATTGTAGTTCGCCTGGTTGTTGACCCGCGATGATCGCTTCGCGCAGGGAGCATACGCCGTCGCTGGCATTGTCGCGTCGCTCTCGGTGTTTGACAATAAAGTCGGCGAATGCCGGTGCGGTCGTCAGCATCATCAATGCAGAGCATACTTCGAACAATTTCGTAATGACCATGTTGCATCTCCCTAATAATTTTCGACGTGTTCATATGGCGCAATACAAAAATTCCTCTTGCGCCCAATACTACGAAGACAAGGTGAACCGCGGTCTTACAACGAAAATCAGCTGGGATTCAGATTCTCGACGCGCTGATGCGTATCCATTCCTCGCGCTCGGCGACGGCAGATCGTCGAACCATCCGCCTAGCGCGTCAGCAATTCGGCTTCCTGCCCGGCGAGGATGCCGGACAGGCGAGACAGCCGCCCGCCGCAGGCAGGCGGCGAACTGCGGCGCGAGTTCCTGCAGCGGGCCTGCCAGGATATTCGCGACGAAGACCCGGCCTGCATCGGTGGAACTGTTCGGGAAGTACAGTTCGAGCGGTCGATAACGCCGTTGCGTTCGGCATTGATGCGGCTCGCCTCGATCGCCTGCGCGTCGTTGTCGACGCCGATCACGCGCGCGCGCCGAGCTTGAGCGCCGCGATCGCGAGCACGCCCGAGCCGCAGCCGAAATCGATCAGGGTCTTGCCGGCGACATCGGTCGCATCGAGCCATTCGAGGCAGAGCGCGGTGGTCGGATGCGTGCCGGTGCCGAACGCAAGACCCGGATCGAGACGCACGATGACCGCTTCGGCATCATCGTCGGGCGGTTCGACGTGCTCGGGTAGATCCACACGGCGGCCGAAGCGCATCGGCCGGAACTGGTCCATCCAGGCGCGCGTCCAGTCCTGCTCCGCCACCTCGCGAAACGCGATGTGTTCGGGTGCCAGATCGGGCACGAGTCGGCCAACGCGTGCACCAGGCCGCCGCGATCGGCTTCGCGTCGAACAACGCGTGCAGCACGACTCGTTCCACAGCGGCATTTCGCCGACGCCGGGTTCGAAGATCGCGCGCTCGTCGGGCGTATCGGCGTTGGCGTCGTGCAGCGTGATCGACAGCGCGCCGAGGTCTTCGAGCGCGGCTTCGACGCGCTCTGCTGCGTCGCGTGCAGGGTCAGCGAGAGTTCCAGCCAGCTCATGCGCCGTCACTCCGTCAGCCGGAGCGCTCAGCGCTCAACCCAACCCGATTGCCTTCTCGCGCTGCTCGGCGATGCGCTTCTCGAGATAGTGGATGTTCTGGCCGCCCTGATGGAAGCCGACATCGGCGATGATGCGCTGCTGCAGCGGGATGTTCGTCTTCACGCCGTCGATGACGAGTTCGCCGAGCGCGATGCGCATGCGCGCGATCGCGGTCTCGCGGTCGCGACCATGCACGATCAGCTTGCCGATCATCGAATCGTAGTTCGGCGGGATGCGGTAGCCGTCGTAGATGTGCGTGTCCATGCGCACGCCGGGGCCGCCGGCGGAGTGGAAGCGCTTGACCGTGCCGGGCGACGGCATGAACGTGTTCGGATCCTCGGCGTTGATACGGCATTCGATCGAATGGCCCGTGAGCCTGATGTCGGACTGGCGGATCGACAGCTTCTCGCCGGACGCGATCATCAGCTGTTCGCGCACCAGGTCGACGCCGGTGATCATCTCGGTGACCGGATGCTCGACCTGGATACGCGTATTCATTTCGATGAAGTAGAACTTTCCGTTTTCGTACAGGAATTCGAACGTGCCCGCGCCGCGATAGCCGATGCGCAGGCAGGCGTCGACGCAGACCTTGCCGATCTGTCGCGCTGTTCGGCGGTGATGCCGGGCGCAGGCGCTTCCTCGACGACTTTCTGGTGGCGGCGCTGCATCGAGCAGTCGCGCTCGCCCAGATGGATCGCATTGCCCTGACCGTCGGCGAGTACCTGGATCTCGACGTGGCGCGGGTTCTCGAGGAACTTCTCCATGTAGACCTGATCGTTGCCGAACGCGGCCTTGGCCTCCGACTTGGTCGTCGAGATGGCGTTGGTCAGGTGCGCCTCGGTGTGCACGACGCGCATGCCGCGTCCGCCGCCGCCGCCGGCCGCCTTGATGATGACCGGATAGCCGATCTCGCGCGCGACCCTCGCGTTGGCGACCGGATCATCGCCCAGCGGGCCGTCGGAGCCGGGCACGCAGGGCACGCCGGCCGACTTCATCGCCTTGATCGCTTCGACCTTGTCGCCCATGAGGCGGATCACGCCCGCGGTCGGGCCGATGAAGATGAAGCCCGACTGCTCGACGCGCTCGGCGAAGTCCGCGTTCTCGGAAAGGAAGCCGTAGCCGGGATGGATCGCCTGTGCATCGGTCACTTCGGCCGCGGCGATGATCGCCGGGTGTCGAGGTAGCTCTCGGCAGCCGGCGCGGGGCCGATGCAGACGGACTCGTCGGCCATGCCGACGTGCTTGAGGTTGCGATCTACGGTCGAGTGCACGGCCACGGTCTTGATGCCGAGCGTGTGGCACGCGCGCAGCACGCGCAGCGCGATTTCGCCGCGGTTGGCGATGACGACTTTGTCTAGCATAGGGGCTGAGGGCCGAGGGCTGAGTAAGAGCGAAGCGCCGAAGGTCCAGGCTTTCCGATGCGCTCGAGCCCTCAGCGATGCAGCACCTATCCGATCACGAACAGCGGTTCGTCGAACTCGACCGGCTGGCCGCTGCTGGCGAGGACGGCGACGATCGTGCCTGCGACATCGGCCTCGATCTGGTTGAACATCTTCATCGCCTCGATGATGCCGAGCGTGTCGCCGACCTTCACGCTCTGACCGACCTTCACGAAGGGTGGCGCCTCGGGATTCGACGAAGCGTAGTACGTGCCGACCATCGGCGAGCGCAGCACGTGGCCGGCTGGCAGATCCTTGCCGCCATGCGCAGGGCGCAGCGGACTCGCCGAACTCGCCACGGCGGCGGCGCGCGGCGCTTCGGCCTGCCGTGCGTCACCGGCGCCGCGTCTGCGGGACCGCCGCGCCCTTCGGCATGCGGCTCAGGCGCACCGATTCCTCGCCCTCCTTGATCTCGAGTTCGGCGAGATTGGATTCTTCGAGGATATCGATCAGCTTTTTTATTTTGCGCAAGTCCATGGTTTCCCCGGATGGTTGTCCGGTCCGCGGTGCGTAAAAAAATCGGGCGATTGCGCGGATCTTCGGTGTGCGTGCAGCCGCTCCATCGCGGCGGCGAGCGCCAGTCCGTAGCCGACGGGCCGAATCCGACGATCATGCCGACCGCGATGTCGGCGAGATAGCTGTGCCGGCGAAACTCTTCGCGCGCATGCATGTTGGACAGGTGCAGCTCGATGAACGGGATCTCACGGCGGCGATCGCATCGCGCAGCGCGATGCTCGTGTGCGTGAACGCGCCGGGATTGATCAGGATGAACGCGGTGCCGTCGCTGCGCGCCCGTGGATGCGCTCGATCAGCGCATGCTCGGCGTTGGACTGGAAGTTTCGACCGCGTGGCCGGCCGGCGGCCGCGCTCGCGAGCTCGGCCTCGATGTCGGCGAGCGTGTCATGGCCGTAGATCTCCGGCTCGCGCGTGCCGAGCAGATTGAGATTCGGGCCATGCAGGACAAGTATTTTCGCCACGGAATTTCAGACACCTGGGGGGACCGGCGGCCCGGTCAAGGCGCGGAAGTGTGCGCGCGGGCCCGGGGATGTCCAGCACGATGCAGCAAGATCGCCGGAGTTGGGCGAAATTTCAGTAAATCTGCCATCTGCGCACGGGCTTAGCTGCCGGGCCAGGTGCGGCTCCAGCCAGTGGGTCAGCGTGGCCTGGGTGAATTGCCCATGCGTTGGGCGACCAGCTTGCCGTTGCGGCCGATCAGCACGCTATACGGCAGGACGCTGCGCGTGTCGCCGAAGATCAGGCCGGATCGTCGCCGTTCGACGAATCTATGAGGATCGGGTAGCGCACCGGGCTGTCCTTGAGGAAATCCTGCACGGCTGCGCGTCGTCGATCGCGATACCGACCACCTGCAGGCCCTTTTAGCCCAGGCGCTGCCGGCCCGATCGAGCAGCGGCATCTCTTTGCGGCACGGTCCGCACCAGCTTGCCCAGAAATTGACCAGTACGAGTTTGCCGTCCCATTCGCTGAAGCGGCGCGACTTGCCCTCGACATCGAGCAGATCCAGATCGGCGCGCGCGTCGCCCGGCCGCAGCACGGTCACACCGGCCGGCACGGCCAGCTCCGGCGCCCGCTGATAGCGGCCGCCAGCGAGGAGACCCAGGATGGCGCCGAGTATCGCGATGGCGACGATCAACAGATTGGATCGGTTGAACATGGGCTGGCGAGGTCAGGGATGCAGCCGACAACAGCTGCCGGCTGCACGGCGGCGCCTTCCAGGAACGCTCAACCGCGGACGGCAGCCACGCGCTTGAGGAATTTGGCCGTGTTTTCCTCGCCGGTCAACTGCAGCTCGCGTTTTTCCGCACCATCGGCACCGAAGAACAGCGTATCCGGCGGCGCGACGATGCGGTAGCGCTTCATCAGGTCCTTGTCGGTGTCGTCGTTGGCCGTCACGTCGGCCTGCAGCAGCACGAAATCCGCCAGCGCCGCGCGCACTTCGGGTTTTGAAAAAGTAAACTTTTCCATTTCCTTGCAGGACACGCACCAGTCGGCGTAGAAGTCGAGCATCGCGGGTTTGCCGGCCGCCTTCGCCGCGGCCAGTTCGCGGTCGACGTCGGCGGCCGACTTGATGCGCCTGAACGGCAACGCTTCGAGCTCGCCGCCGGCGTGCTTGCGCCGCTGCCGACGCCGACGCCGTGCAACGGTTGCAGCACGTCGTTCGATCCCGCGGCCGCGCCGATGAGTTCCGCCGCGCCGCCGATCAGCACGACCACGCCGAGCGCCTTCCACAGGCGGCGCCAGCCGGAAACATCGTCCGGCAGGCGCTCGAGCGCGCCGAGATACACCGCGCAGGCGACGGCGAGCGCGCCGGCCATCAACATGATCCAGACGCCGTCGAGAATGCGCGAGAGCATCCAGATGGCGAGGGCGAGGAAGCTCACGCCGAACACCGCCTTGACCGCATCCATCCAGGCACCGGCGCGCGGCAAGAGCTTGCCGGCACTCATGCCGAACACGACCAGCGGCGCGCCCATGCCGAGGGCGAGCGCGAACAGGGCAAAGCCGCCGAGCAGCGGGCTGTGCGTCTGCGCGATATACAGGACCGCCACCGCGAGTGGCGGCGTCACGCAAGGTCCGACGATCAGCGCCGACAGCGCGCCCATGATCGCGACGCCGGCGAGCGATCCGCCGGACTGCGTGTTGCTGACATTCGCCAGCTTCGACTGCCAGGAACTCGGCAGCTGCAGTTCGTAGAAGCCGAACATCGACAGTGCGAGCAGCACGAACAGGCCGGCGAAACACCACAGTACCCACGGCGTCTGGAAGGCCGCCTGCAGGTTCTTTCCGGCGAGCCCGGCGATCACGCCGGCGATCGTGAAGATGACCGCATTGGCCAGCACGTAGACCAGCGAAAGCACGAAAGCGCGCTTTGTGGAAATGTTCTCACCGGCGCCGGCGATGATGCCGGACAGGATCGGGATCATCGGAAACACGCACGGCGTGAACGCCAGGCCAAGGCCGGCGGCGAAAAAGGCGAGGAACACCAGACCGAGCGAACCGCGCAGCGCTTCGGCGAAACGCGAATCGTCGCTGCCCGCTGCCGCCGCGGCCGCCGTGCTCTCCGGCATCACGCCGGCAGTTCCCGCGGGCAGGTCGAGACGCACCTGCTGCATTGTGACTGGATAGCAGACGCTGCCTTCCAGGCACCCCTGGAATCGCGTCTCGACGGTGACGGCTCGTGGCGCCGGATCGGTGCGGCTGACGGCAAGCGGAATTTCGACCTGATCGAAATACACCGTCGTGGCGCCGAAATTCTCATCCGTGTGCTGCTTGCCGGCGGGCCAGCGCGGCGCCGCGAGCGTGGCGCCGCTGGCCTCCACCAGCGCGAAGCTTGTCTTGTCGCGATACAGGTAATAGCCCTTGGGCATCGTGAAGCGGGCGAGGATCTCGTTGCCGCTCGTCGCGATCGCCTCGAACACGAACGCCTTTTCCGCCGGCAATGGCT
The DNA here is from genome assembly GCA_963738115.1 of uncultured Gammaproteobacteria bacterium. GTDB lineage: Bacteria > Pseudomonadota > Gammaproteobacteria > Xanthomonadales > Rhodanobacteraceae > Rudaea. The sequence goes on along the minus strand of CAVTVN010000009.1, from coordinate 66,904 downwards.
CGTTGCCGCCGAGCAGCGATGCGTCTGTCGTCGCCGGCTTGGCCAGCGCCGCCAGCCCGGCCGAACCTGCGTCGCCGGCCGCTCCCGCGGCGGGCAGATCGACATCGAGCTGAACCTTCTGCGGCGGGAAACAGATTTTCGGATCGACCTGGTGGCAGCCCTGATAACGCAGTTCGAGTGCGACTTTCGTCGCCGTCGCCGGCGCGGTCAGATGCTGCGCCGCGACCAGGCCGTGGTGATATACCTCGACGTCGCCGAGAAACTCGTCGTGCTTCTTTTCACCGGCAGGCAGATCCAGCGCGTTGAACACCACTGACGGATCGGTGCTGCGCGTCTTCATGCGCTCGCGATACAGATAGTAGTCGTCGGCGATCTTGAAGCGGATCTCGATCGTGGCGCGGTCGAGGGCCTTGGTTTCGACGCGGAATGCCTCTTCGACCGGCAGCAGGTTGTCTTCGTCTGCGGCGTGGATGGCGTTGGCGCCAAGAGCGGCGAGCAGCGTGCAAAGCGTGGCTATCAGTCGATTCATCGGCAAATTGTCGCAGAGTTTTCCGCATGCATGCGCTCGTCCGTGACCGCCGTGTGTTCGTCAGCAGCCGTCCGCGGCTGCGCTCGTTGCAAACGGGCACGCAGCAAGACCGGGCGGGATGCTCCGGACTTGCAGGCGAAACCTTATTCCCCGGTCTCTGTCGCGATCCACGCCAGGTACGGCGCGTGGCCCAGCGCGATATCGACCGCGATCACTTCGGGGAGTTCATACGGGTGCAGGGCGACGATACGTTCGCGCAGGGCATCGAAACGTTCACTCGTCGTCTTGATCAGCAGCAGGCATTCGCGCTCGCGCTCCACCTTGCCCTGCCAGCGGTAGGTCGATGCGATGCCCGGAACGCGGTTGACGCAGGCTGCAAGGCGTTCCTCGACCAAGGCCGAGGCGATGCGCTCGGCCGACGCCTCGTCGGGACAAGTGCACAGGACGACGATCGCCGCTCATGCGTAATTATCGCCGATCGCGCCGCGAATAGCGCGGCTTAAAGATCACTCGAACGGATTGACGAAGACGTAGTCGGCTTCGATTGAGCCCAGGTCGCATTGCGAGCCTTGCGGCCTCGTCGTGCCATGCTGGTCGTCGGTCGGCGGTTGCACGTCCCGTCGGCGCACGTCGCCGCGTCGATGATCTTGCTGCCATAGCGGGGCATGTACGCCGGCCACGCCGTACCCGACAGATCGAGCGGTCGGAACAATTCGCCAAGGTTGCCGTGCAGCGTGAAGCCGCTACAACTGCTGTCTTCGTCGAGATTGACGTAGCCGGGTTTCGCGGCGACTCCGGCCGAGCAAAGCGATGCTGATGCCGACAAAGGACCGACGATGACGGTGGCCACGGCCGTCGCCTGGCTCGAAGAGATCGCAACGCCGGAGGCAGTTCCGGGTTGCCCCGGAGCGCCGCCGACTGCGCCGGAGCCGCCGTTGCCGGGAGCCCCCGTCGTCAGACCACCATGGCTCAAGGTAGTGAACGCGATGCTCGCGCCGGCATGCATCACGACGAGGCCGCCGCTTGCGGAGCCGCCATTGCCGCCGTTGCCACCGGGCACCGTATTCAGGCTGGCGTCGCCATCGCCACCATCTTCGCCGTTGCCTCCCATCGCCCCACTATCCGCAATCGTCGAGTTGTACAGCGTCGCGGCAATTCCCGTCGCGACATAAATTGCGCCGCCACTACCGGACCCGCCCAACCCACCGGCACCGCCCTCGCCCTTGAAGAAACCTGGGCCACCATCGCCTCCGGGTCCGGCGTCTCCACCTGTTGCGGACGCGTTGAACACGCTCAGGCCGGTAAGGTCCAGGCTGCTTGCCCGGGAGCATGAGAATGTTGATAGCACCGCCGGCGGCAGAGCCGCCCGAGCCACCGTTGCCCCCTTTTTTGCCGGTGGAAATGCCGCCGCTTCCAGTCTCCCCAGAGGCCCCGGTGCCGCCATTACCGGCGATCGCCTCACACTCGCGCACGTCGAGCTGCTCGAGGAAGACCGATGTCGGTTCCTCGTAGGGACCGGTAAGATTCGCGAAAAGACAGCCGCCATTCGCCTGCTGTCCGGGTTGCCCGTTTACTGTCAGATCGGACGCGCCATTGATTCCATCCCCGCCGTTCGATCCGACGTACTTGCCGTCGCGCAGTGTGACGCCTGCAACCACGATCTGTTGCCCGCCTTGCGGTGGGCCGTGCAAGGATTTCGAGTACGCGGGAAAGCTTGCTGGCGCTTATCGCCAGTTGCTCGAGGCCCGGGTCCAAGAATCGTCACCGACTTCATGATGAGCAGTGGCCCGTGAGCAAGCGTGATCGTCTGCGGCACCGGCGCGGGCGCAAACTCGATGATGCCGCCATCGGCGATGTCATGCAGGGCGTCGCGCAATGTGCAGGTCGCAACGCAGTTGCCAGGGCCGGCATCGCCAAAGTCGTTGACGGTGAGCAGAATCGGCGAACTGGCAGCAGCGTCCGACGCAACACCCACGAGCGCGGCGAGAAACAAATATCGATAGCGCATTCAACACCCCCAACCGATCCCCATCGGTCTCTAGCAGCCGCCAGTAAACTTTGTAAATAAAACATTAGAACTCTATAAAAAAAAAAAAAAAAAAAAAAATCTCACCGGTTTACCATAACTTGAATTCTACGGCCGGCGGGGCCACATAGCACCCGTTGCGACGTTTTGGCCTTCTCAAGGGCCTTTTTCGCCGCTATACTTGGCACTCACCAGACCGGAGTGCTAACAACCCGACGGTATTCGTTTCAATCAACCAATTGAGGATGTCGCTATGAAGCTTCGTCCTTTGCATGATCGCGTGATCATCAAGCGCCTGGAGGCCGAGACCAAGTCGGCCGGTGGCATCGTCATTCCCGACACCGCAACCGAAAAGCCGATCAAGGGCGAGGTCATCGCGGTAGGCGCCGGCAAGATTCTCGAGAACGGCAACGTTCGCGCGCTGGCGGTCAAGGCCGGCGACAAGGTGCTGTTCGGCAAGTACTCGGGCACCGAGGTCAAGGTCGACGGCGAGGAACTGCTCGTCATGCGCGAGGAAGATCTCGTCGCGATCATCGACGGCTGAGCGATGCGCTCGCGCGATGCGAAGCATCGTGCGCACCGCTCGGTTCTCCCGCTGCTTCGAACAAGCAACAAATCCATTTTTTGAGGTAATTCAACATGGCAGCTAAAGAAATTCGTTTTTCCGAAGACGCGCGCGCGCGCATGCTGCGCGGCGTGAACGTGCTGGCGAACGCCGTCAAGGCGACGCTGGGTCCGAAGGGTCGCAATGTCGTGCTCGAGAAGAGCTTCGGCGCGCCGACGATCACCAAGGACGGCGTGTCCGTCGCCAAGGAGATCGAACTGGCCGACAAGTTCGAGAACATGGGTGCGCAGATGGTCAAGGAAGTCGCGTCCAAGACTTCCGACGTCGCCGGTGACGGCACCACGACCGCAACCGTGCTCGCGCAGGCGCTGATCCGCGAAGGCATGAAGGCCGTCGCCGCGGGCATGAACCCGATGGATCTCAAGCGCGGCATCGACAAGGCCGTCATCGGCGCGGTTGCCGAGCTGAAGAATCTGTCCAAGCCGTGCTCGACAACAAGTCGATCGCCCAGGTCGGCACGATCTCGGCGAATGGCGACGCGAACATCGGCGACATCATCGCCGAAGCGATGAACAAGGTCGGCAAGGAAGGCGTGATCACGGTCGAAGAAGGCTCGGGCCTGGACAATGAACTCGATGTCGTCGAAGGCATGCAGTTCGACCGCGGCTACCTGTCGCCGTACTTCATCAACAACCAGCAGACGAGCAGGTCGAACTGGAAGATCCGTACATCCTGCTGCACGACAAGAAGATCTCCAACGTGCGCGAGCTGCTGCCGATCCTCGAAGGCGTCGCCAAGTCCGGCAAGCCGCTGCTGATCGTCGCCGAGGAAGTCGAAGGCGAAGCGCTGGCGACGCTCGTCGTCAACACGATCCGCGGCATCGTCAAGGTCTGCGCGGTCAAGGCGCCGGGCTTCGGCGATCGTCGCAAGGCGATGCTCGAAGACATGGCGATCCTCACCGGCGGTCAGGTGATCTCCGAGGAAGTCGGCCTGTCGCTCGAGAAGGCGACGATCAAGGATCTCGGCCGCGCGAAGAAGATCCGGTCGTACGAAGGAAAACTCCACGATCATCGACGGCGCCGGCGAGAGCAAGAACATCGAATCGCGCATCAACCAGATCAAGGCGCAGATCGAAGAGACCTCGTCCGACTACGACCGCGAGAAGCTGCAGGAGCGCGTGGCCAAGCTGGCCGGCGGCGTGGCGGTGATCAAGGTCGGCGCCTCGACCGAAATCGAGATGAAGGAAAAGAAGGCGCGCGTCGAAGACGCCCTGCACGCCACGCGTGCGGCCGTCGAGGAAGGCGTGGTCCCGGGCGGCGGCGTTGCGCTGATGCGCGCGCTCGACGCGATCAAGAAGCTCAAGGGCGACAACGAAGACCAGAACCACGGCATCCTGATCGCCAAGCGCGCGATGGAAGCGCCGCTGCGCGAGATCGTCGCGAATGCCGGTGAAGAACCGAGCGTCGTGCTGAACAAGGTTGCCGGCGGCAAGGGCAACTACGGCTACAACGCCGCAGACCGGCGAGTACGGCGACATGGTCGAGATGGGCATTCTCGATCCGACCAAGGTCACGCGTACCGCGCTGCAGAACGCCGCGTCGATCGCCGGCCTGATGATCACGACCGAGGCGATGGTCGCCGAAGCGCCGAAGAAAGATGCGGCGCCGGCCGGTGGCGGTCATGGCCACGGCGGTGGCGGCATGGGCGGCATGGACTTCTGATCGCTCGCTTCAACGCAACACGCAAGACGAGAAGCCCCGCAGCGATGCGGGGCTTTTTCTTTACCAGGAATACTCGTAGCCGTTGCAGTAGATCGAGTCGGACGTGCCGCACTGGAACCTGTTCTGCCGCTCGTAGGCGCCGATATCGCGCGGGCTGGAGTTCTCGTTACGCCGCGAGATCGACGTCACGCGGATTGCCGTCGAGATCGTTGCCGCCGTTCGCCGGCGCAAAGTCGATTCCTGATGACGTCGGTTGCAGATGATAGTCGTGGATGGCGGCGTCCACGTAGTCGGTTGGCCCTGGTCGATGCCTGCGGCAGACGGCAGCGTGCTCGTATCGGTCGCGAGCACGTCGCTGACATTGAGGCCTGCCTCGGGCCCGCGTAGTTCACAGTGTTGATGCCCAGTTCGTCGATGATGCTGTCGGTCAGTGAGATAGCGTGTGCGGAGTGGATCACGGCGCACCCTCGTCGCTGTTGTTGACGATGGTGCAGCCGTCGATGACATCGTTTGGCCCGCCCCGCTGATTGCCATTGCCGTCGGTCTCGATACGGAACATTTCCGCCGCCAGCGTTTGTCGGCGATCAGGCATGTTTCGAGTTGGACGTGAATTGTGATCGCGCGAATCGCATGTTGGCTTTTGTTGCCACGCATCGAAATGCGGCGCCCAGATGTCGCCCTGTCCTGGATCAGAATCACCGATCCCGGCGTCGGCGTGCTCGAACTGTCCTGCGCCACGTTGTCGTCCAACGTGTTGCAGGCAACGCCGGGCGCGCAATGCACAGCGCCGAGTGAGCCCATCGATGGGGGCACATTGCAGGCACGCCCCCGGGGTCGCTGTTCAGCTAGACGACGCTGCCGCCACTGTCGTTGCCGACGCCGGAATCGGTATCCGAATAGATCGCAGAGCCTTCCTGGGCTATGTTGTTGTCGATGCGGAAATCGAAAGCGCAAAAGATCGGGTATACGTCGGTATTGCTGGTGCCCGAAATGTACGGATGCATCCAGACGCCGCCGCCGGTATGGGAAGCATTATTGTTGGAAACCTGCACGGGACTATGCGGATCGGTGCTGAAGATGCGGACCGTCACGTTTGCGTTGTTTGGGTGCGGCGTCCATGCCGATGCCGCCGCCGTAGGCCGCCGCTTGAATGTCGATGACTGGCGCGCCGTTGTAACCGGCCGAACCGATGTCCGCCCCGCTGGCCCGGCTACATAGATGCCGCCGCCGTGACCGTTGTCCGCCTGGTTGTAGGCGATGAGCGTGTACGGCTGAAGTGCGAACAGCCGCGCGCTGCCGTTGATGTGAATGCCGCCGCCGTCGCCGCCGGAGTCGTTGTCGTCGATGATCGTCCCGGCGCCGAGCGTCAGCGTCGCATTGCCGCCGCTGCCGTTGAACTGGATGCCGCCGCCCTGGCTGTTTGCCGAGTTTTGGGTGATCGTCGAGTTGAGATCGTTAACGCCCCCGCGCCGGTGAAGTGGATGCCGCCGCCGAAGTCGCGTGCCGCCACCGTCTTTCATGGTTAGACGCTTCGAGCGTGACGCTGCTGTTGCCGTGGATGTAGAACACGCTGCCGGCGCCGGTGCCTTGCAGCGTCGTGGCCAGGCGGTGGCGCCGCCGCCGCCGCCAGCAGCCGACTCTCCGGATCGCACGGGGCCAGTTGATGCAGGTGCCGCCAGCGGCGGCCGACGATGTCAGGTTCGTCTTGCCGTTGATTGTCGAGCGCCAGTTGCGAACGCGCTCGGTATGCTCGGCGTGATCGTGAGCACGGTGTTCGGGCAGGCGTCTGGTGACTGGCGGTGGCTGCGTTCGTGACATCGAGTTGCAGCGTGCCGGTGCTGTCGCTGGCCGTGATCGCCGACATAACTGGATAGCTGAACATTCGTGCAGGCAAAACGCCGTGGCGTCGGTGGCGACGAGCAACAGCGCGGCGGCCGATAAGGAAATGCGCAGATGCTTGAACATGGGACCATCCCCTTGTCGATGTGCCTGCTTGGGTACAACGCCGTCCGCTGCGTGTTTGCTTCATGGTCGCGTTTGCCTTCGATGCTCGGCTCGGCAGAGCATGCAGATTTCGAGCATCCGGTTGTCGCCGCCGAGGGTCGGCTGCAAGATGCCGGGCGATGGCTGCTGTCGCGAGATTCCGCACGCTGCCGCAGGGCAGGCGGCGGGCAACGCCGCGTTGGAGTCCAGCCGCGCAGGGTTCCACCGCCGGCTCGTGTTGGCTGGCCTTTTGGGAGATCGAGCGCGATTCAGGCGAGGGCGTTGTCGGTAACGCCGCCCGCGATCAGGGCGCCGTGCGGCCAGCCCGTTGCACGTTCACGGAAATAGGTCGCGGCGCCCCGACAGTTCGCGCAACAGGTCCTTGGTCTTCGGCGGCAATTCGCTCGCAGGGGCACCCACCGCGACCGCCTCCAGTGCAGTCGCGCGGGCGTCTTCGGGGCGCTTGAGATCTCGCTGGATCTGCGCTTTCAGCACCAGCATCGAGACGAGTCGCCCCTTGCCGGCCGGCTCCACGCGCTTCCAGTCCGCCAGCGCGTGATCGATCTCGCGCAGCGCGTCGTCGTTGCGCTCGCCGTGCCAGAGCGCCGACGCATAGCTGTTGCGAATCATCGCGCCTTCGTATGAACCGTCGCGACCGCCACGTTCGAGCACTGCCAGAGCCTCCCCCGACAGCCGGATCGCCTCGGCCGAATCGTTCTGCTTGACCGCGACATTGGCCAGCGTCGACAGCGAGTACGCCACGGTCGGGTGATCGTCGCCGAACAGCGCGCGGCGCCCGGCCAGCGCCTGCAGCATCTCCGCCTTCGCTTCATCGAGCCGGTCCTGCCGATACAGCGACATGCCCAGATTATTGTGTGCCCGCGGACACACTTCCTCGCGCAGCCCGGTGCGCTCGCAAATGGCGATGGCCGAACGATAGGCGCCATCGGCTTCCGCGAAACGGCGCTGTTCGACCCATAGCGCGCCGAGGCCCGCGTAGGTTGCGGCGACCTCCTGGTGATCATCCCCGAACACCTGACGCTGCATCGCCAGCGCCTGATTCAGCAGGCTTTCGGCCTCTTCGAACTTTTCGGAGCGCAGGATGATCAGCGCGAGATTGCGCATCGCGGTGGCGATCGCGTCGTGCGGAGCTTTGTAGATGCGCTGCATCAGGGCGAGCAGCTCGCGATAGCGGGCTTCGCTGGCTGTGTTGTCGCCAACGCCATCGGTCGACGCCGCCAGGCTCGTCAGCGCGGCGACGTAGCGCTCGTCATCGGGTGCGTGAATCGTGCGCCAGCGCTCGATCAGCGGTTCCAGCGCGGCGCGCGCTTCCGGAAAGCGTTGCGCGGAGCTCAGCACATTGCCGATCTGGAACGCCACGGCGATCGCTTCGACACTGCCGGCGCCGTAGACCGACTCTGCCGCCGCCGCTGCTTCGCGCTGGTGCGCGATAGCGGCATCCGGCGCGCCGGTCGCCAGTTCCGCCGCGGCCAGCACGGCGAGCGCGCGCAACAGCACCGGCGAGGGTGCGGCGCGCAGCGCAGCGAGCACCGGCTCGACGTCCTGTCGGGCCTCAGTATTGCGGCCGGCGCGCTGCAGCGCATCGGCATGCAGAACGCGTGAGGCGCGTTCGGCCGAGGGGTCGTCGTGTGCGGCGGCGAGCGATTGCGCCTGCTTGAACAGATCGTCGGCGCCGCTGAAATTCGACAATGACAAGCTGACCTCGCCGAGGCTGCGCAGCAGGTCGCCGCGCGTGGCCGCGTCGAGATTGCTGTTGCCGGCGAGCCGCCGTTGCGCCTGCTCGACCAGCGCCTCCGGTGTCGGCCGCTCGTCACGCGGCAGCTCTGCCCGCGCCGCGTCGAACACGCCGATGAGAAAGTCACGCACGAGATTCGCGCGCCCGGCTTCGCGCCGAGCGATGTCGGCCTGCCACAACGCGAGTGCCAGCGCTACCAGGATCGTCGCCACGAACAGGATCGACGCCACCACGCCGCCGCGATGGCGCAGGATGAACTTCTTCGCGCGGTAAACGCGCGACGGCGGATGCGCCGCAACCGGGCGGCCGTCGAGCATGCGCTGGACGTCGTCGGCAAGCGCGCCGGCCGACGCATAGCGGCGCTCGGGCTCCAGTTCGATCGCCTTGAGGACGATGTTGTCGAGATCGCCGTGCAATGCGCGCCGCGTCAGCGGCGGCGGTGCCGGCAACACGCCCGGGGCTTCATCGCCGGTGATCTGCGACGATGGCGTGCGCCCGCTGCCGCCGGTCAAGCGTTGTCCGGTGATGAGTTCGCCGAGCAGGATGCCGAGCGCGTAGACGTCGGTCGCGGTCGTTATGAGTCCGCCGGCGCGCTGCTCCGGGGCCGCATAGGCCGGCGTGAACGCCGCCATGCCGGTACGTGTTTCATCGTCGCTGTCGAGCAGCTTGGCGATGCCGAAGTCGAGCAGCTTGACCTGGCCGTCGTCGGTCACCAGGACGTTCGAAGGCTTCAGGTCGCGATGCACGATCAGGGCGCGGTGCGCGGCTTCCACGGCTCGGCAAACCTGCAGAAACAGGGCGAGACGCCGGCGCAAGTCGAGGCGCTGTTCACGCGCATATTCGACGATCGGCTTGCCGTCGATCAGATCGAGCGCGATGTAAGCGAGTCCGTCGACGGTGACGCCGCCTTCGATCAGGCGTGCGATACCGGGATGGCGCAACTGCGCGAGCGCTTGGCGCTCGCGCCGGAACTGGCGCTGCGCCTCGGGCGCGTACAGGCCGCGGCGCAGCACTTTCAGGGCGACCTGCTGCTCCACGCCTTCGAACTCGCGTCGCGCGCGGAACACGGTCGACGAGCCGCCTTCGCCAAGCAAGGCGACCAGTTCGAACGGACCGATGCGGCTGCCGGTCGGCAGCGCCACGCGCAATGTCGGCGTCGCCGATCGCGGCGACCGCCGCGCGCGCACCGCCGGTGGACAGCGCATCGCCACCCGCATCCGCGATCAGCATGCGCTCGACCCGCGGGCGCAGCGCGGCATTCTGCGCAGTGTTCGTCGAGAAACGCCGCGCGCGCCGGCGCCGGCAACTCGACGCCGCCTCGAAAAGTTCACGCAACGACTGCGCTGTTTGCATGCGCCTGCCCCATGTGCACCTTATTGGATAACGCTGTTAGGTCAGGGACTGTGTCACTCGCCGATATCGGTCTTCAGGAACGCGCGCGCGAAGCGGCAGTCACGATCGACCGTGCTGCGCGCCAGATGCGAGCGTTTCGGCGATCTGCTCCGCGGTCAGCCCGGCGAAATAGTGCAGTTCGAGCACTTGTGCGGCGCGCGCGTCGGTCGCTTCGAGGCGTTGCAGCGCGGCGTCCAGTGCGATCGCCTGCTCGGCGCTGTCGATCGCAAGTTGCTCATCCGAACCGGTCAGCGTGATGCGTTGCCACTCGCCACCGGCACGCATGCGCATGCGGTCCCGCGCGCGATCGGCGAGCAGATGGCGCATCGCACGCGCTGCGTAGCCGAAGAACCGCGCGCGATGACCGAAATTGAGTTCATGGTTGCCCGACATGCGCAGATACAGCTCGTGTACCAGCGCGGTCGTTTCGAGCGTCGAACCGGGCGGCGTCGCGCAAGCTGGCGCATGGCCATCGCCTTGAGCTGCGAATACACTTCCGCGAACAGCGCGTCCGTCGACTGTGGTGCGGAATTTTCCGGCGCCTCGGAGTCTCGCTCATCGCGTGGCCTCCGTGCCGTAGCCGTGGTGGCGGACGGTGGCACGATTGGGTGCGGCAGGCTGATGCGGCCCGATGGTCCGACAATGCCGAACACCGGATTGTGTGGCATGCGCGCCTGGGTTGGAGTTGGCGCGGTGCCGAACCCATCCAAGGCTGTTTGCTGCCGGCCGACGGCTCGTGCATGCCGCATTGGCCAGGCAGCTGCGGCGGCCCGGGCGCGGAAGTCGACGTCGCCTTTTCTTACAGCGCGTTCAGAAACGCGACGAGGTCGTTCTTCTCCTGCGCGGTGAAGCCGATGTTGAAGCGCGTGTCGTAGAAATCGACGACGTCGCTCAGCGATCGCCGCCATGCCGTTGTGGAAGTACGGCGCGCGCGCCGCGAGGCCGCGCAGGATCGGGCCCTTGAACTTGCCGATGTCGGCCCACTTGCCGGTGATCAGCGCGCGGCCCGGATCGGTCGTCTGCACGGTCTCGCCGGTCGCGTTGTTGCGCAGAGTGTACAGCGGCATGTCGGGCGTGCGCCGGTCGGCATCGGCGGTGCCGATGTTGAGCGGCAGCGCGACCGAGTGGTTGCCGACGTTCGGCGCGTCGTGGCAGGTCGTGCAGGTGCCGGGGATCACCGGGCATGCCGAGCGCGTCGTTGAGGCCGCCGACGCCGGTGATCGCGATCGGCTTGCTGTTGAAGAGCTGTTCGCCACGCGCGATCGAGGCGCGCGCCGCGCCGCCGGCGTTGCCGTGCGCGGACTGCCAGGCGTCGAACAGGCGCAACGCGGCAGGATCGAACGCGGCCAGCGTCGGGATCGGCGCCGAGCACATCGTTGATGCCGATGTAGAACGGCTGGTTCGCGAGCTTGCGCGGACCGCCGGCGGCGTCATCGTCGCCGAGATAGCCGGCGTTGGCGTCCTGCCATTGCGCGGTCGTCAGGCCGAGCTCGAAGTCGACGATCTGCTGCAGCTGCGCGTCGCTCGGCGGCGACGCCCCCTGCGCATGACCCAGCGTGGCGTTGGTCGCCTGGCCCTTGAAGCTTGCGACAGATCGGCCATGTCGACGCCGGCTCCATCGGCGGCTTGAACGGCGCGTGCGTTTCGCGGCCGTCCGCACATGACGGCGGTCAGGAAGCGCAGGTTCGTCGACGGCAGCGGCCGGCGGAACAGCGACAGCTCGCTGGCGCTGGCGAAGCCGTACGGATCGTCGACGCTGTTCGAGAGTGAATTCAGCGCCGGCCGGGATCGGCAGGCCGACGCGGATCACGCGCCTTGTTCAGCAGCATGCTGTACGCGCGCTTGCGCGCATCGACGGTGGACACGTCGGCATGCGGCGAATTGGAGCCGTCGTTGGTGCGGAAAATCGGATCGGTGCCGGCGCTGGCGTTGAAGCGCGCCTGCACGCTCGCCGGCGTGACCGTCCAGGCCGTCTCCGGACGATGGCAGGTGAAGCACGAGCGGCCGTTCGTACCGAGGCTCTGGAAAAACGGACTGGTCGTGTCGATGACGCCGGTCTGGGTCACCGTTCTCACCATGCCGGTCGCATCGACTGCGGTGAGCGCGTCAACACCGGCGGCTGCGGCGGCGCCTGTGGCGCAGGCGATCATCAACGCCAGCGCGGCCCGGCGCGCGGGATAGTGTTGTTGCGGTTTCATCCGTCTCCTCCCTGGTCGCGACGGTCGTCGCGTCCCTACCGCGCTCAGGTGCGGCGCGGCTACGCAATCCCCCTGTGCGTGCAATGAACGCCGTTGCGCGAGCTTTTGCGACATCGAGCCACCCTTCAGCCTCCGAATCTCGCGGCCGCGATGGGCGCCGTTGCAGTCGATCGCGGCAATCCGCAGGCGGGTTTTACTTTGAGCGCGGCTGGCAGGGCGGTTATTCTCCGCCCCTGTGCCGCGCGTCCAGCGCCCGGCGATCCGCAGCAGCAAAGGGGAGTCCATTGAATCGTTTCGTTGCCACGTTGATCGAGTACCGGACCGTCGCCGGCCTTCGCATTGCGCTGTTCCTGGCCCTTGTGGCGTGCTGCGCTTTGCCGGCACAGGCTGCAGCGCCGCCGGCACGTTTCGGCCTGAAGCAGATCTTCGACCTGCAATGGGCCGCCGATCCGCGCATCGCGCCGAACGGCAAGCACGTCGTGTTCGTGCGCTCCGGCTACGACATCATGAACGACGACGATCGCCACAGCATCTGGATCGTCGGCACCGATGGCAGCGGCTTGCACGCGTTGACGCCGCCCGATGAAGTCGCTGCTTCGCCGCGTTTCTCGCCGGATGGCTCGCGCCTGATCTATGCGGTGACGTACGAGGACAAGGCCGGGCACAAGACCGGCGAGATCCGCATGCGCTGGATGGACAGCGGCGACAGCGCGCGCCTGGCCTCGCTCGCGCATCCGCCGCGCCAGCTGACGTTCTCGCCCGACGGCAAGCGCATTGCGTTTGCGATGTTCGTCGACGATCCGGCCGATACGCCGATCGCGAAGATGCCGGCGCCGCCGAAGGGCGCGAACTGGGGACCGGACATCAAGGTCATCGACCGGCTGGTCTATCGATTCGACGGCCGCGGCTATCTCGCCCGCGGCCACACGCACCTGTTCGCGATGACCGCCGATGGCGGCACGCCGCAACAAGTCACCGACGGCGATTTCGACGACGACGGCAGCATCGCCTGGACGCCGGACGGCACGCATCTGATCTTCACGGCGAACCGGCATGACGACGCGGACTATCACCCGCTGAACTCGGAAGTCTACGAAGTCGCCGCCGACGGCGGACCCGTGCGCGCGCTGACCGATCGCGAAGGTCCCGATCATTCGGCCGTCGTCGCGCCCGACGGCAAGCACATCGCCTACGTCGGCTTCGACGATCGCAAGCAGGGCTATCAGGTCACGCACCTGTACGTCATGGATCGCGACGGCGCGCAAGCGCGCATCGTGACCGGCGACTTCGACCGCGATGTCGAAAATCCGCAGTGGGACAGCAGCGGCAACGGCGTGTATTTCCAGTACGACGACGAGGGCATCACGCGCATCGGCTACGTCGAGTCTCGACGGCAAAGTCCACGCGCTCGTCGGCGATGTCGGCGGCCTCGATCTCGGCCGGCCGTATGCGGGCGGGCAGTTCACGGTCGCGCCGCAAGCCGGGACGATCGCCTTCACGCAGACCTCGGCGCAGCATCCGGCCGATATCGCGATCGTCGGCACGCGCGGCGGTGAGGCAAAGCGGCTGACCGATCTGAACGCCGGCCTGTTCGCGCACACCACGCTCGGCACGCTCGAGGAAATCCGTTTCCCGTCGAGCTTCGATCAGCTCTCGATCGAAGGCTGGATCGTCAAGCCGCCCGGTTTCGACGCGAAGCAGATCGTATCCGCTGATGCTGGAAATCCACGGCGGCCCGTTCGCCAACTACGGTCCGCGCTTGTCCGCCGAGGATCAGCTGTACGCAGCCGCCGGCTACGTCGTGCTCTACATCAACCCGCGCGGCTCCACCAGCTACGGCGAGAAGTTCGGCAACCTGATCCATCACGATTACCCGAGCCACGACTACGACGACCTGATGTCCGCCGTCGATGCGGTCATCGAGCGCGGCTATGTCGATCCGAAGCGCCTGTTCGTCACCGGCGGCAGCGGCGGCGGCGTGCTGACGGCGTGGATCGTCGGCCACACCGACCGCTTCTCGCGCGGCCGTCGTCGCCAAACCGGTCATCAACTGGTACAGCTTGGTGCTGACGGCCGATCTGCCGTCGTTCGGCACGCAATACTGGTTCGCCGGCATGCCGTGGGACAACCAGGACGACTACATGAAGCGCTCGCCGCTCACGTATGTCGGCAACGTCAAGACGCCGACGATGCTGATGACCGGCGAAGTCGATTACCGCACGCCGAGTTCGGACGCCGAACAATTCTACGAAGCGCTGAAACTGCGCAAGGTGCCGTCGGTGATGATCCGCGTGCCCGACGCCAGTCACGAGATCTCGGAGAAGCCGAGCAACATGATGGCCAAGGTCGCCTACATTCTCGGCTGGTTCGAACGTTATGGGGCGCCAAGCTCGCGGCACCTTGAGATCCCTTGCCAAGTTTGCCGCCCCGCTTCCACCGGTAAGAAAGCGCGCCAACGCGCACTGCGAGTGAATGCGCCGGCGCGAAATCAATCCCGAGCCGAGTTGACCGCAAAGTCGCGCTCGCCGCATCGACATGGCTGGGCTGCGTTCGATGCCGGTCAGGGCGGCGGGCAGTTGTGTGCACCGGCGAGCGCCGCGTTCGCCTCGACGAGCCACGGATAGCCATCGAACGAAGTCGCGCGTGCGGCCTGTGCGCGTGCCGACAGGGCATCGGCACAGCGTTGTTCGGCATCGAGTACGACGGCGCGCCAGACCTGCGCCGATCGCAACAGCGGATGATTGTCGAGCTCCGAGCCCGCACTGGCGATGGCGCTTTCGATCGTGATCAGCGCGGACGCCGCGTTTCCGCGCTCGAACTCGCGTCGCGCGGACGCGAGACGCGCCAGCAGCATGCGCGGATGGCGTGTTCGTTGCCGCAGACTGCAGTTTCGTCGCGAACGCCGATTCGAGGTCGGCAGGGCAGGCCTGAGCCGGCGCGCGCGAACAGGCGAGGACCGCGATGCCGTCGAGCGCGAGCAACGCCGGTACATCGGGAACTGCCGCCATCATCGATCGCGCCGCCAGCGCGTCGTCGCGTGCAGCAGCGGCATTGCCCTGCAGCCATTCGATTTCCGCGCGGGTACGCAACAGCGCGCCGCGGCGCGAGCGGCTTTCCGCCGAATCGCCGTAGAGGTCCCAGCCGCGTTGCGCGGCAGCGAGTGCCGGCGCCAGTCTTCCACTCTCGAGCAGATGTCCGGCTTCCAGCCGCAGCGAATCGGCGTAAGTTGCGTCCGCTTCGCCGACGAGCTGCGCCGTGAGCTGCAGCATCTGCGCGCACGCATGATCGGCGGCGGCGATGTCGGCCAGCATCGTTTCGACTGCGCACAGTTTCTGCGCATTGAGTATGTTCATGATGCGCGGCTTGCCGCCGATCTTGTCCAGATCTGCCTGCGCGCGGGCCAGCAGTTCGGCGGCGCGATGCAGACGGCCTGCGCGAACGAGCGTCCAGCCCCAGTTCGACAAGCCGGTCAGCACGTCGTAGCTGTCGGGCTGGCGGAACTTCAGGTCGATCTCGTAGGCGCGCTGATAAGCGGCGGCGGCCTCGTCGAACCGTCCCGCACCTTCCAGGCCGTAACCGAGGTTGTTGTAGCCGCCGGCAATTTCGCGCGCCTCCGCGCCGAACGTGCGGATGCGCTCGTCGAGCGCCTGCTGTTCGAGCGCGAGCGCGGCCTCGGTCCGGTCGCGGTCCATTTCGATCACGGCGAGATTGTCGAGCACGTTGACCAGCGACATGCCGCCGGTGCGCGTGGCTTCGAGCCGGTCGCGCGCCTCGCGCAACGCCGGCTCGCCGGCGGCGTAGTCGCCGCTGCGGATCGCCAGGCTGCCGTTTTGTTCGAGCGCCTGAATGGCCAGCGGATCGAGACGATCGAGCGTCCTCGCCGCAAGGCTGCCGGCGGCGGCGGCAAGATCGCGCGCGGCGGATCGATCGCCCACGTCGTCGGCAAGTTGGGAGAACATCAGGGTCAGATCGACGCGTTCGGCCGGCTTGAGCTGCTTGTTCGCCTTGAGGTTCTCCGCACCGGTCGCAACCAGGTCGCGGATGCTCGGCAATTTGCCTTCGGCGACGCCATCGCGCACCGGGTCGAAGATGCCCTGCACGAAATCGCGCACGGTATTCGCACGTTCGGCCTCGCGCCGGGCGACGTCGGCCTGCCACAGCGCGAAGCCGAGCGCAGACAGGATGCCGATCGACGAAGATCGCGCTCAGCGCCACGCCGCTGCGATGGCGCTGCACAAATTTTACACTTCTATACCAGCGCGATGGCGGGTGCGCGGCGACCGGCCGGTGATCCAGGTGACGTTCGATGTCGTCGGCGAGCGCGCCGGCCGATGCGTAGCGGCGTCGCGGGTTCCGGATCGAGCGCCTTGAGCAGGATGTTGTCCAGGTCGCCGCGCAGCAGGCGGCGCAGCTGCGCCGGTTCGAGCGCGTTTGCGTCGCCGCCGGCGCGGGCGCCGGACTCGCCGGCGCGCGACGACGGCCGCCGCGAGTGGTTGCCATCGGGACGCACGCCGAGCAACAGTTCGTGCAGCAGCACGCCGAGACCGTAGACGTCGGTCGCGGTCGTGATCGCGCCGCCGCCGATCTGCTCCGGAGCGGCGTATTCGGGCGTGTACACGCCCACGGTCGCGCCGGCGTCGTCCTCCTCGATCAGCTTGGCGATGCCGAAGTCGAGCAGCTTCACGGTGCCGTCGCCTTCGACGAGGATGTTCGACGGTTTGATGTCGCGATGTACGATCAGACTGCGGTGCGCGGCTTCGACCGTGCGGCAGACGGCGAGGAAGAGTGTCAGGCGGCTGCGCACGTCGAGGCCGCGCTCGGCCGCGTACTGCGTGATCGGCACGCCGTCGACGTGCTCCATGACGAGAAACGGGATGCCGGCGTCGGTAAGGCCGCCGTCGATCAGGCGTGCGATGTTCGGATGATCGAGCGTGGCCAGCACCTGGCGTTCGCGCTGGAACAGGCGTTGCTCGAGTTCCGAATACAGGCCGCGGCGCAGCAGCTTGATCGCCACGTGCTGTTCGAAATCCGCATCGACGCGTTCGCCCAGGAACACGGCGGCCATGCCGCCGCGGCCGAGCGTACGCACGAGGCGGAACGCGCCGATGCGCTGGCCGATCAAGCCGTCGGCGGTGACCTCGTCGGCGGCAAACCGTGCGGCGTGTTCGGTTGCCGGCGTGTCGAGGAAGCCGCTGCCGTCGTCGGCGGCGAGCAGTCGCCGCAACGCCGTGCGTTCGCCGGGATTCGTCGCGTGCGCGTCGATCCATGCCTCACGTTCGGCGGCGCATACGTCGACGGCGCGTTCGAACAGATCGCGCAGCCGATTCTGCGTGTTTTCAGCGACGTGGCTTGTGGCTCTTGCATACGCTTGAGGTGAACGCCGGACGCGCCGGCGATGCGACATCAGCCGAGCTGGTCGTGCAGGAACGCGCGCGCAAAGCGCCAGTCGCGATCGATCGTACGCCGCGTCAGGCCCAGCGTTTCGGCGACCTGCTCGAGCGCCAGTCCGGCGAAATAGCGCATTTCGACGACTTGGGCGGCGCGCGCGTCGGTCTGCGCCAGCCGTTCGAGCGCTTCGTCGAGCGCCAGCGCCTGTTCGGCGCTGGTGATCGCGATCGGATCGCTGCCGGTCAAAGTGACCCGCACCCAGCCGCCGCCGGCGCGCTGACGCAGACGGTCGCGCGCACGGTCGCGCAGGAGATGGCGCATGGCGCGCGCGGCATAGGCAAAGAACTGCGCAGGGTGGGCGAACGCAAGCTCGCGGTTCGCGCTGACGCGCAGATACAACTCGTGGACGAGGGCCGTCGTATCGAGCGAGGCTTCTGCCGGCCCGTGCGCAAGCTGGCGGCCGGCCATCGCCTTGAGCCGCGTGTAGACCGCATCGAACAGCGCGTCGGCGGACTGTGTCGCCTTGGCGTCGGTCGATGTCGTGGGCGAGGCAGGGTCCATCGCGAACCTCCGGCAATCGATTGTACCGGAGTGCGTTTTTTTCGGCGTTCAGGCAGAAATTTGCTGCGCCGCGACGTGGCAAGCGGCGCCGAATCGCTTAAAACTGTCGCCACAAAGAAATACAAGATCTGTGGGGAGGGCGGCCCGCCGTGAGCAATCGCGGTGGGCCTTTTTCTGTGCCCGGCGTTCAGCGAACTCCATTCGCCTTGACCTTCGACAAGCCTTGGAACCGCGTCGACCGTCAGTGGTGAAGGAGAAAGTCGCGCGATGCATCAACGCGAACGGACTTTGGACACCCGCGAGGTCGAAGCCGGACACCATGCCACGTTTGTCAGCTTTTCATCAGCTTTCGATCAGCTTGGCAAACTTATGTAAAACGATTTCGTTCTCGATTCAGACCGTCAACAGCGCCGACTATGCTTGCGTCACAGGGTGGCGCCCGTTCGGTAGTGCGCGCGACCGGGCGAGCGTTCCCGAGTCCGTCGCATTTCAGTTGTACCTGAACGAGGTATCAACATGAATATTCGTACCTGCACAAGAATTTCGTCCTGCATGGGACTTGGCCGTGCTCTGCGCGCTGGCACTCGGCGGCAGTGGTGCTCCCATCGCACGGCCACATGCCGTTTCGCCGCAATTGGTGATGGGCCCGGAGGCCGTGCCGGCCGCCGTCAACTCGCCGAGCTTCGGGCTCTTCACTTGTCAGGTGGGCCTCACGCCGGGCCAACTTTGCTACGACCCCTACGAGATGCGTCATGCGTATGGCACAGACAACCTGATCAGCGCCGGCTATGACGGCACCGGCCGCACGATCGTCATCATCGATGCGTTCCAGAGCCCGAAGATCACCAGTGACGTCGATGCCTTTTCGAGTTTCTACGGCCTTCCTCTGAGCTCGGCATTCTTCACCCAGGTAGCTCCGGACGGTCTGACGCCCGTTCGACTTCACCAGCGCGGACCAGCGCAGCTGGACCGGCGAGATCACGCTCGACGTGGAATGGGCGCACGCGATCGCGCCCGGCGCGAACGTCGCGCTCGTGCTGTCCAAGTCCGACCAGGACTCCGACATCCTGAGCGCGCTCAACTACGCGATCGACAACAATCGTCGGCGACGTCATTTCGATGAGCTTCGGCGAGAACGAGAGTTGCCAGGATCCGGTCACCGCGGCCGGCGTATCACGCCGCGTTCGCTCGTGCCACGCAGAAGGGCATCACGCTGTTCGCTTCCTCCGGCGACGAAGGAGCAGCGCAGCCCACCTGCGATGGCAGTTCCTGGACGCTGGCAGCTTCCATCGCCGGCCGGACGATCCGCTCGTCTCCGGCGTTGGCGGCACCGACGCTGACCGCGAGCGACTATTCCTGCGACGCTAACAACATCTGCTCGGGAGGTGGCGCCTATCAGGGTGAGATCGCCTGGAATGAGCTGTTCTGCGCCAACAGCGCCTGCACTCTACTTGAGAGCGAAGCCACCGGTGGCGGCGTCAGCGTGCTGTTCGATCCGCCGCCGTTCCAGAAGAGCAATGTCAAGAGCTACAGGACGCACCGTTCCCGACGTGGCCTACAACGCCGATACTCAAGCCGGCGTCATTACCGTCTACACGCAGCCGCGCAGCAACGGCACCTTCGGTGCGCAGGGCTTCTTCCTGTTTGGGGGCACCAGCGCCGGTTCGCCGCAATGGGCCGCGATCGCCGCCATCGCGGACCAGGCCGCGGGGCACCGTCTGGGCTATCTGAATGCGGCTTTCTACCAGATCGGCCAGACTCCGCCGACCTATGGCCCATCTTTCCACGACGTCACCGACGGCAACAATTCGGTGCTCGAGCTGGATTCGTCCAACAACGACGTGGAGGTTGATGGTTACGCCGCAGGCCCCGGCTGGGACGCGACGACGGGCCTGGGTTCGCCGAAGGTCGACGGCATCGTCGGTCGCCTGATCGCCCTCACCTCGCCGGGTGATGCAGTCGGCCGCGATTGCCACGTCCATGCCGCACGCGAACGGCGCGGGGCACGGCACCATGCAGCCTCACTAGAGTCCTTCACACACAGCGAGAAGAACCCCGCCCAGGCGGGGTTCTTTTTTGGGCCGCGGCAATTGGTCGGCCGTCGATATCGGCCTCGCGACCAGCGGGATTTCTTTGTCACGGCGTTTCGTCGTTAAATGCGAGCATGACCGCGCCGCCGACCATCGCCGAATTCTCGTTCGCCCGCTATGCGCTGCTGGTCGAGCGCTGCCGTGAGGCGGGCGTCGCGCTGTACGACGACGCCGGCGTCGCCGAGCACCTGCAGCGCGTTCTCGTCGCCAGCGATTTCGCATTCGAAAGTTTTCGTCGCGAACCGGCACTGCTCGGCCGCGACCTGATCGCGCTGATGGGCGATCCGCGTGCGGCCGACGTGCGCACGGCCGGCATGGCCCGGCGATATCGACGAAGCCGGCGCGATGCGCGAACTGCGCCGCTTCCGCCGCCGCGAAGCGCTGCGCCTGATCTGGCGCGACGTCAACGGTCTGGATACGGTCGAGCAGACGCTGGCCGGCGCGACCGCGCTGGCCGAATGCTGCCTCGACATGGCGCTGGGCCACGCCGAACGCTCGTTGAGCGCGCGTCACGGCGTGCCGCGTGACGCTGCCGGCAACGCGCAACGCCTGGTCGTGTTCGCCTTCGGCAAGCTTGGCGGCAGCGAGCTGAATTTCTCGTCCGACATCGATCTGGTGCTGGCCTTCGCCGAGAACGGGCAGACCGACGGCACGCGGCCGCTGGCGAACGAGGCGTATTTCGCGCGCGTCGCCCAGCAACTGGTCAAGCTGCTCGCCGAGATCACCGTCGACGGCTACGTATTTCGCGTCGACCTGCGCCTGCGCCCGTTCGGCAGTGCCGGCCGCGTCGCGCTGAGCTTCGCGGCGATGGAGCAGTACTACCAGCGCGAAGGCCGCGACTGGGAGCGCTACGCCTGGATCAAGGCGCGCCCGGTCGCCGGCGACATCGCCGCCGGCAAGCGCCTGGCGCGAGACGCTGCGTCCATTTGTATACCGGCGCTACCTGGACTACACCGCGTTCGCCGGCCTGCGCGAGATGAAGGCGCTGATCGACGCGGAAGTCGCGCGCAAGGATCTGGCGCAGCATCTCAAGCTCGGTCCCGGCGGCATCCGCGAGATCGAATTCATCGTGCAGCTGCTGCAGTTGATCCGCGGCGGCCGCGAACCGGGACTGCGCGAGCGCGGCCTGCTGCCGGCGCTGGCTGCGTGCGAGCGCATCGGCGCGCTCGGCTCGGCCAGCGCAAAGCGCCTGCGCGCGGCCTACCTGCTGCTGCGCCAGCTCGAGAACCGCGTGCAGATGCTGCGCGACGAGCAGACGCACGAATTGCCGGACGACGCCTTCACGCGTGCGCGCCTGGCAGCCGGCATGCGCTATCGCGACTGGGGCACGCTGGAGTGGGCGCTGGCGTCGGCGCGCGACGGCGTGGCCGAGGAGTTCACTGCGCTGATCGCGCCGGTGCGCAGCGAGGCAGCCGGTGGCCGAACGCAGCGCCGCGGTGTCGGCGTACTGGCGGCGTCTGGCCGCGCGTGAAGCCGTCGCCGGCGAACTCGGCGCGTTCGGCTTCGCCAATGCCGAATCGCTGCACGCGCAACTCGCCGCATTGCTCGCCAGTCCCGTGCTGCGCACGCTCGAGGTGCGCGCGCGCGCCTGCTTCGAGCGGCTGCTGCCGGTGCTGATCGAGGCAGCCGCGGCGAGTGCTGCGCCGGACGTCTGCCTCGAGCGGCTGATCCGGCTCGTGCACGGTGTACTGCGGCGCTCGGCTTACCTGGCGTTGCTCGAAGAGCAATCGTCCGCGCGCGCGAGTCTGGTCGCGCTGTTCGCCGAAAGTTCGCTGCTGGCCGAACGCCTGATTGCGCATCCGCTGCTGCTCGACGATTTGTTCGACGCGCGCATCGAGGTGAGCGTGCCGACGCGCGCCGAGCTCGATGCCGACCTCGACCGCCGCCTGACGCACATCGATGGCGGCGACGCCGAAGCGGAAGTCGAAGTACTGCAGGAGGAAAAGCAGAGCGCCGGCTTCCGCATCGGCCTGGCGAGCAACCGCCACGCCGACGCGGTTGCGACCGCGCGCGCGCTGAGCGATGTCGCCGACGCGATCGTCGCGCGCACGTTTGCGCTGGCCGAGCGCGATGTGGCGCAGCGCCACGGCAGACTGCCCGACGGCAGCAGCCTCGCCGTGATCGGTTACGGCAGTCTCGGCGGCGCGGAGCTCGGCTTTGCCTCGGACCTCGATCTGGTGTTCGTCTACGACGACGCGGCGGTTGGCGGCGAGAGCGATGGCGAGCGGCCGCTCGAAGGCATCCGCTACGTCGCCCGCCTGGCCCAGCGCGTCGTGCACTGGTTGACCGTGCAGTCGCGCGCCGGACGCCTGTACGAAGTCGACGTGCGCCTGCGTCCGGACGGCGGCAAGGGTCTGCTCGTCGTCAGCCTCGAGGCGTTCGCCGAGTACCAGCGCGAAAGGGCGTGGATCTGGGAGCAGCAGGCGCTCGTGCGCGCGCGCATCATTGCCGGCGATGCGGCCACTGCTGCGCGCTTCGCCGAGCGCCGCGGTGCCGTGCTCGCGCAGGTGCGCGATGCCGCCGCGGTACGCGAGCAGGTCAGCACGATGCGTGCGCGCTGGCGCGTCGAACGCGATCGCTCGACGGCGGCGCTGCTCGACCTGAAGCAGGGCGCCGGTGCGCTGCTCGATATCGAGTTCCTGCTGCAGGCGCTGGTGCTGATGAACGCGAACGCCCGCCCCGAGTTGCTCGTCAGCGGCAACACGGCCGAGCTGATCGCAGCGGCCGCGACGGCCGGCATCGTCACCCCGGCGCAGGCACAGGACCTCGCCGCGGCGCACGCCGAACTGCTCGCGCGTTCGCTCGCCTGCACGCTCGATGCGCGTCCGCGCCTGGTGCCGCGCGATGCGGCACTCGCGCGCCATACCGCCGCCGTGTTGTCGGTGGCTGCTGCTGCGGGGTTGGGGTTTGGCTGAGGGCAGAGGGCTGAGGGCTGAGGGCTGAGGGAGAAGATCAGGAGCGTCTCAACCTGCTGGCTTTTTTCAGCCCTCAGCCCTCAGCCCTCAGCCCTCGCCTCTGCAGACGCGCGCCGACATCCGGACGCGTCGCCTCGATGCAATGCCAGATCTTGCTCGCGACCGCGGCAATCTCGCGCAACGGCGCCGGCTGGCGCAAAGTGGAAAAATCCACATCGACGTCGTGCAGCCAGCCCTGGTCGCGCAGCTCGGCGTGGAACGCGGCGAGTTTCGGCGGCGCTCCCGGCGGCAGCTGCGTGATCACCGGGACGCCGACGGCGCACGCTTCACTGAGCATGTTGACGGAATCGGGCGTGACCACGAGGCGGTCGGCAACGGCGAGATAGCTCGCGTAGGGGTTGGCGCCGTCTTCGACGCCGCCCCAGAAGCAGGTGCAGCCGTTGCGGAACGCGCCGCGCAGGCGTTCGCGCCATGCCGGCGGCGTACGCCGCGACGTCGTGACCAGCACGCTGCCGCCATCGCGTTCGCGCCAGGTGTCGATGCGCGCGATCAGAGTGTCGAGCCAGCGTTCGTCCAGATTGAGGCCGCGCCGTGGTCCGCCGACGAGCACGGCAGTGCGCGGCCGTGGCAATTGCGCCAGCGCCGGAAATTCCTGCAGCGCGCGCGCCAGCCAGGCGTCGTCGATCGGATTGAGCGCACCGAGCGTCTGGATCACGTTGGCCGCGGTCAGGCCGTCATGGCGCGGTGCGACGACGAGGTCGAAATGTGTCGTGGCGATGCGCGGATCGAGGATCTGCAGCACGAACGTGCCGCCGCCGCTCATCTCGTGCAGGCTTCGCGTCAGCAACGCGGCCTGGCGGCCGCAGCCGATCGCGAGTGCCGGCCAGGGCGCGTGCAGTTCGGCCGCCACGGCGCCGGGGAACGCCCAGCGCACCGCGGACGTCAGCCGCGGCGCGAACCAACGCCACGGCGCGCGCAGGGACGCATGCATGCTGCGCGACTGCAGCTGCATCGCATCGGCGAGCGCCTGGACCTGGCGTTCGTTGCCGGCGCGGCCGTCGCTGATCAGCCATACCGGCGCGGAGGCCATCGTCGGCGGACTGATCGGGGTGCGCGTTCGCCTCGGCATCGTTCACGCCGGCATTGTAAAGCCTGGCGCAACGCGGCGTTGCGCCGATGAAGGGTTCCTGCCCGCTGCCCGGTCTGCTACTGCCGCAAGGCTCCCATCTTGCCGAGCGCTCGCTGCGCCATCATGAATGCCAACGAAAGGACTCGGCACGTGGCCGGAACGTAAAAATCCGGCAAGCATCCACTGCTCGGGGAACGCCGTCGTGCCTGAGGAGGTCTGTCAGATTACCTCGGCAGCCATTGCTCTGCCGACTCATCGCCACCATCAGGTTTCGCCCCACCAAGTTTCCATCATGCCCAATCGAAAGGAGTACGACCCATGATTCGCCGCTTCATCTCTTGCCTGTTGCTGGCTGCCAGCCTGCCGGCGATTGCCGCGCAGAAATACGATGTCGACACGAACCACACCTACGTGACCTTCACTTACAACCACCTGGGGTTTTCCAATCCGATCGTGCATCTGGAGAAGATCACTGCCGATTTTCAGCTCGACACCGCCGACCTGACCAAATCATCGATCGCGGTTACTCTGCCGCTGGAAGGCTTGCACACCGGCGTGGCCAAGCTCGACGACGATCTGAAGTCGCCGAATTTCTTCGATGCGGCGAAGTATCCCGAGATCACGTTCAAGAGCAGCAAGGTGGAAAAAACCGGCGCCGACGGCGTTGAAGATCAGCGGCGACCTGACCGTTCACGGCGTGACCAAGCCGGTTGTCCTGAACGCCAAGGTCAACAAGATCGGCGACAACCCGATGGGCAAGGGACCGTCAGCCGGCTTCGAGGCGGACGCAACGTTGAAGCGTTCCGACTTCGGCGTTGGCAAGCTGGTGCCGGCCGTCGGCGATGAGATCAAGGTGCATATCTCGCTGGACTCGCACCTGGCGAAATCGTGATGGCAGTTTGATTTAACCCCTCCCCTTGATGGGGGAGGGGTTGGGGAGAGGGTGAAGATTTCAGTGCGTGAAGATGTGGCGTCCTCTCCCACGCGGCAGATGCGACAGGCCGAAGATCAGCCCTTCTTGACGCCCTGGCCCTTCAGTGCTTCGAGTCCTGCCAGATTCAACCCGGCAATGGCGGCCTTGACCGCATCGATGTTCGGCACGCCCGAGCCGTGTACCTCGACGACGAAACGGTCGCCGAGAATGACGGTGAATTCACCGTTGCCGTCGTTGTTCCATTCCTCATGGATCATGCGGCCGTCCTGGTGATAGGTCTTCTCGTAGCCGTGGTCGCTCTGCTTGTCCTGCTCCACGCCCGCGAAACCGGCCAGGGCCATGAAGCCTTTCGCCCCGCCGGTGTCGATGATTTCCAGGCGCAACTCGGCGCCGCCTTGTGGGTTGCGATAGGTCGCCTTGGCGTTGGAGACCTGGATGCCGATCTGCGCGTTGCGTTCGACCTCCATGCTCGTGCGCGGCATGCCGCCGAGCGTGTCGGGCAGGAATGGCTTGAGCGCGTCCGGCGCCAGTGCCTCGACCGAATCGCCGCCGCCGAGCGCGGCGCCGAGGAGCTGGCCGACGGCTTCGCCGGCGGCCTTGCCTTGCGCGTCCGCATCGCCGGATTGCTTCGCCGCTTCCATCTTCTTGCCGGCTTCGGCGGCCTTCTGCCCGATCGCAGCGAGCGCGCCGATTGCGCCGCTGGCCTTGTCCGGCGTGTAGTTGCTGCTCGAGTGCGGGCTGCCGCTGTAGGCGCCGCCGAGGATCGCATTGAGTCCCGTCACGCTGGCCATGACGAAGCCGAGGACCAGGCTGAGCACGATGGCAAGAATGATCGTGACGGCCGCGTAACCGCCAGCCTTGTCCTGCGGGCATTTCATCGTGTGCGGCAACCCCAGGTAGAGCAGGTAGATGCCGTATATTCCCGCAGCCAGCACGATCAGGAATCCCAGTCCGCCGATCAGCGTCAGGATCGAGGCGACCCAGCTTGCGGTATACGCGTAGGCGATCGACTTGAGCGCCTGGGTCTGGTCCTTCTGGCCGCCGAAACTCGGCGCCAGTGCATCGATGATCAGCATCATCAGGTAGGCGACGCCGAGGCCGACCACGTAGGTGACGATCATCTGCGTGATGCCGGCGCCGACGCCGAGATGGTAAGTGCCGCCGATGATCGGCACGGTGACGCCGAATACGCTGTAGCGCAGGAAGGTGATCACGGCGGGGATTGCCGCAAGGATCAAAATGTAGTTCTTGTACAGCCCGACGACCGTGTCCGGTTCGGCGGCAATTACCGGCCATTCGGTCTTTGGCGTCAGCAGGATGTTCTTGATGCGGGCGATGAGCTTGTTGAAATCCACGGCGTGATCCCTCCCGAAATGAGCAGTCGACCGTCGACATGATACGTCACTGCGTGACGCGCGCGGTCGCGCAGTCATGCCGGAAGAATCGGCCGGCCGCACGATCAGGCGATGGCTTGCTAATTGCTTGATCTATACTGTGCATGTCGTTTTGCATCCGGATTGATTGCCATGTCAGAAACACCCGCCACGCGCCGCGATCCGGCCGCGGTCAAGTCGATTCCGGCAAATGCCGAGAACCGCTATACGGTCAGCCGGGCCGATCTGCCGTTGTCGTGTCCGATGCCGGGCATGTCCGTGTGGAATTCGCATCCGAAGGTCTATCTGCCGATAGAGGCCAGCGGCAGCGCGAAGTGTCCATATTGCGGGGCAATGTTCACGCTGGCCGATTGAAGGCCCGGGCCACGTGCGGGGACGTCGCCTTACCGTTGTCCAGCTGCTGCCGGCGTTGCAGGCCGGCGGCGTCGAGCGCTCGACGCTGGAGATCGGCTACGCGCTCGTTCTGGCGGGCTACCGCTCGATCGTCGTCTCCGCCGGCGGCCGCCTCGCCGACCGGCTGCAGGCGGAAGGCAGCGAACACATTACGCTCGACATCGGCAGCAAGTCGCTGGCCACGCTGCGTCACGTATGGACGCTTAGACGTCTGTTCACCAAGCTGCGACCGGACATCGTGCATGCGCGATCGCGTCTGCCGGCCTGGCTGACGCGACTGGCATTGGCCGGCATGCGTTCGCCGCGGCCGCATTTCATCACCACGGTGCACGGCCTGAATTCGCCCGGCGTCTACAGTTCGATCATGACCCGCGGCGAGCGCGTGATCTGCGTTTCCAACACCGTGCGCGATCATGTCCTGCGCCATTGGCCGCGCACGAATCCGGCGAGCTTGACGGTGATCCCGCGCGGTGTCGATCCGGCCGACTTCCCGTTCGGCTATCAGCCCGGCGACGCCTGGCGCGAAGCCTTCTTCGGCGAATTTCCGCAGCTGCGTGGCGGCGCGCTGCTGACGTTGCCGGGGCGCGGCACGCGTCTGAAAGGCCATCGTGATGCCATAGAACTGCTGGCCGGGCTGCGCGCGCGCGGGCTCGACTGCCGGCTGCTGCTGCTCGGCGCGCGCCAGGCCGGCAGGGAAAACTACGTCGCCGGCATCGAGCAGCTGGCACGCGAACGCGGCGTCGCCGAACAGGTCGCGATCAGCGCACCGCGCAGCGACGTCAGCGAAATCTATGCGATCAGCGCGCTCGTGTTGCAGCTGTCGCAGCAGCCCGAGGCGTTCGGCCGCACCGTGCTCGAAGCGCTGGCGCTGTGCCGGCCCGTGCTCGGCTATGCGTACGGCGGCGTCGGCGAGTTGCTCGCCGAGCTGTATCCGGAAGGCCGCGTCGCGCCTGGCGACATGACACGCGTGGTCGAGCGCGCCGCCGAGCTGCTGCGCGTGGCGCCGCCGATCGCGCCGCTGACCCGCTATCGCCTTGTCGACATGCAGGCCTCGACGCTGGATCTGTACGACCAGGTCGCGCGCGGCTGAGCGTCGTGCGCTTGGCGCTACAATCGCCTCTCCCACAGGCAACGGAAACCGCGGTGCAGGCAACTTCGATCTGGCAACGCCTGCGCGCGCAGTGGCCGGCAATTCTCGTGCTGGCCGTGATCGCGTTGCTGCCGATCGGCGAGGTCGCCGCCGAGGTGCCGGTGGTGCTGGCGGGGATTCTTGGTTTGACCGCCGCGTGGCGCGCGCGCCGGTCGCTGCGCACCGATTCCGGCGTGCGTCTGGCAGTCGTGTTGTTCGCGTGCTATTGGCTTGCTGCCCTGATTTCCGCGCCGGGCGCGGTCGCTCCGCAGAAGACCTGGAGCACGGTAGCGGTCATCCTGCGCTTCCTGCCCTTCGTCCTGTTTGCCGTGCTCTGCCTGCGCGACTTGACTCTCTGGCCGCATGTCGAATGCGCGGTCGCGATGATCGTGCTGCTCTGGCTGCTCGACGCCTGGGTGCAGATCTTCACCGGTTACAGCATCGCTGGGCCGATGGAGGCCGAACGTCTCGCCGGCATCTTCGGCGCCGGCAATCTCAAGCTTGGTCCGGTCCTGGCCGTGCTCTCGCCGTTCGTGCTGAACAGCGCGCGCGAGCGTTTCGGCGTGCGCGGCCTGATCGCTGCTGCGGTGTTCATGCTGATGCCGATCCTTCTCGCCGGCTCACGCGCAGCGTGGTTGATGTACGCGATCGTGGTCGCGGTGTTCCTCTGGCGGCAGACGCGCACGCCGCTGCGTTTCGCGGCATGGGGTCTTGCCGCGCTGGTCGTCGTTGCGACGGCGGCATGGACCGCCGATCGCGACTCGGCCGCCTTTGCCGCACGCGTGCAGCGCACGCTGCTGGTATTCGGCGGTTCCGCCCACGATGTCGACGAGGCCGGCGCAGGCCGCGTACGCATCTGGAGCACGGCGCTGCGCATGACCGCCGCACATCCGGTCGCCGGTGTCGGCGTGCGCGGTTTTCGCCATGCGTATCCGCAGTACGCGGCGCCGGGCGACCAATTCGTCGACGTGCAGACCGACGAGGGCGCGTTTCACGCACATCAACTCGCGCTCGAGGTGCTGAGCGAAACCGGCATCGTCGGTCTGCTGCTGTGGATTGCCGGCGCGTATTTTGCGATCCGCGCCTGGCGCCGCGCCGATGTCGAAGCACGCGATCGTGCCTTCGCACCGGCACTGGCGCTGGCCGTAATGTGCTTTCCGCTGAACACGCATCTCGCGTTCTATTCGGCGTGGTGGGGGCTGTTGTTCTGGTGGCTGTTGGCGCTGTACTGCGCGGCGCTGATGGCGCAGATGCGCGAGACGATCGCGGTCGAAGGGCTGCACGTAGGCCCTGTCCGTCCGTCGTCGTCACCACGTTCAATAACGCGGCAACGCTCGAGCGTTGCCTCGCCAGCGTAGCGTGGGCCGACGACATCGTCGTGCTCGATTCCGGCAGCACCGACACGACGCTGGAAATTGCAGCAAGGTACAAGGCGCGAATTTTCAGCGAATCGTTCCGCGACTATTCGAAGCAGAAGCAGTCGGCGATCGACAAGGCGGCGCACGACTGGGTATTGCTGCTCGATGCCGACGAAGCGCTGACCGACGCGGCGCGCGCGCCGGTCGAGGCCGCGCTGCAACAGCCGCTGGTGGCCGGCTTCCGCCTGCCGCGGCGTGAACAGATGTTCTGGACATTCCAGCACGCCTTCAGCTGGACCAACACACATTTGCGCCTGTTCGATCGCCGCCGCGGACGCATGAACGCCGTGCCGGTGCATGCCGCGCCCGAAGTCGACGGTCCGGTGCGCACACTGCGCGACGCGGTATTCCTGCACTACGGCGAACCGGACATCCGCACCAAGGTCGACAAGATCAACGCCTATTCCAGCGGCCTCGTCGCCGACAAGGTGCGCCGCGGCCAGCGCTTCCTCGGCGTGCGCATGCTGCTCTATCCACCGGTGTTCTTCGTACGCCAGTACGTGTTCAAGCGCTATTTCCTCAACGGCTGGGCCGGATTCATCAGCGCGGCGACCGGTGCGTACTACGTGTTCCTGAAATATGCAAAAGTATACGAAGCGAGGCGCAAGAGCAGGGCTGAGGGCTGAGGGCTGAGGGCCGAGGGCTGAAAGGCGGGCGAGCGGACGCTCTTGATCTTCAGCCCTCAGCCCTCGGCCCTCAGCCCTTCTTCTCTCCCAGCAAACTCATCGCCAAGCCGCCGATCAATGCCGCTGCGCCGACCAGCACGGCCCAAAGCAGCCAGGTCTTCCAGTCGAATTTCTTCTCCACTACCGGCGCGATCAACGCGCTCTCGCCCTGCAAGGTCGCACGCGAACCCAGCGTCGCCAGCGGCGGCTGCCAGTCGCGGCCTTGGGTCGCACGCAGCGAGGCGATCGCGGCATCGACCGGATAGTCGCCGCGCTGCGTCTTCGCGCTGCCGGCGACGAGCCGGTAGGGTCCTTCGCCCTGGGCGAGGAACACGAAGCGATCCGGCTGGTAGGCCAGCGACAGCGCAGGCGCATGCTCGAGCGGCGTTGCCGATTCGATGCGCCAGTCGCGCGCCCGCGTGCCGGGCGAAGCCGCAGCCTCGTCGTTGCCGATGACGCCGCTGTCCTGGTGCAGGCGAAACGCGACGAGATTCGCGCGCTGCATCCATGCATTGGGTTCGTTGTCGGCGCGCTGGCGGCTGAGCACGTGCATGCGCGCCAACGAGTTGTCGTCGGCCAGTTCGATGCGGATCGAGTCGATCGCCAGCGGTGCCGGCAGATGGTAACGGTAGGCAATCGGCTGCTGTCCGTCGCCGGGCGGCAGCGAGGAGTCCAGGCGCTTGCTGTCGGCGCCGTCGCTCGCTGCGACCAGCCATTGCCGCGCCGGACGCGCCGCGGTCGACGGCGCGACGGTGCGCAACTGCACCGTGAGTTGCGCGAGGTCGGGTCCATCGTCCAGCCGATGCAGGCGCAGGTAGGCGGCATGCGCGTTGTTCAGTGCGATCTCGTGGCGATCGAGGACGTTGCCGTTCTGCGTCAGGCGCAGCACGGTGGCGCGGGCGGCGAGGTTGCGCCATTGCTGCAAGTCGTCGCTGGCATCAACGGCGAACTGCGCGCTGACGTCGGACTGGGATTGCGCCCAATCGATGCGCACGCCACCGAGCGCCAGCTTCACCGCGCTGGCATCGAGCAGCAGATCGTGTCGCGTGTCCACTGCCGGTGCCGACGCGGCGCCGAGGTCGGCGTCGACGCGGCGCAGCTTGCCGTCGCTGCCGCGTTCGATCTGCAGGCGGATGGCGTCGCCGGACGCCGTGCCCGCCATTGGGCTCGCCGGTACCGGCAAGGTGAACGTCGGCGGGCTGACCAGATCCTCGCGGGCGGTCGCGGCCGCGACGAGCGGGTGATACGCAGCGGCCGGCACGGCTTCGCCGGCAGCGTTGACGACGGCGACGTCGCGCAGGTCGGCGTTGACGACGGTGGCATAGACTTCCGGCGTCAGTTCGATCTGCCACGCCGAGCCGCTGCCTTGTGTCTGCACCGGCCAGGCGTAGGCGAACTGGTCGGACTGTGGCCGCCTGCGCGGGCGCGGTGCTACAAACTATACAAGTAAACAAAACCGCCGTACGAATCCGGATCATGTGGCGTCTCCTGCAGCGGCCGGCACGTTGCGCGGCGGCACCGGCGCGAAATAGCCGACCGCGACGAGCAGGACGCCGACGACGAGCACGCCGATGATTGCCGGCAGATCGTGCATGAACTGGCGGTCGATCAGCAGCAACTTGATCAGCACGACGCCCATCAGCGCACCGCCGCCGAACCAGACTGCGCGCGAGCCGCGGCGCTTGCCGAGCAGCATCGCGGCAATGCCGGCCAGCGTCCAGGTGATCGACAACGCGGCCTGCGCCAGCGGCGAGGACCACAGCGTCTCGCTCCACGGCACGCCGCCGAGGAAGTGCGCACCGCGCAGCGTGATCGCGGTGAGCAGCAGCACGCCGGCGATGGCCAGCGCACGTGCGCGAAATTCGCTGCTCAGCATCGCGCCGCCTTCGCTTTCGCCCTGGCGGAACCAGAGCAGCAACAGCAGCAGGTAGCCCAGTTGCGCGAGTTCGAGCGGATTGAGCACCGGCACGTACGACAGCGGCGCGGGGTCGCCTTCGTTGACGAGGCCGAGCAGCGCCGCGCCGCCCATGACGAAGGCCAGGCTGCCGAGCAGCACGTGGCGGTGTACTTCGGCTTCGGCGCCGAGCGGCCAGCGCGCCGGCGCCAGGCGCCGCATGACGAGCCAGAACAACAGCGCGATCGGCCCGAATCCGGCCAGCGCGACCCAGATCGACGCCAGCCCGAAGTGCCGCTCGACCAGCACGCCGCCTTCGGTGCCGAGCACCAGGGCGACGGTCCAGAGAAAAGCGACATGCAGCAGGCGCGTCATCGCAATCTCGGCGCGGGCAAGATCGGCGAGCGAACGCAGTGCCGCAGCCAGCCAGAATGCCCACGCCAGTGCGGACCAATTCTCGAGCGGACCGTCGTGCAGGTCGGTCGTCAACGCGATGAAGAACGGCGCCAGTCCGAATGACGCGGCCGCCGGGAAACGGCAGTCGCGCCAGTCGAGTCGCCGATGAAGTTCGGCGGCGAGCACGCCGGTCGCAGAGAACAGCACGAGCCACCATGCCGCCGACCGCACCGCGGTCTCATTGCGTTCGATCTCGTTGCCGAACGCGAACAGCCACCAGAGCAGGCCCCAGAAGAACATCAGCGTGTCGATCGGCGTGCGCCGGGCGCGGTCGAGCAGGCGCGCGCTGGCCAGACCGGACAGCGCGATCAGCAGCGCACCGAGAAACTCGCCGTTCAGGATCGGCGTCAAGCCGATCCGGCTCATGCCGTAAAACAGATGCGCGTTGAAATGGAAGACGAACGCGCCGCCGGCGAAAAGCTGCAGCGTGTAGCCGATCCAGCGCGGCAGTGCGCGTTGCTGGCGCAGGCCCAGCCAGACCAGTGCGGCGCCCTCGATCGCCCAGGTGCAGGCCGTCGACTGCGCGGACAGCGCCAGCGGCACGGCCAGCGTCGCGAAGCCGAGCGCGAGCAGCGCGTGTGATTCGCCGAGCAGTTTCAGGCGGAAACGGCGCAACTCCAGCGCGGCGAGCACAATGTAGATCGCGGCTGCGCCGACCGCGCTGAAAGCCAGCGGCAGGCGCGCGCGCTCGAGCAGGGCGACTTGCAGCGCGAACGCAATCAGCGGCGTGCCGAACACCAGCGTGCCATCGACGAAATCGCGCCGCTCCGGCGCCTGGCGCAGGGCATACAGCAAAGGCAGCAAAAGATAAAAAGCAAAAAATAGCAGCAGGAACGGTTCGGTGCTGGCGAAAAATTCGGCGCGATAGTCGAGCACACCCCACCACGTGCCGATGCCGAACGTGAAGGCGAAGCCGATCAGGTTCAACACGCGCCACGGCTTGATCCAGGCGATCGCGAACACCGCCGCGTTCAACACCGCGTAGTAGCTGAACAGGGCGACGTGATTGCCGTGACCGGTCGAGATCAGGACCGGCGCCAGGAAGCCGCCGACGATCGCGAGCACCGCCAGGGCCATTGCGTCCTGCAGCACGGCCAGCATTGCGCCGCCGGCGACGACGACGACCAGCAGGGCGAAGGCGAAACCGGCCGGCAGCATTGCGTAGAGCTTGAATGCGGCAAAGATCGTCAGGATCAGCACGCCGATGGCGCCGCCCTGCAGGCTGAGCGCGAACAGCCGGTGCGACTCGCGCTTGCGCCAGGCAAATATCAGCGCGCCGAGCGCGGCGGCGGCGATGCCGGCGAGGCGGAACTCCATCGGCACGTTGAGCCAACCCTGGTCCGCTGCGTATTTGAGCAGCGCGGCGACGCCGAGGAAGAGCACGATCACGCCGACCTTGACCGGCACGTTGCCTTCCGTGAACCAGCGCTTGACCGCCGCGACTGCGTTGTCGACGGCGGTCGGTTGCGCGGCGACGACGCTCGGTGAGATCAAGGGCTCGGTGGCGACTGGGGCGCGGTTCGGACTGCTGCCGCCGCCGTGGCCGGGATCTGCGCGACGTCAGGAGCGGGCTCGAAGCCGACCGGAGCGCTCGGCGTGCCGCCCGGCGCGGGCGCAGGTGTCGATACCGGTACTTCTGCGGGAGTCGCCGGCGCGGTTGTCGGCGCCGACGCTGCGGCTGGCTGCTGCGAGTGCTCGCAGCTGCAGCCGTCTCGCCAACTCGCTCGAGCTTGCGTTCGAGATTGCTTACGCGCGCGCGCAGCGTACGCAGCTGGCCGAGCAGCAGCCCCACCATTGCGCCGAGCACGGCCGCAGTCCAGCCGGTGCTTTCCTCGAACATCCCGGCGCAGATGAAAGCGCCGAGCGCGGCACCGAGCAGCATGAACAGGAATGACATCTGTCGTCTCCCCCGAGGCGAGAGGGTTGAGTATAAGGGCCGAGGGCTGAGGGCTGAAGATCACGAGGAGCAGGGCCGAGGGCTGAGGGCTGAAGATCAAGAGAATCGCAGTTGGTCCGCGTCGGGTCCGGCTCTTAGCCCTCAGCCCTCAGCCCTCAGCCCTCGCACTTCAATACACCGGCGTCTCCCCAGCCGGCCGCGTCTTGAAGCGCTTGTGAATCCACAGGTACTGCGCCGGTGCGTCGCGCACCATGCGCTCGACGCAGGTGTTGACGCGGGCCGTATCGACCGTGACGTCGTCACCGGGGAAATCGGCTAGCGGCGCTTCGAGGCGCAGCACGTAGCCGCCGTCGGGCTTGCGCTGATGGAAGAATGGAATCACGGCGGCGCCGGACAGGCGCGCCAGGTGATGCGTGGCGGTGATCGTCGCTGCCGGCACGCCGAAGAACGGCACGAAGACGCTGTCCTTGCCGCGCATGTCCTGGTCCGGCGCATACCAGACCGTGCCGCCGGCGCGCATGTATTTCACCGTGCGCCGCAAGTCTTCCTTGAGGAACATCGCCTGCGCGTAGCGCAGGCGCGCGCGCAGCACGGCGCGTTCGAACACGGCATCGTCCATTTCGCGATACATGCCGGCGATGCGGATGCGTTGCGAGACCAGTCGCGCGCAGAGTTCCAGGTGGGAGAAATGGCCACCGACGAGCAATGCGCCTCGTCCGCTTCGCCGACAGGCTTCCAGATGTTCCAGGCCTTCGATCTCGCACGGTACCGCCGCGATCGCGCGCTCCGAGCCGAACCAGGCCAGCGCGAATTCGACGAACATCATGCCCAAATCGCGCAATGTCGCGCGCAACAGGTCGTTGCGCTCGGCCGCAGAAAGTTGCGGCAGGCACAATTCCAGATTGCGTTGCGCGACGTGCCGGCGCTCGCCTGGCAGGTGCACCGTCAACGTTCCCAGCGCACGGCCGAGCGCAAACAAGGCGCGATACGGCAGCTGTCCGATCAGCCAGACCAGGCCGAGGCCGAGCCACGACAGCCAGTAGCGCGGGGACAGCAAGCCAAGGGGCAATGGCGTGCGCTGAGGATCGGTCATGCACGCCACTGTAGCCGACGCGGCGCGCCGCTAACCATAGTGACGCATCTTTGGCCATAGCGACGGCCACGGCTCACGCGGCTGCCGGCACAGGTAGATATCCGGATGATCGCGGCTTTCCTCGTTGACGACGTTGTCGACATTGACGACGCTCACCGCCAGCCGGCAATCGGCGAACAGCTCATCGAGCCGCGCCTTCGAATAGCCCAGTGCGATCACCTGTTGCGGCGGTGGATCGCCGTAGCCGCGCAGCCAGTACGAGTTGACCGCACTGGTGACCGGCGGCAGCGGATAGCGGCCACGGTACATGTTCATCGCGCCGGCTTCGCCGTAGTTGGCCGCGAGGATCACGGTGATCGCCTTCTCGTCGGCCGGCAACGTTTGGTAAAGGGTCGACACGGTCTGCGCCAGATTGGGCCAGCCGATCTGTTCACGAAAATCGTCGTGCACTTTCGCCGTAATGTCCCACAGCGGCGAATGCAGCGGCGCGACCGGCACGAACAGCGAGGCGAAGGCAACGCCGCTGACCAGCAGCGTGATCCAGCTCAGCGCAGCCAGCGCATGCGCAGCGCCTGTGCGCAGGCGCGCAAGTCCACGCTGCCACATCACGCTGCCGGCCGCGAACAGCAGCGGATAGGCTGGCCCCAGATAGTACGCGCGCCCGCGCACGAGCAGCAGCAGCACGAAGGCCGTGACGAACATCCAGCCAAGCAGTCGATAGCGGCGGCCCTGTGCGTCGATGAGCAGGAAATACAGGCCGGCCAGCCACACCGGCACGGTGACCGGGTTGGCGCAGGCCAGGAATTGATCGGTGATGAAACCGTCGGCGCGGCCGATGCGCACGTCGCGCTCATGGATGTGCTGGAGGAAATCGAGCGAGATGAAATCGTGCTGCCATTGCCAGAGCACGTTCGGCAGAAACAGCAGTGCGCAGATCGCAACGCCGAACCACAGCGACCGATCTGCCAGATAGCGCCGCGCCGGCGTCATCAGCGTACCGACGCCCAGGGCCGCGACCCAGACCAGCACCGTGTACTTGGTCAGCAGGCCCAGGCCGATCACGGCGCCGATCGCAAGCCACCAGCGTGCGTCGTCGCTGTTCAACAG
This sequence comes from uncultured Gammaproteobacteria bacterium, assembly GCA_963738115.1. GTDB lineage: Bacteria > Pseudomonadota > Gammaproteobacteria > Xanthomonadales > Rhodanobacteraceae > Rudaea. Next base: position 30,271 of record CAVTVN010000009.1, on the reverse strand, counting down.
GCGCACGACGCACCAGCTCAACGCGACCCAGGCGAGGTAATCGAATGAGACGTACTGATACAGCGAACTGCCCATCAGCGCGATCGGCGCGAACGCCATGACGATGGCAGCGAACAATTGGGTCTGGCGCGAGGCGCCGAACTCGCGCGCCATGAGGCCTGTCAGCAGCATCGACAGGCCGAAGGCCAGTGCCGGAAACAGGCGCAGGCCGACCAGCGACGTGCCGAACAGTTCCAGCGACAATCGGCCGAAAGCCGGCGTCAGCGGCGGGTAGGCGACGTAACCCCAGGCCAGCGCGCGCGCGTCGTCGATGGTTGCCAGTTCATCGCGATGGAAGCCGTAGTTGCCGTTGAACAGGCAATGGATCGCGACGACGGCGAGCGCGAGTACGACCAGCATGGCCGTCGTCGCGCGGTCGGTGGAAACGGTGCTGGGCATCGGCGCCTTGCTCATGGACATCCTAAAGATTGCTTCCGGATTGAAGGAACCGACAAGGCGTGCGTTTTTGCATGTGCCGCGCGGCGTTGGACGAAGGTTCAAGAAACGCTGGCGGATCCGATCATACCTAGCGTCCGTCGGCAGCGCAGGGCCCCTATAATTCGCGCATGATCAACCTGATGCCGCTGCGGCGGTTCTTCTACACGCTGACGATGTACCTGCTGACGCCGGTGATCCTGTACCGGCTCACGGTGCGCGGCTTGCGCTATCGCGAATATTTCGCGCGCTGGCGCGAGCGCTTCGGTTTCTTCGAAGACCCGCATATTCGCGACAGCATCTGGGTGCATGCGGTATCGATGGGCGAGGTCAACGCGGCGATGCCGCTGATCGACGCGCTGATGCTGCGCTACCAGGACACGCCGTTCGTGATCACGACGGTCACGCCGACCGGATCGGAGCGTGTGCGCCGCGTCTGGGGCGACCGCGTGTTCAACACCTATCTGCCATACGACCTGCCGGCGTCGATCCGCCGCTTCCTCGATCGCGTGCGCCCGCGCGTCGCCGTCGTCATGGAAACCGAGATCTGGCCGAACCTGTTCTTCGAATGCCGCGCGCGCAATATCCCGGTGATCGTCGCCAACGGCCGCTTGTCGGAGAAGAGCCTGCGCGGCTATGGGCCGATCCGGCCGCTGGCCCGGCATGCGCTCGCGAGCACGCGCTATATCGCCGCGCAGTCGATCACCGATGCGGCGCGACTGCACGACCTGGGCGCAGATCCGGATCGTCTCGGCGTGGTCGGCAACCTGAAGTACGACATGGCCGTGCCGCCTGAACTCCAGGACGAGGCACGCGAGTTGCGCGGGGGCTGGGGTGGCGCCGCGCGGCCGGTGTGGATTGCCGCAAGCACGCACGACGGCGAAGAAATGCCGGTGCTCAAGGCCCACGCCGAAGTGCTGCGCCGTTTTCCGGATGCACTCCTGCTGCTGGCGCCGCGTCATCCGGAACGCTTCAAGCCGGTCGTGCTCGCGTGCCGCAGCTTCGGCTTCAACACACGCACACGCAGCGAGGACGGCAGCGCGGAGCAGGATACACAGTGCTTCGTCGTCGACACGCTCGGCGAACTGCTGCGCTTTTATGCCGCGGCCGATGTCGCCTTCGTCGGCGGCAGCCTGGTGCCGATCGGCGGCCACAACGTGCTGGAACCCGCCGCGCTGTCGGTGCCCGTCATCATCGGCCCGAAGATGTTCAACTTCGCCGAGATCACCACCAGCCTGATGGACGCCGGCGCTGTTTTGCAGATCGCCGAAGCCGACGAACTCGGTGGCGTCATCACGCGCCTGCTGACCGATCCGGCGTTGCGCGAGACGATCGGCCGTGCCGGCCGCGCGGCATTCGAGCGCGAGCAGGGCGGCGTGTTGCGCACGCTCGGCATCATCGGGCGCGTGCTCGATGGCGAGAGCGAGCCGATCAATCCCGGCGTCCTTCCTGCAGGACAGAAAGCCTGAGCCGGGACGCCGAAGGACAGAGACTTAGAGCACGGATTTGCGCAGATGGACGCGGATTTCGCGGATGTGGGCTATGGCTTTATCCGCGCAATCCGCGTTCAAGAAGCTCGTCTGCTTCCTGCCGCGTGACAAGCGTTCAAGAAGGTTCTTGCCCGAGCTCTACTCGAGCAGTGCGTTGACCGCTTCGATGTCCTTGCCGCTGACCGTGCCGACCGCCTGCTTCAGCTGCAGGCCGCTGAGCACGTAGGAATGACGCGCCTGCGAGTACGCGCTCTGTGCCTGGAACAGCGTCTGCTGCGCGAGCAGTACGTCGACGATCGTTCGCGTACCGACTTCGAAGCCGGCCTGCGTCGCATCGAGCGAGCTCTGCGCGGAAACCACGGCCTGCTTGGTCGCCTCGACTTCGCTGATGCCGGCGAGGACCGCGCGATAGGCATTGCGCGTGTTGGCGACGACCAGGCGGCGCTGCAACTCGGCCTGGTCCTGCGCTGCGTCGCGCTGGAACACGGCCTGGCGTACCTGCGAGGAAACCAGGCCGCCGGTGAAGATCGGCACGTTCAGGGTGACGCCGATCGCCGTATTGTTGCTCAGGCTGTTACCGTGGAACGGACCAAGAACCTCTGAGTTGAAGCCCTGCGATGAAGTGCCCCAGCCCGGCACGTCGGTGCGCACGAGCGAAGCAGACAACGTCGGGTAGTGGCCCGAGCGCGCCGTGCCGATGTTGTGCTCGGCGGCGTCGACGAGATAATTGGCCGATGCCAATGACGGGTTTTGCTTGAGCGCGATGTCGACCCATTCCTGCAGCTGGGTCGGCTCCGGCTTGGTCAGGGGAAGAGCTTGGCGCAGCTTCTTCAGCTCGCCGAAGTCCTTGCCGATGATCTGGGTCAGTGCTTCGCGGGCGTTGTCGAGGGTGTTTTGCGCCTGGATGACCTCGGCCACCGACGAGTCATGGTTGGCGCGCGCATTGTGCACGTCGGTGATCGCCGACAGGCCGACTTCGAATCGCTGCTCGGCCTGATCGAGCTGGCGCGCCAGCGCCTTCTCGTTGGCCTGGGCGAACGTGAGCGCATCCTGCGCGGTGAGGACGCCGAAATAGGCCGTCGACGTGCGCACGAACAGATCCTGCGACGCAGCGTCATAGTTGCTGTCGGCGCTGGCGGCCTGGGAGCGCGCCGTGGCGAGGCGCGTCCAGTTGGTCCAGTTGAACAGCGACTGCGTCAGCGTGGCTTGAGCGGGGCGCGAGCGGTCGCGCGTGACCGAGTCGACGAAGCCGAAATCCAGCGAGCCGTCCGGTTGCGTGACCAGGCCGCTGTTGCCGGAGAAGCCGTCGGTGTGGTTGTAGCCGAGGCTGGCGTTGATTTGCGGCAGCAGCGCCGCGCGGGCCTGCGGCACACCCTCTTCAGTCGCGCCCTTGTTGGCATCGGCCAGGGCGAGCGACGGGTCGGCCGCGCGCGCCTCGGCATAGATCTGTACCAGATCCTCCGCCTGAGCGATCAGCGGCACGGTGCTGGCGAGCGCCGCGGCCAGCAAGGTCATTCGAATACTTTTACGCATAGTGGAAAATTCCTCGGGGATATCGGTAATCGGTCGGCGGCAATGCCGTCAAAGGACGAAGCGCCGCACCGGCGCTGCATGGGTCAGGTAGGCAACGTCGGTTTCGAACAGGCCGTCCTCGCTCCATTGGCCGTCGACGCCGCGTGTATACAATGTCGCGCGCTGCACGGGCGAGTCGCCGATGATGGCGAACAGGCGGCCGCCCGGCCGCACCCAATCGCGCCAGCGCTGCGGCACCGCGTGCACGGCGCCGGTTACGACCATGACGTCGTACTGCTCCGGCGGCGTGAAACCGTTGACCGCCTCGGCGACCTCGATCGTGGCATTGGTCGTGCGCGCTTCGTGCAGATGGACGCGCGCCGCGTCGGCGAGGTCGGCGTGCAGCTCGACGCTGTGCACGGACGCCGCGAGGCGGGCCAGGCAGGCGGTCAGAAAACCCGAGCCCGTGCCGATCTCGAGCACGCTCTCGGCGCGCGTCGGCGCGACGGCCTGGAGCACGCGGCCTTCGACGACGGGCTTCATCATGAATTCGCCGTGCGCCAGCGGCAGGGGCAGGTCGGCGAAGGCGAGGTTGCGGTAGCTGGCGGGCACGAAGTCTTCGCGCCGTATTGCGGTCAGTGCCTCGAGCACGCGGCTGTCGAGCACTTCCCAGGGCCGGACCTGCTGCTCAACCATGTTGTGTCGGGCAAGTTCTACGTTCAGCGACATGGGCGTGGGTTCCAACCGGAAAAAGACTGAGAAGGATAGGCGCTTGCGCGGCTTCCGGCAATTCTACGATCGCCTGCGGCGCCCTCCCGGCCGAAGTGCCGGAAGTCATTCAAACCTTTGTGTACGGATGCGCATCGGTCCTGCGGCGACGCAGGAATTATTGGGTGCCGGGCACGCATTTCAATGCGCTGCCGTCGCGGAACGCGCCGCCACGGGTGCGCGAGCCGCCGCCGGGCTTGCGCGACGCACGCGGAACCAGGCCGCGTAGAGCGCCGGCAGGAACAACAAGGTCAGCGCGGTGGCGACGAACAGCCCGCCCATGATCGCGACCGCCATCGGCCCGAAGAACGCGCTGCGCGCGAGCGGAATCATCGCCAGGATCGCGGCCAGCGCCGTCAGCACGATCGGGCGGAAGCGGCGCGTGGTGGCATCGACGATCGCAGTCCAGGCGTCGTGGCCGGCGGCGATGTCCTGTTCGATCTGATCGACCAGGATCACCGAATTGCGCATGATCATGCCCATCAGCGCGATCGTGCCGAGCATGGCGACGAAGCCGAACGGCACGTTGAAGACGAGCAGGAACAAGGTGACGCCGATCAATCCCAGCGGCGCGGTCAGTACGACGAGCAGCACGCGCGAGAAGCTGCGCAACTGGATCATCAGCACGGTGAGGACGACGAGCAGGAACAGCGGCATGCCGGCGTTGACGGACGTCTGGCCCTTGGCGCTTTCCTCGACCGCGCCGCCGACCTCGAGCAGGTAGCCGGGCGGCAGCTGCGCGCGCAGGTCGTTGAGCTGCGGATCGATCTGCGCGGTCACCGTGGCCGGCGTGATGCCGCCGTAGATGTCGCCGCGCACGGTAACCGTCGGCAGGCGGTTGCGCCGCCAGATGATGCCTTCCTCGAAGCCGTAGCCGACCGTGGCGATCTGCTTGAGCGGCACGCTCTGGCCCGACGGCGTCGGTACGGCCAGGCTCTCCAGCAGCGACAGGCGCGCGCGCTCGTCGGCGGGGCCGCGCAGCGAGACCTCGATCAGCTGGTCGCGCTCGCGGTAGTACGTGACCGGCACGCCGGACAGCGAGCTTTGCAGGAAATTCGCCAGATCCTGCGAGCTGACGCCGAGCACGCGCGCGCGCTCCTGGTCGATCGCCAGGCGCACGACCTTGCTCGGCTCTTCCCAGTCCAGGTTCACATTGTGCACATTGTTATTTTGCCGCACGACGTCGGCGGCCTTGCGCGCCAGCTCGCGCACCGTCGGGATGTCGGCACCGGAAATGCGGAACTGCACCGGGTAGCCGACTGGCGGACCGTTCTCCAGGCGCAGCACGCGCGCGCGCAACTCGGTGAAGTCGTGCTCGAACAGCGCGATCAGGTCGCTGCGCAGCTGCTCGCGTTGGCGCGGACCCTTGGTCAGCAGCACCAGCTCGGCGAAGCTCGCCTGCGGCAGCTGCTGATCGAGGGGCAGGTAGAAGCGCGGCGCACCGGAGCCGACGTAGCTGACGTAGTTCTCCAGTTCCGGCCGCTTGGCCAGCCACGCCTCGAGCTTTTTCACCTGCTCCTGCGTCGCCGTCAGCGAGGCGCCCTCGGTAAGCTTCAAGTCGACGAGCAGCTCGGGCCGCGTCGAATCGGGAAAGAATTGCTGCTGCACGAAACCGAAGCCGGCGATCGACAGCACGAAGGCGAACACGGTTGCCGCGATCACGGTCTTGCGCCGTGTGACGCACCAATCGACCAGCGCGCGGAAACGGCGGTAGAACGGCGTTGCGTAAGGATCGTGCGCGGCGTCGGTGTCGATCGTGCGGCGGTTTTCGGCGCGCAGCGCGGCCGGCAGGCGCGCGGCGGCGCGCTTGCGCCACAGGCGCAGCCAATTCTCGAAGCGGCTCGGCGCTGCGCCTTGTTCGGGCAGCAGCTTGTAGCCGAGGTAGGGGATCAGCACCACGGCGGCGAGCCACGAGATCAGCAGCGCGAGCGCGACGACCTCGAAGATCGAGCGCGTGTATTCGCCGGTGCCGGATTTCGCCGTCGCGATCGGCAGGAAGCCGGCGGCAGTGATCAGTGTGCCGGTCAGCATTGGAAAGGCGGTCGAGGTGTAGGCGAACGCCGCGGCCTCGGCGCGCGACAAGCCCTGCTCCATCTTGATCGCCATCATTTCGACCGCGATGATCGCGTCGTCGACGAGCAGGCCGAGCGCGAGCACGAGCGCGCCGAGCGAGATCTTGTGCAGGTCGATGCCGAAGTACTTCATCGCCGCGAACGTCATCGCCAGCACGAGCGGGATCGACAGCGCAACGACGAGGCCGGTGCGCAGGCCGAGCGAGAAGAAGCTGACCAGCAGCACGATCGCGACGGCAATGCCGAGCGTATCGACGAACTCGCCGACCGAGCGCGCGACGGCGCGCGGCTGGTCGGCGACGCGATCGAGTTCGAGCCCGACCGGCAGCGTCTTCTGCACGCGCACGACGGTCGTGTCGAGGTCCTTGCCGAGCTGGATGATGTCGCCGCCGGCGCGCATCGACACGGCCAGGCCAAGGGCGTTCTTGCCGTCGTAGCGCATGCGCGGCTGCGGCGGATCGGAAAAGCCACGGCGCACTTCGGCGACGTCGCCGAGCCGGAACAGGTGGCCGTTGGCGCGAATCGAGATGTTGCGGATCGCCTCGACCGAATCGAAGGCGCCGCTTGGGCGCAGGTAGATGCGGTCGCTGTCGGTCTCGAAGCTGCCGGCCGGCGTGATCGCGTTCTGCGCCTGCAGGGTCTGCTGCACCTGGTCGAAGCTGACGCCGAGCGTGGCCAGTTTCGCGTTCGACAATTCGATGTAGATCTTTTCGTCCTGCAGGCCGATCAGGTCGACCTTGGCCACGTTCGGCGTGCGCAGCAGTTCGAGCTTCAGACGCTCGGCATAGTCGCGCAGTTGCGCATCGGTATAACCGTCGCCGGTCAGTGCGTAGATGTTGCCGAAGGTGTCGCCGAATTCGTCGTTGAAGAACGGCCCGAGAATGCCGGCCGGCAGCGTGTAGCGGATGTCGCCGATCTTCTTGCGCACCTGGTAGAAGATGTCCGGCACGTGGTCGGAGGAGATCGAATCCTTGACGACGACGAATACCTGCGACTCGCCGGGCTTGGAATAGCTGCGCAGGAAATCGAGATCCGGAATTTCCTGCAGCTTCTTCTCGACCTTCTCGGTCACCTGCTCGGTGATTTCCGCCGCGGTCGCGCCTGGCCACTGCGTCTGTACGACCATGACCTTGAACGTGAACGGCGGATCTTCCGACTGACCGAGGCCGAGGTACGACCACACGCCGAGCACGGCCAGCACGACGAGGAAATAGCGCAGCAGCGGCTGGTTGCGCAGCGCCCATGCCGAGAGATTGAAACGGTTCATGCGGAGATTTCCACGGCTGCGGTTGCGCGCGTACGCCCGATACGGCCCAGATGCGTGAAGGCGAAGCCGGCAGCGTACTTCAGGCCGTAACCCATGGCGCGATCGAAACCGATGTGCGCACACCAGATCAGCCCGGCGACTTCGAGTTCCGGAGCCACGAGCACCAGCCCGGTGCCGAAGCAGGCGAGCGCGCCGATGTAGGAATGCGCGGTGTTATAGGCGATGGCGCCGACGCGGCTGCCGGCGAGGTAGCCGAGGAAGGACACGTCCGGCGCGAGGAAGAACAACGCGAATGTGCCCCAGCCGAAGCCGGACTTGCCGTACATGATCATCGCGGCGACCATGACCGCCAGTCCTTCGAGACGCAGCACCATGCGAACCCCACCACTGACTTCACTGTTCATGTTCCACCTCGCTGCAGTTCAAGCGCCCGGGAGTCGGGGCCGCCGCTCAGCTTCGCTTGCTTGCCGGCGGCGGAGCCCTCGAAGCGGGGCAGTGCCTGTGACGGCGCGGCACTTCGAATCTTCTCACCCGGATTTGCCAGAAGCCGCGTCGCGCCGCCCGCCAGCCGGGGAGGGGGAGGGGCGGACGGATGGCGCGCGCAGCAAAAAGTATACTATTACAGGATTACCGGCCGGTTCGTTGCGTCGACCGGGGCGATCGTCTGTCCGTCACGCAGCTTGTGCACGCCGGCAGTCACGATCCATTGCGTCGGCTCGACACCGCCGCTGACGACGACGCCTTGCTCGTGGTACGAGGCGACGTCGACCGGCGCCAGGTGCACCTGATGCGTGCGCGCATCGACGACCCATACGGCGGCCTGTCCGGTGCGCTCGTACAACGCCGACAGCGGAATGATCTGCTGCCGCGCTTCTTCGGCCGAGGCGAAATAAACGCGCGCGGTCTGGCCGAGCTTCAACGCCGGTGCCTCGTCGTCGAGACTGACGCGCACGCGAAACGTGCGCGTCGTGCGATCGGCTTCCGGCGCGATTTCGCGCAGGTGGCCGTTCATGTGCTTGCCGGCGTCGGCCCAGGCTTCGAGCAGCGCCGGCGCACCGACGCGGTAATCGCCGACGCGGTTTTCCGGCACGGCGATTTCGACTTCGATCGCGCCGTCGCGCGCCAGCATGGCGATGTTCTGGCCCGCAGTCACGACCTGCCCGGTCTCGGCGCTGATCGTGGTGATGACGCCGGCGTGATCGGCGCGCAGCATGGTGTATTCGGCCTGGTTGCGCGCCACGGCGAGCGCGGCCTGCGCCAGCGCAACCTGCGCCTGCGCCGCCTTGAGCGTGTTCACCTGCGTGTCGAACTGGGTCTCGCTGATGAAGTGCTTGTCGAGAAGAGCGTGATAGCGATCGTGCTCGGACTGCGCCAGATCGCGCGCGGCCTGGGCCGAGCTCAGCGTCGCCTGGGCGCTGGCGACCTGCAGCTTGAGGTCCATCGGATCGAGTTCGGCCAGCGCCTGACCGGCTTCGACATGGTTGCCGACATCGACGAGGCGCGCGCGGATCTTGCCGGCGACGCGGAAGCCGAGCTGGCTTTCGAAGCGTGCGTGCACGTCGCCGGAATAAACCTCGGCGCGCATCGTATCGGCACCCTGCGGGTGGGCGACCAGGGCGGAGCGCGGCGCTTCGGGCGCGGCGGCATGCGTCGTGCATCCTGTCAGATTGAACGAGGCGGCCACGACCAGAGCGGCAGCGAGCTTCGCGATGTGAACGGCAGCTGACATTGTTACAATCCTTTTCGTCGGCAGGCGACAAATTAGTGAACGCTGTGGTATAGTAACTTTACTAAACTGTACTGTCCAGTATTACTTTCGCCATATGATACCGCTAGCCATAGCCAAGACCTGCGGACCGGGCCGCCCGAAGGACCTCGAGAAGCGCGCCGCGATCCTGCAGGCCGCCAAACGCCTGTTCGTGACCCAGGGCTTCGACGGCACCAGCATGGATGCGATCGCCACCGCCGCTGGCGTGTCGAAACTGACCGTCTACAGCCACTATCAGGACAAGGAGAGGCTGTTCATCGCCGCGGTCGAATGCGTCTGCCAGGAGCAGATGCCGTCGGAGATCTTCCGTGCCGATCTGAAGGGACCGCTGCGCAAGCAGCTGCTGACGATCGCGCGGGCGTTCTTTGCGCTGGTCACGAGCGAGGAAGCCGTGGCCGTGCACCGCACGATCGTCGCCAATGCGCAGCAATCGCCAAAGCTCGGCCAGCTGTTCTGGGAGGCCGGTCCGAAACGCACGCAGGAAGCGTTCGAGTCGTTCCTGCGCGACGAGGTGGCGGGCGGCAAGCTCGACGTCGCCGACACGCATCGCGCGGCGACTCAGTTCTTCTGCCTGCTCAAGGGCGAGTTGCATGCACGCCGGGAATTCGGCTGCGGCGAAGCGTTCACGCATCGCGAGATCGACGAGCACATCAACGCGACAGTCGATCTGTTCCTGCGCGCCTATCTGCCGCGCTGATCCCGGGAAAGCCCGGTACTTCCCCCTGCGTTGTCCCCGCGCCTGCGGGGATCCATTGCCGATCAGCCTGACTGCTTCGCCGCCTTGAACTCGCGGCTCAGCCACTCGTCGATCATGCGCTTGTCAAAGCGCAGCGGATCGGTCGCGTAGCCGGGCGGGTCGCGCTGCAGGTATGAACCGTCGCGCAGCTTGGCGTCGCCTTCACGGATCGTCGAGCCGTCGGCTGCGAGCAACGTGTAGTGCAGGTTCAGCCACGGCGGATAGATGTCCTTGAGGATGCGGATGTCCTGCGTGCCGGGCTGGTGCCACGGCTCGAACGAGCCGGCCAGGCTGATATCGTTGACGTGCACTTGGAGTTGCTGGCCCGGTGGCAGGATGCGGTCGGCATTCTTGCGCAGGTGATCGCCGAGCCTCTGCTCCCAGTCGTCCGTTCGCAGCCAGCCGCGGTTGAACTGGTTGTTCTTGACCTCGGCGAGTTGCTCGGCCGGCGCCCACGAAACCTCGATCCGCGATGGCGGCGGGCTCGGAGCGGCGAACGCCGCGACGGCGGCGAACGCCAGCAGCATTGCCGACAACGTGGCTCGCCTGGCCGAATTCATCTGATGGAGACGTTTCATGTTGGGTACCTCGCTCTACAGATAATGCGGAATGGCTCGTCCTACAAGACAGGTTAGCGCGGATTATCGTCGCATGCGCTCAGGCCGTGAACTCGCGTTTGCCGGCGCTTCGTGATTCAATGCCGGTTCGAAGCGGGGGTGCCCGCCTCTTGAATCGCTCGGTACCGGTATGTTCTCGCGGCGCCGTCTCAGGGTTCAAGAGGTGAGGCTGAGAAAGTCCCTTCGTACCTGATCCGGTTCGTACCGGCGTAGGGAGCTTCCGCAGTCGATCGGATTGCCCGCTTCGTCCCCTTGCCATCCGCACATGAGGTGCGGATCTCGTGCGCAGGAAGCGCCAGGATGGACGAACCATGAACGCCCTCGCTTCCGATCTCATTCGCCAGACCAGCGCGCTGTCCGACAGTGTCACGCGGCCGATTCCGGGCTCGCGCAAGATCCATGTCGATGGTAGCCGGTCCGACCTTCGCGTGCCGATGCGAGAGGTCGCGCAGTCCGACACGCCGCTGGCGTTCGGCGCCGAGAAAAACGCGCCGCTGGCACTGTACGACACCTCCGGGCCGTACACTGATCCGGAAGCGCACATCGACCTTATCGCCGGCCTCGAGCCGATGCGTGCGCGCTGGATCGGCCAGCGTGGCGACTGCGCGTCGCTGTCCGGCCTGTCGTCCGAATTCGGCCGTCGCCGCGCCAGCGATCCAAAACTGGACGCCGTGCGTTTTCCGCGCGCGCGCAATCCGTTGCGCGCGATCGCCGGCGCCAACGTGACGCAGATGCACTACGCGCGCCGCGGCATCGTCACGCCCGAAATGGAATTCATTTCGATACGTGAGAATCAGAGTCGTGCCGCGCTCGAGTCTGGACTTCTTGCACAGCATCCCGGCGAAAGCTTCGGCGCCGCGATCCCGAAGATCATCACGCCCGAGTTCGTGCGCAGCGAAGTCGCGCGCGGACGCGCGATCATTCCGTGCAACATCAACCATCCGGAATCCGAGCCGATGATCATCGGCCGGAATTTCCTGACCAAGATCAACGCGAATATCGGCAACTCGGCCGTATCGAGCTCCATCGCCGAAGAAGTCGAGAAGATGGTCTGGGCGATACGCTGGGGCGGCGACACGGTCATGGACCTGTCGACCGGCAAGAACATCCACGAAACGCGCGAATGGATCATCCGCAACTCGCCGGTGCCGATCGGCACCGTGCCGATCTACCAGGCGCTGGAGAAAGTCGATGGCCGCGCCGAGGAACTGACCTGGGAGATCTTCCGCGACACGCTGGTCGAGCAGGCCGAGCAGGGCGTCGACTACTTCACGATCCACGCCGGCGTGCTGCTGCGCTACATCCCGCTGACCGCGAAACGCGTCACCGGCATCGTGTCGCGCGGCGGTTCGATCATGGCGAAGTGGTGCCTCGCGCACCACCGCGAATCGTTCCTGTACACGCACTTCGAGGACATCTGCGAAATCATGAAGGCGTACGACGTTTCGTTCTCGCTCGGCGACGGCTTGCGCCCCGGTTCGATCGCCGACGCAAACGATGCGGCGCAGTTCGCCGAACTCGACACGCTTGGCGAGCTGACGCAGATCGCCTGGAAGCACGACGTGCAGACCATGATCGAAGGCCCCGGTCACGTGCCGATGCAGCTGATCAAGGAAAACATGGAGCGCCAGCTGCGCGTCTGCCACGAGGCGCCTTTTTATACCTTGGGGCCGCTGACGACCGACATCGCGCCGGGCTACGACCACATCACGAGCGCGATCGGCGCCGCGCTGATCGGCTGGTTCGGCACGGCGATGCTGTGCTATGTGACGCCGAAGGAGCACCTCGGCCTGCCGAACAAGCAGGACGTGCGCGACGGCATCATCGCCTACAAGATCGCTGCGCACGCATCCGATCTTGCCAAGGGCCATCCGGCGGCGCAGGCGCGCGACAACGCGCTGTCCAAGGCACGCTTTGAATTCCGCTGGCAGGATCAGTTCAATCTCGGCCTCGATCCGGAGAAGGCGCAGGAATTCCACGACGAGACGCTGCCCAAGGAAGCGGCGAAGCATGCGCATTTCTGCTCGATGTGCGGCCCGCACTTCTGCTCGATGAAGATCACGCAGGACGTGCGCGATTACGCCAAGGAGCACGGCGTCGATGAAAGCGTGGCGCTCGATGCCGGAATGGCCGAAAAGGCAGCGGAATTCCGCGAGCAGGGCGGTGAAATCTACACTCCGGCGGCAAACCCGTAAGCAGCGCAGATCGTGAAGCTGCAGCATCCGTTCATCCAGTTGCCGGTGTGCTATGACGCGCCGGCGCTGGCCGCTGAAATCGCGCGGCTGAGCGAATCCGAATGGTTGCCGCATCCGCAGGGATTTCCCGGCAATTCGGCCTTGCCGCTGATTGCCGTCAATGGCGACGCGAACGAGGACGGCGTCGAAGGTCCGATGCGGCCGACGCCGTTGCTCGAGCGCCTGCCGTACCTTCGCGTGCTGCTCGGCAGCCTGGGCGCAGTGCTCGGCCGCACACGGTTGATGCGTTTGTCCGGAAATGCCGAAGTCAAGCCGCACATCGACCAGGGCTATTATTGGGCCGAGCGTATGCGCGTGCACGTGCCGATCGTGACGACACCGACCGTACGCTTCTATTGCGGCGGTGCCGACATCAACATGGCGGCCGGCGAATGCTGGATCTTCGATACCTGGCGCCTGCATCGCGTGCACAATGACGCTACCGTCGCGCGCATCCATCTGGTCGTCGACACGATCGGCGGCGATAGCCTGTGGGAACTGGTCGGGCGCGGGCGGCCGCACGGCGCGGCGATCGAAGCCTGGACGCCGAAGCGGATAGCGGCCGATGCCGAAATCGCGACGGAGCTCGAATTCGAGTCGCTCAACCTGCCCAAGGTGATGACGCCGTGGGAGCTGCGCTCGCACATCGGCTTCCTGTTCACCGAGTCGCTGCCGCATCGCGACCTGCCGGCGCTGCAGCAGTCGGCGCTGCGTTTCCTGCGCCGCTGGCAGGCGCAGTGGACGGCGCATGGCGACGCCGACAGCGCGCGCCCGCGCTACCAGCCGATTCTCGATGAGTTCGTCGCCGACGTGCGCCGGCTCGGCCGCGGCATCGCGCTGCGCAACGAAGTGAGCCTGGCCGATGCGATGCAGGCGATGGTGACCAAGGCAGCGCTGTCCGGCGGCCGCTTTGCACCAACACTTGCGAAGAGGCCGGCGCGCAGCGGCGCCGCTACGCACATGGGCCGCGACGAGGAGTTCGACCGGCCGGTGTTCATCGTTTCGTCGCCGCGCTCGGGCTCGACGCTGCTGTTCGAGACCCTGGCACGAGCGCGCAATGCCTTCACCGTCGGCGGCGAAAGCCACGGGCTGATCGAGACGATCGACGGCCTGCATCCGTCACTGCGCGATCATGATTCGAATCGGCTCGATGCCGACGCGGCGACCGTTGAGGTCGCTGCCACGTTGCGCGCTCGCTTCGCCGCCGCGTTGCGCGACCGCGGCGGCGTGCCGCCGGCACGCTTTCCCGTGCGTCTGCTCGAGAAGACGCCGAAGAACTCGCTGCGCGTTCCGTTCCTTGCGCGCGTGTTTCCCGAGGCGCATTTCATTTATCTGTATCGAGATCCGCGCGAAACCCTGGCAAGCATGATCGAAGCGTGGGAGTCGGGTACGTTCCGCACCTATCCGGACCTCCCCGGATGGAGCGGCCCGCCGTGGTCGCTGCTGTTGACGCCGGGCTGGCGCGATCTCGTCGGCAAGCCGCTGCACGAAATCGTTGCGGCGCAGTGGGAAGCGACGGCGCGCATCCTGCTCGGCGATCTCGAGGCGCTGCCGAAGGAGCGTTGGACGGCGGTGCGCTACGCCACGCTCCTCGAGCAACCGCAAGCCGAAATTTCGCGCTTGTGCGCCGCCGTCGATTTCGAATGGGACCATCTGCTTGACGCACAGCTGCCGCTTTCGCGCTACACCGTGTCGAAACCCGACCCGCAAAAGTGGCGGAGACACGCGGACGTACTCGAGCCGGCAATTTCCCGCATATCGATCACGGCGGCGCGTGCCGAACAGGCCGCCGCCGTCGAGCGGATGCGCGAACGATGAGATGCCTGCCATGAAGAATGCGTTTTTGCGAGCGTGTACACTTCGCCACCTACGCCATCGCGCCGGCTCGAAGCAGACGGACCTGGTGTCCGTTACGTTTTCTTGACAGCGCTTCCAGGGGTCCGCCATGGCCATCGTCAGCCGTTTCCAGGGGTCGAACACGCGCTGGATCGTGCGCGGCGGTGCGCTGCTGGTCGGGCTGTACCTCATCCTCGTCCTTGCGCTGATGTGGTGGTGGAGCTATGAGCCGGAGCACTTCGACGTCGCCCGACTCGCGCAGCAGCGCGCCGTCGCGCATCAGCAGACGACGGTCACCGGTTCGGTTGTCACGAGCACGTTGATGGGTTGTGCCGAAACGCTGCTCGACAAGCGTGGCGGCTACCTGTCGAACGACCTGTTCCCTCCCGGCGTGCTCATGGACAATGTGCCGAACTGGGAATTCGGCGTGCTCACCGCGACGCGTGATCTGGCGCGCGAGATGCGCAACAAGTTCTCGCGTGCGCAGTCGCAATCCGAAGAAGACATCGACCTGAAGGAAGCCGACCCGCTGTTCTCCAGCCCGAGCGACCGCTGGCTGTTGCCGAGTTCCGAAGGCCAATACCACAAGGCGATCGACCATATCGACGGCTACTTCGTGCGCATCGGCAAGAACGACCCGAACGGCGCGCAGTTCCAGGCTCGTGCCGACAATCTCGCCGACTATCTGGACCTGGTCTCGACCCGCCTCGGCAGCCTGTCGCAGCGCCTGTCGGCGAGCGTCGGCCAGTTGCGCCTGGAGGGCGATGCGCCGGTCGATCCGAACGCACCGAAGAACGCCACAGGACAGCAGATCGTCAAGACACCGTGGGCGAAGATCGACGACGTCTTCTATGAGTCGCGCGGCTACACTTGGGCCCTGCTCGAGCAGTTGCAGGCCATACAGGTGGATTTCGCACCGACCCTGCAGCGCAAGAATGCGGTCATCAGCCTCAAGCAGGTGATCCGCGAACTCGAGGAATCGCAGAAGCCGGTGTGGAGTCCGGTGATCCTCAACGGCAGTCCGTTCGGTTTCTTCGCCAACCACTCGCTGGTCATGGCGAACTACGTGTCGCGCGCGAATGCTGCGATCATCGACTTGAAATCCCTGCTGGACCGAGGCTGACCCCGACTCTTGGATTCCGTTCGCCCTGAGCGCAGCCGCGTAGCGGCGAAGTCGAAGGGCTGGTCATAATCTATTGCTGTGTTTCGACTTCGCCGCGCAAGGCGCCACTGCGCTCAACACGAACGGTCATTGGAAATTTCGTGAACTTCGATTTGCACTCCCGACAAATTCCACGCTTTTTGAACGACTGGCGCGTCTGCTGGCTTGTTCTGCTGCTGCCGGTCGCGCTGTTCCTGCCGGCCATGCCGATCGATGAAACGCGCTACCTGTCGGTAGCATGGGAAATGCGTCTACACGGCGATTTCCTGCTGCTGCATCTGAACGGTGCGCCCTATTCGGACAAAGGGCCGCTGCTGTTCTGGCTGATCAACATCGCCTGGCTTTTCGCCGGTCCCTGCGTCTGGATCGTGCGCGTCGGCATGCTCGTGGTTTCGCTTGCATCGTTGCTGCTGTTCGAGCGCCTGGTGCGCCGCCTCGGCGGTGATACCGATGACGGCAATGCTCCGCTGGCGCGGCGAGCCACGCTGATCTTCGCGGGAATTGTATACATCGCGTTTTTCTCCAGCGCGATCATGTTCGATGTGCTGCTGGCCGCGTGCGTGCTGCTCGCGTTGCACGGCGTGCTCGATTTCGATCAACGGCGCTGGCGGCGCGGCATGGTCCTGTTCGCCGTCGGGCTGGGACTCGGCCTGCTCGTGAAGGGGCCGGTCGTGCTGCTCGACGCCGGCATGATCGCGCTGCTTGCCCCGTGGTGGAGTGAAACCGCGCGCGCCGACAAGGCGAAATGGTATGGCTGCGTAGCGCTCGGCATGCTCGGCGGTGTGGCCATCGCCCTGGTCTGGGCGCTCACGGCCTACGGCCCGCAGGAATTCTGGGACGCAATCGTGGTGCGCCAGACCGTCGGCCGCGTCGCCAAAAGTTTCGCCCACCAGCGCCCGCCATGGTGGTACCTCATGGTGCTGCCGCTCATGCTGTTGCCGTGGACGCTGGCGTTGCGCGCTCCGTGGCGCGTGTGGCGACATTCGCTGCAGGCGCCGTCGAAGACGCTGCGCTTCGCCGCCGTCTGGTTCGTGCCGGCATTCATCGCATTCTGCGTGGTCAGTGGCAAGCAGGCGCATTACCTGCTGCCACTGCTGCCGGCGCTCGCACTGTACATGGCGCAGGTGCTTGGAACGGATGGCGCGTACTTGCGCAACCGCTGGTTCGGCGCGCTGCTGGTGATTGCCGGATTGGGCCTGGCGACGTTGCCATATCTCGCCGCGCACGCGAACGAGATTGCCTGGCTGCAGCCGATGGTCAAGGCCGGCACGCTGACCGAATCGTCGTTGCGCGTGTTTGCCGGAATCTGGCCGTTGTGGGGACTGCTCGCGATCGCGCTTGGCGTTTGGCTGCTGCGCAAGCGCGACGGCAACCTCGTCGAGCTGACGTTGTCGAGCGCGGCCGTCGCGCTGATCGCTATGCTCGTCCTCGCGCAGGGTGTCGGTCCGTATGTCGACGTCACCGCCGCCGCGGCTCGCATCAAGGATTTCCAGACGCGCGATCAGCCGATCGCGCACTTGGCCTGGCACCACGGCCTATTCGAGTTTCCCGGTCGTCTGACCGAGCCGCTGGAAAAAGTGAACTACGCAGACTTGCGCGCCTGGTGCGAGGCGCACCCGCAAGGCGAAATCGTGACCTTCGATACAAAATATCCGATCACGGCGAAACCCGACGTCGAGATGCCTTATCGCTTCGGCCGCATCCGCTTCTGGCGCGCGGCCGATATCCTGACGATGCCGCCGCCCGGAGCGCCGCCGAAGGCGGACGACGAGGACGACACGCCCGACGATTGACGGGGGCGCTGCGCTGGCTGCCCTCGGGTGTCTCTCTTTTGCTCGTCATTCCGGCAAAAGCCGGAATCCAGCTTCTTGCTCTTCCTTCTCGCGAGGAGCAAGGCTTTCACTCGCCCTGCGGGCGAGCGAGTTACTTTTTGTCATTGCCCAAAAAGTAACCAAAAAGGCTAGGCACCGGACGCGGTGGTCCGATTCGCATCGTGCGAATCGGACTGCCCTGCGCTTCTCGCCTTCGCGGGGTCGCTCAGACGGCACAGTCCCTGTGCCGCTTCGCGATCGCGACAATCCGTTGCCGCGACCCTGCGGGCTGATCCCGCGAAGGCTGCGATGCTCGGCACCGCGAACGGCGCCTTGATCCACGAATCCGTGCATCCCTGCACTACCTTGAGGTGGTGTGGTGGAGAGCCGTGGCTCTTTCTCTTTTGCTTCTGCGGCAGGAGGCCGCCGAAATGGAGGGGCCCCCTGAGGCACGGCGAGGGTGCGAAGGAAAAGTGCGCAGGAGGGCGCACACGATGTGCGCCCGTTCGCTGAATGTACACGGACGTACATCCAGCGAACCCCGGAGCACCCTCGCGGACCTGCAGGGCAGGATGCCCGGAAGGCGCGCCGCCCGGGGTGTGTTTCTTTGGTTATCTTTCTTTGCACAAGCAAAGAAAGTAACTCGCTCGCCCGCAGGGCGAGTGAAAGCTTTGCTCTTCGCGAGAAGAAAGAGCAAGGAGCTGGATTACACGCGACTCCTGTCGCGTGCCCTGCGGGCCATTCGCTGCGTGAATGTTCGCTCCGTCCTGCCTCCGCAGTCGGCTTTTGCCGGAATGACGAGCAACGACAGACCGCGCAGCGGCGCTGCGCGGAACTGCGTCCCGGTCAGAATGCCGGCTTCTCCGGGCAGTCCTGGTAGCGGGCGATCGAGGCGAGGATTTCCTTCTTGGCCGCGGCAGCGTCGTCCCAGCCGTCGACCCGTGCCCACTTGCCTTTTTCCAGGTCCTTGTAGTGCTCGAAGAAGTGGGCGATACGGTCGCGCCAATGCTGCGCGACATCGCCGATGTCGTTGATGTGGTCGTAGTGGGTGAACACCTTCTTCGCCGGGGCCGCAACGATCTTGTTGTCCTGGCCGGATTCGTCGGTCATGCACAGGACCGCGACCGGACGGCAGCGGATCACGGCGCCGGGAATCAGCGGCAGCGGCATCAGCACGAGCACGTCGACCGGGTCGCCGTCGTCGCCCAGCGTATGCGGCACGTAGCCGTAGTTGCACGGGTAGCGCATCGGCGTCGACAGCACGCGATCGACGAAGATCGCGCCGGTGGCCTTGTCGACTTCGTATTTGACCGGCTCGGCGTCCTTCGGGATCTCGATGATGACGTTGATTTCGTTCGGCACATCGCGGCCGGTGGCGACGAGATTCAGTGCCATGCAGGTGCTCCTTGTTCGTTCCCGGGCGGTCAGGGAAGGGTGGGTTGGTCGCCGGGGGCGCGAAGGATACTCGAAAGCTTGCGTGCGCGCATGGCGCGGGGGCGTCCAGCGTCGGCGAAAAGCGCGCCGGAACCTCCTTCAGCCTGTGTTGCCTCGGCGTATTCGAGGATGTTCATCCCTCCGCCTTCGCTTTGGAGATGTCATGAGCCAGGAAGAAAGCCGAGAGCCCGTCAAGAAAACGCCGGCCGATCACTTGGCCGACACGCTAGCGCAACTCAAGGAAATGCGGCACTACTCCAAGACCAACGTGGAGCATCTGACCGCAACATGGATACTGTTCGACGGCGAGCTGTCCAAGCTCAAACGTACTGACAGGATCGAGGACCTGATGAACCGGCAGGGCCAGCTGCACGACGCGCTCGAAGCGGTGATTGCCGAGCTCGAAGAGGTGTTGCCGACATTGCAGCCGGCTGCTGGCAGATTAGATTGCAGCGTAGGCACGGGCGCGTGACGGCCACCTGCACATGTGTGCTCTCGCGAACTGGAGAAAGGGCACCGCTCGCGTCAGGAAAGCGCGGCTTGTGTGACGGCCACCCTCACCCCTTGCCCTCTCCCGCGAGCGGGAGAGGGGGAGTTGGTGCCGCGCCGTCTGGCTACCGATGCACGCCTTGGCAATCGACTACGTCGACGCTCAGAGCAGCGGGATTAGAAGAAGGGCGACGATGTTGATGATCTTGATCAGCGGATTGACCGCCGGACCGGCCGTGTCCTTGTACGGATCGCCGACGGTGTCGCCGGTCACCGCCGCCTTGTGCGCGTCGGAACCCTTGCCGCCGAAGTGGCCGTCCTCGATATACTTTTTCGCATTGTCCCAGGCGCCGCCGCCGGTCGTCATCGAAATGGCGACGAACAGGCCGGTGACGATCGTGCCGACGAGCACGCCGCCGAGCGCCTTCGCGCCTTCGACGCTCGAGCCGGTGATGAACTTCGCGCCGAACGCAACGACGATCGGGACGAGCACGGGCAGCAGCGACGGGATCAGCATTTCCTTGATCGCCGACTTGGTCAGCAAGTCGACGGCCTTGGAATAGTCCGGCTTGGCCGTGCCTTCCATGATGCCCTTGATGTCGCGGAACTGGCGGCGCACTTCCTCGACGACCGAACCGGCTGCGCGGCCGACGGCTTCCATCGCCATCGACGCGAACAGGTATGGAATCAGTCCGCCGATGAAGAGGCCGATGATGACCATGTGGTCGGACAGGTCGAACGTGAAGATCTTGTCCGGATTCGCCATGCTGAGGTTATGCGTGTAGTCGGCGAACAGCACGAGCGCGGCAAGGCCGGCCGAACCGATCGCGTAACCCTTGGTCACGGCCTTGGTCGTGTTGCCGACCGCGTCGAGCGGATCGGTGATCTCGCGGATTTCCTTCGGCAGGCCGGCCATTTCGGCGATGCCGCCGGCGTTGTCGGTGATCGGGCCGTAGGCGTCGAGCGCGACGATCATGCCGGTCATCGACAGCATGGCGGTCGCGGCGATCGCGATGCCGTAAAGGCCGGCGAAGTAGTGCGCGAGCCAGATCGCGGCGCAGATCGCGATGACCGGGTACGCGGTCGACTTCATCGACACGCCGATGCCGGCGATGATGTTCGTCGCGTGACCGGTCGTCGAAGCCTGGGCGACGTGGCGCACCGGCTTGTACTCGGTCGCCGTGTAGTACTCGGTGATGACGACCATCGCCACGGTCAGCAGGATGCCGATCACGGCGCAAAAGTATACATTCCACACGCCGAACTTGGAGCCGGCCATGAACGCCTGGGTGACCGGCACGAATAGGATCAGCGCGAGCACCGCCGAAACGCCGACGCCGACGTACAGCGCATTCATGATCTTGCCGCCAGCCTTGGCCTTGACGCAGAACGTGCCGATGATCGAGGCGAGGATCGACACGCCGCCGAGCACGAGCGGGTAGAGGATGCCGTTGTGGCCGCCAACATCGGCGCCGAGCACGCCGCCGAGCAGCATCGTCGCGATCAGCGTGACCGCGTAGGTTTCGAACAGGTCTGCGGCCATGCCGGCGCAGTCGCCGACGTTGTCGCCGACGTTGTCTGCGATCACAGCCGGGTTGCGCGGGTCGTCTTCGGGAATGCCGGCTTCGACCTTGCCGACGAGGTCCGCGCCGACATCGGCGCCCTTGGTGAAGATGCCGCCGCCAAGGCGCGCGAAGATCGAGATCAGCGACGAGCCGAAGGCGAGGCCGATCAGCGCATGCAGCGCCTCGTCATCGGTCTTGCCCATGTGCAGCAGGAACACATAGTAACCGGCCACGCCGAGCAGGCCGAGGCCGACGACCAGCATGCCGGTGATCGCACCGCCGCGGAAGGCGACTTGCAGCGCCGCGTTCATGCCGTTGCGCGCGGCTTCGGCCGTGCGCACATTCGCCTGCACGGAGATGTTCATACCGATGAAGCCGGTCAGCCCCGACAGCAGCGCGCCGATCGCAAAACCGAACGCGGCGTACCAGCCGAGCTTGGTCAGCCCGATGATGACGAAGAGCACCACGCCGACGATCGCGATCGTGCGGTACTGGCGATTGAGATAGGCGCGCGCACCTTCCTGGATCGCCAGGGCGATCTCCTGCATGCGCGCATTTCCGGCAGGCTTTGCGAGAATCCAGCTGCGCGACCAGACACCGTAAACGATCGCGACCAGGGCGCAGCCCAGCGCGATCCATAGACCGTATTCTTGCAACATCGAATCCTCCCTAAGGATTTCTTTCAGGCAGTAGAACGGGGGTAAAGCGGTGGGTGAAGCAGGCTTGATGCGAAGTATAGCGGCAGGACGCCGGAACGCCAGCCAGCTGCGGCCGCGGTGCGATGCGCCGGCCGGCCGTGCTATAAGGCGCCCTTCGTCCAGGCGCCGCAATGCCGAACAACATGCCTCGCGGCTCGTCTTCGTACCTGCCGAATCTCACCGGAGTCCGCGGGCTGGCCGCGGCCTGGGTGCTGGCGCTGCACGTGTGGCAATTCTCCGGCGCTCCGGCGCTGACCCTGCCGATGCCCGGACTGCGCCTGGACTTCACGCCTCTGTTCAAGTGCGGCTATTTCGGCGTCGATCTGTTTTTCGTATTGTCGGGCTTTCTGTTGAGCATGCCGTTTCACCGTGCGGTGCTCGAACGGAAGACGCGGCCGTCGCTGAAGCAGTTCTGGATCCATCGCTGCCGTCGCGTACTGCCGGCCTACTGGCTGCAACTGGCGATTCTGGCGGCGATATTCTTCTGGCTGGGCCAGACCGAGCCGATCGCGCCACGCATACTCGCCGCCCACGTGTTGCTCGTGCAGAACATCGCGCCGTGGCCGGTGCCCTTGCTCAATCCGGTTTACTGGTCGATGCCGGTCGAGTGGGATTTCTACATCGTGTTGCCGCTGCTCGCGTGGTTCATCGCACGCTGTCGCTGGCCGATCGCGCTGCTGTTCGCGCTGGTGTTCGCGTGCACTTTTCGCCTGTTGTGCTATTGGTCATTGAAGGACTCGACGCTGTCCGCGCTGATCGGCTATGGCGACATCCAGCAACTGCCGGCAAGAATCGACCAGTTCTTCATCGGCGTATGCGCCGCGTGGATCGCCGCGAACAGGCCGCAGTCGACGCGAACGGCGACGGCTTGCCTGCTGACCGGCATGGCCGCCATCGTCACAATGGCTTACGTGGCCGCGCCGCGCGGCGATTTCCTCGTCGATGTCGATGTACCTTACGTATTCTTCCACCACAGCCTGACTGCTGCGGCGTTCGGTCTGCTCGTACTCGGCGCCGCCGGACCGACGCGAATTGGAACTGTGCTGTACGCCAATCAGCCGATGACGTTTCTCGGCGTGATCAGCTACAGCCTGTATCTGTGGCATTACCCGATGCTGAGCGCGATGCAGCAGTTGGGCTGGATGAACGGTGCGCACGCAGCAGCGTGGATCGTCGTGCTGTTCGCGGCGCTTCCGGCGATCGTCCTCGTCAGCTGGCTGTCGTATCGCTACGTCGAGAAACCGTTCCTGCGCGCGCAGGCGACGACACCGCACGTCACCAACGCGAAAGCGGCCTAGGACCGTCGACCGCTACTTGTCCGCGATGTCGTAGCGCGGCAGCTTCTTCTTCACCAGCACGCGCTTGAGCACGGCATATTTCGGCAGGCCGGTGATGGCATCGTAGGGCGGCTTGTCCTCGCCACGGATCAGGGGTTCGAAATATGCGCGCGCCGCTGCGGTGATGCCGAAACCGTCCTTGCGGATGTAGTTCGGCGGCAGCTTCTTCTCGATGTTGGCGATCTTCGTGATCGGTGCCGACGCGATCTTCCACTTGAACGGCTTGTTCGACACGCGCTTGATCACCGGCATGACCGCGTTCTTCCCGGCCAGTGCATACTCGACAGCAGCCTTACCGACCGCGTAGGCCTGTTCGGCGTCGGTCTTCGATGCCAGGTGCCGCGCCGAACGCTGCAGGTAGTCCGGCACCGCCCAGTGATACTTGTAGCCAAGTTTACTTTTTACCAATTGCGCGATCAGCGGGCCGACGCCGCCGAGCTGGGTGTGGCCGAATGCATCGCTCGTTCCGGCTTCGGCCAGGAATTTGCCGTCGCGGTCTTTCAGTCCTTCCGACACGACGACCGAGCAATAACCGACACGCTCGACGGTGGTTTTTACCTTCGCCAGGAACGCTGTTTCGTCGAATACGACTTCGGGAAACAGGATGATATGCGGTGGATCGTCGGCGCCCTTACCGGCCAGCCCGGCCGACGCGGCGATCCAGCCGGCGTGGCGGCCCATGACTTCCATGACGAACACCTTGGTCGATGATTCGCTCATCGAGGCGACGTCGAGGCTCGCCTCGAGGATCGACACCGCCGTGTACTTCGCGACGGAGCCGAAACCGGGGCAGCTGTCGGTGACCGGCAGATCATTGTCGACGGTCTTGGGCACGCCGATGACTTGCAGCGGATAGCCCAGTTCCTTGCCGATCGCGGAAATCTTCAGCGAGGTGTCGGCCGAATCATTGCCGCCGTTGTAGAGAAAATAGCGTATGTCGTGGGCGCGCAGCACGTCGATCAGGCGCTCGTAGCGAGCGCGATCGACCTCGAGCGACTTGAGCTTGAAGCGGCACGAACCGAATGCGCCGCCTGGCGTGTGGCGCAGCGCGGCAATCGCTGCGCGGTCCTCGCTTGCAAGGTCGAAGAGTTCTTCGCGCAAAGCCCCGATGATGCCATTGCGTGCGGCATAGGCCCTGATCCTGTGTTTGCGACAGGCCTCGATCACCGCGCACGCGGTGGCATTGATCACGGCGGTCACGCCGCCCGATTGTGCGTACAGCAGATTGCCCTGGCTCATTCGACTATGCACCCCGGTTTGACTATGTTCGCCACTGCCGTTAGCTTAACGCGGCGCTCGTCGCGGAAGTCTAGCCTAACGCGATATGGGGGTGCGGAATCCACCGTTGCGCCTCCGCGTGCGGTCAACAACGACGGACAAGACCTATAACCATGCGCATCGTTTTCTTCGGCCCGAACGGATCGGGCAAGGGCACGCAGGCCGCCTTGCTCAAAGCCGAACTGAAGGTGCCGCATATTTCCACGGGCGACCTGCTGCGCGCCGCGGTCAAGGCCGGCACGCCATTGGGGCTCAAGGCCAAGGCAGTGATGGAGGCGGGGCAGCTGGTGTCGGACGAAATCGTGCTCGGCATGCTCGAAGAGCGCCTGGCGGCGCCGGATGTCGCCACCGGTTTCATACTTGATGGCTATCCGCGCAATCTCGCCCAGTGCGCCGCGCTGGAAACGCTGCTCGACCGCCTCGGCCAGCCGCTCGATGTCGCCATCAAACTCGGCGTACCTGACAGCGCGATCCTCGGACGCTGCGAGATCCGCTTCGCTGCCGAGCACCGCAAGGACGACGACCCGGCGATCGTGCGCAAGCGCCTGGACGTCTATCGTGCACAGACCGAACCGGTCGCCGAGCACTTCGCCCAACTTGGCAAGCTGAAGACCGTCGACGGCGTCGGCCGCGTCGAGGAAGTGTTCGCTCGCATCCTCGCCACATTGCCGCGCTGAAGCCGGCTGTCGCGTACTCGCGCCGGCGTCGCTTGTCCGTCCCTGCCGCGCGCGCCACAATCACCGGCCGTGCTGCGCGAACCCGCCCGATCTTCATGCCTCCTCTGTTCAACCTGATTCGCGACATCTGCCTGCTGCGTCGCGGGCCGCAGGATCTGCCGTACTCGTTGCCGGCGCTGACGGCCGTGGCCGCCGGTTGCGTCATCGTGCAACTCGGCGTCGCCGTTGCGCGCAGCGCGCCGCTGGGCGGCGTGCTGGCGGGAGCGATCCTGTGGCTGGCGGTCACGCTTGGTGCATTGAACCTGATCCTGAGCCTGCGCGGACTGCGCAATCGTTTCGTGCAGTCCGCCACGGCGCTGCTGGGCTGTGCGCTGGCATTCACGCTGCTCAGTGTGCCGATCGCCCTGCTCGTCGGCGAACCGCCAATCACGCCCGATCAGCTGACGCCGCTGCAGTTGTTGCTCGGCCTCGTCTCGCTGCCGCTGCTGATCTGGAAGATCATCGTCGATGCACACGTATTCCGGCACAGCTTCGATGTCCCGTTCCTGAGCGGCGTCGTCATCGCGCTGCTCTGGATCATCGCCGCGATGGCGCTGGCGGGCGCCGCCGGCGCGCCGGCGATGTAGCGAAAGAAAGCAAAGATCCCGGCATGAAACTGCATATTCTGGGCATCTGCGGCACGTTCATGGGTGGCGTCGCCGCGCTCGCGCGCGAACTCGGCCACACGGTCGAGGGATCCGACCAGAACATCTACCCGCCGATGAGCGACCAGCTCGCCGCGCTCGGCATTGCCTTGAAGTCCGGCTATGCGCCCGAGCACCTCGGCAGCGCCGATCCGGCAGCGGCGCCGGATCTCGTCGTCGTCGGCAATGCGATGTCGCGTGGCAACGCGGCGGTCGAATACCTGTTGAACGCACGCCTGCCGTACGTCTCCGGTCCGCAATGGATCGGCGAGAACGTACTTGCATCGCGCCGCGTGTTCGCCGTCGCCGGCACGCACGGCAAGACGACGACGACCGCGATGCTCGCCTGGATACTCGAAGCCTGCGGAAGATCGCCGGGGTTTCTCGTCGGCGGCGTGCCGGAGAATTTCGGGGTGTCGGCGCGACTTGGCCGTCCAGCCCTCAGCCCTCAGCCCTCAGCCCTCGATTTCGTCATTGAAGCGGACGAATACGACACCGCGTTCTTCGACAAGCGCTCGAAGTTCGTCCACTACCGCGCGCAGATCGCGATCCTCAACAACCTCGAATTCGATCACGCGGATATTTTTCCGGACATCGCCGCGATCCAGCGCCAATTCCATCACCTGGTGCGCACCGTGCCGGGCAGCGGCCGGCTGATCGTCAACGCCGAGGACGAGCGTCTGGCCGAGGTGTTGGCGATGGGCGCCTGGACGCCGGTCACGACCTTCGGCATCGACCGCGGCGACTGGCGCGCGCGCCTCGTCGAGGCGGATGGTTCCCGATTTGCCGTGTCACACGCAGACCACGAGATCGGTGAAGTGCATTGGAGCCTGCTCGGCCGCCACAACGTCATGAATGCGCTCGCCGCGGTTGCAGCGGCGCAGGCCGGAGGTGTCGAAGCGGCCGAAGCGGTCGCGGCGCTGGCCGCAATTCCGCAGCGCCAAGCGCCGGCTCGAACTGGTCGGCGAGCGGGCCGGCGTCCGCGTCTACGACGACTTCGCCCATCACCCGACAGCGATCGCCACGACGCTGGCCGGCCTGCGTGCCCGCGTCGGCGCGGCGCGCATCCTCGTCGGCATGGAGCCGCGCTCGAACTCGATGCGCGCCGGTGCGCACGCAGCCGAGCTGGCGCCGAGCCTGCGCGACGCCGATGCGGTCGTGTTCCTGCAAAAACCGGAGCTGGCCTGGGATGCGCAGCACGTGACCGCCGCGCTCGGCAGCCGCGGGGCGACCGCGCCGAATGTGGCCGCGCTGATCGATGACCTGCGCCGGCAGGCGCGCTCCGGCGACCATGTCGTATTCATGTCCAACGGCGGTTTCGACGACGCGCCGAGGCGTTTTCTCTCGAGCCTCGGCTGACGCTTTCGCGCAGGCGGTACTTGGGCCTACACTGGCCGCAATGGGCACCGCAGCCGCGCACGACATACCGCTGTTTCCGCTCAACACCGTCCTCTTTCCAGGCGGCATGCTCAGCCTGCGCGTGTTCGAACGCCGCTACCTCGACCTGGTGCGCGACTGCGCGCGCAACGGCGGCGGTTTCGGCGTCTGCCTGATCCTGCAGGGCCGGGAAGTCGGCGAAGCGGCCGTGCCCGCGGCGATCGGCACGCTGGCGCATATTGTGGATTTCTATACGCAGCCCGACGGGTTGCTCGGCATCTGCGTCAATGGCGGACGTCGCTTTCACGTCGGCCGATCGCGTGTGCGCGACAACGGCCTGGCACATGGCGAGGTGCAGTTCCTGCCCGATGAACCGGTCGTTGCCATACCGCCGCAGTTCCAGTTGCTGGCGACGATCCTCGAGCGCCTGCTGGACAAGTCGGGCCATGCGCACAGCAAGGCGCCGCGTCAGAACTACGACGATGCAGGTTGGGTCGGATTCCGCCTCGCCGAGGCGCTGCCGATAGACAATCGCGAGCGCCAGCATTTGCTCCAGCTTTGCGATCCGCTCGAACGGCTGGATCAGCTGACGCAATATCTGCCCCGATTCCAGGCGCCGTGAGCACATGACTTCGCTGCAGGGCAAGACCTTGTTCATCACCGGCGCGTCGCGCGGTATCGGTCTGGCGATAGCGCTGCGCGCCGCACGTGACGGAGCGAATGTCGCCGTCGCCGCGAAATCCGACGTGCCGAATCCGAAACTGCCGGGGACGATCTACAGCGCGGCCGCGGCCATCGAGGCAGCCGGCGGTCACGCACTGCCGATCAAGTGCGACATCCGCGAAGAGGATCAGGTACGCGCGGCGGTCGAGCAGACCGCGCAGCGCTTCGGCGGCATCGATATCCTGGTCAACAACGCCAGCGCGATCTGGTTGCGCGGCGCGCTCGACACGCCGATGAAGCGCTTCGACTTGATGCAGCAGGTCAATGCGCGTGGCACGTTTCTGTGCGCGCAGGCCTGTCTGCCCCACCTGTTGAAGGCAGCCAACCCGCACATACTGACGCTGGCGCCGCCGCCGTCTCTCGATCCGAAGTGGTGGGCGCCGCATACCGGCTACACGCTGGCGAAGATGGGCATGAGCTTCGTCACGCTCGGCCTTGCCGCCGAATTCGGTCCGCGCGGTGTCGCCGTCAATGCGTTGTGGCCGCGCACGCTGATCGCAACCGACGCCTTGAACATGATTCCGGGCGTCAGTACTGCCAACGGGCGCAAGCCGGAAATCATGGCCGATGCCGCGCACGCGATCCTCACGCGCGCGGCGCGGAACTTCAGCGGTCGTTTCCTGATCGATGACGACGTCCTGCGCGAGGCTGGCGTAACCGACTTCGCCGGCTATGCGGTAGATCCGGCGGCGCCCCTGCTGCCGGATCTGTTCTTGTGAGAAATAGCTTTCGACGCGGATCAACGCGGATCAGAATCGAGTTGGAGTGACCTCAATCCGCGATCATCCGCGATGATTCGCGTCAGAATTTCTCTTCCAGTGTCTGACGAACGATGAGCGGAAGAATTGCCGAAATCGCATTTTTTAATTGTGGATTAGTGGAGGTTGGTTTATGCGTTATCTGCACAGCATGGTCAGGATTCGCGACGTCGACGCGTCGCTGCGCTTCTACTGCGAGGGCCTGGGCCTGCGCGAGGTGCGGCGCCAGGACAGCGCGCAGGGCAAGTTCACCCTGATCTTCCTGTCAGCGCCGGATAGTCCTGACGCCGAGATCGAGCTGACCCACAACTGGCCGCCGCAAGACGGCTCGCCGACCGAGGACTACGGCAGTGCGCGCAACTTCGGCCACCTGGCATTTCGCGTCGAGAACATCTACGACACCTGCGCGCGCCTGCAATCGATGGGCTATACGATCAACCGCCCGCCGCGTGACGGCCACATGGCCTTCGTGCGCTCGCCAGACCTGATCTCGGTCGAACTGCTTCAGGACGGCCACCTGCCGCCGCAGGAGCCGTGGGTGTCGATGTCGAACACCGGAGTCTGGTAGGCGCCCCGCCTTGGCCAGGTTTCAGAAAATGTGCCCGGTGAACCCGCACGTTGCCGAGAGCCGCGCGTCGGCGTAGTGTCGTTTCTGTAATCGGGGCCGCCTGGGGAGGCGATATGAATCGTTTCGGTTCGTGCTGTGGGGTTCGTGTGGCAATTGCTTTTGCCGCCGTATTGGTGGCGGTCGATGCGGCTCGTGCCGCCGAGCTTGTCGATCACAATGGGTTCGAGGCGTGCTGGACGCATGCAATCACCGAACCGCAGTTCCTGGAACTCGAGCAGTCGGCGATCGACGGCGTGACATCGTGCGTCTCGCCGTCCTCGGGCACTGGTTATTCGGCCTGTAGCCAGCAGAATTGCCCTGGTAACGCCGTGGGGTGTCCTGTCACGATCCATGCCGCACTGTTCAGCGGCGCGTTCGCGGCCGGAAGCGGCAACCATCACACCTCGAGCGGTTCGACCGACACGATTACCATCGACGTGTCGTATTTCCCCGGATCGTGCACGATCACGATCAGCAATGTTGTGCTCGACTACGCGCTCGACTACACGCTCCAGGCGGATGGCAACAGCGGCCTGTATTCGGCATCGCTCGACCAGTCCACATTGGCAGTGCAAAACAACTACGTGCTCGTCGGCTCGGATCTGGTCTGTGAGGCACTCGCATCGTCGCTGGCGACGACGCTGATTTCGCAGATCGAGACCGAGGGCGCCGCTGGCATCGCCGCGCTCGAGCGGCCGGCGACCGTGGGTGAGACCGTCTGTCCCGCGCCGCCAGGGTAGGTTCTGCTCGTGGCGCCGCGGTGTTACGAAAGTGCCTGACGCAGATCGTCGACGAGGTCGTCGCGGTGTTCCAGTCCGACCGACAGCCGCAGCAGGTTCTGCGCTGATACCGGATTGGCGCCCTCGACCGAGGCGCGGTGCTCGATCAGCGACTCGCA
>CAVTVN010000008.1:0-32984 GCA_963738115.1 uncultured Gammaproteobacteria bacterium | reverse complement strand
GAGCACGCATGGACTCTGCATTGACCTATAACGACAAGGTGGTTCGCCAGTTCACCGTCATGACGATCGTCTGGGGCATCGTCGGCATGCTGGTCGGGGCGATCATCGCCGCGCAGCTCGCCTGGCCGGAGCTGAATTTCGACATACCCTGGCTTTCCTACGGCCGGTTGCGCCCGCTGCATACCAACGCCGTGATCTTCGCCTTCGGCGGCTGCGCGCTGATGGCGACCGGACTCTACGTCGTGCAACGCACCTGCCAGGCACGCCTGATCAGCGACAAGCTCGCCGCGTTCGTATTCTGGGGCTGGCAGCTCGTGATCGTTGCCGTGGCGATCACCTTCCCGCTCGGCATCACCCAGGCCAAGGAATATGCCGAGGCCGAGTGGCCGATCGACATCCTGATCACGCTGGTCTGGGTTGCCTTCGCCGTCGTGTTCTTCGGCACGATCGTCAAGCGCCGGGTCAAGCACATCTACGTTGCGAACTGGTTCTACGGCGGCTTCATCCTGACGATCGCCGTGCTGCACATCATCAACAACCTGTCGATTCCCGTGTCGATGTGGAAGTCGTATTCGATCTACTCGGGCTCCGTCGACGCGATGGTGCAGTGGTGGTACGGCCATAACGCGGTCGGTTTTTTCCTCACCGCCGGATTCCTCGGCATGATGTACTACTACGTGCCGAAGCAGGCGCAGCGGCCGATCTATTCGTACCGGCTGTCGGTCGTGCACTTCTGGGCATTGATCTCGATCTACATGTGGGCCGGGCCGCACCACCTGCAGTACACCGCCCTGCCCGACTGGGCGCAGTCGCTCGGCATGGTGTTCTCGCTGATCCTGCTCGCGCCGTCGTGGGGCGGCATGATCAACGGCATCATGACGCTGTCGGGCGCGTGGTACAAATTGCGCACCGATCCGATCCTGAAGTTCATGATCGTGGCGTTGTCGTTCTACGGCATGGCGACCTTCGAAGGTCCGATGATGTCGATCAAGACGGTCAACGCGCTCTCGCATTACACCGACTGGACGATCGGCCACGTGCATGCCGGTGCGCTCGGCTGGGTCGCATTCATCAGCATCGGTGCGATCTACAGCATGTTCCCGAAGTTGTTCGGCGCCGAGAAGATGTATTCGACGCGTCTGATCGACCTGCACTTCTGGATCGCGACGATCGGTGTCGTCATCTACATCAGCGCGATGTGGATTGCCGGCGTCATGCAGGGCCTGATGTGGCGCGCCACGAATCCGGACGGCACGCTGACCTACACGTTCATCGAATCGGTGACGCAGACGCATCCGTTCTACGTCGCACGACTGTTCGGTGGACTGCTCGTCCTCAGCGGCATGTTCATCATGGCCTACAACTGCTGGAAGACGGTGGCCACCGTGCGCGACCGTGCACCGGTCGCCGCGATCCCGACCGCCGTGGCCGCCTGAGGAGCCGATCATGAATCACTCGACAATCGAGAAGAACATCGGCTTGATGGCGATCCTGACCGTCATCGCGATCAGCCTCGGCGGTCTCGCCGAAATAGTGCCGTTGATGTTCCAGGCGAACGTGATCGAGCCGGTGCCGGGGCTGAAGCCCTACCCGCCGCTGCAACTCGCCGGGCGCGATGTCTACATCCGCGAGGGTTGCTACAACTGTCATTCGCAGATGATTCGCGCCCTCGCCTCCGAGGTGCTGCGCTACGGTCACTATTCCGTAGCCGGTGAATCGGTCTACGACCACCCGTTCCAGTGGGGCAGCAAGCGCACCGGGCCGGACCTCGCGCGCATTGGCGGCCGCTACAGCGACGATTGGCAGCGCGTGCACCTGGCCAACCCGCGCAACGTCGTGCCCGAGTCGATCATGCCGGGCTATCCGTGGCTGAACACGGCAACCCTGTCCGCCGCAGAGGTCGAGTCGCACATGCGCGGTCTGGCCAAGGTCGGCTTGCCGTACACCGACGCCGACTACGCTTCGGTCGCCGAAGCCGTCAAGGGAAAGACCGAGATGGATGCGCTCGTTGCGTATCTGCAAGACCTGGGCAAGTACGGCCCGAAGGAGAACTTGCAATGATCATGGGCCTGATTACCGCAGTGCTGATCGTGATCTTCTGCGCCATCGTCGGCTGGGCGTACAGCAGCCGGCGCAAGCAGGACTTCGAATTGATGGCACGCCTGCCGCTCGATGACGACCATTCGGAGAAACGTCCATGAGCGCGGGATGGGGAATCTTTGTCGCGTTGCTCGTGCTGATCAACGTCGTCGGCGCGTTGTGGCTGTTGTTCGCCACCGCCAAGCGAGCCCCTGAAAAGGAAGAGGACACGACCGGTCACGTCTGGGACGAGGACTTGAGCGAATACAACAACGCGTTGCCGCGCTGGTGGCTCGGCATGTTCCTGCTGACGGTCGTTTTCGCCGCCGGTTACCTGGTGTTCTACCCCGGCTTCGGCACGGTCGCCGGCACTCTGGGCTGGACCTCGACCGGCGAAGTCAAGGCCGACCTGGCCGAGAACAATCGCAAGCTCGAAGCCGTGTTCTCGCGTTTTCGCGACCGCAGCGTGGAAGAACTCGAGCACGATCCGGAAGCGCTGAATTTCGGCCGCAACGTGTTCGTGAACAACTGCGCCGCCTGTCATGGCTCCGATGCGCGCGGCGCCAAGGGTTATCCCAATCTCGCCGACGGCGACTGGCTCTACGGCGGCGCGCCGGACCAGGTGATTGCGACGATTCTCAACGGACGAGGCGGCGTGATGCCTCCGCTCGGGGCCGCGCTGGGCGACCAAGGCGTCAACGAAGTGGCGAACTACGTGCTCACCCTGTCGGGTGGCAAAGCCGACCCGGCATTGGCCGAAGCCGGCAAGGCCCGCTTCATCACGATTTGCGCCGCCTGCCACGGTCCCGAAGGCAAGGGCAACATTGCAATCGGTGCGCCGAATCTGACCGACAACATCTGGCTGTATGGCAGCACGCTCGATGACATCAAGGCGAGCGTTCGCGATGGCCGCAGCGGCAAGATGCCCGCGTGGGAACCGATCATTGGCAAGGATCGCGCACGCCTCGTCGGAGCATGGGTGCTCGCGCAGTCCCACTCCGACGAAGCAGCCAGCGACAAGCCATGAACGGCGCCGGCGATCGCGCGCAGGACGACGAGACCCAAGTCGTTGCGGCGCGCTTGCGGCGCATTGGAGCGATAGCCTGGCCGTCCTTTTTCGCGGCCGCAGTCGCCTCGGTCGTGTTTTTTGCGGTCGTCGATCCGATGGAACTCGCCGACATCA
The DNA here is from genome assembly GCA_963738115.1 of uncultured Gammaproteobacteria bacterium. GTDB lineage: Bacteria > Pseudomonadota > Gammaproteobacteria > Xanthomonadales > Rhodanobacteraceae > Rudaea. The sequence continues at coordinate 29,722 of CAVTVN010000008.1, read as the reverse complement.
CCTGGCCGCATCTGGCGATCTCGCGCGAGTTCGGCTACAGCATCGGCTTCTTCATGTTCTGGGCCTGCACGTTCAGCTCGAGCGCGTTCACCGCGCTGCTGTTGTCGGCACGCGTCAAGTGGGCATCCCGACAACGCAAGCCGCCAATTGCCGATCGATGAACCGTCCGATTCCCATTGCCGTCGTGCAGGACGCGGGAGATTCGCTGTATGCGGCGCAGCCGAAGGTCTATCCGCGCGAAATCGACGGTCGCTTCGCGCGTCTGCGCCTTGCTGCGGTTTTCATGCTGCTCGGCCTGTTCTATCTCGTGCCCTGGCTGCGCTGGGATGGACGCCAGGCCGTGCTGTTCGATCTGCCCGCGCGCAAGTTCTATGTCTTCGGCCTGACGTTCTGGCCGCAAGACTTCTTCTGGCTGACCTGCCTGCTCGTGATCGCCGCGATCAGCCTGTTCTTCTTTACCGCGCTTGCTGGACGGCTGTGGTGCGGTTATGCCTGCCCGCAGACGGTCTGGACCGAAGTATTCCTGTGGATCGAACGCTTCTGCGAGGGCCGGCGCAATCAGCGTATCAAGCTCGATTCGGGTCCGTGGACGCGCGAGAAGATCCTGCGCAAGTCGAGCAAGCAGTTTCTGTGGATCACCTTGTCGCTGTGGACCGGCTTCACGTTCGTCGGATTCTTCACGCCGATCCTTGACCTCGGACACGAGGCCGCAGCACTTTCGTTCGGCAGCTGGGAAGGATTCTGGGTACTGTTCTACGGATTTGCCACGTACGGCAATGCCGGCTACATGCGCGAGCAGGTCTGCAAGTACATGTGCCCCTACGCGCGCTTCCAGAGTGCGATGTTCGACCACGATACGCTGATCATCTCCTACGATGAAACGCGCGGCGAGCCACGCGGCCCGCGCAAGCGCAGCGCCGATCCGAAGGCACTGGGCCTGGGCGACTGCATCGAATGCGATGCCTGCGTGCAGGTTTGTCCGACCGGCATCGACATCCGCGACGGCCTGCAGATCGAGTGTATCGCCTGTGCCGCATGCATCGACGCCTGCGATTCCGTGATGGACAAAATGGACTATCCGCGTGGCCTGATCCGCTACACGACCGAGAGCCTCCTGGCCGGACGAGCCCGGCGCATCCTCAGGCCACGCACGGTGATCTATGCCGTTCTCCTCGCGGCCCTGCTCGGCGCGTTCGCGTTCGGCGTCAGCCATCGGTCGCCGGTTATTTTCGACGTACTGCACGACCGCAACGCGCTGTACCGCGAAACGGCGGACGGAGGCATCGAGAACGGTTACGCCGTCAAGCTCGTGAACAAGACCGATCGCGCGCAGCAGTTGTCCATTTCGCTCGAAGGCGAGGAGACAGGTCTGCGCATCATCAGCAAGAGCCGCATCACGGTCGCAGCCGGAGAAGTCGCGAATGTGCCGCTCACGCTGCACGGGGAGCGTACGGCATTCAAGGGCAGGCATCGCGTCGATCTGCTCGTGCGCAGCGATGATGATTCGATTCATGTCGAACGCAAGAGTGAATTCTTCGCACCGGAGGCGAAATGAAAAATCTGGGAAACCACTGGTACCAGGTCGCGGAAGTCTGGCTCATGATCGTGCTGCTCCTCGCCACGATCGTGGGCTCGCTTGCACTCGTGGTGACGGCATTCGAGCATCGCGACGAGTTGCATCAAACCGGCCCGGTGATCGCGTCGCCGTTGCCGCCGACAAGCGCGGCCCAACCAGCCGATCGCGCGACGCCGTAGACGGCGGCGTGGCCATGTCTTCGTCGACCTGTTTCCATTGCAGCGAGCCGGTTGCCGGCGGCAGCCCGCTCGTCGCGCGCATCGGCGCCCTGCAGCACCCCGTGTGCTGCATCGGTTGTCGTGCCGCCGCCGAATGGATCGCCTCGCTCGGATTGCAGGATTACTATCGCTTGCGCGATGCGCCGCCACCGCGCGCTGCTTCAGTCGGCGACTATTCGGCGTGGGACCGGCCGCAATTGCAACGCCTGTATGTGCATCGCCGTGCCAATGGCGACGCCGAAGTGTGTGTGCTGCTGGAAGGATTGCGCTGTGCGGCGTGCAGCTGGCTGATCGAGCGCGCGCTGGGCACGATGGACGGCGTACGCGAGACCAGCGTCAGCGTACCCGGCAAGCGCGTCAGCATCGTGTGGCGACCGGACATTGCCCCACTCGGCGCAGTATTGGCGGCCATCGCGCATCTGGGTTACGTGCCCCACCCGCTCGACCGGCAATCGCTCAGTGACGTGGCCGAACGCGAGCAGCGCGCGGCAATGAAGCGACTGGTCGTTGCCGGCCTCGGCATGATGCAGGCGATGATGTTCGCGATCGTGCTCTATGCCGGCGCGCTCGAGGGCATCGAAACGTCGACGCGCGACTTTTTCCGCTGGATCGGCTTGCTGGTCACGATTCCCGTTGTGTTCTATTCGGCACGCCCGTTTTTCGCCGGTGCCTTCCGCGAATTGCGTGCGCGCCGCCCGGGTATGGATACACCGGTTGCGTTTGCGGTCGCCTTGGTATTCGTCGCCAGCGCCGTCGAGACCATGCGCGGCGGCGCGCAGGTCTACTTCGATTCGGCGAGCATGTTCGTATTCCTGCTGCTCGGCGGACGCTACCTCGAAATGCGCGCGCGCCACCGCGCCAGCGACATCGTCGACGCATTGGCCAGGCTGCAACCGGCGGTTGCGCAGCGGCTCGCTGGGAACGGAGTTATCGAGAGTGTCGGCGTGCACGAGCTGCAGGTCGGCGACTGCGTCGTGGTTGCCGACGGCGCGACGGTGCCGGCCGACGGCGAGCTCACCAGCGCGGAATGTCGCGTCGACGAATCGCTGCTCAGCGGCGAGTCGACACCCCTGCTGCGCCGTCTCGGTGAACGCCTGATCGCCGGCAGCATCGTCGTCGACGGGCCCGCGCAGATGCGCGTCGCGCGTGTCGGCGCGGACACTACGCTGTCGTCCATCGTGCGCCTGGTCGCTCGCGCCCAGCAACAGCGTCCGCGCTGGGCCCGTTACGGCGATCGTGCTGCGGCCTGGTTCGTGTCAGGCCTGCTGCTCGTCACGACGATCACGGCTGCCGCATGGCTGGCAATCGACCCGGGCCGCGCATTCCCAGCCGCGCTTGCCGTGCTCGTTGTCGCTTGCCCTTGCGCGTTCGCACTCGCCGTGCCGGCAGCCCTGGCGCGTGCGCTCGCGGTGCTGGCCCAGCGCGGCGTGCTCGTACTGACGCCGAATGCGATCGAGAGTCTGACCCGGGCGAACTATTTCGTGTTCGACAAGACCGGTACCTTGAGCGAGCGAAGTCTCGAACTGGCATCGTGCGAAGTAACCGGCCGGCTGTCATTCGAGCAATGTCTGGAAATCGCCGGGCAACTCGAAGCCGGCAGCACCCACCCGATCGCGACCGCGCTTCGCGCAGCCGCCGGCCATGCGGTGGCGGTGCGCGCGAAGAACCTGCGCCGCGTCGACGGCAATGGTATCGAGGGCGACGTCGATGGCCGGCATTACCGGATCGGCCGGGAACGGTTCGCGCACACCGCCGATGTCGCCGACAGCGACTTCATCGTCCTCGCCGACGATGAGGGGCCGCTGGCACGTTTCGAATTGCGCGAAACGCTGCGCGAAGATGCCGCAGCAACGATCGAGGGTCTGCGCAACGCCGGCGCCGGGTTCGAGATTCTCAGCGGCGACAGCGGAGTCCGCGTTGCGGCGTTGGCGGGCCGACTCGGCATCACGCAGTTTGAAGGCCGTGTCGACCCCGAACAAAAACTCGCTCGCCTGGCGCAACTGCGTGCCGAAGGCCGCAACGTCGCGGTCGTCGGCGACGGCGTCAACGACGCGCCTGCGCTGGCCGGCGCCGACCTGGCAGTCGCCGTCGGCGGCGGCGCCGAACTGGCCAAGTCGAGCGCCGACATCGTCCTGGCCGGCGATCACCTCGCCGGCTTGATCCAGGCGCGACACATCGCGCTGGCGACGCTGCGCATCATGCGCCAGAACCTGCTCTGGTCGCTTGTATACAATGCCGCATCGCTGCCGCTCGCCGCGATCGGCTGGATTCCCCCGTGGCTTGCCGTGATCGGCATGTCGCTGAGCTCGCTCGCCGTGGTCGTGAACTCGCTGCGCATCAAGGGCGTCGCAGCCCCTGGAGCAATCGCGCAACCGGCCTCGAGCCTCGTCCACGTTGACGCCGGTGCCCGTATGAACATCGTATTCGTCCTGATTCCGTTGAGCCTGGTGCTCGTGGCACTCGCCTGCTGGGCATTCTTCTGGAGCGTCAACCACGCCCAGTTCGATGACCTCGACACGCCGGCACTGATTCCGCTGAGCGAGGAAGCGCCTCAACCGGCGACGCCGCAGCCAGAGGACGAAGCGCCACGATGAACGGCAGCCTGACACTGCTCAGCGCATTCCTGCTCGGGCTGATTGCCAGCGGCCATTGCCTGTTGATGTGCGGCGGCATCAGCGGCGCGCTGGCCGTCGCCACGCGCACCGATACGCGAGGACGACCAAGACTGGATCTGCTCGCCTGCTACCAGATCGGCAGGATCGCCAGCTACGCGCTCGCCGGTGCAAGCGTTGCGGGTATCGGCAGCGCCTTGCTGAGCCTCGTCGATCAGGAACAGGTGAGGATCGCACTGCGCTGGCTCACCGCGGCGCTGTTCGCGCTGGTTGGTTTCAGCCTGCTGATGCGCGGCCGCGGCTTTGACTTGCCGATCGGCCGCCGCCTGTGGACCCTGATCGCACCGTTCGCGCGCCGCCTGCTGCCGGTGCGCTCGATGCCGCAGGCGCTTGCACTCGGCGCGCTGTGGGGCTGGATGCCGTGCGGCCTGGTCTATTCGGTACTGTTGATCGCCTGGCTGACGATGGACCCGTTGCGCAGCGCGGCGATCATGCTGCTGTTCGGACTGGGCACCGCTCCGGCCGTGCTCGCCGGAGCCTACGGCGTCAGGCGCGGAGTGGGATTGCTGCAACGCACGGGCTTCCGCTCCACCACAGCGGCGATACTTCTGGTCATGTCCGTCGTGACCGCGAGTGGCCCGTGGCTCGCAGAGCACAGCGGCTTGCACGCGATGGCTTGGCTACCCTTCGACTGCGCGCCGCGTTGAGTGCGACGACCCGTCGAAGCCGGGATAACCACGTCACGAAAATCGCCGTGGCAGCGCAAACAAAAAACAGTCAATGAAATTGATCTGCTGCGATTCGTCGCTGCGCTGAGCAGCTTTTTCCACAATTCCTCGTGTATCAGTCGTATCGCACACTCCGTGACCTCGAGGAATATGACGATGTCACGCTGAACGCTTGCGCGATGACGACGATTATCACGGTTTCTTTATTGTCGCGCCGCTCGGCAGTCGAGCCGGCCCTTCATGAAGAATCAATTGCTTCATCTCCCTTAAAACCATACCAGCGCGTTTGCTGAACACTCGGCGTCCGCACGAACGTCCCGCGCAACGAGCTCCGCGCAACTTCACATCCTTGTTACGTTTTTCACGCGCAAGGATTGCCTCTGGCGCTAACACACAATTTGGCTGGATATCACACTACGTTTACCCGGCTCCACTTAGTGTCGTCGGGCCGAACGTCGGCAGAGGTACGTCGGCAAAGGGGGTGTGTAAATGTGAACTTGTAAAGGAGATACCAATGAAAAGAACGATCCTACTCTCAGGCAGTGTATTTGCCATCCTTGCAGCTGTCTCAGTGCTCCCCGGAGTCGCAAACGCGAAATCGCACCCGACCCTGACTGTGCCGAGTTGCCTGGTGACGACCAACGACGGTACGACGATCGTTGCGGACTGGAGCAATGTGCCAGATGCCACCAAGTACTCGGTGGAATTCGTCGGTGTCTATACCGATCCTGTGGCCATGGTCACCGTCACGCAGGATTTTGACTACGACACGGTAGCGCCTGACTCGGGCACCCCGACAGTCAGCGCGCTCGATGCGGACTTCACGATCGCCGGATCGTGTGGCGACATCACCACCTGTCCGCTCAGCCCGGACTCGCTGAGCGTCCATGTCAAAGGCCTCAATCCGCCGGTGCGTGGCGGATCACAAAACAACCCATTCACCGGTTTTGTCGATGTCATAACCGGCGGGGTAGTAGACGCGACCGGCAGCGCGCCGGACGCATGCACACCGATCTGACCATCGCCGCTGGTGAGGCGATCGTGCCGGAGTAGTCTCCATTTTGGCGACAGCGCTGATCCTGACAGTGTCAGTTGACTGACTGTCTCGACTCACTGCAAGCAGTGCGCGCTGCGGCCCTGCTCCTCTGTGCTTTCTTGCAATCACGCGCCCGCAAGGCTGGATACCTTGCGGGCGCTTCCGTTGACCTTCGAGCAAACTTCGCTGCGTAGAAGCGCCAGGTTGCTCAATAAACCTTGGGAACGAAACGCTGGGTCGACTTCTTGGGTCGCTTGTAGCCGGTTTCTGCCTGGCGCATCGGAAGCTCGATCTCGACCGGCTGCATGTCTCGATAGGGGATTTGATCCAGCAGATGCCGGATGCAATTTAGCCGGGCCCTTTTCTTGTCATCGGCGTCAACGACGTGCCACGGGGTCTTCTTTCGGTCGGTGTGCTCGAACATCACGTCCTTGGCCTTGGAATACTCCACCCAGCGCTTGCGCGATTCCACGTCCATCGGACTGAGTTTCCAGCGTTTGATCGGGTTACGGATGCGCTCCTGGAAACGCCGCTCCTGCTCCTCGTCGTTGACCGAGAACCAATACTTGATGAGATAGATCCCGGAGCGCACCAGCATCTCCTCGAAAATCGGACAGCAGCGCAGGAACTCCTGATAGTCGTCCTCGTTGCAGAACTCCATTACACGCTCGACCCCGGCGCGGTTGTACCAACTGCGGTCGAACAAAACGATTTCGCCGCGCGCCGGCAATTGAGCAACGTAGCGTTGAAAATACCACTGGCCGCGCTCACGTTCGGTTGGCGTGCCGAGCGCGACGACACGGCAGACGCGAGGGTTCAGGCTCTCGGTGATGCGCTTGATGACGCCCCCTTTGCCGGCCGCGTCGCGGCCCTCGAAGAGAACGGCGACCTTGAGGCCGTTCACGCGGACCCATTCCTGCAATTTGATGAGTTCGAACTGCAGATGGGCAAGTTCGTCGATGTATCGGTAGTTCTTTGGAGGCTTGCGCCCTTTTGGCCGTCCAGCCGCGGGCCAACGCTGCTCGATGGCAGCAACTTCCTTGACGCCGCGCCGTACAGATTTCTCTGGCTCTGCAGACCTGCGTTTCTTTGCCATTGGACCCCCCTGGGCTCGCGCGATGACGACGATCGCTCGAATTGTAGCAAGCAGGGTTGATGGGCAAAGTATCTCTGCAAGTATCTCCATTTCAGATGAGATGAAATGAAAAAGGCCCTGCATCGCTGCAAGGCCTTGAAAGTAATGGCTCCCCGAGACGGGATCGAACCGCCGACCCAGTGATTAACAGTCACTTGCTCTACCGCTGAGCTATCGGGGAATTGATAGGCAGAGCCGCGTATTTTCGGGCCTGGCGCGGTTTGCGTCAAGATGCTGCGGTGCCGCAGCGGTTGTATAGCCGTGATCGGCCTCACCTTTTGGCAACGTCGCGGCCACTCGCCTCGAATCCCACCGCGACGAAGGTCGCCTGCCGACTGCTGCCATCACGCTGGCAGCCCGCGAGGAAGACACTCGGAGTCCACGATCCGGCGCCGGCAGCAAGGCGCACGGATCGGGCGCGGAGAAACTTCACCGCACGTTATAATTCCGCACTTCACCTGGAGCACTGCGTGGCCGATCGATTTCAGCTCGTTTCTCCGTTCCAGCCCGCCGGCGATCAGCCGCAGGCATTGCGCCGCCTGATCGACGGATTCGAGGCGGGGTTGGCGCATCAGACGCTCCTCGGCGTGACCGGGTCAGGCAAGACCTTCACCATTGCGAACGTGATCGAGGCGATCCAGAAACCCACGCTGGTGCTGGCGCCGAACAAGACGTTGGCGGCGCAGTTGTACGGCGAGTTCAAGGAGTTCTTTCCGCGCAACGCGGTGGAGTACTTCGTCAGCTATTACGATTACTACCAGCCGGAGGCCTACGTCCCCTCGTCCGATACGTTCATCGAGAAGGACTCCTCCGTCAACGAGCACATCGAGCAGATGCGCCTGTCCGCGACCAAGGCCCTGATCGAGCGCCGCGATTCGCTGATCGTGGCGACGGTGTCGGCGATCTACGGCCTCGGCGATCCCGGCGAATACTTCAAGATGGTGCTGCACCTGGTGCGCGGCGACCGCCTCGACCAGCGCGAATTGCTGCGGCGCCTGACCGAACTGCAATACGAGCGCGGCGACTACGAACTGCGCCGCGGCACCTATCGCGTGCGCGGCGAGGTTATCGACGTGTTCCCCGCGGAAAGCGAGACCGACGCGATCCGCATCGAACTGTTCGATGGCGAGATCGAGAACCTGGCCGTGTTCGACCCGCTGACCGGCGACGTGCTGCGCCGCGTGCCGCGCTTCACGGTCTACCCGGGATCGCACTACGTAACGACACGGCGCACGGTGCTCGACGCGGTCGAGACGATCAAGGTCGAGTTGAAGGAACGCCTGGAACAGTTATACAAGGCGAACAAGCTGGTCGAGGCGCAGCGCCTGCAGCAGCGCACACAGTTCGACATCGAGATGATGGCCGAGATCGGCTACTGCCAGGGCATCGAGAACTACTCGCGCCACCTGACCGGCCGCGCACCGGGCGAGCCGCCGCCGACGCTGTTCGATTATCTGCCGGCCGATGCGCTGCTCGTCGTCGACGAATCGCACGTGACCGTGCCGCAGCTCGGCGCCATGTATAAAGGCGACCGTTCGCGCAAGGAAACGCTGGTCGAGTTCGGTTTCCGCCTGCCTTCCGCGCTCGACAACCGTCCGCTGAAATTCGACGAATTCGAACGCCGCGCGCCGCGCGCGATCTTCGTCTCGGCGACGCCGTCACGCTACGAACTCGAACATTCCGCCGGCAACATCGTCGAACTCGTCGTGCGCCCGACCGGCCTCGTCGATCCCGAGGTCGAAATACGGCCGGTGCGCACGCAGGTCGACGACCTGCTCGGCGAAATCCACAAACGCGTGGCGATGGGTGACCGCGTGCTGGTGACGACGCTGACCAAGCGCATGGCCGAAAACCTGACGGAGTACCTGGAAGAACACGGCGTGCGCGTGCGCTACCTGCATTCCGACATCGAGACGGTCGAACGCGTGGAGATCATCCGCGATTTGCGCCTGGGCAAGTTCGACACGCTGGTCGGCATCAACCTGCTGCGCGAGGGCCTCGACATGCCCGAGGTATCGCTGGTCGCGATTCTCGACGCGGACAAGGAAGGCTTCTTGCGCTCGACCGGCTCGCTGATCCAGACCATCGGCCGCGCCGCGCGCAACCTGCGCGGCAGGGCGATCCTGTACGCCGATCGCGTCACCGATTCGATGAAGCGCGCGATCGACGAGACCGACCGGCGCCGCGCGAAGCAGGTCGAGTACAACATAGAACACAACATCATCCCGGCGACGATCGTGCGCAAGGTCATGGACATCATGGAAGGCGCGCGCAGCGATGCCGAAGCAGAACGTGCTGCACGCGCAGCGGGCATGCGTCGCGTGGCCGAACCGGCCGAGGATTATTCGCTACTCAGCCCGACGCAGATGGTTGCACGCCTGAAGAAACTCGAAGCGCAAATGTACAAACATGCGCAAAATCTGGAATTCGAGGACGCCGCGCGCGTGCGCGACGAGATGAAGCGCGTGCGCGATGCCGTGCTGCAGGCATAGCCGCCCGAACTAGGCGACCTGCACGCTGTCCTGGCTTTGCGTGCCGATCAGTTCGTACAGCGGGTACACGGAGTGTTCGCTGTGTCTGGAATATCTTGCCAGCGTCGCCGATACGTACGCAGCAGTATCGGCGACGAAGACCTCGGCGCGAACGGCTTGCAACAAGTCGTCGAAATACCGTTGCACGCGGCGTGCGAGCATCAGGCCCACCAGGCGCAATTCCATGAGCTGGCCCCGTGCGCCGGGATCGATTTCGACAGCACGGGCAAGTAGCGGATAGAGCCAGATGGTCTCGATGTGGCGTACGGCGCTGAACTGGCGTGCGCACTCTTCGATCGCGCCACCGGTCGCTGCCGGATCGCGCTCGATCACGGCGATGAGTTCGCCAAAACGCTTGTTCAACGCCGCATGCGCAGCGCGCAGCCTCGGCACCAGCATTGCTTCGTACTTGAGCGGTACCTGGCGCGGCGTCGATGCATTACCGACGACGACGGTGCTGGAGCCCGGCTCCGGGAACTCGGGGAGAGTCATGGCCTACCCTTATGCAGTCGATGGCTGCCACCGGCGGGCGAAAAATGCGCTTGGCCCCTGTTTCTGTTCCCAATCCAAGCGTCGCTTCGCCGATGCGAAACATGACGGAACCTAGCATGGGCGAGGGCGACCGACAAGGAAGTGGAGCACATTTTTGCGCCGGCGGGCTCAAGCGGAGGCGCCTGAACCCCAACGAACCGCCCCGCACGGCTGAATGCCACCTAAGGGCACGTTGCGAGAGAGCCGCCATTTGGATCACTTCGCGGAATGATGCTGCCACTATGTCAGTCACATACCGGTGCTGCGCCGCTTTGCCGGCGCACATTGGGTGAGTCATGGAGGCAGTTCGCAATGCAGAGTCCCCAATCAGACGCGCTGGTGTTCTTCGGCGCGACCGGCGACTTGGCCTACAAGCAAATTTTTCCGGCCTTGCAGGCGCTGATCCGCCGCGGCGCCCTCGACATGCCAATCATCGGCGTGGCCAGCGCGGGCTCGACGGTGGACAGTTTGCGCGAACGTGCGCGTGCCAGTCTGGAGCACAGCGGCAATGTCGATGCAGACGCGTTCGCCAAACTTTGCACGCAGCTGCAGTTCGTCGGCGGCGACTATGCCGATCCCGCGATTTACGACCGCCTCAAGCAGGCGCTCGGCAGCGCATCTCGCCCACTGCATTATCTGGCGATTCCGCCAAGCATGTTCGGTACCGTCGTCGAAGGACTCGGCAAGTCCGGTTGTGCGACCAATGCCAGAGTCATTGTCGAAAAACCCTTCGGCCGCGACCTGGCGTCCGCGCAGGCACTCGATCGAACACTGCACCAGCTGTTTCCCGAGTCGGCGGTATTCCGCATCGATCACTATCTCGGCAAGGAAGCCGTGCAGAACCTCCTCTACTTTCGGTTCGCCAACGCCTTTCTCGACCCGATTTGGCATCGCCACTACGTCGACAACGTGCAGATCACGATGGCCGAGAGTTTCGGTGTCGAAGGTCGAGGGGCGTTCTACGAAGAGGTCGGGACGATCCGCGACGTGGTGCAAAACCATCTGCTGCAGGTAGTTGCATTGCTGGCGATGGACGCGCCGGCCGGGCGCGATGCCACGGCGATGCGCGCCGAGAAACTGCGCCTTTTCCGCGCGATGCGGCCGCTGGATCCGGCGCAGGTCGTGCGCGGCCAGTTCCGTGGCTATCGCGACGAGAAGGGAGTGGCTGCCGATTCGCAGGTCGAGACCAGCGTCGCGCTGCGTCTGCAAATCGATACCTGGCGCTGGGCAGGGGTGCCATTTTGCATCCGCGCCGGAAAGCGCATGCCGATCACGGCGACCGAGGTCATGGTCAACCTGAAGTGTCCGCCGCTCGCGGTGTTCGACGACATCAGCGCGGAAACGGCGAACTACTTCCGCATTCGCCTCGGCCCGGAAGTCGTCATCGCGCTTGGCACACGGGTCAAGCAAGCCGGCGAGCAGATGCGCGGCGAACCGGTCGAACTGATCGCGCGGCACGAGCCGCGCAGCCAAGAGTTGCCGTACGAACGCCTGCTCGGCGATGCGATTCGCGGTGACGCGGCGCTGTTTACCAGCGATGAAGCAATCGAGGCCGCCTGGTCCGTTGTCGAACCGGCGCTCAAAAGCGGCGAACCGGTTCAAGAATACGAACCCGGCAGCTGGGGTCCTGCCGAAGCACGTCGGATTGTGACGGGCGGACGCGGCTGGCACGACCCCAAACCCGAGCAGAGCCCGCCATGCTAGCGCGCAACGACACGGTGATCCTGCTCGATGTCGACAACACACTACTCGACAACGACCGCTTTGGTGCGGATCTCGGCGATCGCCTGACGCAACTCTTTGGCGCCGCCGAACGCGAGCGCTACTGGGCGATCTTTGCCGAACTGCGTATTGCACTCGGCTATGCCGACTACCTGGGTGCGTTGCAAGAATTCCGCCTCGGACTCGGCAACGATCCCCAGCTGCTCCTGATGTCCGGGTTCCTGCTCGAATACCCGTTTGCCGAGCGCCTCTTTCCGCGCGCGCTGGACACGATCGCCCATTTGTCCACACTGGGCCAGACGGTGATTCTGTCGGATGGGGACATCGTATTTCAGCCGCGCAAGATTCAACGCTCGGGCCTTTGGCGCGCCGTCGATGGCCGGGTCATGGTCGGCCTGCACAAGGAGCGATCGCTTGACGCCATGCGGGGACGCTTCCCGGCGGCGCACTACGTGATGGTCGACGACAAGCCACAGCTGCTCGTGACGATGAAGCGCTTGCTCGGTCCGGAACTGACGACGGTGTTCGTGCGCCAGGGGCACTACGCTGTCGAATCGCTCGACGCGATTTTCGATCCGGCGCCCGATATCTGCATCGACCGCATTGCCGAACTGCTCGAACGCGACGTCATCCATGACATACCGAATGACCGCATGACGGTCGCGTGAGTGAAATCGAAGGAGTTGACATGAACAAGACACGATTGTTGAGAGATCTAGGCCAGAGCATTTGGCTGGACAACATTACGCGCGACCTGCTCGACAAAGGCGGCTTGCGCAAGTACATCGATGAGTTCGCAGTGACCGGATTGACCTCGAATCCGACCATCTTCGACGAGGCGATCGGAAGCGGCAGCGCCTACGACGACGGCATCCGCTCCAAGGCGCAGCGTGGCTGGGCCGGCGAAGCGTTGTTCATCGACCTCGCGCTGGAGGACTTGCGCCGCGCCGCCGATCTGTTTCGTCCGGTGTTCGTGGCGACCGATGGCGCTGACGGCTGGGTGTCGATGGAGGTATCGCCGCTGCTGGCCGGCGATACACAAGGCAGCATCGACGCGGCGGCACAAATCCATCACCAGGCCGATCGGCCGAATCTGTTCGTCAAGATTCCCGGCACACCGGCGGGAGTTCCGGCCATCGAGGAGTCGATCTTCAACGGCGTGCCGATCAACGTCACGCTGCTGTTCTCGGCACAGCAATACATTGCCGCAGCAGAGGCATACCTGCGCGGCATCGAGCGGCGCATCGAGGCGGGTCGCACGCCGGTTGTCGCATCGGTGGCGTCGCTGTTCGTCAGCCGCTGGGATCGCGCGGTTGGCGACAGCACTCCGCCCGAACTGCGCAACAAGCTCGGTATCGCGATTGCGCAGCGCACGTACGCCGCCTACCGCGAGCTGTTAGCTTCCGCACGCTGGACGAAATTGGCCAGCGCAGGCGCGCGACCGCAACGACTGTTGTGGGCAAGCACGGGCACCAAGGATCCGAAAGCCGCCGACACCTTGTATGTCGAAGCGCTCGCGGCGCCGGACACGATCAACACCGTTCCCGAGAAAACCTTGACCGCTTTCGCCGACCACGGTGAAGTCCATGGCGTCATGGCAGACGACGGCGGCGATGCGGAGGCCATGCTGGCACGCTTTGCACATGCGGGCGTGAATGTCGACGCGCTGGCGACGCAGTTGCAGGTCGATGGCGCGAAGGCGTTCGTGAAATCCTGGCAGGAATTGCTCAAGCGGATTGCCGACAAGAGTGCCGCGTTGACCGCCGAGACGGCGGGATGAGATGGCCGTTCCGATCAGGAGCCACAGCGCATGAGTCCGCGTATCAGTCCGCTTGCCGGCAAGCCGGCACCGAAATCACTTCTTGTCGATGTAGCGAAGTTGCTCGCCGCGTACATCGATCTGCGGCCCGATGCCGGCGTGCCGGCGCAGCGCGTCACGTTCGGGACATCCGGACACCGCGGCAGTTCGTTCGCGCGCAGCTTCAACGAATGGCACGTGCTGGCAATCAGCCAGGCGATCTGCGACTACCGCAAACACAAAGGCATCGACGGCCCGCTGTACATCGGCATCGATACGCATGCGCTGTCGCAACCGGCACTTGAAAGCGCGCTGGAGGTGCTCGCCGCCAACCAGGTTGAGACCGTGATCGCTGGGAACGGCGAGTTCACGCCGACGCCGGCGATATCGCACGCGATCCTGACCTACAATCTCGGGCGCACCGGTGGAATGGCCGATGGCATCGTCGTGACGCCATCGCACAATCCGCCGGAAGACGGCGGCTTCAAGTACAACCCGCCGAATGGCGGGCCGGCCGATACCGACGTCACTGGCTGGATCCAGGATCGCGCCAACGCGCTGCTGAGGGACAACATCAAGGACGTGCGCCGCATACCGTTCGACCGCGCGCGACATGCGGCGACGACACACGAACACGATTTCCTCGATGCCTACGTGAACGATCTCGGCGCGGTCATCGACTTCGACGCGATTCGCGGCGCTGGCGTACGCCTGGGCGTCGATCCGCTCGGCGGCGCGGGCGTACATTATTGGGCGCCGATCGCAGAGCGCTACCGCATCGACCTGGCTGTGGTCAGCGAACAGGTCGATCCTCAGTTCGCTTTCATGTCGGTGGATTGGGACGGCCGCATTCGCATGGATCCATCTTCGCCGTACGCGATGCAGCGCCTGATCGGTATGCAGGATCGTTACGATGTCGCATTCGCCTGCGACACGGATCACGACCGCCACGGCATCGTGACCCGCAGCAATGGCCTGCTGCCGCCGAATCACTATCTTGCCGTGCTGGTCGACTATCTGTTCCGGCACCGGCCGCAATGGAGCCCGGGTGCCGCGGTTGGCAAGACGCTGGTCAGCACGGCATTGATCGATCGGGTGGCGAGCCGGCTCGGCCGCACGCTGTACGAGTCGCCGGTCGGGTTCAAGTGGTTCGTCGATGGCTTGCTCGACGGCTCGCTCGGTTTTGGTGGTGAAGAGAGCGCAGGTGCTTCGTTCCTGCGCCGCGACGGCTCGGCGTGGAGCACCGACAAGGACGGCATCGCGCCAGCGTTGCTGTCCGCGGAAATCACCGCGCGCACAGGCCGTGATCCGGCCGAACTGTACCGCGATCTCGTCACGGCGTTGGGCGAACCGTTCGCCGACCGCCTGGATGCTGCAGCCAATCCGGCACAAAAAGCGAAGTTGGCAAAACTCTCGGCACGGCAGGTGCACCGTACGGAGCTGGCCGGCGACAAGATCGAAGGCGTGCTCGATCGCGCGCCCGGCAACGATGCGCCGATCGGCGGAATCAAGGTGACCTCGGCGGCCGGCTGGTTCGCCGCGCGTCCCTCCGGTACCGAGGACGTGTACAAGATCTATGCAGAGAGTTTTCGCAGTGAAGCCCACCTGCGCGAAATCGTGCGCGAGGCCCAGGCCATCGTCGACGCGGCGCTGGCGGAAAACTAAAGAGGAATGGAAATGCCCGATAAATCCACCCAGCCGATGAAGATCCTCGTCGTCGACGTTGGCGGCACTCACGTCAAGTACGCCAGCACGGATCACCCGAGTCGGCGCGAGTTCGCCTCAGGGCCGCGCCTGACCGCGGCCGAAATGGCCAAGCGGGTCTTGAAGCTCACGCGGAACTGGCGCTATGACGCCGTGACGATCGGCTATCCCGGCGTGGTGGCAGGTGGCCTGCCCGTGCGCGAACCGCAGAACCTCGGAAAGGGCTGGGTCGGTTTCGATTTCGCAGCGGCGTTCGGCAGGCCGGTAAGAATCCTCAACGACGCGGCGATGCAGGCGCTTGGCGACTACGCGGGCGGCAAGATGCTGTTTCTCGGACTGGGAACTGGCCTTGGCACGGCGCTCATCGTCGACGGCGTGGTTGTACCGATGGAATTGGGGCACCTGCAACGGAGGAAGGGCCGCGACTATGAATACTACGTCGGCGATCACGGACGCAAACGCCTGGGCGAGAAGGCGTGGCGCAGCAAGGTGCAAGAGGTAGTGAGCGATTTTCGCAACGCCCTGCAACCCGATGAAGTCGTCCTGGGTGGTGGCAATGCGCGCAGGCTGAAGCGCCTGCCGCCCAATACCCGCCTTGGCGATGACCGTGCGCCATTCCGCGGCGGGTTGCGCATTTGGGACGATGTGAGCTCCAGAGGAAACAATCACACGCGATCGGCGGACACGACCGACAAGAGCAATGGGCACCGCAAGGCGACCGTACGAAAGCGGCGGTGACGCGCCCGCGTGCATCGTCGATGGCCGCTTCAGCTACACCGCGCCCGAACAGGAAAACGCGGTCGTGATACTACGACGTCATTCCTTCTTGATCTCGTGTCCGCCGAACTCGTTGCGCATGGCCGACAGTAGTTTGTCGGAGAATGATTCCGCATCGCGCGAGCGCAGCCGCTCGATCAGCGATTGGGTGATCACCGGCGCCGGCACATTCAACTCGAGCGCCGCATCCACGGTCCAGCGGCCTTCGCCGGAGTCCGCCACGTAAGGCGCGATACCCGCCAACGTCGGATTCTTCCCCAGCGCATCCGATGTCAGGTCGAGCAGCCACGAGCGCACCACACTGCCGTAGCGCCAGATCTCGGCAACCTGATGAAGGTCTAGGCCAAACTCCCGCTTGTGCTGCAGGATCGAGAAGCCTTCAGCGTAGGCCTGCATCAGCCCGTACTCGATGCCGTTGTGGACCATCTTGGTGAAGTGGCCGGAACCGACCGGACCGACGTGGCCCCAGCCCTGAACTTTCGCCGGTGCAAGCGTTTCGAAAATCGAGCGCAGCCGTTCGACGGCCTCCGCATCACCGCCGATCATCATGCTGTAGCCTTCGGCAAGGCCCCAGACGCCGCCGCTGGTGCCACAGTCGACGTAGTCGATTTTCTTTTCCGCGAACGTTGCAGCGCGGCGCAGCGTGTCCTTGTAGTTGGAATTGCCGCCATCGACGACCGTATCGCCGGCGGCGAGTAAGCCAAGCAGTTGCGTGAGTGTGGCATCCGTGATTTCACCAGCGGGAACCATCAGCCAGACCGCGCGCGGCGCCGGTAGCCTCGCAACCAGCGCGGCCAGCGAATCGGCGGAGTCGGCGCCGCTGTCCTCGAGAGACTTGCGCGCTTCGGCTTTCGGATCAAAGCCGACGAGTTGATGCCCGCCGCGCATCAGGCGCTGCGCCATGTTGGCGCCCATGCGCCCAAGACCAATCATGCCGAGTTTCATAGGACGTCCTCAATTGTGTGCGGTGTTGTTCCAGGCAACGCACCGTCTGGGTGCGACGCGAATCTCTGATCAAGCTGTCATTCGGAAATGACGACTTGTATGAATTCATCAAGCTTCATTACGCGGGCCATCACGACTCAATCCGGCGACGCAGCCGCGCACGCACGCGCGGTGTGAGGCGCGTACGATTGTACGCATCGGCGACCTGGCGAATCGCATCGGCCTGGGTCGGATAGGCATGCAGCACGTGGGAGAGTCTGCGCAGGCCGAAGCCCGCCACCATCGCCAGCGTGATCCCGTTGATCATGTCGCCGGCGTGCCGGGCGACGATCGTGGCGCCGAGAATCTGGTCGGTGCGTTCCCGCACGTGGACTTTGACGAATCCGGCCGTTTCGCTGTCCGCGATCGCCCGATCGATCTCGTGCATCGGGATGGTAAAGGTCTTGACCGGAATGCCCAGCCGGTTGGCCTCGCGCACCGACAGTCCGACGCGCCCGATTTCCGGATCGGTATACGTGCACGATGGAATCACCACATCACTCCAGCGATGGTTCCGCCGCCACAAGGCGTTTTGTACGGCGATGCGCGCGGAAGCCGTGGCGGTATCGACGAAACTGCTTTCCAGGCACACGTCGCCGGCCGCGTAGATATTCGCATTGCCGGTGCGTAGAAAGTCATCGACGCGAATGCGTCCGCTCGCATCGCGGTCGATTCCGACCGCAGCAAGATTCAGTCCCTCGACATTCGGCGTTCGCCCCGCGCCGGTGAGGATGGCGTCGACACCGATGGTGTTGCGATAATCGTCGCTTATCAGATCCACCAGTTTTGCGCCAGACGTCGTGCGCACGGCGAGCACCGTGGTGTTGAGCCGCACTTCGATGCCATCGCGCGCAAACGCCTCGGACAGGATCTGCGCCGCGTCGCGTTCCTCCTGGCCCAGAAACAGCGGTTTGTTCTGCACGATGGTCGTTTGTGCGCCGAGGCGACAGAAGGCCTGGGCCTGTTCGCAGCCCAGCGGTCCGCCGCCAATAACGAGAAGGCGGCGCGGCAATTCGGTCAGCTCGAAGACATTGTCGTTTGTCAGATAGCCGGCTTCCGCGAGTCCCGGAATGTTCGGTATGTGAGGCCGCGCGCCGGTCGCGATCAGGGCCTTGCGAAAGCCAAGCGTATGGCCGTCGACCGCCAGCATGTTGCTGGCGATGAAGCGCGCTTCGCCGAAGTAGACGTCCACGCCGGCTGCGGCCAGTCGCTGCGCCGAATCGTCGCGGCTCAAGCGCGCGCGGACACGCCACACCCGCTCCATTGCCGCCGCGAAATCGACATCCACGTCGTCGGGGACATTCGCTCCGTAGTGCCGCGCGTCGCGCATGTCGGCATAAATCCGCGACGTGCGAATCAGTGTTTTCGACGGCACGCTGCCGGCGCTGAGGTTGACGCCGCCAATCGCGTTGCGCTCGATCAACGCCACCCTGGCGCCGACCGAGGCCGCCAGTTCCGCGGCGACGACGCCTGCGGGGCCGGCGCCGACAATCGCCAGCTGATAGGAACCGTCTGCCTGCGGATTGCGCCAGCCAGCAGGACGCGTATTGGCAACGCGCTCGCGTTCATAGGCGTCTGCCGAAACATTTGCCGATGCCTCGTCGCGCGGCGACATCAGTGTGCTCCGCCGCCGGACGATCGTTGGAGCCAACCGCCGCGGAAACCCGCCTCATGCAGACCGACGCGAATGTACGGGTTCTCGCGCATCAACTGCCAGATGCGTTCGCTGCGATGATTTTCGATCATCATGAGCACGATGCCCTGATCGAGTCCGTAGTGCCCGGCCGAAACCCAGGCGCGGCCATTGGCGTCCGCGAGCGTCGGGTTGAATCCGCTCGCCAGCCGGCCTTCCGGGAACACCTCGGGATAACGCTCGAGCACGTTGCGCACCGAATGCGTGACTGCCTCGGGCGCAAACGGCAGCGACGCCAGCACGCAAGGGGCAGACAGCGTGCCATCGTCCGGCCCGTACGGCACGCTGCGTGCGGCATAACCGTACAGCCGCCGTCGCTCGTTCGGCACCTCAGGGCGCTCGTCACTCGGACCATCGCACGCCGACAGGCCCCAGCAGTTCTCGTCGTAGCCGGCGAACTCGCGCGGATTGCGCCGCGCGTACTCGCGCTGGATGCGGATAGCGCGTTGGCTGTTTTCGAAATAGTCCGAACGCTTCTCACGCATGAACTCGTCGCGTATGCCACGAAAATCGATCCACGCATGCGAAAAGTGATGGATGAACAATGGTCCCGCGTACAGGCAATCGACGTCGTAGAGATTTTCCCACTGGTAGGTGAGCGTCCATTTCTTGTAGCAATCACGGGCGATCGGATGCGTCGGCGAGCCCAACGCGAGCGCGTACAGCAATATCGCTTCGCTATAGCCTTCCCAGCCGTAATGCAGGAATCCACATTCGGGCTTCCAGCCCTGGCGGATCGTATCGGCGCCGTCCTGCGCCCAACACCAGTCAACACGCCGGTACAGGAAGTCGACCAGTGCGCGCAGTTCGCGTTCGTCGGACGACTCTGCGTCGAAATACTGGCTCGCAGTAAGCATGCCGCCGATCAGCAGCGCCGTGTCGACCATCGAAAGCTCCGAGCGCCAGACACGCGCGCCGGTATCGATGTCGAGAAAGTGGTAGTAGAAGCCTTTGAATCCGGTCGCCACCGGGCCGCCGCTCTGATCGCTGTCGCGGAAGAAGCGCAGCGCGGAAAGGCTGCACCGGACAGCGGCGTCGCGCTGCATCCAACCCCGCTCGACGGCAATCGGATAGGCCGAGAGGGCAAAACCGACCACTGCGATGCTGACCGGGGAATTGTCCCGCGAATTGTCCGCGACCAGCCCATTGAGCGGATTCATCGCCTGCGGAAAATAATCGAATGCGGCGCGCTGCAGTCGGTCGAGCAGTACCTCGTCAGCAACGTCGATCCGGGTCATCGGGCAAATGCTACTCCAGCCGGATGAACGGAACCTCAAATGCAAATCGCCGGCACGGGCACATTTAGGCGTTCCGCTCGCCCTTGCTGTCTCGTGCGCCATCACATCCGATGCCAGCACCGTCGTGCGGGCCGGCGATTGCACGCCGAACGACAATCGCGCTGGGCTGCAACAAAACGGGAAGGGTTTGCGCTACGCGATGCCGACCATCGACGTTAGCTTGTTGCTGCCGCCAGTCGCCTTTCCGTCAAGCGACGCGTGGGGCAAGCAAGCCGGATCCGACGAGATTGTAGAGCGGATAGACCTCCATCTCGCCACGGCGCAGAAATGTGGTCATCGACCCCGAAATCAGATCGGCCGTTGATTGGCATGGCGTTCCCGCCTGCAACGCCAGCGACATTTCTCCGAGCAGCCGCATGATGGCGCGCAGTTCCGCCAACAGAGAGATGCGCAGACGCATCAATTGGCGGCGCGCATCGACATCGGCATCGACCCCCTTCGCGATGAGGGGATATATCCACATCGCCTCGGCGCGGCGCAGGTCCTGCAACTCACTGGCCAATACATCGACGACAACTACGGCAGACGCCGGATCGTGGTCAAGCATGCAGAGGATTGCCGCAAAGCGGCTGTTGAGGGCGTCATGCATGCCGAGCAACCGCTCCGTCAGCGACGAATCGAACCCTGCCGGCGGGTTCAAGTTCAGCGTTTCGCCGGCAGGATCGACCCACAAGGCAACGCCAGAGTCGCGGAACTGGGAGAAGGTCTTCATCTGCGGCTCCAAGTCTGCCGACGGGCTGCCCAAAAGGTATCGGCTCCGCCAATAACGCTGCGGAACGGATTACATCGCAAGGTCGCAAGAGCCATGCCATGCGCGCCGCGCCTGGCGTCCCAGTTGGGACGGGCTTTCAGGGCTCGCGATTCGGGCATTTCGCAATATTCACGTCGAAACGACCTCTCGTTTTGCAAGATTTTGCGAGGTAGGCCAGCCGCCTGGTCGTTCCGCTCGAACCTGTGAACGACGGCGGTTGAATGCGGCGGAGTAGCGCGATTGCAAGCCTCAATCCGCCTGCGTGGCTTGTGCCTCAGCAGCACCTCCGCTATCCTTGCGCCCCCTTCGTGGGCAGTTAGCTCAGCGGTAGAGCACTACCTTGACATGGTAGGGGTCACAGGTTCGATCCCTGTACTGCCCACCACGAAATCAATAAGTTAAGTGAGGTCGGCGCAATGCCGGCTTTTTCGTAAGTGCACTTGACCTGATCATTGTGTCCAGTAGCTGATCACCATTGAATGGGACTTGATCACGCATGCCCGGCGCAGGCAGTCAGTACGTTCATGGTCGCCCGCCCTCCGCCTGGAAATGAGCGAATAAATAGTCCCGAGAGGGAGCGCTGCATCACCTCCGAAAAGGAAATCTCCTCCAGCGCGCCGACGCTTGCCACGTTAGCCTGATTTGCCGTGCTTCCGCGGACGCGTCGCAGCGAGTTCCACCAATGCGCTCTTGAGGGCAGCGTGCAGTCTATTGCGGTCGGCCGCCGGAATTGCGTCCAGACGGGTATGGGCCCCGACAGAAAAAAGGGCGTCAAGCTCCCAGAGCAGCCGCAGACCGACCGTGACCACCTCATCTGACTCAGGGGTCATCGGTTCGCTTAACCATGATGTCGTGATTGCACGGTGACTCCTCACGACTGCGGCCCTCTCAATTGCGACCGCGAATAATCGCGCTACCGAACATCTGTCGACAGAGAAGCGGTTCACGGTTTTGGCTATTGGCAAGCGCTGGCGCCGGACAATTGGCGTGATGAGAGAGCACGCGCAGCAATCATGCAGCGCTCGCTGCGCTATCGGTTTTCTCCGTCGAAATCGAGAACTAGTCCCAAACCTCGAACAGATACTTGGCGAAGGAGTCGCCGACAATCGTCTCGAATGCCGTGGTCAGCGTGTCCTCGGTTTGACCCAGTGCACTCGCGGCCGCGGCAAGAGTCGCCTTTGCACGCGGTTGAGTCACCGCATTTTTCATGTCCTCCAGGAGCTGATTGATCTCGACGGCACCCTTGAGGCCAAAGCAGCGTATCTTTTCGAGCCCGTTTTCAAGGTAAACCCACGCGAGCGCCTGATTCATGGCGTCGGTGACGAAGTTGTACGAAAGGTTCGACCGCATCGCCAGTCGAACCGGGTCGCAATACGCCACCTGCGTGATCGTTGTGATGTCCTCGTTCGCCAGCCTCTCGACGATTTCACGATTGACGCCCTGAAGTTTGGCAATGCCGGCGCTTGCCTGTTCCTCTGATTCCGCAAACTGCAGCCACTTGATCGCGGCTCGATTGAGCATCGTCATGATCGAGGTCATTGGAAACGCACCCAGCGCAAAGGCGACGAACGCCTTGGCCGCGTCTGGGACGATCGACGCGAATGCGTATCCGAGGGGCAATGCTATGGTCAGACGAAGAACGCCCCAATGAACATCGGACGGCGCGAAGTCGAGCCGGCGCGCTCGCCAGATGAAGTCGTTCACGACCCACATGTAAGCCCCGGTCAGGGCGCTGATTCCGATGAGATCGACCGAGGCAACGCGTGGCGCAAAAGAAACCACTAGGTCCGGCTTTAGCAGCGATCCCAATACGAGAGTAGCGTCCACTGCCCCGATAATCAGCAGGAGCGCGGCTGGGGCAAAAAACAATTGGTAGCCATACCAGCGGTTGTACAAGGCTTCGAATCGCCCCGACGCTTCCTTGACGTTCGCAGGAGGATCGCCGCGTTGAAACATCCCGAAGTATTTGAGCCGCGCTTCCGGACCTTGGCTTCCGAGGACATCCGTCGCCTTGGCCTTCCATCCGACCCTCATGTAGCGAATGAGGGGCATGGCCAGGACGAGTTCCAACAGGATGATCAAGAAGACAAGCGTCGACATTTGAGCGTCCACCTTCTGAACCCTCCTGATCCTGTGCGCGCGTTGATTCTGCTCCCTCTAGCGGAGCGACGCTGCGTCTCATTCCTGCGAGGCCGCCGACCTGGCCAGACTGCACTGACACCACTACGAGTGTCGCCTCGAGCAGAATTGTCCCACTGACGTGACGATGCGTCGAAAACTCGTCGATTCGCGGAAAGCTTCGTTGGCACACGTCAACGCGTCGACCCGTCACGTCGCGACTACAGTCCTGCCGAACGGTCTCTGAACACAAAACCAGCCATTCACCGTTTGTTAGCGGCTGCACCGGAACAATGACTTCTGAACTAGGAAAAAGCAACGCCCGCAGGGCGTCGTACCAAAGCCGACACCACGTGCGAGCGTCGTGCCGGCCTAAGCTGAGGAGTAGAGATGAACGCGATCCGCGCGCGCGACAAATTCAACACGGCAATGCTCCTTCTGGACCAGGCCAAGGAAGAAGCTGCGACGCTGCCGCCATTGGCGACGATCAGTTCGACAGCGGACCTGGTTCAGCGTGCCCGGATCGTGCGCTCAGTACTGAACGCGAGAAATCTCTTCGAGCAGGTCCATCAGCGCGCCGAAGGACTTAGCGAGGCACTGGTTCGATTCCGGCAGCGCAAGGAAAAAATTGGTTCGCGGGATTGAATCGCGACATCTCCGGCGTCCGAAGTCCTATAGGACATCTTCGACCAGCTGACGAACGCAGCCAGCCCTTCGACGCGAACGTGACCAGGCGCGACGCACGCATCCTTGCATGAGCACGCGGTTGCGGGCCGCGCGCCAAGGCGCCCACCGAATGCGTTGACGAAATCGGCTCCGCCTTTGTCCGCACGCGCGTCCAACTTTCCCGCAGTTGCCGGATGTACTGTTGGACACGAGGCAACGGCCAAGTCTCGCGTGGCCGCCGCATGGCGTCGAGACTGCGCAAACCTCGTCGGTAACGCCCTTTCCGCCCGAGGGTGAGACAGCCGGCAGGCCGGGCATACCTTCTTCAACGCAGCAGCCAGTTCTCTAGGGGCGAGACCAACGCAGGCAATCCGCTTGCCCGGCATCCAACCGGTAATCTCCGGCCGCGAAAGCGGTAGAACATGGTGTGTTGGGAAGAGAAATTTGCGACCGCTGCATGGAGGTGGCTGTGGACGCTTCGCGCCTGGTCGACCGATGCCATGGTTGGCACTATTCGCGCGCGCGCTGGATGCATCGATGGGTTCGCGCCGGCGCCTTCGCGTGCGTCATCCTGTGTTCGCCTCTTGCTTCGGGCGACAATGGGGTCACGCAAGCGGCCGCGCAAGGCAACCCGCAGAGTGCCGCGGATGCCAGGGACCAGGGCGCTGCTTCGAAGCCGCGCGGCATCAAGTTTCCTGACCGCATCTATCTGGTGAACGAGAACCACGAGGCGCCGCCACCGCAGCAGATCGAGGCGGAGCAACCGATCGCTTCACTCTTTCCTGACGCCGACGCGATAACGCTCGGAATCGCCTTCGTGCCGGACCCGCGCGTGCCCCGCCACCGGCGCGCGTTCGACATCGCAATCGGCGCAATCC
Source organism: uncultured Gammaproteobacteria bacterium (assembly GCA_963738115.1). Classification (GTDB taxonomy): domain Bacteria; phylum Pseudomonadota; class Gammaproteobacteria; order Xanthomonadales; family Rhodanobacteraceae; genus Rudaea. The sequence goes on along the minus strand of CAVTVN010000008.1, from coordinate 4,966 downwards.
GCAGCGGAATGCAGGAGGGGGATTTCGTCCTGGATCGGTTCGCGTTTCCGTGGTCGCGTTCATCCGCGCGGGGCAAGAACTCGAAGGAAGACTCGGAAGACGAAAACGGGGCTGGTGAAAGCACGACGGCACAGGTCGTCGACGATGGGAAATTCGGGCTCATGCTGTTTCGCCAGGATTGCTGGCGAAAAATGCGGTCTGCCGAATGTCCGCGCTCGACCCAGCGCGTGGCCGCGATGTACCTGGTTCCCGAGACGGTCACTTACGGCGTTCCGCAGCGCACCTTCGAACACGCGCTTGCCTGCATTCGACCACAGGTTTCGAATCCGCAATCGATTCCGGCCCCGGGCGATAATTCCCTCGTACGCACCTGCTCGGCAGAGGCTGCGTCTGGCGCGGAAACAAAAGACCTTCGCGATCCAAATTCTGCGCCTGTAATCGCTTTCCTCAACTCCGCGAAACTGGCGGGCTGTGCCCGCATGATCCTGCTCGGGCCGAGCTTTTCGGGCTCGATCGATTCGGTTGCGCGGGTGCTCGCTGCAACGCGGCCGGATGCGAAAAACCTGCTCGCGCCGGACGTCTGCATGTTGTCGGCGTCGACGACCGCGGAAGCAAACGAGTTCGTCGTCGAATATGGCGCGCCGCAAATGCCGCGCCCGAACGAGGAAACGCCGACGCGCCCGACCTTCGCGGCGAAGTACTACTCACTCGCGGTGCGCGATAACTTGAAGCTCTTTGCGCTGGTGACGCTCGCGCACGACCTCGGCGTCGACGTAACCAGCGATGACGTGAACGGCAAGGACAAAAAGCCATCCCTCGCGGTGCTGTGCGAGGAATCGTCGTTCGGCAGCGGACTGTGCAACAGCAGCGACGAAAATGCGCGATCCGTGCTCCACAATAGATTGAAGATCATCAAGATGCTGTTCCCGGCAAACATCGCGGACATTCGCTATCACCACCAAGAGGCGGAGCGCCAGGCGGGGAGCGAATTGCCGATCGACGTGTCTGCACTCAGCGGAAGACTGCATCTGGACGAAGGCGCGGAAAACGGCAGCGAGTATCCGGACAGCCAGCAATCGCCGCTCACAGCAGCGAGTTCCGAACTGAAACTCGACGCCATGCTCGCGACCCTCGGCAAGCGGCAGCCGGAGATCATTGCCGTTGCTGCGACCGACGTCCGCGATCGCCTGTTCCTGTTCGACCTGCTTCGTGCTGCGGTTCCGAGTGCGCTGCTGATCGATATGGAAGCCGACGTATTGCTTGCGCACCCCGACTTTCTGCACTCCAGCCGCGGCGTTGTCATGTTGGCTTCGCACCAGCTCCGCGACGATCCGCGTACGGGCGGAACTGCAAGTACCCCCTTTCGCACATACGCCACCGACTATGAGGCACTGGCGATCCGCGCCGTCTCGCAGCTGATCCAGAAACGGAATCCCTACACCGAGGGACCCGATCCGGCGTCAAGCGGACCGGCGACACTGCCGTTGTCCACCGCGCCCACGCCCTGCATCTTCGTCACCGCGCGAGGCGGACCGCGGCGTGCCTATTTCTGGGGCAATCATGGGGCTGCATCGAATGCCTCTTGTGGAGCATCGGACATCGGGTGGGACTATCGCAATTTCGGCGGCATTGTCGCCTTGATATCGGTGCTGGCCCTCGTGGCATGGCTGGCGAGGCGCTGCGACTCGTGGATCACGAACACATGGGAACGCCGGGCAGTGTTCATGGAATTTGCACCGCTGCCGCTCATCGCTGCCGTGCTCGTCTTCTTCAGCCTTCCGCTCAACGCGAAACCCGTCCAGTGGCTGAGCAACTTCCTCGTCGTATGCGTGGTCCTGGCGCCGCTGCTTGCCGTCCATCGCGCTGCCGCGAGAACCTACACGACCACCAAGCCATTCTTCGCGGAACGATTCTTCGAGTATCGCAAACTGCCCAAGGCTATGTCGTCATTGCCGCTCACGACCAAGGCCATCATGCTGCCTCCGCTGTTGATCAACGCGCTCTTCGTCGCGCTCGCGCTCGCAACCTGGATCGTTGCGGGCGTGCAGCAAGCCGTGACCGGGGCGGGTCATTCCTGGCTGAGACTCGCCATGGACACGGGTTCAGGACTTGCGCTGCTCCCGGCACTCGGCATCTCCGTATCGGCCGTCCTGTTCGGATCGTGCTGCATCGTGACAATTGTCTGCCGCTATTCACGCAACACCGCAATCATGCGTGGCGTGGCGTCCAATCTGAAGCTGAACGTCATCAGCCGCGAACATGGCAAGGCATTCCTGCTGGCCATCTATGCTGCGTTGGCGCTGGTCATTGCCTATTCGCTGCCGCTGACTCTGACGGTCTTCGGGCCGCTGGCTTCGTGGGCGACGTGCGGCGCCGAGATCGCCCTGAGCGCTCAGGCCATAATGTTCATCTGCTGGGCCCTGCATTCATCTCAGCGCGTGCATTCGATCGCGGCGACGCTGGACTGGAATCTGCGGCAGTCACGCGACGAGAACGAGGCCGGACAGAAGTCGAAGTCACGCGACAAAGAAGCCGAAAAGATCTGGAAGGGATTCTGGACTGCGTGTCCGGACGGGCCCGTTTTCCTGCCGAGCACGCCGTTTTCGGCGTCGCTGCAGCCGGTCGTCGAAACCTATCGCTCACTCTGGGGCAACGCAGCCGATGAAGCCGAGCGGAAGCATGCGGACGGGATCCTCAGCGGGGCCAAGCAGCAGGCGAGCCAGATCGCCGCGTGGATTACGGACCCAGCGAGTGCGCAAACGAACCACGGTTCCTGGGCAATCTATCGCCTGCTCGTATCGGAGGTGACCTCGCTGCGCTGGTCGTCCTTCGGCGCGCTGGCGTCGTGCCTGGTACTGGTCCTCGTCGTCTACGCGTTCCCCGCGCCGGGCGCCGACAATTTCCTGCTGCTCGGCCTCGCCCAGATGCTGCTTGCCGGCATGATCACCGCCTATGCCGTCATTTCGCTGGAGCGGTCAAAGTACATCAGCCGCGTCCTGAGCAACACGTCGGAGCGGGTCGCATTCAGCTGGACCTACTTTGCCTACCTGCTGACGCCTGTACTGCTGATGGCGATCGCGGCCGCCATCCTCGAGGCGCCCGGCGTGCTGGCTTGGGGCAACGGCCTGATGTCGTTGCTCAAATACATCGGTTTGTTCTAGTGGGCTGTCTCCGAGGAATAGCATTGCCAAACACCCTCGCCCGCTGGCGGCAGAAGGGAACAGCTCGCCGCACTTCGCCGCGGCATTCCATCTGCTGGATGAATCATCCGAGACAGTCCAGTAGCGACTGAACTCAATCCAGGGCAGGTTGTCGAATGTGACCCGGCGCCACTCCGCCAGGCCCGTGATCCCTTATCATTGGCGTATTACAAGAGTTGCGCAGCACTGGCCGTGGGTGGCCATATGCCGGGCGCAAGGCGTCTCGAGGGAGACGCCTCCTTCAGAAAAATCAATGAACAACAGTCTTCCCAAATTCGGCCGCCTCGTCGCGGCCAGCGCCCCGCTGCAACTGCTGCCCGCCCTGCTCGCGATCGTCGCGGTCAAGGCGCTGGTCCTGGTGCTCGACGCGAATCCGCGTTTTTTCCTGTGGGATTCGGTGACCTATCTGCAAGGCGCCATCGGCGGGCCGCTGCCGCGCGACCGCTCATTCCTGTACAGCCTGCTGATCGAAGCGATTGCCGTGCCGACGCACTCGATGCTGGCGCTGGTGATCGCGCAGACTCTGGCCGGAGCCATCGGCGCGTTCCTGATTTATCTGATCCTGCGCAAGTTCCTCGACGTGCGCTTCGGCATCGCTCTGGCTGCCGCATTGTTGTTCGCCGTCGAGCCGAGCCAGCTGTTCTACGAGCGCATGGTGATGGCCGAGGCGTTCGGCGGCATGATCTGGCTCGCCTTCGTTGCGCTCGCGCTCGCCTACATGCGCGACGGCCGCACGTTCTGGCTGCCCGTGGTCGCGTTCGTCGGCATCCTGGCGGTTTCGTTCCGCCTCAACGGCACGGCCGTGATCGTGATCGTTTCCTCGCTGCTGCCATTGCTGCGCGTGTGGTTCACGCGCAATGGCCCGGCGATTGACTTGCGCAAGCTCGCGCTGCAGCTCGGCCTCGCCGTTGCGTGCACGCTCGTCGCGCATCTCGGCTATCGCCATATCGTCGCCGATGTCGCGCACACCAAGCCGGGCTACATCGGCACGGAAGGCTTGTTCATGCTGGGCTTCGTCGCGCCGGCGATCGAGCAGAAGGATTTTCGCGATACCGGCTGCGACGCAGACGTACTGTCCGGACTGAGCAGGCCACTGCACGATCCGCGCACGCGCGAGTACCAGCTCTGGGGCGAGCGCGGACTGTGGGCCGCGATGCAGCGCCAGTGTCCGCAACCCGAAGCCGCCGCCGACATTGTCGCGCATCGCGCATGGGCCAGGATTCCCGCCAAGATCCTGCCGATGGCGTTCGCCACGACAGCGCAATACTTCGACGTCACCGAAGCCACCTGGCGCATGAACAGCGATCTCGGTCGCAAGGGCATGTTGCCGCTGGAACTGATCGACATCACCGGCAAGTACTTCGGGTTCGATGTCAGTTCGATCGCATTCACCGACACGCTGACGAGTGTCTGGTTCGAGCACAGCCGCTGGTGGCTCACCGGATGCTTCCTGCTCGCGCCGTTTCTCGCGATCGCACTGCTGTGGCGCACGCGGCGCGATGCCAACACCAGCGCAGCAAAGTTGCTCGCCCTGATGCTGATCGGCTTGTTCCTGAGTCAATTCCTGCTCTCGCCCGTCATCGTGTTCCGCTACCTGCATCCGTTCCCTCCGATGATGATCCTCTGCGCGACAGCGATTCTCGCGCGTCGCTTTCTTGTCCCTCGCGAGTTCGAAGATCGCCAGAAAACAACAGGCAGCTCGGCGCGCATGGCGCAGCTGCCGGCGGTCGCCGATCCCGTTCCGGTCTCGTCCCAGCCGATTTGAT
>CAVTVN010000007.1:0-82322 GCA_963738115.1 uncultured Gammaproteobacteria bacterium | reverse complement strand
TCGTCCACCCGCACCACCAACGTGCCGGCTGCGATGTCGTGCCACGAGCGGCCTTGCGCATCGAACAACGCCCACCAGAAGCCCAGGCCCGCGGGAGCAAGCGAGAGCAGGGCGACGGCGAAGCGCAACGCGGCGTGCGCCAGGTCCGGTGGTGTGCCGTCGCTGCGCACGACGCGCAGGCGCCAAGGCCTCATGCCGATGGTCTGGCCGCCGCGCATCCACGAAACGACGAAGTATGCGGCCGTGACGCCGAACGCCAGTGCCTGCATGAGTGCCTTGTCGGCGAGGCGGTGCACGTCGAGCGCGCCGCCGGTAAGCGCCAGCGCCAGCACCGCGGCGACGAACCACAGCGCCAGCAGCGGCAGCACGTCGTAGACCGCGGCGAGCAGCCGCAGCCACAGCGAAGCCGGCGTGGCGGAAACGATTTTGGATGCGGTCATCGAGCAAGGGTACGCAAGCCGGCCGCAAGCCTCGCCGTTCGGGATTGCGATTGCAAGCCGCGCGCCGCATTCTTGACACTGAGTCCGACAAGCGCCAGGTTGGCTGAAGATGTCTACCTCACGGCACTCCCGCGGCAAGCCTGGCTCCTCGATGCTGCTCTTTCCGATGGAACTTCCTGTCTGCATCCCACGCGGCGTTCGTGATGCGCAGTGAACTGTCGCGCAAGCCTGGCGTGCGCCGCTCCAGCCCTCAGCCCTCAGCCCTCAGCCCTCAAGATCGGGCAGCCATCGACGCGTTTCTCGAACTCGCATGGTCGGAGCAGGGCCTTGCCGAGAACAGCCTCGCCGGTTACCGGCGCGATCTCGAAGGACTGGCGCGCTGGTGCGCGGCGCATGCGGCGACGCTGACGTCGTGCACGCGCGAGCATCTGTTCCGCTATCTTGCCGAGCGCGTCGAAGGCGGCTACAGCGCGCGCAGCAATGCGCGCCTCACGTCCACATTGCGGCATTTTTATCGCATCCAGCAGCGTCTCGGCGCGATCGCGCAGGACCCGACCCTGCTGCTCGATTCGCCGAAGCTGCCGCGGCCATTGCCCAAGGCGCTGGCGGAAGCCGAAGTCGAGGCGTTGATTCGTGCGCCGGATGTCGATACGCCACTCGGCCTGCGCGACCGTGCGATGTTCGAGCTGATCTACGCGACCGGCTTGCGCGTCAGCGAACTCGTCGGCCTGCGCGCCGACCAGGTCAACCTGCGCCAGGGCGTGCTGCGCGTGACCGGCAAGGGCGGCAAGGACCGGCTAGTGCCGATCGGCGAGGAAGCCGAACACTGGCTGCAGCGCTACGTGGCCGAAGTGCGCCCAGCGCTGGCGAGCGGACACGAAGTCGCGCAGGTGTTCCTGACCAACCGCCGCGCCGGGATGACGCGGCAGATGTTCTGGACCTTGGTCAAGCGCCATGCGCGCACGGCGGGCATCGACGCCGCGCGGATTTCGCCGCACGTGCTGCGCCATTGCTTCGCCACGCATCTGCTCAACCACGGCGCCGATCTGCGCGCGCTGCAGATGTTGCTCGGGCACAGCTCGCTGTCGACCACGCAGATCTACACGCTGGTGGCGCGCGAAGGCCTCAAGCGCCTGCATGCGCGCCATCATCCGCGCGCCTGATGCAGCGCCCCCGGCGTGATCAGCGCGCCGGTATGACCGACGGCAGGTATGCCGATGGCGGCGACCTATGCGAAAATGTCAGCCTTGCGTTCGAATACCGGTCTTTGGCTGGTGGTTCAACACGTTCATCCTCGAGGTAGATCATGTTCAAGCGTTGTTTTTCCGCGATTCTGCTCGCGGTCGTCAGCATGCAGGCGGTGGCCGCGGACGACGGCGAGAAAAACGTGCGCGAGGCGTTCAAGAAGGTTTCGCCGAACGCCAAGATCACCGACGTGAAGAAGTCGGAGGTCCCCGGCTTCTACCAGGTGCTCGTCGACGCAAGCGTCTACTTCATCAGCGGTGACGGCAAGTATCTGATCCGCGGCAACGTGTTCGATATCGACACGCGGCAGGACATTGGCGACAAGCAGCTCTCGGTGATGCGCAAGATCGCACTGGCGAAGATTTCGAAGGACAAGGAATTGGTGTTCGCGCCGGAAAATCCGAAGTACACGGTCACCGTGTTCACTGACGTCGACTGCCCGTACTGTCGCCAGTTCCACAAGCAGATCGCGGAGTACAACAAGCTCGGCATCGCCGTGAAGTACGTGCTGTTTCCGCTGCCGATGCACAAGGGCGCTGACAAGAAGGCCGAGACGGTGTGGTGCTCCGCGGACCGAAACACCACGTACACGAGCGCTATGAACGGCCAGTGGGATGCAAAGCCGGCCGCGAAGGCCGACAATCTGAAAGTCACCGCGCAGGGCAAACCTGATACGCCCGTGGTCGCGGCCGACCCGGCGAAGACGGAAACACCTGCCTATACACCGCTGACCTGCGCCAATCCGATCGCCGAACTCGACGAAATCGGCAAGGCCATGGGCGTCGACGGCACGCCGGCGATATTCGGCCCGCAGGGTGAGCATCTCGGTGGCTACGTGTCGCCGGAACAGCTGGCACAGCGTCTCGACCAGATTGCCCAGCGCGCGCAGCCGGATGCGGCCAAGTAGGATTTGACGCGGCCAGGAACATTGCGGGGCTGGCGCGGTCTGACGCGGCAGCCCGAATACCGATTCGACGAGAACATCATGCTGAAGAAATTCGTGTTGCTCATCCTCCTCGCCGGCACCGCCGCCTTCGCCTTTGCAGGTGACAGCGCCGAGCAGACCGTGCGCAACGCGCTCATTTCGTTGCTGCCGAACGCCAAGGTCGATCGCGTCGTCAAGTCCGAGGTACCGGGCTTCTACGAAGTCATCGTCGGCGGGCAAATCGTTTATATCAGCAGCGACGGAAAGTACCTGCTGCAGGGCAATCTGTACGACGTGCCCGCCAAGAAGAGCCTTACCGAGACGCGCCTCGCCAGCATTCGCGCCGACGCACTGCGCGCGCTGCCGGCGGAGAAGATGATGACGTTCGCGCCGGAGCATCCGAAACACATGGTGACGGTGTTCACCGACGTCGATTGCCCGTACTGCCGCCAGTTCCACAAGCAGATTGCGGCCTACAACGCGGCCGGCATCGGCGTGAACTACGTGTTGTTCCCGCTCGACATGCATCCCGGTGCCGACAAGAAGGCCGAAGCGGTCTGGTGCTCGGCCGACCGCAAGGCCGCCTACACCGCGGCGATGAACGGCCAGGATCCCGGCAAGGCCACGTGCAAGAACAGCCCGGTCGAGGAAACCAAGGCTTTGTCGCTGGCGATCGGCATCGACAGCACGCCGACCGTGCTCGCTGAAGACGGCACGCACGTCAACGCCGGTGTCGTCATGAATCCCAATCAGCTCGTCGCCGAGCTCGACCGCCTAGCCGGCAAGCCCGTCGCCGCGAAGTAACCCGTTTCCGCCAACAGGTTTTGCCGGCGCGACGAGCGATCGATATCGGTCTCGCGCCGCGCAGCCGCGGCTGACGAGGCCGAGTTTCTCGCGGCTTCATGCCCCTTCCGGTATCATTCGCGCCCCATTCGACCGCGTAGCCGCTGCGGCCATGATCGTTCTCGACGGGCAATCCGCCCTGTCACCATTTCGCCTCGAACGTCTGAATCGCCAATTGGCGGAGATCGCCCCGGGCAGCACGGTCGCGTCGGCCTGGCACGTGTATTTCGTCGATGCGCAATCCGGCGCGGCTCTCGATCAGGACCGTTTGCGCAGCGTTCTGCGCGCCGAACGCGGCGCCGCGAAGCGTGCGCGCCTGTGGATCGTGCCGCGCCTCGGCACGATTTCGCCCTGGTCTTCGAAGGCAACCGACATCCTGCGCGGCTGCGGGTTTGAAATCGAACGCGTCGAACGCGGCATCGCCTTCGATATCGGCCGCGCCCCGGCGCGTGACAGCGAAGCCGGCCGCCGGCTCGAGCGTGCCCTGCATGATCCGATGACGCAGTCGGTGCTCGCCTCGCTCGACCAGGCGCAGGACCTGTTTCTCGCCGGCGGCCCGGCGCCGCTCGAGCGCATCGCCTTGGGGGACGACGGTGTCAGCGCGCTGCATACGGCGAATGTCCGCCTCGGCCTCGCGTTGGCCACGGACGAAATCGAATATCTGGCTGCGCGCTACGCCAGTCTGCAGCGCGATCCGACCGACGCCGAACTGATGATGTTCGCGCAGGCCAACTCCGAGCACTGCCGGCACAAGGTGTTCAACGCGAGTTGGACGATCGACGGCGTCGCGCAGGAAAAATCGCTGTTCGCGATGATCAAGAACACGCATGCGCTGGCACCGCAATTTACTCTGTCGGCGTACAGCGACAATGCCGCGGTCATCGAAGGCAGCAAAGGTGCGCGCTTCTTCGTGCAGCGCGACGGCCACTTTGCCGCGCAGGACGAGCCGATCGACTACGCCATCAAGGTCGAGACGCACAATCATCCGACGGCGATTGCGCCGTTCCCGGGCGCGGCCACGGGTGCCGGCGGCGAGATCCGCGATGAAGGCGCGACCGGCCGCGGCGGCAAGCCGAAAGCCGGGTTGACCGGATTCACGACATCGTATCTGCGCATTCCCGGCATGCCGCGGCCGTGGGAAGCGGCGCGGCCGCTGCCGCCTCGCCTCGCCACCGCGTTCGAGATCATGCGCGACGCGCCGATCGGTGCCGCCGCCTACAACAATGAGTTCGGCCGCCCCTGTCTCGGCGGCTATTTCCGCACGTTCGAGGCGGAGACCGGCGAAGTCGGTGTCCGCCGCGGCTACGACAAGCCGATCATGATCGCCGGCGGCATCGCGAATCTGCGTTCTCCACATGTGGAAAAACATACGCTGCGCGCCGGCGACGCCGTGGTCGTGCTCGGCGGGCCGGCCATGCTGATCGGCCTGGGCGGCGGCGCGGCTTCGTCGGTTGCCGGCGGCGACAGCTCCGAGGAACTCGATTTCGCCTCGGTCCAGCGCGACAACGCGGAGATGGAACGCCGCTGCCAGGAAGTCATCGACCGTTGCTGGTCGCTCGGCGATGCCAATCCGATCGTCAGCATCCACGACGTCGGCGCCGGCGGACTGTCCAACGCGATTCCGGAAATCCTGCACGATTCGAAAGTCGGCGGCCGCATCGACCTGCGCAGCATTCCGTCTGCCGATCCGCACCTGTCGCCGATGCAGATCTGGTGCAACGAGGCGCAGGAGCGCTACGTGCTCGGCATCGGCGCGCAGGACGTCGCCGCCTTCGCCGCGCTGTGCGAGCGCGAGCGCTGCCCTTTCGCCGTGGTCGGCGAAGTCACTGAGGAGCAGCGCCTGATCGTCTCTGATGATGGCTCGATGGCGCATCACGGCAGCCCCCTGACCCCAACGCTCTCCCCCAACGATGAAGCCGTTGGGGGAGAGGGGGTAAAAAAAGCCGGTGGCCTTTCAGCCCTCAGCCCTCAGCCCTCGGCCCTCGCTCCCATCGACCTTCCCATGGACGTGCTCTTCGGCAACGCGCCGAAGATGCAGCGCGACGTGAAACGCAAGGCGCCGCGGCTGGATATCGTGCCGGACCTCGACGGCATCGTGCTCGAGGAGGCGATCAAGCGCGTGTTGCGCCTGCCGGCGGTCGGATCGAAATCGTTCCTGATAACGATCGGCGACCGCAGCGTCGGCGGCCTGTGCGCGCGCGACCCGATGGTCGGACCGTGGCAGGTGCCGGTCGCCGACTGCGCCGTGACGCTGTGCGATTTCGACGGCTATGCCGGCGAGGCGATGACCATGACCGAGCGCACGCCGGTCGCCATGCTGTCGGCGCCGGCATCCGCGAGACTGGCGATCGGCGAGGCGATCACTAATCTGGCCGCGGCAGCGATCGCGGACATCGCGCAGATCAAGCTGTCGGCTAACTGGATGGCGGCGATCGGCCACCCCGGCGACGACGCGGCCTTGTACGACACCGTGCGCGCCGTCGGCATGGAACTTTGTCCACAATTGAACATTTCCATTCCGGTCGGCAAGGATTCGTTATCGATGCAGGCCGTCTGGCAGCACGAGGGGCGCAAACAGAAGACCGTGGCGCCGGTGTCCCTGATCGTTTCGGGATTCGCCCGCGTGAGCGACGCGCGCCGCACGCTGACGCCGCAACTGCGCCTGGACCAGGAAAAAACGGAGCTGTGGCTGCTCGATCTCGGTGTCGGCAAGAACCGCCTCGGTGGCTCGGTACTGGCCCAGGTCTACAACCGCGCCAGCGGGCTGCCGGCGGATCTTGACGACGCCGAACTGCTCAAGCATTTCTTCGCCGCGGTCCAGGCTGCCAGCGAAAAGGGCTTGCTGCTCGCCTATCACGACCGTTCCGACGGCGGCGCCATCGTCACGCTGATCGAAATGGCGTTCGCCGGCCGCTGCGGTCTCGATGTCGAACTGAGCGGGTGGGGCGACAATTCGCTGTCGGCGCTGTTTTCCGAGGAACTCGGCGCGGTAGTGCAGATTCGCGCGGCCGATCGCGCGGCTTTCCTCGCCGTGCTGTCCGAGCATGGGCTCGGTCACATCGCGCACTACGCCGGGTTTCCGCGCAATCGCAAGCGCGTCAAGCTGTGGCTCAATGGCGACGCACTCGCGCGCTGGCCGTGGACGGACCTGATGGCGGCGTGGTCGGAAACCAGTCAGTTGATGCAGGCGCGGCGTGACAACCCGGAAAGCGCGCGAGCGGAATTCGAATGGCGCTGCGACGACGGTGACGCCGGTATCACGCCCAAGCTCACGTTCGATCCGGCCGCGGACATCGCGGCGCCGTATATCGCCATCGGCGTGCGGCCGCGCGTGGCGATCCTGCGCGACCAGGGCGTCAACGGCCAGGTCGAAATGGCGGCCGCGTTCACGCGCGCCGGCTTCGATGCATTCGACGTGCACATGACCGATTTGCAGAGCGGCCGGCTGCGGCTCGAGGATTTCGCCGGCCTCGCTGCGTGCGGCGGATTCTCCTACGGCGACGTGCTCGGTGCCGGCCGCGGCTGGGCGACGTCGATCCTCTACAATCCACGTCTGCGCGATCAATTTGCCGCATTTTTCGCAAATTCCACAAAGTTCGCGCTCGGCGCCTGCAACGGCTGCCAGATGCTGGCGGCGCTGAAGGAAATCATCCCTGGTGCGGAAAGCTGGCCGTCCTTCGAGCGCAACGCCTCCGAGCAATACGAGGCGCGGCTGGCGACGCTCGAAGTGCTCGACTCGCCTTCGATCTTCCTGCGCGGCATGACCGGGTCGCGCATCCCGGTTGTCGTCGCACACGGCGAAGGCCGCGCCGTATTCGCCCAGGGCGGCGACATCAAGCGTGCCGGCGTCTGCCTGCGTTTCGTCGACAACGACGGCAAGGGTACGGAGAGCTATCCGCTCAATCCGAATGGCTCGCCGAAGGGCATTACCGGAATCAGCGCGGCGGACGGCCGCGTCCTGGCACTGATGCCGCACCCGGAGCGCGTGTTCCGCACGGTGCAGATGTCCTGGGCACCGCGCGAGTGGGGCGAGGATTCGCCTTGGATGCGCGTATTCCGCAATGCGCGCGCCTGGGTCTGCTGAACTGACCATGGCCGACGATGGACTCAAGCGCTTCATGCTTGCGGCGCTGTTGTGGCTGCCGCTGATGTTCTTTGTCTGGTTCTGGTTTGCCGGACCATTGGTCTGGCCGGTGATCCAGATCGCCAAGCTGGTGTTGCTCAAAGCCTGGCCGCAACTGTTTACGGCCGTCGTGCAGGGCGCCGACCTGCTCGATGCACAGGGCCGCGTACTTGGGCATCCCGATTACCTGATCCAGTTGTCGACCGGCGTGATGGTCAACGTTGCGCCGGCCGGTGCGGCGCCGCGGTTCGGCTTCATCGAGCCGACTGTCAATCCGATGATCTACGGCTATGCGTTGCCGCTATTCGTCGGGCTGGTCATGGCGACGCCGCTCACTTCCCTGCAGCGCCTCGCCGAATGCGCGATCGGGGTGCCGCTGATCTGGATCGCGCAGGCGTTCGGAGCGGTCAGCGAGAGCCTGAAAGCCGTGGCGATCGACGCTGGGCCGGCGGGCGCCGAGGCGGCGCAGCATGCCGGGCTGTCCCTGAACGCGATCGCGCTGTGCTATCAATTCGGCTACCTGATCCTGCCGTCGCTGCTGCCGGCGGTGCTGTGGATCGTGGCCAACCGCCATTTCATACAAGCCTTGACCCGGCGCGAAAGCGCGGAACCTGCGATCATTCGCGGGGTCGAAGCGCCACCCGCTGGGGACCAATAAGCGATGTCCGCCGTTCCGAATCCCGAAAATCCGCTGCTGCCGTTCGAGCCCGAGTCGCTTGACGAGCGCGTTTGCGACTACCTGATCGCGCGCGGCCGCCTGAAGGAAGCCGATCTTGCGCGTGCGCGGCGCCTGCACGAGGAGAATGCCGAAGGCAACCTCGTGCCGCTGCTGACCCGGCTGGGACTGGTCTCCGAACGCGAGATGGGCGACGCACTGTCCGAGGTGCTCGGGCTGCCGCTGCTGACGGCCAAGGAATTTCCCGACGCGCCGCCGGCCAACGTGCAGATGTCGGTGCGCTTCCTCAAGCAGTATCACATCGTGCCGATCGCCGAGAACGACAGCGCGGTGACGGTCGTTGTCTCCGATCCGGCCGATCCGTATCCGATCCAGGCGCTGCAGCTCGCCACCGGCAAGCAGGTCGACGTCAAGATCGGTTTTTCTTCCGAGATCGACGACCTGATCGAACGCTACTACGGTTCCGGACGCTCGGCCATGGGCACGATCGTCGAGAACCTGACCGACGAGAACGCGCGCAGCGAAGACGACATCGAGCATCTGCGCGACCTGGCATCGGAAGCACCGGTCATCCGCCTGGTCAACCTGGTCATCCAGCGCGCGGTCGAACAGCGCGCGTCGGACATCCACATCGAACCGTTCGAGAACCGTCTGAAGGTGCGCTACCGCATCGACGGCGTGCTGCACGAGGTCGAGTCGCCGCCGGCGGCATCGACGGCGGCAGTGATTTCGCGCGTCAAGATCATGGCCAAGCTGAACATCGCCGAGCGCCGCTTGCCGCAGGACGGCCGCATCATGCTGCGCGTGCAGGGCAAGGAACTCGACCTGCGTGTGTCGACCGTGCCGACCTCGTTCGGCGAATCGGTCGTGATGCGTATCCTCGACCGCGAATCGATCGTGTTCGACTTCCACACGCTCGGCTTCACCGACCAGTTCCTGTCGCAGTTCATGAAGGTGCTGGAACTGCCGCACGGCATTCTTCTGGTCACCGGTCCGACCGGTTCGGGCAAGACGACGACGCTGTACACCGCGTTGTCGCGGCTCAACACGCCGGACGTGAAGATCATCACGGTCGAAGATCCGGTCGAATACCAGATCGAAGGCATCAACCAGATTCAGGCCAAGCCGCAGATCGGCCTGGATTTCAGCCACGCCCTGCGCTCGATCGTGCGCCAGGACCCCGACATCATCATGATCGGCGAAATGCGCGATCTGGAAACCGCCAAGATCGCGATCCAGTCGGCGCTGACCGGCCATCTGGTGCTGTCGACGCTGCACACGAACAACGCCGCCGGCGCGATCACGCGCATGCTCGACATGGGCGTCGAGGACTATCTGCTGACCTCCACGGTCAACGGCGTGCTCGCCCAGCGTCTGGTGCGGCGCCTGGACCGCGATCACGCTGAACGCTACGAGGCTCTGCCCGAGGTCGTCGAGGAATTCGGCCTGCGCCGCTTTCAGCCGGACGGAAAAATCCAGTTGTATAAACCGATACCGTCGCCGCTCACCACGACCGGCTATCACGGGCGCACGACGATCATGGAGTTCCTGGTCATGACCGATCCGCTGCGGCGCATGGTCATGCAGCACGCCGACATGGGCAAGATCGAGGAGCTGGGGCGCAGCGAAGGCATGCGCACGATGTACGAGGACGGTTTGGTCAAGTCGCTCGCCGGCGTGACGACGATCGAAGAAGTCCTGCGCGTTACCCAGGAAACCTGATGAAGACGGGAATCGGGAGTCGGGAATCGGGAGTCGGTAGAAGCAAGAGCCTCATCGCCCACACATCCTTCGATACGCGGATCATGGCTCGTGCGTTTCATCCTGGATTCGCGGGTCCGATCCCGAGCTCTCACGATTTCCGATTTCCGATTTCCGATTTCCCGCTCTGACATGGCCCTCTACCGCTACAAAGCCGTCACCGCCACGGGCGAGGTCCTCGAGGGCCAGTTCGACGTCGCTTCGAACGATGAGGCCGTGGCCAAGATCCAGGACGCCGGCAACATTCCGCTCGAGGTGCATGCCGCCGATGGCGGTGAAAGCGGCAGCCTGTTCGGCAGGCTGTCCAAACGCAAGGCGATCAACCAGACGCAGGTGCTCCAGTTCACGCAGCAGCTGGCGACTCTGCTTGGCGCCGGCCAGCCGCTCGATCGCGCGTTGCAGATCCTGCTCGAGCTGCCTGAGAGCGACAAGGCCAAGCGCATCATCGAGCGCGTGCGCGATCACGTGCGCGGCGGCGGTGCGCTGTCGGATGCGCTCGAAGCCGAGCCCGGCGTGTTTTCGCGCCTGTACGTGAACATGGTGCGCGCAGGCGAGGTCGGCGGCTCGCTCGACGTGACGCTCGCGCGCCTGAGCAACTATCTCGAACGCGCTAAGGCACTGCGCGAGAGCGTAATCAACGCGCTGATTTATCCGGCGATCCTGGTTGTGATGGTCTTTGCCGCCTTGTTCGTGTTGCTGATCTTCGTCATTCCGCAATTCATGCCGATGTTCAAGGATATGAACGTCGAATTGCCATTCATTACGAAAGTCGTGCTCTTCGTCGGCATGACGCTGCAGGATTGGTGGTGGGCGTTGCTGATACTTTGCGTGCTCGCTGTCGGCTACGTCCGCCGCCGCCTTGCCGATCCGCAGGTGCGCCTGGCGTGGGATGCGCGCATGTTGAGGATGCGCGTCTCCGGGCCGCTGATTGCAAGGCTCGAGACGGCTCGCCTCGCGCGCACGCTGGGAACTTTGCTGAAGAATGGTGTTCCATTACTGACCGCGCTCGGCATCGGCCGCAACGTGCTCGGGAACACAGCGCTTGCGGATGCGGTCGACAAGGCCAGCGAAGAGGTCAAGACCGGTGGTGGTCTCGCTTTCGCGCTCGGCCAGAGCAAGCGCTTTCCGCGCCTGGCTTTGCAGATGATCAGCGTCGGCGAGGAATCCGGAGCGCTGGACGACATGTTGCTGAAGGTGGCCGATACCTTCGATACGGAAGCCAAGAACACCGTCGATCGGCTGCTTGGCGCGCTGGTGCCGGTACTGACGTTGGTGATGACCGGCGTGGTGGGTGTCATCATGATGGCCATCCTGCTACCGATTCTCAGCATCACAGGTTCAATCCAATGAGGCAGATATGACAAACCGGAATTTCAGGACCCTGGCATGGCGGCGCGCCGGCCAGGCTGCTTCGGCGGGCGCCGCGCGTTCGGCGGGATTCACGCTGATCGAAATGATGATGGTGATCGGCTTGATCAGCATCGTTGGCGCGATCGTGATCGGCAAGGTCTATGACAATTTCAACAAGGGCAAGTACGGTGCCGGAAAAGCCGCCGTGCATTCGATGGAGATGAAGGTGCAGGCGTATATCCTGGACAATGGCTCTCCGCCACAGAGCCTCAACGATCTCATCACTCGTCCCGGCAATGCCGCCAACTGGACCGGCCCGTACGCGAAGCCGGGCGACTTGAACGATCCGTTCGGCCATCCGTTCCAGTACAAGGCACCGGGCGACCACGGTGACTTCGACATCATCTTCCTCGGCAAGGACGGAGCGCCCGGTGGCGACGGGCTGAACAAGGACGTAGGCAACTGGGAGTGACCTTCGAGGAGGCACGCTCCGATTCCCGATAGTCCGCGTTTCCGCCATGGCGCCGTACCCCCACAACCGCGCAAACCACAGCTTGAGCGGGCTCAAGGCAGCGCCTCGCGTTGGCGGCTTCAGCCTGATCGAGATGGTTGCGGTCATGGTGCTGATCGCGCTGATGTTCGCACTGGTGTCGCTGTCATTTTCCAAGACCATTTCCAGTGCGAAGGTGCAGGCCGCCAGCCGCGGCCTCGTCGCCGCACTGCGCTACACGCGCGGTCAGGCGATCGTGAAGGGAAAATCAACATCGCTTGAACTCGACATCGAGAACAATCGCTACATGGTGCCCGGCCCGCGCGTGGTGAATCTGCCGAAGAACATGCGCATGACGATGCTCACGGCAGACAACGAGCAGACCGGACAGAATTCCGGCCGCATCCGCTTCTTCCCCGATGGCGCGTCCACCGGCGGGCACATCTCGGTGTTCTTCGGCAGCGAAGAGTGGCGCATCAATGTCGACTGGCTGACCGGTGCGATCACGCGCGAGGAGCTGAAGCATTGAACGCGCAAAGCGCAAGGCTTTCGCAGACCGGCTCTCACCCCTTGCCCTCTCCCGCATGCGGGAGGACCCTCACCCCTTGCCCTCTCCCGCTGGCGCGGGCGAGGGGGAGTGATCGTCGCGCGGTGCGCGACAACGGTACCTCAATGGAGCGGGGAGTGATCGTCGCGCGTCGCGCGACACCTGTATTTCATAAGAGCGGAGGCTTCACGCTGATCGAACTCGTCGCCGCGTTCGTCGTCTTCGCGCTCGGCTTCGGCATCCTGCTGCAGATTCTCGGCGGCGCGTTGCACACCACGGCACAGTCCGCCGAATACACCCGCGCGGCGCTTTGGGCGCAGACGCTGCTGGATACGCAAGGTATCGGCGAGCCGCTGCAGGAGGGCAGCAGCAGCGGCCGTTTCGACGACCACTACAGCTGGGAGCTGAATGTCCAGAAATACGATCCGCCGCCGGTCACGACAACGACGACGGCCACGACGCTGACGACTTCGAATGCCGGCGGCCTGATCACGTCGCCGATCACGCCGCTCGACCTGTTCCGCATGGAACTCGTCGTGAGCTGGGGCACGCAGTACCTGACCCACCACGCGCGCTTCTCTACCGTGCGCGTAATGAACCCGCCGTTGCAGGCAGGCAACAACATCCCGCCGCCGCAGCCGATCAGGTCGCGACAATGAAGATGCCGGCAGTGAACACTCGAGTCGATGCGCTTTGGCGGCTTTCCCCTCACCCCTTGCCCTCTCCCGCAAGCGGGAGGACCCTCACCCCTTGCCCTCTCCCGCTGACGCGGGCGAGGCGGAGTGATCGCCGCGCGGTGCGCGGCGGCACCTCAATGGAGCCGGGAGTGATCGTCGCGCTGCGCGCGACACCTGGACTTCACAAGAGCGGCGGCTTCACGCTGCTCGAAGTGCTGATGGCGGTCGCGTTGCTGGCGCTGCTGCTCGCCGGTGCCTACGGCGGCATCCAGACTTCCGTGCGCGCCATGCATGCCGGCGAGCGCGTCATCGAGCGTGTCGACCGCGTTCGCACGGCGCAGGAATTCCTGCGCCATCAGCTCAGCCGCATCCTGCCGTTGCCATACGAGCAGGCGACGACCGGCAACTACGTGTTCGAGGGCGACCGCGGGCTGATGCGCTTCGTCGCACCGATGCCGGGATACCTCAGTCACGGCGGTCCCTACGTGCAGACACTGGCGCTGACTTCGGGCGACGGCGGCATGCGCCTGGTGTTCAGCGGCGCCATGCTCAACGGCTACGACGCAAAACTGGAGAAGACTGCCGAACGCGACCCGGTCGTGCTGCTCGATCACATTCGCGACGGCGCGTTCTCCTACCGCGCGCTCGACGATCAGGGCCAGCTCGCGCCATGGAGCAGCACCTGGGACGACCCGAATCTCACGCCGTTGATGATCCAGATCCAGTTGGTGATGCAGGATGGCGAGCGCGTCGACTGGCCCACTCTGGCCGTCGCGCTGATGCTCGACTCAGGCGCGACGCGCGTGCAGATTGCAGCCCCCAAGCTGGTGCCCAACCCAGGCGGAATCGTGCGATGAGGCATATGCGACCAGGCCCCAAGGCGATGCGCGGCGTTGCGCTGGTGCTCGTGATGTGGGCGATCGCGCTGATGGCCGTGCTGCTCGGCAGTTTTGCCATGATCGCGCACACGGAGAACCTCGAATCGCGGCACGTGTTCGATACGGTGACGGCGCGCTACGACGCCGAAACCGGACTCGAGCGTGCGGTATTCGAGTTGCGCAATGTCGATCCAGCGCAGCGCTGGATCGCCGACGGCCGCCCGTACGAATTCGAATTCGACGGTGCGCTCGTGAGCGTCGAGATCACCGACGAGTCCGGCAAGATCGACCTGAATACCGCCGATCCGATCATGCTGACGTCGCTGTTCATTTCCGTCGGCGTCGATCTGAATCGGGCGCAGGCCCTTGCCGACGCGATTGCCGACTGGCGCGATACCGACGATGTGCCGCGCGAGCAGGGCGCCGAAGTGAACGAATACAGGGCGGCCGGCTTCAGTTACGCACCGCGCAACGCGCCATTCCAGACTGTGTCCGAGGTTCAGCAGGTGTTCGGCATGGACTACGATCTCTATCAGAAGATCGAACCGGCCGTGACGATCTATTCCAGCAACGCCACGCCGAATGCGGCCTATGCGCCGCTCGAAGCGCTGCGCGCGCTGCCGAACATGACCGACGATCTGGCCCAGCAGATCATCGCGATGCGCCAGTCGATAATACCGGGGCAGCCCGGGGCGCAGCCCCTGATTCTGCCGGATGGCACCCCCGTCGTGGCCAACGGCGGCGGCCTCACGTATAGTGTGAAATCCCGCGCCGTGCTCCCGAACGGCGTCAGTACCGTGCTCGATGCCAGCATCCGCCTCGGTGGAGTCGGCACTTCGGGGCGACCCTACACCGTGCTGCGCTGGCGCGACGGTGAAGCGTCGTGATACTTGCGCAGGTCCGCCCGATCGCGAAGATTCACTAGGCCCGAGTGCCGGTCGTATCGCGATTGCTGCGTGCGTCGACAAGAGTGCGCGGACCAACGGCGGCCTTCGCTGGCCGCGCCATTGACCATGAACGTTAGTTTTTCAAGATGACGTTGACACAAGCGATCGACAATCAGCTTGCCCGCCTGCGGACGCGCTATGCGAGAACGCCGCTGCCGCGCTTTTTCGCCTGGTGGGGACGCGAACTGGTGGCCCTGCTGCCGGCGCGCTGGCGCGGGTTGCTCGCCGAGCGTGCCGAAGCGTTGCTGCTGGAGGTCCGTGCGGACCAGCTGGCGATCTGGCGGCAGACCGGCAATGCCTGTGTCGAGGCGACCGTCGTTGCGGCCGACGCCGGAGACGGCGAACGCAAGGCGGCGATCGAACACGTGCGCGCGCAGGTCGATGATCCGAATCTGCGCACGTTCTATTGCATCGCGCCGGGGCGAGCGCTGCGCCGCGAATTCACGCTGCCGGTCGCCGCCGAAAACAATCTGCGTCAGGTGCTCGCGTTCGAGATGGACCGGCAGACGCCGTTCAAGGCCGACCAGGTCTATTTCGACTACCGCGTCGGTGCGCGCGATCCGGCGGCGCGGAATCTGCAGATCACGCTGATGGTCGTGCCGCGTGCGCCGCTGGATGCCGACCTGGCGAGACTCTCGGCATTGCAGCTCGACGGCGTCGACTGCTGGCGGGACGGACCGGGCAGCGCGCGCATGGGCCTGAACCTGCTGCCGGCAGAGCGGCGCCCGCGCCGTGTCAATCCGCGCCTGCGCCTCAACCTCGGCCTCGCTGCAGGTGCGGTGGTGCTGTTGATCACGGTCATGCTCCTGTCGCTGGCAAACCGCGAGGCCGCGCTGGCGGCAATGACTGCACAAGTGGAAAAAGCACAAAATGCGGCAAAGCAGGTCAGCGCCCTGAAGAAGACGCTGACCGATTCGATCGCCGCGGCGAATTTCCTCAACTGCCGCAAACACGAAACGCCGGTCATGGTCGCGCTCGTCGCCGACCTTTCGCAGCGGTTGCCGGACGACACCTATCTCGAGCGCCTGGCGATCGACGAGAAGAGCAAGATCGACGTGCAGGGGCTCAGCGACAACACGGCGAAGCTGACCGAAGGCCTGTCGCAGTCCGAGATCGTCGAGAATCCGAGTTTCCAGGGCACGATCCAGCAGGATCCGCGCACGCACAAGGATCGCTTCAACATGAGCCTGGAATTCCGCCACAAGGGCGACGCGGACTGCGGCAAGGACCACAAGCAGGGCAAGGATCCGGGTTCGCGCAAAGACGGAGGAAGCGGCCATGCGCCTGCTCCCGGAAGCCCGTAACAGCCGTTTCCTCGCACTGGTGCTGCTGCTGATCGCGGTGCTGCTGGTGTACGTGCTCGGCGTGCATTGGTGGTTCGTCGCGCCGCATCTTGCAATCGGCGAGCAGATGGAAGATCTGCGCGATCAGGAAAACCGCTTCAGCCAGATCGTCGCGCAGCGCCCGCAGATCGAGCGGCGCCTGGCCGAGGCGCGCGCTTTCGAGCAGAACAACCAGGCCTTCCTGACCGATCCGGACCCGAACAGTGCGTTTTCCGACATCGTCCAGCGTCTCAAGCAGGCGATCACCGCGCATGCCGGGGAGAGCACTACTTGCCAGCCCGTCAGCACGTCGCCGTTCAAGAATGTCGAAGAGGAGCTATATCAGCGTGTCAGCGCGCAGGTGCGCATGCGCTGCAGCCTCGAGCGCTTTTCCGACATCGTCTACGACCTGGAGAGCGGCAAGCCCTACCTGTTCGTCGATCGCATGACCATCTATCGTCAGCTTGGCGGCTACGTGCCGCCGGGCGGAAAGAAACCGCCGGCGAGCGCGCTCGAGATCCAGTTCAACCTGTCCGGCTACCTGCGCCAATCCGGCAGCAAGGCGGCGTCGCCATGACGCGCGCCGGAGAAAAAATGCTGACGACCGTCCTCGCCGCAACCTGCGGCGTGCTGTTCGTGCTCGCCATGGCGATGCAGTTCGGCCTGGGTCGCGGCTATCACTGGCTCGACGCGGACAAAGACGCGACCGACACCGGGGGCAACGCGGCAATCGACGGTGATCCGATCCAGTTGCCGCCGCAATCGAACTTCGCCGCGACCGATCAGCGTCCGCTGTTCAACGACGATCGCAAGCCGAGCAAGGAAGAAGATGCCGGCACTACGCCCGATACGCCGCCGCCGAGCCCGTTGAACATCAGCCTGACCGGCACGCTGCTGGTGGGCAAGCCGTCGATACGCACGGCGATGGTCAGGGAGAACGGCAAGGCTCAGACGATCGCGCTGAAGGAAGGCATGCCGTTGCCCGGTGATCAGGGCGCGTGGACGCTGAGCCATGTCAAAAACCGCAGCGCGGTCTTCAAAAGCAGTGGCGGAGAGGAAGTCGAAGTGGAACTGGCAGTGGCCAGCGCGAGTCAGAAGCCGAACCAGCCGCGAACCGGCGGGGCCGCGGCGGCAGCGCCGAATCATGCCGCCAATCCAGCCCAGGCCGGACCGGTTCCTGCCCAGGGCGATGAATTGCAGCGCCGCATCGAAGAGCGCCGCAAGCAGATGCGCGAGGCCGCCGAACGCATGAAAGCCGAACGGCAGAACGATCAGCAGACACCACCACCACCGCCACCTGCGCAGCCACAACAACAATGAATCGATACCGCGACAGCAAAAATTACGGAGCAAATCACGTGTCCCCAAGTCTTCGAGTACTGATTGCGTCCGTTGCGCTGGGCCTGATTGCCGGCTGCTCCACGCTGCCCGGCGCCCACCAGGATGCGCTGGAAGTGGAACTGGCGTCGCCGGCGCCGGTCACTTCGACGCCGGCCAAGCCCGGGACCGCGAACGATGAAATGCCGATCACGATCAGACACGACGACAAGGCGCATGCCGCGGCGAAATCCGAGATCCAGCCGGGCAGCGGCCGCCTGATCAACGAGGACGCGGCACGCGCACCATTGCGCAGCCCGCCCTCGGCTGAAGGCCAGATCACGCTGAATTTCGAAAGCATGCCGATCCAGGCCGCGGTGCAACAGATCCTCGGCGGTCTGCTGCAGGAGAACTACACGATTGCTCCGAGCGTCACCGGCAACGTAACGTTTTCGACGGCCAAGCCGATCACCGCGGATCAGGCCATGCCGATCCTCGAGATGCTGCTGGCATGGACCAACAACACGCTGATCCGCAAGGAAGGCCGCTACGAAGTCGTGCCGATCAAGGATGCGATTGCCGGCAACCTGACGCCGCGCATGACGCCGCCGCGCATGGCGCAAGGTTACGAGGTGCGCGTGTTCCCGCTGCGCTACATCTCGGCAACGGAAATGCAGAAATTGTTGAAGCCCTACGCGAAGACCGAGGCGGTCATCTCCGCCGACAACGCGCGCGCGATGATCGTCATGGCCGGCACGGCCTCGGAGCTGGAAAATTATCAGCGCACGATAGACGTGTTCGACGTCGACTGGCTCAAGGGCATGTCGGTAGGCGTGTACAGCCTGCGCAACATGGATATCACCAAGGTCATGCCCGAGCTGGACAAGATCTTCGGCGCCACGGGCGAGTCGCCGCTCGCCGGCATGTTCCGTTTCGTGCCGATGGAAACGACCAACTCGGTCATCGTCATCACGGCGCAGCGCAGCTACCTCGAACAGGCCGAGCAGTGGCTCTACCGCCTCGACATGGGCGCCGGCGAGAACGGCACGCAGCTATATGTATACGATGTAAAAAATGCAAAAGCGACGGATCTGTCGGACCATCTGAATGCGATCTTCACTGGCCGCACGAGCGGCACGGGCTCGTCCGGTGGCGGCAACGTCGCGCCCGGGCTGCGCCCGGTGACGATCGGCTCGCTGGGCGGTTCGGGCGTCGGCGGCGGCGTAGGCAGCACCGGCGGCATGAGCAGCAACAGCCGCCTGGGCAGCAGCAACTACAACCAGCAGAACCGCAGCGGCACGACGTCGACGGGCGCGACCGGCGGCGCAGCCGGTTCGAATGTCTCGACCACCGGCGCCGGCGCGGGAACGACCGGCACGGCCGGGAAGACCGAAATCGACATCCGCATCACGCCGATCGAGGAGAACAATCAGCTCCTGATCATGGCCACGCCGGGCGAATGGGATTCGATCCTCGCCGCGATCAAGCGGCTGGACATCCCGCAGCTGCAGGTGCAGCTCGAGGTCAAGATTCTCGAGATCACGCTGACCGGCAACCTGCAGTTCGGACTGCAGTGGTATCTGGCCGGCCTGATCGGCACCGGCACCGGCTCGGCCCAAGCCAACGGCAACTACAACTACACGTATCCGCCCGGGTCGAGCGGCGCCGCCAATTTCACCGGCAACATGTGGGACCGGCATCGCGCCGAACTCGGCGCCACCGGCAATGTGGGACCGACCAACGACGGCGGCTTCTTCTATTCGTTCCTGAACAAGAATTTCGAAGTCGCCATCAACGCCCTGCAGCAGAACGGTCAGGCGCGCACCTTGTCGGCGCCGTCGATGGTGGTCATGAACAACCAGGAAGCTCAGATCAACGTCGGCACGCAGATTCCGGTCGTGCAGACCTACTACAACGGTCTGAGCACCGGCGTCGTGCCGACCACCGGCACCGGCACCGGCAACGCGCTCGGCACGTCGGCCTACGGCGGCACGACCGGCAGCGTGCAGTACCTGAACACCGGCGTCGTGCTCGACGTCAAGCCGCGCGTGAACCCGGGCGGCCTGGTCTATCTCGAAGTGCAGCAGGAAGTCAGCAACCCGGAGGCAGCGCCGGCTGGCACCAATCCGCCGATCGACCAGCGCCAGCTGTCGACCCAGGTTGCGGTGCAGAGCGGGCGTACGGTGCTGCTCGGCGGCCTGATTCGAGACCTCGGCACGGTCAGCGACACGGGCATCCCCCTGCTGAGCAGCATTCCGGTGATCGGCCACCTGTTCGGCAACACCACGCATACCACCACGCGCACCGAGCTGATCGTGCTGATTACGCCGCAAGTCATCAACAATGCCGACGACGCCGACCGCATCACGGCCGAATACCAGAGCCGGTTCAAGTCGCTCGCGCCGCTGCACCCCAACTCCGCCGAAAAGATCGCGACCCCGCAGTTGGCACCGCTGCCGCAGAATCCGCCGCCGCCACCACCCGCGTCCGAGCCGCCCCCGAAATCGAACAAGGAATGACCTGCAAATGAGAAATGAACAAGTATACTTTTTCCGGGCGTGCGTGCTGCTCGCCGCGGCCACGTTGGCGGCCTGCGGCGGCACCGCGTTTAAGAAGGACGAAGGCTCGATCGTCGAGGCACGCGCACTGGAACGCTGGAATTTCCTGATTGCGCACCAAGCGGAGAAAGCCTACGACTACCTGACGCCGGGATTCCGCCAGACCATCACGCGAGACAAGTACGCCGAACAGAAAAACGACGTAGCGGTACGCTGGAAGGCAGCCCACGTCAGCAGCCACAGCTGCGAAACCGACAACTGCACCGTGACGGTCATGGTCGACACGCAAGTGCCGATGCCCGGCGTCGGCAGGCCCCAGCCGGCGACCCTGCCCACGGAGGAGCATTGGATCAAGGTGGACCGCACGTGGTATTACCTGCCCGACAGCCGTATCCGGGCCCTTCCCGTGGCTCCGGGCAGCCAGGCGCAGCCGGACAGCCCGCCCGACGCTGCGAAGCACCTGAATTGACGGTCTGACAGCCTCTCGGCGAGGCGCCATCAGGCCTTCTAAAACCGCATTGGCCGGCCATTTCCGCAGGTGTTGCTTTGGTTAAGGCTTTGTCGTAGCATGCCAGCGCTGTTGCCGAACCCTACCGGGTCAAGGCGGGTGTGTACCGCGAGTTCGGGCGGTGGCGACGCATAAAACAAAGCCCTGTGGTCGATCTAGGAGTGTTGAAATGAAAAGAACCAGCATGACTGCTGCCATCCTTGCCGGTATCGCCGGCGTGGCAGGAATCTCCAACATGGCGAACGCCGTATACCTGAACCCCGATGGGTTGGGCTCGGTGCTCGTCTATCCGTATTACACCGTCAACGGCGGCAATGTGACCCTGATTTCCGTGGTCAATACCACGGACCAGGGCAAGGCCGTCAAGGTTCGCTTCCTCGAAGCCTACAACAGCCGTGAAGTCCTCGACTTCAACCTGTACATGTCGCCGTTCGACGTGTGGGTTGCTGCCGTTGCGCCGCTTGCCACGGGCGCTGAGGTTCTGACCAACGACAACAGCTGCACGGTTCCGCCGATTCCGGCGGCCGGCGTGGCGTTCCGTACTGGCGCGTTCGATGGCAGCATCGCGGGACAGCCGAAAGACGGTGGTCCGACCAGCCTCGTGCGTACGCGCGAAGGTTATGTCGAACTGATCGAAATGGGCACCGTGATCAACGAGTCGGAAGGCACCCTCAACGCCATCACGCACGGTTCGTCCGGCGTGCCGTCGAGCTGCCCGCAGGTCAAGAACGCGTGGAGCGGTGGCGGTTACTGGACGCAGAACGCGCTGACCGACATCAGCGACCCGAGCGGCGGTCTGTTCGGTTCGGGCAGTGTCATCAACGTTGCGGAAGGCACGATCGCGGGCTACAACGCCGAAGCGATCGACGCGTTCTACGCTGCTGCCACGACGGCCACGCACACGGCGCCGGGCTCGCTGGCTCCGTCGATCAAGAGCGCGACCAATACGACCAGCAACGTGTTTGCCAACGGTGCGCTCGTGACGACGGCCTACACGGACGGCGTGAATGCGGTCAGCTCGCTGTTCATGGTCGACAATCTGTACAACGAGTACAACGTCGAATCGAGCACCAACGCATCGACCGAGTGGGTCATCACGTTCCCGACCAAGCGCTTCTATGTCGACAAGCCGAACCTGTACGCCGGTACCGCCGCGCTGAAGCCGTTCGACGTGCTGTTCTCCAGCGCCAACAACGGTTCGTCGTGCTCGCCGGTCGGACTGCAGTTCTGGAACCGTGAAGAAGCAACCACGACGACGGGTGTGGACTTCTCGCCGGCGCCGACCGCTGCCGGTACGGCTCTGTGCTGGGAAGCGCAGGTCGTGACGTTTGACGAAGGTGGCCTCTCTGCCACTCCGACAGCAAGCGCACCGTCGACGATCCTCGGCTCGTCGCTCACGGCGAACATCGACACCTCCGGTGTTGGTTTCTCCAGCGGCTGGGCGCGCATCGACTTCCAGAACGACAGTTCTGGCACAGCGCAGTTCAACCACGAACTGCCGATCGCAGCTGAAGTCGCCAACAGCGCGCCGACGACCCAGACCGGCAACCTGTTCTTTGGCTTGCCGGCGACCGGTTTCTCGGTTGTCGAGTACGTCAACGGCAATGTCAACGGCGCACTGTCGAACTACACGGGTCTGTATCGTCACAAGTTCCACCGTTCGTGCACCAGCTCCGGCGGTCCTTGCTCCTGATCCGCTGAGTGGTAATAGAAGACCAAGAGAGGCCCGCAAGGGCCTCTCTTTTTTTGCCGAGCGCCGAAACCATCCAAATCGGGGGGGCGCCGCTCGTCGCATACTCGACGCCGGTCAGCGATTTTTCGCGACCTCGTCACATCGTTCGGACGGGTCATGACGTATGATTCCGCCGCCGAATTCGATCAAGAACCCTTCAGCGCCGCGTGCGGCCGCAACGGTTCTTAACTTTTCCGTAGCATCATCTTAATTCGGCCGTTGTATATTTGTTCAGTTTTTTGCCCCAGCAGGACTCCGCGCAATGATTCGAAACCACGTTTTCTCCGCCGCCCTGGCGATCACCACCCTGGTTATCGCGCCCGGCATGACTGCCGCCCAACCCGTGGTCAGAATCAATGATGGCCAAACCAACTCTTGCGTGGTCACGCCCGCGACCGGCACTGTATTCACGCTCAGCGCGACCGGTGATGTGCTGATCAACGGCACTTACACCTCGGGTACTTGCAGTTCTGCTCTCCCACCGCCAGGTGGCAACGATCCGACCTTCGCACCGTTCAGTCCCGCGCCAGCCGACCTGAGCGTGCTGCCGAGCACGCTGGCGGCCGCTGGCGGAAACGTGACGCCGGCCTTCACTGCCTATTACGCGAACACCTGCACGGGCAAGGTGACGGCGACTGCGGGTTGTCCCGCGGTACCTGGCGCATGGGGTACCGGCGGAACCGTGTGCACAGGTACCACGAACGCCAAGGGCCAGATCTTCTGCTCGCCGAGTGGTACCGTGGCTGTGCCGAACAATCCGTCGACCTCCAACGCCTGCGTCTATACGTTCCAGGCCATCAACTGCACCAACAATGCAACGTCGGTCAACAGCCAGCTTGCAACAGTAACGGTGCCCGCATTGATAATCGGCACCTGCGCCGACGGCCCTTCCGGCGACCTGGGTGCCTTGGGCTACTCCAGGCAGTGCACGGGCGCTGTGCACAGCTTCAACACCAGCCTGAACCCGCACTGGGCCACCAATACCATCGCGGACATCTTGTCGGCACCGTGGCCCGGCTCTGCCGCGCAGATGGGCTGGGGCCTTTCGATTACCGTCAACCAAATGGGATTTGGATCGTTCAAGTTCAACACCGGGAGCACAGCTGCCGGCGTTCATTTTGAATCAAACAGTAGCTACGGCACGTTGGGTTTGATGTCCGTGAGTACGATGCCGGGCGACTCCTTCCCCGGCAGCACGGCCCTGTGCGTCGGCTCGACGCTGAACATGTCCACTAAGCCGGGGACGCTGGGCCAATGCAAGTTGAGTCTGAATACCGACTATTACATCAACGTGTCAAATGCCGATCAGTTACAGGCAGGACATCCCACCAACTGCGGGACCTCGGCGTGCACGACCGGCTGGACCGTGTATGGATATGGCTCTTGATGGATGGGTCCATGGCGAAACACCTTGGATGGATTCTTCTCGCGGTTGCAGGCACGATTCAGGCACAAACCGGCTCCAGTGATGTCGTCGTCAGCCGCGGCGGCATCGCGATAACGTTGCAGGACGTCGACACCTATCTCTCGCGTGTTCCGAAGGAGCAGCGCGAGAAGTTCATCGACAGTCCGCAGCGCATTCGCGACATGCTCAACAACCTGATGCTGACGAAGCAGATGGCCGAGCAGGCGCGTGCGGCACATCTGGACCTGAAGCCCGAAATCCAAAGCCAACTGCGTGCGGCGGACGACGAAGTCCTTTCGCGCGCTCGCATGAACGACTTCATGGCGTCGATCGAGGTTCCCGATCTGACAGAGTTGGCGCGCGAGCAATATCTCACGCACAAGGACGTGTACAAGCTTCCAGTCAAGACCGATGTGTACCATCTGCTGATCTCGACGGAGAAGCGTTCCGACGACGAGGCCAAGGCACTGGCGGAAAAGGCGCGGGCCGAAGCGCTGGCGAATCCGAAGAACTTCGCGGCCCTGGTCGAGAAGTATTCGGAAGACACCTCCAAGGCGACCAACAAGGGCCTGATGAAGGATGCCGGCAGTACTTCGTTCGTCGTGGAATTCCGGGAGGCCGCGGGTGCGCTCACACGCATCGGGGAAATCTCACCGGTCATCCATACGAGCTATGGCTACCACGTCCTCCAGCTCTCTGCGCGTTCGCCCGAGCGGCAGCAGTCTTTCGACGAAGTGCGTGAACAGCTCACGGCGTCGGTGCGCGAACAGTACATCTCTACGCAGAGGCGCGACTTCGTCAATCAGTTGAATAGCCAGAAGCTCGACATCAACTCGGCCACGCTCGATACGCTGCGCGACCGCTACGACGCGGCAGGCAACGTGAAGGTTGCTGCCACACCGGCAGCAAAGGGCTCCGGCACACCGCCGGCGACGCCGCAGAAGCCGTAGGGCAGTCTGGAAGGATCATGCAGAATCCGGCGCAAGCCGGATTTTGCGTTTCGGGGCGCGAAGAATTGCTGCACAAGCCTTACAATAGCTGCACGCTTTGCCGCGGTCGCGCTGTGTTGCGGAGGCAAGCCGGGAGGCCGCGCAAGCGTGGGTCCTCTGCGCATAGGCGGGCATCCGCACGCACTGGCGCCCGCGACGCAGCACCATGGGATTTGCACGACTTCGATCGCTGTCATTGCCGCACGAGCGACGGATGACGAATTACCAGGCTTCCTAAATTGTCGACGCCGATGTCCGCTCTGGCCCTGACCTCCCATTTCGTCCGCCGCGAGATTCGCAACCGCTATCTCGGCAGCTTCAGCGGCGGTCTGTGGGCGCTGATCCAGCCCCTGATCCAGCTGGCCGTGTACGGATTTGTCTGGAAGTACGTTTTCCGCATGTCCGCTCCGGGCGGCGCCGACGGGCCGGGCATCGTCGCTTTCCTGGCGATGGGCGTGTGGCCATGGAACGCATTCTCCGAATCCCTGGTGCGCGCCACCACGGCGATGCAGGACAACGCCGCGCTGATCGGCAAGATTGCACTGCCGCGCGAAATCCTCGTGCTTTCCTCGGTCGCCTCGAGCTTCCTGCTGCATGCGCTGGGCTTTTGCGTGATCGTGATCGTTTTCCGAGCTTCCGGCACGCCGATCCAGCTGCTCGGCCTGCCGCTGGCCGCCTTCGCCTTCGTGCAATTGTTCGTTCTCGCACTGGGCCTTGCACTGCTGTTTTCGGCGATACAGGTATTCGTGCGCGACCTCGGCCAGACGTTGACGCAATTGATGCCGCTGTGGATGTTCGCCGGTCCCGTGTTGTATCCGCGGGATTATCTGCCGGAACGTTTTCGCGCCTGGCTCGACCTCAATCCGTTCACGTTCTATCCGGAATATCTGCGCGAGGCGTTGCTCGGCTACGGCACGACCGGCACGCCGTGGCTCGTCGCGATGATCGTCGCACTGGCCGTGCTGGCCCTCGGCTACACCGTCTTTCGCCGTCTGTCCGCGCACTTCGAGGATTTCCTGTGACGGCCGAAGTGCTGGTCAGCGCGCGCAGTCTCGGCAAGGCCTACCCGCAGGTATTCCGGCCGCGCGATCGCGTGCGTGCGCTCTGGCGCCTGCTGCGCGGCGTACCGGATAGCAACGCGACCGTCGTGCTGCATGACGTTGACCTCGAGGTGCGCCGCGGCGAATCGCTCGGCCTGATCGGCGAAAACGGCGCCGGCAAATCGACCCTGCTCAAGCTCCTCACCGGCGTGCTGACGCCGACGACCGGCGCGGTCTCGGTCAGCGGCCGCGTCGGCGCGCTGCTCGAACTCGGCGCCGGATTCCATCCGGAATATTCCGGACGCGACAACATCGCGATGTCGGCCGCCCTCTACGGGCTTACTGCGCGCGAGATGCGCGAGCGGCTCGGCGCGATCGTCGAATTCGCCGACATCGGCCACTACATCGACGAGCCGGTCAAGCACTACTCGTCCGGCATGGTCGTGCGCCTCGGCTTCGCCGTGGTCGCCGCACTGCGGCCGGACGTGCTGATCACCGACGAAGTGCTCGCCGTCGGCGACGAATCGTTCCAGAAGAAATGCGTACGCTGGATGGAGGAGTATCTCGACGGCGGCGGTACGCTGATTCTCGTCTCGCACAGCATGTACCACGTGCAGAAGCTGTGCCGCCATGCCTGCTGGTTGCGCCACGGCGAGGTCACCGCGTACGGCGACGTCTTCGAGGTCACGCAGAAATACCTTGCGTATCACGAGGCCAAGCTCGCCGCGCCGTCGCCGCGTGCCGAATCGGCGGCGCACGGCGCGGAGTTTCATCTACTCGAACTTCGCCTCAACGGCCACGCGGAGGAGACACCGCTGCTGCTCGAGTCTGAAGGCACTCTGCGCGTCGACGTCGGCGTGCACTCGCGCGATGGCCGCGTGCCGGTCGTCGTGATCGGCATTGCGCGCATCGATGGGACGCCGGTGTACGGCGTCAGTACGGAGATGGACGGCGTGCAGCCGGAGGCCGCAGACGCGAACACGTTCCGCGTCGAGGTCGAATTCCCGCAACTTTGCCTTCTGCCGGGCTCCTACGTCGTCAAGGCACATCCGCTCGATTCCGAGGGCGTGCGCCTGTTCGACACGATCGAGCGCCAGCTCACGATTCGCGGCAACTCGCGCGAATTCGGCCTGGTGCGCCTGAGCCATACCTGGAAACGCGTGGCGACGCCGGCCGGCGCGCGCCTGCGCGGCGTTTCGGGCGTCTGATTTTCGAAGATGCGATTGTCATGACTGCACGCGAAACCGATCTCATCAAGGATCAGCCCGGCACGGATGCCGGACCGGCGCTGGAATTCACCGGTGAGCGCTTCACGCCCGAGTGCGCGCGCGAGATCTGGTACGAGCATTGGCATCGCTACCAGTTCGTGCAGAAGCTTGCGACCGGAAAGCGCGTGCTCGATGCAGCGTGCGGCGAAGGCTACGGCAGCGCCCTGCTTGCGGCCACGGCAACCTCGGTCGTCGGCATGGACATCGCCGAAAGCGCCGTGGAACACGCGCGGCAGCGCTATGGCCGGCTGGCCAACCTCACTTTCGAACAGGGCGATTGCGCGGCGCTTGCGCCGGTCGACAAACCCTTCGACCTCATCGTTTCGTTCGAGACGCTGGAACATGTTGCGGCACAGGAAGCGCTCGTCGCCGGATTCGCGCGCTCGCTCGCCGATGATGGCGTGCTGGTCATCTCCTCGCCGGACAAGCGCACGTACAGCGACAACCGTGGTTTTCACAACGAGTTTCACGTGCGCGAGTTGTATCGAGATGAATTGCTGGCGCTGCTGCAAGCGCATTTCCCGGTCGTGCAGCTGTATGCGCAGAAGCTGCTGTTCCAGTCGGTGATCTGGCGCGAGAACACATCCGCTGATGGTCCGGCGATGGCGGCGACGGCCACGACGCAGGGTGTCGCGGACGGCCTGCGCTATGAACCGCTCTACTTCATTGCCGTCTGCTCGAAGCGGCCGTCCGATCCTGGGCTGCCGCAGATTGCCCTGTTCGGCGATAGCGAAGAATCCGTCTATCGCCATTACAATGGCGAGGTTCGCAAGAACATGGCAGCCGGTGCGCGCATCGCGGAACTCGAAGCGGGGCTGGATACCGCCCTGCGCGAGCGCGACAGGCTTGCCGTGGCGCTCGAACATACGACCACCGCCTTGCCGCAGCGCTCCTGGTGGCGCCGCTGGCTCGGCCCTGCGCGCTGACGGCGCCAGCTCATTGTCTCCTGGAATACCCGATGGAAAATACGCTCAACTACCAGTTCAACTACGGCGCACAGGCTGCGCCGCCCATACCGCTGCGCATCGATCCGTCCGCGCCGCTGTTCGCCTCCGAAGACGGCATGGTGGCTTCGCTGTCGAGTCACGAGTGCATTTTTGTCGCCAAGCGCACCGGCGAACCGCATGTCATGACGTTTCAGGTGCTGCAGGCATTGGACCAATGCCGCGAGTTCCGCACGCTCGACGAGCACATCGCCCGCATCCAGTCGACGATTTCCGGACTCAGCGGCAAGCGCGACGAGATCAAGCGCGTGCTCGACAGCCTCGCCCAGCGTGAATTGCTCGTCTCCGACCAGCAGTTCTTCGAACGCGTGCGCAGCGCGCCGGCGACACCGCCGAAGATGCGCGCGGTGTTCATCCGCGCCTGCGACCGCCCGGCGCAGATCGAGCAACTGTTGCGCTCGCTCACCGACTACGAGCGCCGCTTTCGCGCAGGCCGCCATTACATCGTCCTCGACGATTCGGTGTTGCCGGCGCATGTCGACGAACAACGCGACCTGCTGCGCGAATTCGCCCGCACCACCGGCTGCAAGGCCAGCTATATCGGACAAGCCGAGCGCACCCGGCTCGTCGAAAAACTGGCCAGGGCGCGGCCGCAGAGCAAGAACGTCATTGCACGATTGCTGACGCGCGAAGCGCATAACCAGGCGCAGCGTTTCGGCGGAGGCCGCGGCATCAATCTGTCCCTGCTGCTCGGCGCCGGCGCTCGCTTCGCCCTGCTCGACGACGACCTGCGCCTGCCGCTGAAACGGCCGGACTATGCGCGGCCGGGCCTCGATGCCAACCCCGGAGCGATCCAGGTCGCCCGCTTCTATCCGAGCATGGAAGAGGCGTTGCGCGACGGCAATGAAATCGAGCAGGACCCGTTCGAACTGCACCTGGAAGTCTGCGGTCAACCGCTCGGCGCGCTCGCGCAATATCCGCTGGAGCGATCGGCGTTGCGCGGCATGAACATGCAGCGCCTCGACCTGCTCTCCAACGGTTCGCGCGCCGTGACGACGCACCAGGGCACCTACGGCAGTTCGCGCACTGAAGTGGCGACGTGGCTCTACTCGCTCGATGACGAGAGCCGTGCGCGGTTCTGGCAGGACCGTGCCAGCTACCTGCGCAACATCGAGGCCCAATTCGTCTGGCAGGGCGTGGCCCAGGCGCGCGCTCTCGAAGTCGCGGGCTTCACCCCGTTCATGCTGGACAACAGCCAGCTGCTGCCGTGCACGAATCCGGTCGGCCGCGGCGAAGACAGTCTGGCCAGTGCGCTGACACGCTATTGCCATCCGGATGCGGTGGCGTTCGAGATGCCCGAAGCCATCGGCCACGCACAGGAAACCGCGCGCAAGCGTTCGGAAAAGACCCAATCGGCCGACATGCCACGCGTCAACCATTTCCTGCGCGACTACGTGCAGCGCCAGTTCGGCTTGTTCAAGGCGGCCGACACCGCGCAGCGCCTCGGCCTCCTCGCCGACGTCCTGCGCGATCTCGCCGGCGCGAGCAGCGACGACCGCATTGCGCATCTGCGCGAATATCTGGGCTATGTGCGCGCCAATACGATCGACCGGCTGCAGCATCAGCTCGAGGCGGCGACCTCGGCACCGATCTACTGGCAGGCAGACGTGCGTTCCATCGTCCAGGCCAATGCCAAGGTATTGCTCAGCAACGCGTCACCGCGGCTCGGCGACTGGTCCGAGGATCTCGACGACGCCGGCTGCGCCGCGGCGCTTGGCCGACGAGCTGACCGACATGGCGGACGCGCTCGAGCACTGGCCGGGCCTGTGGCAGCACGCGGCCGAGCAGGGCGAGAAGCTGCTCACCGGCCTGTGAGCGACGCCGCGGCACCGGCTGTGCCGGACGCAGGACCTGCGCCTCAGTCCGGCCTGACCAGCGTCGTCATCGTTGCCGCCGACAGCGGCCCTGCGCTCGCGGAATGCGTTGCCAGGGTGCTCGCCGGCAGCGCACCGGTTGAAGTGATCGTCGTCGACAATGCTTCGCGCGACGGATCGGTCAACGAGGTCGCATCACGCCATTCCGGCGAGGCGCGCGTGCGCGTGCTGCGCAACGCACACAACCTCGGATTCGGCAGTGGCTGCAATCGCGGCGCCGCGGTCGCGGCGGGCGACGCGCTGCTGTTCCTCAATCCCGATTGCGAAGTTGCGGCAGACGTCGTCCAGCGCCTGCGTGCGCAACTGAATGCCAACATCGGCGTGCTCGGCGTCGCCATCATCAATGCTGACGGCACGCCCGAACCGGCGAGCCGCCGCCGCGATCCGACCCTGCGTCGATCGCTGATGACCTTGACGGGGCTTGCACGCTTCGAATCGAGCTCGCCGCTATTCGCCGGCGTGACGCTGCCGCCGCCGGGCTACGGGCTGGAGTCCGTCGACGCGGTATCGGGCGCGTTGATGCTCGTTCCGCGTGCGGTGTTCGATCAGCTCGGCGGTTTCGACGAGGGTTATTTCCTGCACGCCGAGGACTTCGACCTCTGCCGGCGCGTGCGCGACTTGGGCTATCGAGTCGTCTGCGACAATTCGATCGCGGCGAAGCATGGCAAGGGCGGGTCAAGCCGGCACCGGCCGTTGTTCGTCGCGCGGCACAAGCATCGCGGCATGTGGCGCTGGTTCGCCAAATTCGATCCCGCAGCACGCAATCCGTTGCTGCGCGTCATCGTCTGGGCCGGTCTGTGGCTGCACTTCGTCGTGCAGGCGCCATTCCTGGCGTGGCGCCAGTGGCGCGCCGCCCCTCAGCGGTAGCGGTTGATTTCGTCGCGCAACGCCTGCGTTGCCCGCCGCGCCGCCGCGGCGAAGTCGCTGTCGGCGCCGGCGTACAGAATCGCGCGCGATGAGCTGACGATCAGCCCGGTTCCCGCCGGACTTTTCCCGTTCTGCACCACGGCGGCGACATCGCCGCCCTGTGCACCGACGCCCGGCACCAGTAGCGGCATGGCGCCGACGATCTCGCGTACCTCGGCCAGTTCGCGCGGGTAGGTTGCGCCAACGACGAGCGCGCAGTTGCCGTTCGCGTTCCAGTCGCGCGCGACGAGCATCGCGACGTGGCGATAGAGCGGCTCGCCCGTGCCGCCGGCATTGGCAACGACGAGGTCCTGCAGGTCGCGCGCGCCGGAGTTCGACGTCCGGCACAGCAGAACGACGCCGCGATCGGCGCGATCGAGGAACGGCTGCACCGAATCGCGGCCGAGATATGGATTCGCTGTAACCGCATCGGCAGCGTAGCGGTCGTATGCCTCGATCGCGTAGTTCTGCGCCGTGCTGCCGATGTCGCCGCGCTTGGCGTCGAGGATCACCGGAATACCCGGATGCTGCACGTGAATGTGCGCGATCAGGCGTTCCAGAGCATCTTCGGCGCGCAGCGCGGCGAAGTGCGCGATCTGCGGCTTGAAGCAGCAAACCAGATCTGCCGTGGCGTCGACGACGTCGCGGCAGAACGTGAAGACCGCGTCAGGCGCGTCGCGCACCCCGG
The DNA here is from genome assembly GCA_963738115.1 of uncultured Gammaproteobacteria bacterium. GTDB lineage: Bacteria > Pseudomonadota > Gammaproteobacteria > Xanthomonadales > Rhodanobacteraceae > Rudaea. The sequence continues at coordinate 50,809 of CAVTVN010000007.1, read as the reverse complement.
CAGGAAAGCGCGCCGGCTCCGGATCGAGGCCGACGCAGACCAGCGACTCGTTGCGCCGCCATGCCTGCTCCAGTTGTGTGACGAACGCCATCGTGCACTCCCGACTCGGGTTATTCGCCGCCCGTCAGCCCAGTTTCTTGTAACGCACACGGTGCGGCTTGGCCGCTTCTTCGCCGAGGCGCGCCTTCTTGTCGGCCTCGTATTCCTGGTAGTTGCCGGTGAAGAATTCGACGTGCGAATCGTCCTCGAAGGCGAGGATGTGCGTGGCGATGCGGTCGAGGAACCAGCGATCGTGCGAAATGACCATGGCGCAGCCCGGAAATTCGAGCAGCGCTTCTTCGAGCGCGCGCAGCGTTTCGATGTCCAGGTCATTCGACGGCTCGTCGAGCAGCAGCACGTTGCCGCCATCCATCAGCGTCTTGGCCAGATGCAGGCGCCCGCGCTCGCCGCCGGACAACTGGCCGACGATCTTCTGCTGGTCGGCGCCTTTGAAATTGAAACGGCCGATGTAGGCGCGTGACGGTGTCTCGTACTTGCCGATCGTGATGATGTCGGCGCCGCCGGAAATCTCCTGCCAGACGCTCTTGCTGCCGTCGAGCGCATCGCGCGACTGGTCGACGAACGCGAGCTTGACGGTCTTGCCGAGCACGATTTCACCGGAATCGGGTTTCTCCCGGCCGGTGATCATCTTGAACAGGGTCGACTTGCCGGCGCCGTTCGGACCGATGATGCCGACGATCGCGCCGGGCGGAATCTTCAACGACAGGTCGTCGATCAGCACGCGATCGCCGAACGCCTTCGACACGTTCTTGAACTCGATGACCGAGTCGCCGAGACGCTCGCCCGGCGGAATGTAGATTTCGTTCGTCTCGTTGCGCTTCTGGTATTCGACCGAATTCAGTTCCTCGAAGCGGTTCAGGCGCGCCTTGCCCTTGGACTGGCGGCCCTTGGCGCCCTGACGCACCCATTCGAGTTCGCGCTGGATTGCTTTCAGGCGCGCCTTTTCGCCGGATTCTTCCTGGCGCAGGCGCGCGTCCTTCTGCTCCAGCCACGACGAGTAGTTGCCCTTCCACGGAATGCCGCGGCCGCGGTCGAGTTCGAGGATCCACTCGGCCGCGTTGTCGAGGAAGTAGCGGTCGTGCGTGACCGCGACGACGGTACCGGGGAAGTCCTGCAGGAAGTGCTCGAGCCACTCGACCGACTCGGCGTCCAGATGGTTGGTCGGCTCGTCGAGCAGCAACATGTCGGGTTTCGACAACAGCAGGCGGCACAACGCGACGCGGCGCTTTTCGCCGCCGGACAAGGTCTTGACCTTCGCATCCCAGGCCGGCAGGCGCAGCGCATCGGCAGCGACCTCGAGCGTGCGCTCCAGCGCATGTCCGTCGTTCGTGGCGATGATCGCCTCGAGTCGCGCCTGTTCGGCGGCGAGCTTGTCGAAATCCGCACCTTCCTCGGCATACGCTGCGTAGACCGCATCGAGCTGCGTCTGCGCGTCGGTAATGTGGGACACGCCTTCCTCGACGCTTTCGCGCACGGTTTTTTCCGGATCGAGCTGCGGCTCCTGGGCGAGATAGCCGATCTTTATGCCCGGCTGCGGCCGCGCCTCGCCGTTGTACTCGGTGTCGACGCCGGCCATGATCCGCAGCACGGTCGATTTGCCGGCGCCGTTCAGGCCGAGCAGACCGATCTTCGCGCCCGGGAAAAAGCTCAGCGAGATGTCCTTGATGATCGCGCGCTTGGGCGGCACGATCTTGGACACGCCGATCATGGTGTAGATGTATTGCATGGTGTACTGAAGGCCTGGGTTTTGGAAAGCCGCGCATTATCGCCGATCGGCGTGGACGTGGCATCCATTTTTTGCGCCGAAGGGACGTGTTTTCGCCCGCCATCGCGTCGTCGGTGACAACCCTGTGCGGGCCATGCGGCGCTAGGTCTCCGGGGCACGACGCCACGCGGCAAAAGCGGCAAGCCTGACAAGTTATACTATCGGCCAGTCCTCAAGCGGAGATAGCGGCGAAATGTTCCCGAGCGAAATGAAGATCGACGGCTACGATCCCGAACTGGCCAATGCCATTGCGGCCGAGCGCCAGCGCCAGGAAGATCACGTCGAGCTGATCGCTTCGGAAAACTATGCCAGTCCGCGCGTGCTCGAGGCCCAGGGCTCGGTGCTGACGAACAAGTACGCCGAAGGCTATCCCGGCAAGCGCTACTACGGCGGTTGCGAATTCGTGGACATCGCCGAAAAACTGGCGATCGAGCGCGTCAAGCAGCTATTCGATGCGGACTACGCAAACGTGCAGCCGCACTCCGGCTCGCAGGCAAATCAGGCCGTCTACTTTGCGCTGCTCAATCCTGGCGACACGATCCTCGGCATGTCGCTTGCGCACGGCGGGCATCTGACGCACGGCGCGAAGGTCAACCTTTCCGGCAAGATCCTCAACGCGGTGCAGTACGGCGTGAACGCCGACGGCCTCATCGACTACGACGACGTCGAGAAGCTCGCGCTCGAACACAAGCCGAAGATGGTCGTCGCCGGATTTTCGGCGTATTCGCAGGTCGTCGACTGGGCGCGCATGCGCGCGATCGCCGACAAGATCGGCGCCTACCTGTTCGTCGACATGGCGCACGTCGCCGGCTTGATCGCCGCCGGTGTCTACCCGAGTCCGCTGCCGCACGCGCACGTCGTCACGTCGACGACGCACAAGACGCTGCGCGGCCCGCGCGGCGGCATCATCGTGGCGAAGCATGCCGCGATGGGCCCGGCTGCCGAAGAAATCGAGAAGAAACTGCAGTCGATCGTGTTCCCCGGCATCCAGGGCGGGCCGCTGATGCACGTGATCGCGGCCAAGGCGGTGGCGTTCAAGGAGGCGCTTGATCCGGAGTTCAAGGCCTACCAGCAGCAGGTCGTGAAGAACGCGCAGGCGATGGCTGCGACGATCATTGCGCGCGGCTACAAGATCGTTTCCGGCGGGACGAAGAACCACTTGATGCTGGTCGACATGATCGGCAAGGGCATCACCGGCAAGGATGCGGAAGGCGCACTCGGCAAGGCCCACATCACGGTCAACAAGAACGCCGTACCGAACGATCCGCAGAAACCGTTCGTCACGTCGGGCCTGCGCATCGGCACGCCGGCGATCACGACGCGTGGCTACGGCGAGGCCGAGGCGACCGAACTGGCCGGCTGGATCTGCGATGTACTCGATAAACCAGACGATGCCGCAGTCATCGGCGCGGTGCGCGAAAAGGTGACTGCGCAATGCCGCAAGTTTCCGGTGTATGGCTAGGAGCAGGGCTGAGGGCCGAGGGCTGAGGGCTGAAAAGCCGAAGCGCCGCCCGTTTTTGATCTTCAGCCCTCAGCCCTCAGCCCTCAGCCCTCGCTCCTGAGATGCATTGCCCCTTCTGCCAGTTCGAAGACACTCGCGTGATCGACTCGCGCGTGGCCGAGGACGGCAGCACGATCCGGCGGCGGCGCGAATGCGAGCGTTGCCACGAGCGCTTCAACACGTTCGAGACCGTTGAAATCAAGTTGCCGGCGATCGTGAAGAGCGATGGACGGCGTGAGGCGTTCGATGAGCGCAAGCTGCGCACCGGAGTCGAACGCGCGCTGCAGAAACGGCCGGTGGCTTCCGATGCCGTCGACAACGTCGTGCGCGAAGTCGTGCGCCAGCTGCGCGCGGTCAACGAACGCGAAGTATTTTCGCGTCTGATCGGCGAATGGGTCATGACCGAGTTGAAGCGGCTCGATCAGGTCGCCTATGTGCGCTTCGCTTCGGTGTATCGCCGTTTCGAGGATGTGCAGGCGTTCCGCGAAGAGATCGAACGCCTCGAACGCGACTTGCCTGAACTCGAAGGGCTGCAGCTGCCGCTGCTTGGTGAGTTGAAATCTCCGCGCAAGAAAGCGTGAATGCAATCTGGAACTCCTGACGGTGACGTGACCGCTTCTCAGCCCTCAGCCCTCAGCCCTCAGCCCTTTAGCGCATCCGACCACGCCCACATGGCGCACGCGTTGCGCCTTGCCGAGCTCGGTTTGTACACGACGCAACCGAACCCGCGCGTCGGCTGCGTCATCGCACGAGGTGAGGCCGTTGTCGGCGCGGGCTGGCATCAGCGTGCCGGCGAGCCGCATGCCGAAGTGTTCGCCCTGCGCGAGGCGGGTACGCGCGCCCGCGGCGCAACGGCCTATGTGACGCTGGAACCCTGCTCGCATTTCGGCCGCACGCCGCCGTGCGCCGATGCACTGATCGCGGCGGGCATAGCGCGCGTCGTTGCTGCGTGCGAAGACCCGAACCCGAAGGTCGCCGGCGCAGGCCTGCAGCGGTTGCGCGACGCCGGCATCGTGGTCGAAACCGGTCTATTGGGCATGGCCACGCGCGAGCTAAACCGCGGATTCTTCTGCCGTATCGAGCGGCAGCGTCCGTGGGTGCGTGTCAAGCTGGCGATGAGCCTGGATGGCCGCACCGCGCTGGCCGACGGCGCATCGAAGTGGATCACTGGCGAAGCAGCGCGTGCCGACGTGCAGTGCTGGCGTGCGCGCAGTTCGGCGATCCTGACGGGAATCGGTACGTTGCTCGCCGACAATCCGCGCTTGACCGTGCGTCCTCAATCAACGCCATCCCCACCCCAGCCCTCCCCTCCGAAGGGGAGGGAGTGAAGCCCTGTTCGCGTCGTGCTCGATTCCACGTTGCGCACGCCGCGTGGCGCATGCGTGCTCGACGCCTCGGCGCCGACGTTGGTCGTGCACGGCGAAGGATCGCGAGCGCAGGACGACCGTTTTGCGAACGTCGAACTGGCGGCAACGCCGCTGCGCGGCAATCGTCTCGACCTTGCGGCGGTTCTCGCGTTGCTCGACGCGCGCGGTGTCAATGAGCTGCAAGTCGAGGCAGGGGCGACTCTGTGCGGCGCGCTGTTCGCCATGGGTCTCGTCGACGAGCTCTTGTTGTACGTTGCGCCGGTCCTGCTCGGCGACCAGGCGCGCCCATTGCTGACGTTGCCGGGCATCGATGCGATTGCGGCCGCTCGCCGGCTGCGCATTGTCGATCAGCGCCAGATCGGCGAGGATCAGCGCCTGTTGCTGCGCGAGTAGGACAATGTTCACCGGAATCGTACAAGGCATCGGCGTTGTCGCGCGGACCGAACCGCGCGGCGGCGACACGCGTCTCGTGGTCGACGCGCGCGGTCTCGACATAAGTGATGTCGCCGTCGGCGACAGTATCTGCGTTTCCGGCGTCTGCCTCACCGCCGTCATGCTCGACGGCGCGCGCTTCGCGGCCGACGTGTCGGTGGAAACGCTGTCATGCACGACCATCGGCATGCTGCGCATCGGCGGCCGGGTCAACCTCGAAAAGTCGTTGCGCCTTGCCGACCGTCTCGGCGGTCATCTTGTCTCCGGCCATGTCGATGGCGTAGGCCGCGTCGTCGCAGTGGAAGCGGACGCGCGCTCGCGGCGTTGGCAGTTCGATGTGCCCGCCGCATTGTCGCGCTATATCGCGGCGAAAGGATCGGTGTGCATCGATGGCGTCAGCCTCACGGTCAACACCGTTGCGGAGAATGCCTTCGGCGTCAATCTGATTCCGCATACAATCGACGCGACCACGTTCCGGTACAAGGGTGTCGGCGATGCGGTCAATATCGAGGTTGACGTGATCGCGCGCTACGTCGAACGCCTTCACGCTGCCGGCTCTGCGGATTAGCCTCAGCCCTCGGCCCTTCCATGCCTTTTGCTCCCATACCCGACATCGTCGCCGAGATCCGCGCCGGCCGCATGGTCGTGATCGTCGACGATGAGGACCGCGAAAACGAGGGCGACTTGATCATGGCCGCCGAGCATGCGACCGCGGAAGCAATCGCGTTCATGATCCGTCACACCAGCGGCATTCTGTGCGTGCCGATGGAAGAGCCGCGGCTGGCCCAGCTCGACCTGCCGCAGATGGTGCCCAACAACGAGGAGGCGCACCGCACGGCATTCACGGTATCCGTCGACTACCGTTTCGGCACCACCACAGGTGTCTCCTCCGACGATCGTGCGGCAACGATTCGCGCGCTTGCCGCTTCGGCATCGGTGGCCCAGGATTTCGTCCGCCCCGGGCACATCTTTCCACTGCGAGCCCAGCCCGGCGGCGTGCTCACGCGTGCCGGCCACACCGAGGCTGCGGTCGACCTGGCGCGCCTCGCCGGCCTGCAGACGGCCGGCGTGCTGTGCGAGATCATGAATGCGGACGGCAGCATGGCGCGGCGTCCGCAACTGGAAGAGTTCGCAGGACTGCACGGGCTGCGCATCGGCTCCATTGCCGACCTGATCCGCTACCGCCTCGCCACCGAAAAGACCGTGACACGCACGTTCGACCGCGATGTCGATACCGACTTCGGCCGCTTCCGCATGCTCGCCTATCGCGACACGATCACGCGCCTGCCGCACTTCGCGCTGGTGCGCGGTGCGGTCGACGACGGCGCGCCGGTGCTGACGCGCGTGCACGTGCGCGAGACCTTGGCCGACGTACTGCACATCTCGCGTGCGGACGGTGCACTCTCGCTGGCTGCGGCGTTGCGCCATGTCGCCACTGCGCAGCGTGGCGTGGTCGTTGTGCTGAGCGACGCCGACGAGGCGCTCACGGCGCTGGAGCGCCTCGACCGTCTCGGTGCGCCGCGCGAAGGCGATGCGGCGCTCGAATGGCGCCGTCATGGCGTCGGTGCGCAGATCCTTGCCGATCTCGGCGTGCATCGCCTGCGTGTGCTGGGGACGCCGCGACGTTTTCTTGGTTTGAGTGGGTTTGGTCTTGAGATTGTCGGTTATGAGGAAGCAGGGCTGAGGGCTGAGGGCTGAGGGCTGTCGCGGCCGGACATACCGGAAGTTCCCGATCGCGCGACGGTTCTCGTCTCGCAGCATCTACGTTTCGTGTCTTTGCGCGATAGCTTGTAGACTCTCAGCCCTCAGCCCTCAGCCCTCTGCATCAGCCCATGCCTGAATTCATCGGTGAAGTCCGCGCTCGCGCCGGTGCTCGCTTCGCCGTCGTCGCCAGCCGCTGGAATCCGCGCATCGTCGAGGCGCTGATCGAAGGTGCGCGGCATGCATTCACTGGGCACGGCGTCAGTACCGCGGACGTCGACCTCGTGCGCGTGCCCGGCGCCTGGGAAATTCCGCTGGCGGCAGCGAAGCTGGCGCTGACGGACCGTTACGCGGCAATCGTTGCGCTCGGCTGCGTCGTGCGCGGCGAGACGCGGCACTACGAGCATGTCGCCGACGGCTGCGCGCAGGGCCTGATGCGCGTCGCGCTCGATCACGGCCTGCCGGTGCTCAACGGCGTACTCGCCGTCGAGCGCCACGAGGATGCGCAGGCGCGCGCCGGCGGCACGCACGGCAACAAGGGCGAGGAGGCTGCGCTCGCCGCGCTTGAAATTGTAGATTTGTGGACAAAATTGTAGGTTGACGAATGATTGGACATCGGTCGACCATTCGTGCATCGAGTCCGGCAGAGGCCGGGGCCCGGTTCCGCTTTGCCGGCAGCAATCGCCGACAAGGCGCGCGAACCTTCCGTGGTTCGCATCAGGAGCAAGATCATGACCCAGCATAGCCGCCCCGATGGTATCGACCTGGCCGCGCGTTCGCGCGCCCGCCGCCGCGCGACGCAGGCGCTGTATGCCTGGCAGATGAGCGGCAATCCGATGAGCCTCGTCATCGACGAATTCCGCCACGAGCAGGACATGGAAATTGCCGATCTGGACTACTTCGAGGACCTGCTGCGCGGCGTCGACCGGCATTGCGCGGAGCTCGACGCCGGCCTGGCGCCGTTTCTGGACCGGGAAGTGAGCCAGCTCGATCCGATCGAACGCGCCGTGCTGCGTCTCGCGGCCTATGAGCTGCGCCATCGTCCCGACGTACCGTATCGCGTCGTCATCAACGAGGCGATAGAAGTGACCAAGCGCTTCGGTGCCGAGCACGGCCATACCTTTGTCAACGGCGTACTCGACAAGGCGGCGCGCGAGTGGCGCAGCGCGGAGCCGCGCGGCAGCTAGGCAGAGCGGGGAAGCTCTGAACAAGTCTGCATAGGCGGCATGATGTCCAGAAGGTTCGCAGGTCGTGTTGCGCGGCGCCGCCCAGGCTGGCTGCCTGGGCAAGGCGCGCGGCGCGGGCTGCGGGCCTTCTGGACATCACCCCGTCATTACAATTCAATTGTTGGGGCCGATCTGTCTGCGCGCAGCTCATCGGTGCGGCGGCTCGACAGACGGCCAGTCTGCCTTCGCCGCCGCGCCTTGATCTGCACGCAGACAGACCGGTGACGCCTATGCAGACTTGTTCAGAGCTTCCCTAACGTGGGCGAATTCGATCTCATCGGACTGATCCGGGAACGCTGCGCGATCCCGCGCGAGGACGTGCGCCTCGGCATCGGCGATGACGGCGCGCTGCTTGCCGTGCCGGCCGGGCAATTGCTCGTCGTCAGCACCGACACGCTGGTCGCCGGCGCGCATTTCCTGCACGACAGCAGGGCATACGACATCGGCTGGAAAGCGCTGGCGGTCAATCTTTCCGACCTCGCCGCGATGGGCGCGACACCGGCGTGGGCAACGCTCGCGCTGACGTTGCCGCAACTCGATCGGCAATGGGTCATCGACTTCGCCGACGGGTTTGCCGCACTGGCGCGCGAGTTCAAACTTGCACTGGTCGGTGGCGACACGACGCAGGGTCCGCTCAGCGTCACGGTCACGATCCACGGCTTCGTGCCGGAAGGCGCGGCCCTGCGGCGTGGCGGCGCCCGCGTTGGCGATGGCGTGTTCGTGACCGGCACGCTCGGCGATGCCGCGGCGGGGCTGAAGCTGCTGCAGGCAAATGCCGCCGATACGCCTGACGTGCAGGATGGCCCGCCCGGCATGCGCGAAATGCTGACCGATCGCCTGAACCGGCCGACACCGCGCGTAGCGCAAGGTTTGCTCATGCGCGGACGGGCCACCGCATGCATCGATATTTCCGACGGCCTCGTCGCCGATCTGGGACACATCTGCTCGGCCAGCGGCGTCGGCGCCGAGATCGACGTCGATTTGCTGCCGCCGTCATCGGCGTTGCTCGGTCATTTCGACAGCGCGGCGCGACATGGCTTCCAACTCGCCGGCGGCGACGACTACGAGTTGTGCTTTACCGCGTCGGAGCCGGCGGCGACGGCGCTGGCTGGCGATCTCGCGCGCAGCGGGTGCGGCGCGACGCGCATCGGCCGAATCGTCGCGCCGCCGGGAGTGCGCGCGCGCGATGCGGAAGGCAGCGAGGTCGTGCCGCCGCGCAAGGGCTGGGAGCACTTCGCGTGACGCGATGCACGTGGAGCGCGTGCATGTGGATGTCGCGTCGATGAACTCCGAGCAGCGCCGCGAGTTGTTGCGTCATCCGGCCGGATGGCTGGCCTGCGGCTTTGGTTCGGGACTGGTTCCGTTCGCGCCCGGAACTGCCGGCTCGCTGGCCGCGCTGCTGCCCTGGCTGGCCCTGCGCGAACTGGCGCTGCCGTACTACGCGTTGATCGTCGTTGCCGCGTTCGCCCTCGGCGTGTGGGCATGCGCCTGGGTCGTGGACACTCTGAAGATTGCCGATCCGGGCGTCGCGGTCTGGGATGAATTCGTCGGCCAGTGGATCGCGCTGACGCCGCTGCTGCTCTGGCCGGCCAGCCTTTGGTGGATCGCCGGCGGATTTATACTTTTTCGCATCTTCGACATCGGCAAACCGTGGCCGGTCTCGTGGGCTGACCGCAACGTCGGCGGCGGTCTCGGCGTGATGCTCGACGATGTCTTTGCAGGTGCGTATGCGGCGATCGTGCTCGGCGTGCTGCTGCATGCGCTATAGCGCCTACCAGCCCTCAGCCCAGTCTCTCAATCCGTATATTCGAATACCTTGACGACCTTTTCGACGCCGCTCGTGTCGCGTGCGACATCGGCGGCTGCCTCGGCCTCGGCATGACTGACGATGCCCATCAGATAGACGATATGGTGCGAGGTCGTCACGTTGACCCGTGTCGGGTCGAAGCCCGGCTCGCTGGTGATATCCAGAAGGCCGGTCTTGACTCGTGCCGTCAGTGTGTTGTCCTCACGCCGGCGCCAGAAACCGGGCGGTTCGTCCGTCACCTCGATTTCATTGACCAGGCGCTTGATACCTTCGAAGTCGGCCACGGTTTTCTGTGCGAGCTGTTTCAGTTCGGCGCTGCGCACCTCGCCGACCAGCAGCATCACGCCGTTGTAGACGACGACCTTGACGTCGTTGTCGTCGCGGACGAGCTCCTTGTGTCGATTGAGCGCGTCAATCGCGGTGAGCTCAATGTTGGTATCGCTGGCGACCACGCTCGCTGGTCGCCGATCGTGCGCGGTATCGGCAGCGACCAGGGCGCCGCCGACGACGACCGCTGCGCAACCGTGCAGCAGGATTGCCGCCGCTGCGAGGAGTACGCGTGTATACGAAGTGGGTCCACGGTTAAGCATGATGAATGACTAGGGCTGAGGGCTGAGGGCTGAGGGCTGAGGGCTGCAGAGCGTACGGTGTGTCGCCTCTTTCGTACAGTCGTGGTATTGCGGCAAGAGCAAGAGCGTCACGCTTTTCAGCCCTCGGCCCTCAGCCCTCAGCCCTCCCCTCAAAACGCATCGAACGCCGAGCGCGTCCATTCGAATTCCGGTTGGGCCAGCGTGCCGGCGCAGCCAACCACGTCGAAGCGGCATGGCAGGTGCGAAAACCGCGGGTGCGCCTGCAAGTAGACACTCGCCGCGCGCGTCAGTTTCGCTCGCTTGGCGCTACCGACCGACAGCGTGCCGTCGCCATGCGCCGCATCGCCGCGATAGCGGACTTCGGCGAATACCAGTTGATCGCGATCGCGCAGGATCAAGTCGATCTCGCCGACGCGGCAGCTGAAATTGCGTTCGACCAGTTTCAGGCCGTGGTGCTGCAGGTGCGCCAGCGCCGCATCTTCCCAGTGCGTGCCGGTCGTGCGCGCAATCGCCTTGCGCAAGCTCATGGCCGGCGACACGCTGCTCTACGGCGCACCCGGCGTCACCAGCAAGCCGCCATTGATCGGCCGGGCAACGCCGTTGTCGAAGCGCGCCCAGACCAGCAGGCGCTGGATGCGGTCGAGTTCGTCTTCGGACAGCTGGCCGGTTGCGCCCGGCAGGTAGGCGTCATGATGCTGCGCGAGCCAGTCGAGGTATGGAACCAGCGAGTAGGCGTCGAGACCCAGTGCGAACAGGCGCGCCCCGGCGCCGCGCACTGAATCGAGCACGCGCACGATTTCGCTGTAGCGCGGCACGCCGGGCACGATGTCGAACAGCCACGGCGCGTCGCAGAACTCGACACCGTCGAGATCGCGGTCCTGACCCGGATCGGCGTTGCCGGAATAGACATGCGACGTCGCTACCACCGGCACGCCGCTGAAGCCGGCAATCTTGAGCTGCGGCAGCAGCAAGCGCGCCTGCTGCGGGCGCATGCTGATGAATACGCCGACCGTCGGCGCCTCGACCGGCGCGGTGCTCGCCGCGGCACCCGGCAGCGGCGGCGCGTTCGTCGTCGTGTGCACGGCGGTCATTGCCTGGCGGATCGTCGCCGCGAAGTTGATCTCGCCGTCGCGGACACGGACATCGCCGACGATTTCGCCGTTGTGATTCTCGAGTTGTGCACGAAATGCCAGCGCCGCGCGTTCGGCCCAGTCGTCGGTCGCCGTGATGATCACGGCTGTCTTGATGCCGCGTTCGAGCAGGTGCTCGGCGGCTTGCGCAGCCTCGGTGTCGGGCGTCAGCCCGAACGCGGCGCTGCCCGGCGGCGGCACTTCGCCATGTTCCGGCTGGTTCAGCGTGAGGATCGGAACGGGCAGGCGGCCCTGGGCGAACACCGCCGACACCGCGTCGCGGCGCAACGGTCCGACGACGCGCTCGGCACCGTCGGCTACCGCTTTCAGGTAGGCATCGACCGCTTGCTGCGGCGTGTCGCCGGAATCGTACGTGCGCACTTCGGGACGCTGCGGATTCTCGTCGCCGAAATAGGCAGCGAGGAAACCGTCGCGAATCGGCTGCGCCACCGCCTTGAGCGGTCCGGCCGTCGGCAGCAGCACGGCGATGCGGTGCGCGCCGCGATAACCCTCACGCGCGACCGAATTGTTCTGGCCGGGCACCAACGTGCCCACCGCCTGGTTCGGCCGCAGCACGACCTGCGGCAGCGCCTGGCCGCTGCCGCGCAGCGCCTGATTGAGCCATGGCCGCAGCGGGTCGTTCGGCGGCAGCGCCGCCGCCTGCTGCTTGAGCGCATCGGGCCCGAGTTTCTGCAAGGTGGCGACGATCTGGTTCTCGTTCTGGCTGCGATCGGCGCCGCCGAGCAGGCGGTTCAGTGTGGCGCGCGTGCGCGCGCTGCCGAGCGCATCGCCGGTGGCGGCCTGCGCGCGTGCGCGCATTTCGAGCGTGCGCAGGCGCAGCGGCTGCGGCAGATTCTCGTCCGGGTAGTTCAGGCGTTCCAGTGCGTGCGCCGGATCCTTGCGCGCGAGCGCGATCTCGGCGTCGAGCAGGGCATAACGCGTGGTTTCCTCGGGATTGAGACGGCGCGTTTTCAATCCGGCCAATGCCTGCGCGGCACCGTCAAGATTGCCTTCCTCGCGGTATGCCTCGGCCGCGCGCAGCCGGTAATAGTCGCGATCGCCCGAATGGCCGTTCGACAAATCGAGAAATGCCAGCGCCGCATGCTCGAAATCGCCCTGCTGGTAAAGCTGTTCGGCGTTGTTGACTTGCGGTGGCGGGATCTCCTCGCGTGGCTCCATTTCGACGCAGCCGGCCAACAGCGCGCATGCGGCCAGCGCGCACCGGGGCAGCAGACGACGACGGCGAAGCACGTTCATGGACACATCTCGAACCGGACTTGAGCGAATGATAGCGGATTGGTACTCCGGCATCGCGCCGGCCGCATGCGACAATGGTCACGGGACCGACGCTGCGCCACGGTCGTGCCCTGATCGTGCGGATTTCGTGGAGACGGCATGACGCAGCAGGCGGGCAGGCTCTGGGTGGTGGCGACGCCGATCGGCAATCTCGACGATCTGTCGCCGCGCGCGCGCAGGACCCTGGCCGAAGCCGACCTGATCGCCGCCGAGGACACGCGGCACAGTGCCGCGCTGCTCCAGCATGCCGGCATCGCTACGCGCTGCATCGCGCTGCACGAGCACAACGAGCGCGAGATCAGCGTCGAGTTGGTCGAGCGGCTGCGCGCTGGCGCGCAGATCGCCCTGATCAGCGACGCCGGCACGCCGCTGATCAGCGATCCGGGTTTTCGTCTCGTGCGCGCGGCGCGCGAGGCCGGCATCACGGTCAGCCCGGTGCCCGGCGCTTGCGCGGCGATCGCGGCACTGTCGGCCGCGGGTCTGCCGTCGGACCGCTTCGTCTTCGAAGGCTTCCTGCCGCCCAAATCGGCGGCGCGGCGCACGCATCTGCAGCCGTTGCGCAACGAGACGCGCACGCTGATCTTCTACGAATCGAGTCATCGCATCGTCGAAGCATTGGACGATCTCGTCGCGGAATTCGGCGGTGAGCGTCGCGCCGTGGTGGCGCGCGAATTGACCAAGCTGTTCGAAACCGTGCTCGACGGTACGCTGGCCGACCTGGCTGCGCGTGTTCTCGCCGATCCGAATCAGCAGCGCGGCGAATTCGTCGTGCTGGTTGCCGGTGCCGTGGAGGACGCGGCTGCGGCGCGGCTCGGTGAAGGCCGCCGCGTATTCGAATTGCTGCGCAAGGAACTGCCGCCCGGACGCGCTGCGAAACTGGCCGCGGAAATCAGCGGCGCATCGCGCAAGCAGTTGTATACCGTCGACGACTAGAGAGCGTCGCGCTGCCTCGATCACGCGGGACAGGCCATGTTTTCCGCGCGCGGAGTACGGACGCCAGGACAGGAATTGCGGAGCCTGGGCAAAGCGCAGTCCCTTCACGGCAACATACACTGACTTGAACGCGCACCTCGCGCCCTGGAGCGAAGATTCATGCACGACCTGTTGCAAGACGTCGCGGCGCGTGCAAGCGCCTATCTGCGCGATCTCGACGAGCGCAAAGTCGCGCCGGATCCCGACTGCAGTCGATGCGCTCGCAAACCTCGACGGCGCGTTGCCGGATGCACCATCCGATCCGCGCGAAGTCATTGAACTGCTCGATCGCTATGCTTCGCCGGCAACGATGGCGATGGCCGGCCCGCGCTTCTTCGGTTTCGTCATCGGCGGTTCGCTGCCGGTCGCGCTCGCCGCCGACTGGCTCAGCGCGGCCTGGGACCAGAACACCGGCTACTACAACATCACGCCGGCAACGGCGCGGCTCGAACAGACGGCGTTGCGCTGGCTGCTCGAACTGCTCGATCTGCCGCGCGGTGCGGGCGGGGCTTTCGTCACCGGCGCGAACGTCGCGAACTTCGTCGCGCTCGCTGCCGGACGCCACGCCGTGCTCGAGCGCACCGGCTGGAAAGTCGAAGCCGACGGCCTGTTCGGCGCGCCGCCGATCACCGTCGTCGTCGGCGAGGAAGCGCATCCGACCCTGATCAAGGCGCTCGGGATGCTCGGCCTCGGCCGCAACCGCGTCGTTCGCGTTCCGGCCGACGCGCAGGGGCGCATGCGCGTCGAAGCGCTGCCGAAGATTTCCGGACCGACGATAATTTGTACACAAGTCGGCAATGTGAACACCGGCGCCTGCGACGACGTCGCCGCCGTGCGCGAGCGCGCCGGCGCGGACGCCTGGATCCACGTCGACGGTGCCTTTGGCATCTGGGCGCGCGTGGCGCCGACGCGCAAGGGACTCGTCGCCGGCGTCGACCGCGCCGACTCCTGGGCTACCGACGCGCACAAGTGGCTCAACGTGCCGTACGACAGCGGCCTCGCCTTCGCCCGCGATCCGATGGCGCTGAGCGCGGCCATGGCGATCACGGCCGAATACCTGCCGACGGACAGCCAGTGGCGCAATCCGTCGGACTTCACGCCGGAACTGTCGCGTCGCGCGCGTGGCGTGCCGATCTGGGCGGCGCTGCGCAGTCTCGGCCGCAGCGGCGTAGCCGATTTGATCGAACGCACCTGCCGCCATGCGCGGCGCTTCGCCGAGGCACTGACGGCGGGCGGCTTCGAGATCCTCAACGACGTCGTACTGAATCAGGTGCTCGTCGCGTTCGGCGACGCCGGACGCACGCAGCGCGTGATCGCCGCGCTGCAGGCCGACGGCACGTGCTGGTGCGGCGGTACGGTCTGGCAGGGCCGTACGGCGATGCGCATCAGCGTGTCGTCCTGGGCGACGACCGATGCCGACGTCGAGAAGAGCATCGCGGCGATGCTGCGCGTGGCGGCTGCGACAACCTGATCGACGGTTTGCGCGCGGTTCACGCATCATTCGCGGTAAAATGCGCGCGGAGTCGGCCAGACAGTCGCGAGGCTGCGCAAGTGCTTCGAGGAAAGTCCGGGCTCCACAGGGCAGAGTGCCAGGTAACGCCTGGGCGGCGTGAGCCGACGGATAGTGCAACAGAGAACAGACCGCCGAACGGCCCGCAAGGGATGCATGGTAAGGGTGAAACGGTGCGGTAAGAGCGCACCGCGCGCGGGGACAACGCCGCGTGGCATGGCAAACCCCACTCGGAGCAAGACCAAATAGGGGAGCATTGGCGCGGCCCGCGTTGCTCCCGGGTAGGTTGCTCGAGCCGTGCGGCGACGCACGGCCTAGAGGAATGACTGTCCAACGACAGAACCCGGCTTACCGGCCGACTCTTTTCTTTCTGCTATTTTTGCGCTCAGCTTATTTTTGCTCGTCATTCCAGCGAAAGCCGGACTGCGGAGGCAGGATGCCGGAGTGAACATTCGCGTAGCGAATGGCCCGAAGGGCACGCGACAGGAGTGGCGTTTAATTCCAGCTCTCGCTTTGGCAGTGTCAAGCAAAGCTTTCACTCGCCCTGCGGGCGAGCGAGTTACTCTCTGGCATGCCCAAAAAGTAACCAAAAAGGCTAGGCCCCAGACGCGGTGTTCCGATTCGCATCGTGCGAATCGGCATCCCCTGCGCTCCGCGCCAGCGCCGGGTTGCGCAGACAGTACGTCCGTGTACTGCTTCGCAGAGCGCGGCGATCCTCGCCGCGCCCTTCGGGCATTTTCCGGCACTGGCTGCGATGCTCGGCACCACGAACGGCGCCCTTGATCCACGAATCCGTGCATCCTTGCACTACCTCGTGTCGCGATGCGCGCAATGCCGCTTTTGGTACTTATATACAAATATATATAATATAAATGTATCAAATTGTTGGCCGCTGCGCGGCCAACCTCGCTTGTTGCGCCGCAGCAAAGTCGTGGTCCGACCGGCAGATCGACCTCAAAGACTGAAAAGTCAGCAAATTCAAACGACTTTGCTGCACTCCTCACAAGTCACGCGAATTCTTAACAAAGCCGCGGCTTTCCCCTTGATCTGCAAGCAATTTCCCTTGACACCTCGGGTAGCGAAGACTAATGTTCGCGCGGTGGGAATTCGTGGTTTTTCGTGGGATACGTTGCGGGCGGAATCATGTTTCAGGGCGAAACAGCCATTACTCTCGACGACAAAGGCCGCCTGGCGGTGCCTACCGCCTACCGCGAGCTGATCGCGTCCGCCTGCGCGAATCGCCTGGTTTTCACCTACAACCCGTTCGAGCACGGCTGCCTGTGGCTGTTCCCGCATAGCGAGTGGGAGAAGGTGCGCGATCAGGTCAACATGCTGCCGAGCGTCAAGCGCGTGCACCGCGACCTGCAACTCAAGCTGGTCGGCGCAGCGACGACCGTCGAAGCCGACGGCAGCGCGCGCCTGCTGGTGCCCGCCAGTCAACGCACCGCTGCCGGCATCGAGAAGCGCGCAATCCTGCTCGGCATGGATCGCAAGTTCGAGCTGTGGAGCGAACAGGCCCACCTGAACAAGATCCGCCAGACGATCGGCGAGTCCGAGCTCAGCAGCGAGATGCTGGACTTGCGTCTGTGAGCGGCGGCTTGGCAGCGCGCACCGGAGCGGCGATGACCAGCGAAGACAGCGCACCTGCCGCACCCGGCCACGTGCCGGTAATGCTCGAGCAGAGTCTGGACGGATTGCACGTGCGCAGCGACGGTACCTACCTCGACGGCACATTCGGCCGCGGCGGACATGCCCGAGCATTGCTCGCGCGCCTCGGGCCGGGCGGGCGTCTGCTGCTGATGGATCGCGATCCGGCTGCCGTCGCCGTTGCGCGTGCGCAGTTCGGCGACGACGCCCGTGTCGCCATCCGCCATGGCAGTTTTGCCGACCTCGCCGAATGGGATGCCGCGCAGGGCGGACTCGACGGCGTGCTGCTCGATCTGGGCGTGTCGTCGCCGCAACTCGACGACGCGGCGCGCGGTTTCAGTTTTCAGGCCGATGCACCGCTCGACATGCGCATGGATCCCACGCACGGAGAGAGCGCCGCGCAGTTTCTCGCCCGCGCCAAGGAGAGCGACATCGCCGATGTGCTGTGGCGCTTCGGCGAGGAGCGCCACAGCCGGCGCATCGCGCGCGCCATCGTCGAACGCCGGAGTGTCGAGCCGCTGCAGCGCACCGGCGAACTGGCCGAGCTGATCACGCGCACGATCGGCCGGCGCGAGCCGGGCAAGCATCCGGCAACGCGCACGTTCCAGGCGCTGCGCATTGCCGTGAACGGCGAACTCGACGCGCTGGAAAGAGGGTTGCAGGGTGCGCTCGCCCGGCTCCGGCCGGGCGGGCGTCTGGTCGTCATCAGTTTTCATTCGCTGGAAGACCGCATCGTCAAGCGCTTCGTGCGCGCCGAATCGCAGGCTGCGCCGACGCGCCACGGCTTGCCGCCGCCGGCGCCGGTCGCACTGCACCTCAAGCCGATCGGCTCGGCGCAGTTTCCGGATGCGCAGGAAGTCGCGGCGAATCCGCGTTCGCGCAGCGCCGTGCTGCGCGTGGCGGAGCGGTTGCAATGAGGCGCTTCGGCATCGCCGTTCTGCTGCTGCTGCTGATCGCGGTGGTCGCCAGTGCAGTCGGCGTCGTCTATGCGCGGCAGGAGAGCCGCAGCATGTTCGTCGAACTGACGCGCCTGACTGCCGAACGCGACGACCTCAATTTCGAGTACGGGCGCCTGGAACTCGAACAGGCAACCGCAGCTGAAGCCAACCGCGTCGAGCAGATCGCGCGCAGCCGTTTCGGCATGGTTTCGCCACAACCGGCGTCTACCGTAGTGATCAAACGCTAAGGACTTTCGAACGCCATATGCTGTTTGGTTTATCGCCAGTTTCCAGACCCGTGAACAGCCTCGCCGGCGCCGAGCGCGCGCGCGCGAAGCCGCGAACACAGGCGATCAACACGCGCGGGCGCCTGTATGTCGTGCTGATGATGCTCGCGCTGGGCTCGACCGCGCTGATCGTGCGCGCGGTCGACCTGCAGGTCGTACGCAAGAATTTCTATCAGGAGCAGGGCGACGCGCGTTTCCTGCGCGACATGCCTGTGCCGGTTTCGCGCGGCACGATCTTCGACCGCAACGGCCAAGCGCTGGCCGTGTCGACGCCGGTCGATTCGATCTGGGCCGATCCGCAGAAGCTGCTCGAGAACGACGACCGCCTCGACGAACTGGCGACCGCGCTCGGCATCGACGGCGACGTGCTGCGCCAGCGCCTGAACCAGCGCGTCGACAAGGAATTCGTCTATCTCAAGCGCCATCTGAATCCGGACGACGCCGAAGCGATCGTCAAGCTCGGCATTCCCGGCGTGTCGAGCCAGCGCGAGTTTCGCCGCTACTACCCGTCCGGCGAAGTGCTCGGTCACGTGCTCGGCTACACCAACATCGACGACAACGGCCAGGAAGGACTCGAACTCGCGTTCAACGGCCTGCTCGCGGGCACGCCGGGCAACGAGCGCGTGATCCGCAACAACAAGGGCCAGATCGTCGAGCATGTCGAACTGACGCAAAAACCCGAGCCCGGCGTCGACCTGACGCTGTCGATCGACCGGCGCATCCAGTACCTGGCCTACCGCGAACTCAAGGCGGCGATCATCGAACGGCATGCGAGCTCGGGCTCGATGGTGATCCTCGACGTGCGCAACGGCGAAGTGCTGGCGATGGTCAACCAGCCGTCGTTCAACCCGAACGCGCGCGAGAAGATGGATCCGGCGTACCGGCGCAACCGCGCGTTGACCGATCTGGTCGAACCGGGCTCGACGATCAAGGCGTTCACGATCTCCGCGGCACTGGAAAGCGGCAAGTGGAAACCCGATTCGAAGGTCGACACGAATCCCGGTACCTACCAGGTCAGCAACCTCACCATCCACGACGTGCACAACCACGGCCTGCTCAACCTGACCGGCGTGATCACGAAGTCGAGCAACGTCGGTGCGGCGAAGGTCGCCGAGACGCTGCCGAAAGAAAGCCTCTACGACATGTACCACCGTTTCGGTTTCGGCGAATCGACCGGCAGCGGTTTCCCGGGCGAGTCCGGCGGCGTACTGCCGATCGTGAAGGCCTGGGGTCCGGTCGAAAAGGCGACAATCTCGTACGGCTACGGCTTGAGCGTCACGCCGCTGCAGTTGGCGCAGGGCTACGCGACGCTGGCGAATGACGGACGCCTGCGCGCGCCGACCTTCGTCAAGGGCGCGCTGAATCCCGATAACGCGGTCATCGATCCGCAGATCGCGCACGAGGTGCTGCAGATGCTGCGTACCGTCGTGATGCCAGGCGGCACCGCGTTTCCGCAGGCGGTCGTGCCGAACTATGTCGTTGCCGGCAAGACCGGCACGGCGCGCATCGCGCATGGCGGCAGCTACCAGAACCGCTACATCTCGCTGTTCGTCGGCATCGTGCCGGCAACCGATCCGAAACTCGTCGGTGTCGTCGTCATCAACGATCCGGGTGGCGGCCAGGGCGGCCCGTACTTCGGCGCGCTCGTCGCAGCGCCGGTCTTCAGCAAGGTCATGGACGGCGCGCTGCGCCTGCTCGACGTGCCGCCGGACAACGTGCAGCGCTGGTATGCCGGCGGTCCCGACGTCAACGCACCGCGAGTGCCGCCGCCTCCCGCGGCCGCGGCCGACGATGACAACGCCGAGGAGGTGCCATGAACATGGCACCTCGTCGTTTGGCGGACCTGCTGCACGGCATCGCTGCGCCCACGACGGCGCGCGACATCATCGTCAGCGGTCTGACCCTGGATTCGCGTCGCGTGCATGCCGGCGACGCGTTCATTGCCCTGCGCGGAAGCACGACGCACGGCATCACGTTTGCCCCGGCGGCGTTGGCGTCCGGCGCTTCGGTGATCCTTGCCGAATCGCCGGCGCCCGCCGCTTACGAAGCAGGGCTGAGGGCTGAGGGCCGAGGGCTGGATGAAGGAGCAGGGCTGAGGGCCGAGGGCCGAGGGCTGTCAACGGCACAGCAATCGACAGATGGTCTCTCCAACGTGCCGCAAAGCGCAGGTATTCCCGAAGCGCCGGAGCCCCGCTCTTCAGCCCTCAGCCCTCGGCCCTCAGCCCTTGCTTCCGAGGCCCTCAGCCCTCAGCCCTCAGCCCTTGCTTCCTCAGCCGTCGCCGCTCCCGTCATCTGGATCGACAACCTGCGCGACCAGGTCGGCGAAATCGCCGCGCGTTTCTTCGGCCGTCCGTCCGAAGCGCTGCGCGTCGTCGGCGTCACCGGCACCAACGGCAAGACCTCGATCGTGCAGCTGCTGGCCTCGGCGCTCGAGACGGTCGGTGCGAAGGCCGCGACGATCGGCACGCTCGGCGCAGGTCTGGTCGGCGCCGTCGACGCCGGCGAGCGCACGACGCCGGATGTCATCAGCGTGCAGGGATTGCTGGCGAAGTTCCGCGCTGCCGGTGCGACCGACGTCGCCATGGAAGTTTCTTCGCACGCGCTCGACCAGGGCCGCGTCAATGCGGTCAGGTTCGCGCTCGCGGTGTTTACCAACCTGACGCGCGATCACCTCGACTACCACGGCGACATGAACGCCTACGGCGCGGCCAAGGCGCGGCTGTTCGCGTGGCCTGGCCTGAGTGCCGCCGTCGTCAACGTCGACGACGCGTTCGGGCGCAATCTGGCATCGACCTTGCCGGAGCACGTGACGCGGCTGCGCTACGGCCTGCAGTCGGCAGATGCAGAGATTCGCGCCGGCGCTGCCAGCAGCAGCGCGAGTGGCCTGCGCTTCATGCTGCACACACCGTGGGGCGACGGCGAAGTCACCACGGCGCTGCTCGGCCGTTTCAACATCGCCAACCTGCTCGCCGTCGCTGGCTGCCTCGGCGCGCTCGGTTACACGTTTGCACAAATCCACAATGCGATTTCGCGTCTGCAGCCGGTGGCCGGGCGCATGAACCGCATCGGCGGCGAACGCGAATTGCCGCTGGTCGTCGTCGACTACGCGCACACGCCCGACGCGCTCGAACAGGCGCTCGGCAGTCTGCGCGCGCACGCGCAGGGACGCCTGATCTGCGTGTTCGGCTGCGGCGGCGAGCGTGACCAGGGCAAGCGCCCGCAGATGGCGGCGATCGCGGAGGCGGGGGCCGACCGCGTCATCGTGACCGACGACAACCCGCGCGGCGAAAACGGCGATGTGATCGTCGCCCAGATCGTCGCCGGCCTCGCGCATCCGGAAAGGGCGACCGTGCAGCGCGACCGCGCGCAGGCGATCGCACTCGCGCTGCGTGAGGCGCGGCCCGGCGATGTCGTGCTGATCGCCGGCAAGGGCCACGAGCCGTATCAGGAAGTCGACGGCGTCCTGCATCCATTCGACGACCTCGACATCGCACGCCGGACCCTGGAGGCGCGGCCGTGCTGAGCCTCAAGCTCATCGACGTTGCCCTGTGGACGCGCGGGACGTTACATGGCGTCGACCTGCCGGTCGACGGCGTGTTCACCGATACGCGCGCGCCAAAGCCCGGCGCGCTGTTCGTCGCGCTCAAGGGCGACAGCTTCGACGCGCACGATTTCCTGGCACAGGCACAGGCTGGCGGCGCGGCGGCGGCTCTGGTCGAGCGCCAGGTCGCGATCGACCTGCCGCAGGTGGTCGTCGCCGACACGCTGCTGGCGCTCGGCGATCTCGCCAGCGCGGTGCGCGCGCAGCATCGCACGCGCGTGGTCGGCATCACCGGCTCCAACGGCAAGACGACCGTCAAGACCCTGCTCGCCACGATTCTCGGTCTGCACGGCAAGGCGCATTTCAACGCCGGCAATCTCAACAATGAAATCGGCTTGCCGCTGTCGCTGCTCGCCATGCCGGCGGACGCGGACTACGCGGTGATCGAGATGGGTGCCGGCAAGCCCGGCGACATCGCCTACCTGGCGGGCATCGCGCGTCCGGAAATCGGCCTGGTCAACAACATTGCACCGGCGCACCTGGAGCGCATGGGCACGCTCGAGGGCATTGCCGAGACAAAAGGCGCATTGTATACATCGCTGCCGGCCCACGGCATTGCTGTGATCAATGCCGACGATGCGTTCGCGGCAACGTTCGCTGCGATGGCCGGCTCGCGCCGCATCGTTCGCTTCGGCATGGCATCCGTGGCCGACGTGCGTGGCGAGATCATCGAATCCGGCGCACGCACGCGCTTCGCGTTGCGCATGCCCGGCGCGCAGACCCAGGTCGATCTGCCACTCAGCGGCCGCCACAATGTCATGAATGCACTGGCTGCTGCGGCCGCCGCGTACGCGCTCGACGTGCCTGCGGCGACCATCAGGCAAGGGCTCGAATCCGCACCCGCGGTCAAGGGCCGCCTGCAGCGGCATGTGCTGGCGGCAGGCTGGACGCTGATCGATGACAGCTACAACGCCAATCCCGGCTCGACCGAAGCGGCGATCGACACACTCGTCGCCGAAGCCGGCGAGGGCTGGCTCGTGCTCGGCGACATGCGCGAACTGGGCGCCGCCGCGCGCGAACTGCATGCGCGTGTCGGCGCGCACGCGCGTGAACGCGGCATTGCGCGGTTGTTCACCGTCGGACCGCTGGCGAATGCAGCAGCGGAGTCGTTCGGTGCAGGTGCCACCCACTTCGCCGATCAGAAGGCGCTGATCTCGGCCCTTGCGGCCGACGTGCACGTGGGCGTCAACGTGCTGGTCAAGGGTTCGCGCGGTTCGGCGATGGACAACGTCGTGCGCGCGCTGCTCGAACCGCGCGGGGCCAACGGGGGGAACAAGCGCCATGCTGCTTGAACTCGCCGACGTACTGCGTGGACAAGTGAGCTTTTTCCACTTGTTCCAATATGTCACCTTCCGCACGATCATGAGCGCGTTGACGGCGCTGGCCGTCGCCCTGCTGCTCGGTCCGGACGCCATCCGGCGTCTGGCCGCGGTCAAGGCCGGCCAGGTGATCCGCAGCGACGGGCCGCAATCGCACCTGTCCAAGGCCGGCACGCCGACGATGGGCGGCGCGCTGATCCTGCTCGCGGTCACCGTCGCCTCGCTGCTCTGGGCCGATCTGCACAATCGTTACCTGTGGATCACGCTCGCCGTGATGCTCACGTTCGGCGTGGTCGGCTTCTATGACGACTACAAGAAGCTCGTGCTCAGGGACAGCCGCGGTCTGGCCGCGCGCTGGAAGTATTTCTGGCAGTCGGTGTTCGGCCTGGCCGGCGCATTGGCCGTGTACTTCGTGCTGCAGGAAGACTCGCCGGCGGCCATTGCGTTGTACGTGCCGCTGTTCAAGCAGGTTGCAATCCCGCTCGGTGTCGCGTTCGTCGTGCTCGGTTATTTCATCGTCGTCGGATTCTCCAACGCGGTGAACCTGACCGATGGACTCGATGGTCTGGCGATCATGCCAACCGTGCTCGTGTCCGCGGCACTCGGCGTGTTCGCCTACGCCGCAGGCCACAGCGTCTTTTCCACCTACCTGCAGATTCCGGCGGTGCCCGGCGCGGCCGAGCTGTGCATCTTCTGCGGCGCGCTGTCCGGAGCGGGTCTCGGTTTCCTGTGGTTCAACGCCTACCCGGCGCAGGTGTTCATGGGCGATGTCGGTGCGTTGGCCGTCGGTGCAGCGCTCGGCTGCGTCGCCGTGATCGTGCGCCAGGAGATCGTGCTGCTGATCATGGGCGGCGTCTTCGTCATGGAGACCGCGTCGGTGATCCTGCAGGTCGCGAGCTTCAAGCTGACCGGCAAGCGCATCTTCCGCATGGCGCCGATCCATCATCACTTCGAGCTCAAGGGCTGGCCGGAACCGCGCGTCATCGTGCGCTTCTGGATCATCAGCGTGGTGCTCGTGCTCATCGGTCTTGCGACCCTCAAGGTGCGCTGACGATGGATGCACTGCAAGCACGCCGCCGCGACGAACTGCCGGGTCAATTCGACCTCGGCCTGCTGGTCGCCGCCGGCGCACTGGCCAGCCTCGGCGTGATCATGGTCGCATCGAGTTCGATCGCCATCGCCGACGGCCAGCACGTCGGACCGTTCTACTACGTGACGCGCCACGTCGTCTTCCTCGCCCTCGGCATCGCCCTGGGCATCGCCGTGACGCGCATCGAGCTCGACTGGTTCGAGCGCAACGCGTTCGTGCTGTTGCTGCTTGCGATCATCCTGCTGCTGCTGGTGTTCGTTCCGGGCCTGGGCCTGCGCATCAACGGTGCGCGCCGCTGGATACGACTCGGCATCGCCGGCTTCCAGTCGGTCGAAGCGGTCAAGCTGATGTTCGTCGTCTATCTCGCCAGCTACCTCGTGCGCCACCGCGAGAACGTGCAGGCGCGGCTGCTCAGCGTGATCAAGCCGCTCTGTGTTGCGGCGATCCTGGTCGTGCTGCTGCTGATGCAGCCGGACTTCGGCAGCGCCGCGCTGATCATCGCGACTTCCATCGGCATGGTCTGGCTCGGCGGCGCGCGCCTGCGCAACCTGTTCTACCTCGCCATCCCGGTCATGCCGGCGATCGCGTGGGCGGCGATGACTTCGGACTATCGCGTCAAGCGCCTGACCTCGTTCCTCAATCCGTGGGAGCACCCGTTCGACCAGGGCTTCCAGCTGACCCAGGCGCTCATTGCGATCGGGCGCGGCGAATGGTTCGGCGTCGGTCTCGGCGGCAGCGTGCAGAAGCTGTTCTATCTGCCCGAAGCACACACGGACTTCATCCTTGCCGTGATCGCCGAGGAACTCGGTTTCTTCGGCATTCTCCTGGTACTCGTGCTGTTTGCCGCTTTGGTCGGGCGCGCACTGATGCTAGGCCTGCGCGCGGTCGAGCGTGGCCAGTACTTCGCCGGCTACTGTGCGTTCGGCATCGGCCTCATGATCGGCCTGCAGACGCTGGTTTCGATCGGCGTGAACCTCGGCGTGCTGCCGACCAAGGGCCTGACGCTGCCGCTGATCAGCTCGGGCGGCTCGAGTGTGCTGATGACGTGCGCGGCGATCGGCCTGCTGCTGCGCATCAGCTTCGAGGTCAGCCGCGCGGAAAACCGCCTGCTGGCAGCGCCGCAGGAGGCATTCGCATGAGCGGCATCGTCGCCATGTTTGCCGGCGGCACTGCCGAGCCGTCGCAGAGATCGATGGCGGACGGAAGCACCGTGGCGCGCGCTGCGGCGCCGGTGCTGATCCTCGCCGGCGGCACCGGTGGTCACATCTTTCCCGGCATTGCCGTTGCGCAGACATTGCGCGCGCGCGGCGTGCCGGTGCTCTGGGTCGGCAGCGATGGCGGGCTGGAAACGCAGTTGGTGCCAAAGGCCGGCATCGAGTTGCGCACACTCAGCGTGCGCGGTATCCGCGGCAAGGGCCTGATGACGCGGCTTGCAGCGCCGCTACGCATCGCCGGCGCCGTGCTCAGTGCATGGCGAATGCTCGGTGCGGAGCGGCCGCGCAGCGCGCTGGCGCTCGGCGGCTTCGCCGCCGGCCCCGCCGGCATCGCGGCCTGGTTGCGCCGCGTGCCGTTGCTCGTGCACGAACAGAATCGCGTAGCCGGGTGTGACCAACCGTATCCTGTCGCATTTTGCAAAAAAGCGACTTTGTGGATTCGCCGGTGCACTGCCCGGCGGCGAGTGGATCGGCAACCCGGTGCGTGCGGTGATCGCCGCACTGCCGCCGCCGTCCGAGCGCCTTGCCGGCCGCGATGGCCGCCTGCGCCTGCTCGTGCTCGGTGGCAGCCAGGGCGCCTACAGTCTCAACGTC
The DNA here is from genome assembly GCA_963738115.1 of uncultured Gammaproteobacteria bacterium. GTDB lineage: Bacteria > Pseudomonadota > Gammaproteobacteria > Xanthomonadales > Rhodanobacteraceae > Rudaea. The sequence goes on along the minus strand of CAVTVN010000007.1, from coordinate 24,762 downwards.
GTTCTGCCGCAGGTATTGCAGAAAATCGATGCCGACAAACGGCCGCAGGTCCGCCACCAGAGCGGCGCGAAACACCTGGCGCAGACGCAGGAAATCTACAAGGCAGCCGGCATCGACGCGCAGGTCGACGCGTTCATCGACGACATGGCGGCGGCGTATGGCTGGGCCGACCTCGTCGTCTGCCGTGCCGGCGCGCTGACGCTCGCCGAGCTGTGCGCTGCCGGACTGGCCGCGATACTCGTGCCGTTCCCGGCCGCCGTCGACGATCACCAGACGCGCAATGCATCTGCGCTGGTCGAAGCGCGCGCCGCGCGCCTGGTGGCCGAGGGCGACGGCTTCGCCGACCGGCTCGGCGCGTGCTGGCGCAATTGTGCAATGGCGACAGCGCGGCGGCGCGGGGGCGCCTGCTCGCGATGGCGCAGGCGGCACGCGCACTGGCGAAACCCGATGCCGCGTCGCAAATCGCCGACCTCTGCGTGGAGGTCGCCGCATGACGCCGCGCAGCCACGTTGCGCAAACCGATGTCGCGACCGACTGGATCCGCACCGGATTCCGCCGCGTGCATTTCGTCGGCATCGGCGGTGCGGGCATGAGCGGCATCGCCGAGGTGCTGCACAACCTCGGCTACGTCGTGTCCGGGTCGGACAAGGCCGAGTCGGCGGCGACGCGGCGCCTGGCCGGCTTCGGTATAGAAATCCACAAGGACCACTCCGCGGTGAACGTGACGGACGTCGACGTACTGGTCGTGTCGAGCGCGATCAAGGCGGACAACCCCGAGGTCGTCGCAGCCACTGAGCGCCGCCTGCCGGTCGTGCCGCGCGCCGAGATGCTCGGCGAGCTGATGCGCTTCCGCCGCGGCATTGCCGTGGCCGGAACGCACGGCAAGACCACGACGACGAGCCTGGTTGCCAGCGTGCTCGCCGAAGGTGGCCTCGATCCGACCTTCGTCATCGGCGGACAGCTGCTCGCTGCCGGCACGCACGCGCGGCTCGGCACCGGCGATTATCTGGTCGCAGAAGCGGACGAATCGGATGGCTCGTTCCTGCTGCTCAACCCGGTCATCGCCATCGTCACCAACATCGATGCCGATCACCTGGAGAACTACCACGGCGACTTCGCGCTGGTGAAGAAGGCGTTCGCCGATTTCCTGCATCGGCTGCCGTTCTACGGGCTCGCGGTGCTGTGCGCCGACGACGCCGAAGTCGCCGAACTGGCGCGCGCGACACCGCGGCGCGCGCTCACCTACGGCCTGAACGACGGCGTCGATGTGCGCGCCAGCGACGTGCGCCAGGATGCGGCGCGCATGCGCTTCAACCTCGCATCTTGCCCGACACTTCCGCGGCAGTTCCGGTGCTGCTGAACCTGCCCGGCGTGCACAACGTGCGCAATGCGCTTGCTGCCGCGGCCGTCGGCTGGCAGCTCGGTATCTCTGCCGAAGCGATCGTGCATGCGCTCGGTGAATTCCAGGGCGTCGGCCGGCGCTTCCAGTTGCGTGGCGATATCGCGCTGGACGAGGGCACGGCACTGCTGATCGACGACTATGGCCACCATCCACGCGAACTAGCGGCCGTGTTTGCGGCGGCGCGCGGTGGCTGGCCGGGTCATCGCCTCGCCGTGGTGTTCCAGCCGCATCGCTACACGCGCACGCGCGACCTGCTCGACGACTTCGCCAATGTGCTGGCCGAGGTCGACGTGCTGATGCTGACGGAAATCTACCCGGCCGGCGAAGCGCCGATCGCCGGCGCCGACGGGCGCGCGCTGGCGCGTGCCGTGCGCGCGCGCGGCAAGGTCGATCCGGTGCTGATCGAGCATCCGCGCGAGATTGCCACCGCCCTGCCGGCGCTGCTTGCCGACGGCGACGTGCTGCTGCTGCTCGGCGCCGGCGACATCGGCGCAGCGGCCAATGCGCTGGCTGCGGCCGGCGCGCTGAAGAGCGCGAGGACGACCCAGTGAACGTGACCGACGCCCGCCAATTCGGCCGAGTCGCCGTCGTCATGGGCGGCAGTTCCGCCGAGCGCGACGTCTCGCTGGATTCGGGGCGCAACGTGCTCGACGCGCTGAAATCGCGTGGCGTCGATGCGCATGCGATCGACGGCATTCCGGCGTTGCTCGATGCGTTGCGTGCCGGCCACTTCGCGCGCGTGTTCAACATCCTGCACGGGCGCGGCGGCGAGGACGGCGTGCTGCAGGGCGCATTGCAGTCGCTCGGTGTTCCCGTAACCGGTTCGGGTGTGCTCGGCTCGGCGCTGTCGATGGACAAGATCCGCACCAAGCAGGTCTGGCAGGCAATCGGTCTGCCGACGCCGCGCTATGTACGGCATCGCATCGGCGACGATGTCGGCGCGGCGATCGCCAGCCTCGGCCTGCCGGTCGTGGTCAAGCCGTCGCACGAAGGCTCGAGCGTCGGCATCACGCGCGTGCGCTCGCTCGGCGACCTTCCGGCGGCGGTCGAACTCGCCGCGCGTTACGACGGCGAACTCGTCGTCGAGCAGATGATCGAGGGCGAGGAATACACCGTCGGCATCCTGCAGGGCCGCGCTCTGCCGTCGATCCGCATCGTGCCGGCCGGCGAGTTCTACGACTACCACGCCAAATACGTCGCCGAGGACACGAAGTACATCTGCCCCGGACTCGACGAAAACCGCGAGGAGGAAATCCGCGCACTTGCGTTCAGCGCCTTCCAGGCCGCCGGCTGCTCCGGCTGGGGCCGCGTCGACCTGATGCGCGACCGCACCGGCAAGTTCTTCCTGCTCGAGGTCAACACGACACCGGGCATGACGAGTCACTCGCTGGTGCCGAAGGCAGCCAAAGCGGTGGGCATCGATTTCGCGGAGCTGTGCTGGAAGATTCTGGAGACGAGCTTCGAGCAGCGAATCGGTCAGCGATGAGTCGGCGCGGCGCTTCAGCCCTCAGCCCTCAGCCCTCAGTCCCTCCGACGCGGAGCGTCGGCACATGAACAACCGCCTCATCCTCAAGTTCTCGCCTGGGGCATCGCGTTGACGCTCGTGCTGTTGCCGGTCGTCGGCGTGTTGAACGGCTGGTTCGCCGCCGATCGCTGGCCGGTGCGTTACCTCAAGGTCGACGCGGAGTTCAATCACGTCAGTGCCGAGCAGATCCGCTCAGCGACGGCGGCGCACCTGGGCACCGGATTTTTTGCCCTCGACCTCGACCGCGTGCGCGAAAGCGTCGCCAAGCTGCCGTGGATCGAGAAGGTCGAGGTACGCAAGCGCTGGCCCGACGCGCTCGAGCTTCGCGTCGCCGAGCGCAAGCCGTTCGCGCGCTGGGGCGAGCATCAGATGATCGGGCGCGACGGTGTGGTGTTCTCGGCGCCCGGCGCCGAATCGATCCAGGGCCTGCCGCATCTGGCCGGGCCGGACTCAGCGCTCGACGACGTCATCGATTTCTACAACCGCAGCACGCACCTGTTCTCGGGCACCGGCCTCGGCGTCACCGGCGTGACGCTGAGCGAACGCGGTGGCTGGACGCTGACTCTGGCGAACGGTGCCGAGGTCGAGATCGGGCGTGAGCGGACGCGTGAACGCCTGCAGCGTTTCATCGATGTGCTGCCGCGGCTGATGGCGGGCCACAGCGGCTTCGAGCGCGCCGACCTGCGCTATGCCAACGGCTTCGCGTTGCGCTGGCAGGAGGCCGCAGCTGCGCCGCCGCTGCCGGGCAAGGAGAAAAGCGCATGAGCCGGCTCACGTTTGTCCGTCGCTGCCTGTCGGCTTCCGCAAAGGGCAGGCGTGTCGCTGCTCCGGCCGTACAGCTCTGCCCCGGCAACCGGCAACCCCGTAACCAACAACACAGATTGGAACGAACAGACATGCTCATGAAGGTCAAAGGTGAAAAATCACTGATCGTCGGCCTCGACATCGGCACGTCGAAGGTCGTCGCGATCGTCGGCGAATACGTGCCCGGCGAGCCGGTCGAAGTGATCGGCATCGGCTCGCACGTCTCGCACGGCATGAAGCGCGGCGTCGTCGTCGATATCGAATCGACCGTGCAGTCGATCCAGCGCGCGATCGAGGAAGCCGAACTGATGGCCGGCTGCGAAATCCGCTCGGTCTACGCGGACATTTCCGGCAGCCACATCCTCGGCCGCAATTCGCACGGCACGGCGCCGATCCGCGAACGCGAAGTCACCGGCGCCGACGTCGACCACGTGCTCGACGCGGCCTGTGCGGTGGCGATCCCGGCCGACCAGCGCGTGCTCTACAAGGAGCCGCAGGAATACATCATCGACGGCCAGGAAGACATCCGCCATCCGGTCGGCATGAGCGGCGTGCGCCTCGAAGCGAACGTGCACATCGTCACCGGTGCGGTCAGCTCGGCGCAGAACATCACCAAGTGCGTCAACCGCTGCGGCCTTCAGGTCGACGACCTGATCCCGGCAGCGATCGCCTCGAGCAAGGCGGTGCTGGTGCAGGACGAGCGCGAGCTGGGCGTGTGCCTCGTCGACATCGGCGCCGGCACGACCGACATCGCGATCTTCACCCAGGGTGCCATCCGGCATACGGCGTCGTTGCCGATTGGCGGCGATCAGGTGACCAACGACATCGCGCAGGGATTCCGCACGCCGACTGCGCACGCCGAAGAAATCAAGGTGCGCTACGCCTGCGCGCTCGCACAGCTGGCGCACGCCGAGGAAACGATCCAGGTGCCGAGCGTCGGCGATCGGCCGCCGCGCCGGCTCGCTCGCCAGACGCTGGCCGAGTGGGTGCAGCCGCGTTACGAGGAACTGTTCGGCATGGTCCAGGCCGAGTTGCGCCGCTCCGGCTACGAGAGCCTGGTCGCTGCCGGCATCGTGCTGACGGGCGGCGCGTCGAAGATGGAAGGCGTGGTCGAACTGGCCGAGGAGGTGTTCCACCTGCCGGTGCGGATCGGCTTGCCGCAGCATGTCACGGGTCTTGCCGACGTCGTCAGCAATCCGATCCACGCAACCGGCGTCGGCTTGCTGCTGTACGGCAGCCGGCAGGAAAACCTGCGCGGCCCGATCACGGCGACCGGTACCGGTGTTGGATTGCTCGATCGTGTGAAGACCTGGTTCAAGGGAGAGTTTTAGGAGCGCTGTCGAGCGAGTTGAGGAGTGAGGAGTGAGGAGTGAGGAGTGAGGGTAGGAGTTTGCCTCACGAGGCCGCGTAAGCGGCCGACCTGACTCCTGACGAGGCCGCGGAGCTTCTCCCGATGCGCGCAGCGGCCGAAACAAAGTCGCGCAGGAAGCGCGGCAAGGTCCGAAACGGACCCGGCCCGATGACTCGGGTCGTGCTTGGGGCATGCGCCTGCCCAATGCCGGTGGCGTGAAGGATCGCGCCGGCGGTGAACGAGAAAGATATTGCAGTACCACCTAGCGGAGGTAAGGGAAATGTTTGAACTGGTCGAAAAGCTAGCGCCCAATGCGGTGATCAAGGTGATCGGTGTCGGTGGCGGTGGTGGCAACGCCGTAGCGCACATGGTCAATTCGCACATCGACGGTGTCGATTTCATCTGCGCCAACACCGATGCCCAGGCACTGAAAATGTGCGGGGCGAAGCTGACGCTTCAGCTCGGCAGCAATGTCACCAAGGGCCTCGGCGCCGGCGCGAACCCCGAAGTCGGCCGCCAGGCCGCGCTCGAGGATCGCGAACGCATCGTCGAGCAGCTGCAGGGCACCGACATGGTGTTCATCACCTGCGGCATGGGCGGCGGCACTGGCACCGGCGCCGCACCGGTCGTCGCACAGCTGGCCAAGGAACTCGGCATCCTCACCGTCGCGGTCGTCACCAAGCCGTTTCCGTTCGAGGGCCGCCGCCGCATGCAGGTCGCGATGAAGGGCATCGAGGACCTGTCGCAGCATGTCGATTCGCTGATCACCGTGCCGAACGAGAAGCTGCTGACGGTGCTCGGCCGCGACGTGACCCTGCTGTCGGCGTTCAAGTCGGCCAATGACGTGCTGCTCGGCGCGGTGCAGGGCATCGCCGATCTGATCACGCGGCCGGGCCTGATCAACGTCGACTTCGCCGACGTGCGCACGGTCATGTCCGAGATGGGCATGGCGATGATGGGCAGCGGCACGGCGCGCGGCGATGACCGTGCGGTCGCGGCCGCCGAGGCGGCAATCAACAATCCGCTGCTCGAGGACGTCAACCTGTCCGGCGCCTGTGGCATCCTCGTCAACGTCACCGCCGGGCCGAATCTGACGATGCGCGAATTCGACGAAATCGGCCAGGTCGTGCACCAGTTCGCCTCGGAGGACGCCACCGTCGTCGTCGGCAGCGCTCTGGATGCGGAAATGCAGGACGACGTGCGCGTGACCGTCGTCGCCACCGGCTTGAACCGCGCGGCGGGGCGGCAGGCGATGCGGCGCGAGGAACTGGTCAAGGTCGAGCGCCCGCGGATCGTCGCTCGCACAGGCACTGACAACATGCCGATCGCGGACTACGCACCGCTGGGACGGCCGACGCCGACGCGCGCGCCGGCAGAACCGGCCAAGACCCAGCCGGCGGCACCGGAGCCGCAGGTCGACTATCTGGACATACCGGCCTTCCTCCGCCGCCAGGCGGACTAGGGCCGCGGGAAGATGATGGGAGGAGGGTTGCCGCTCGACCCGGCATTCCTTCCTTCGCTGGCGGCCGGATGATCCTGCCCACCCGCCTGGATGGCCAGCAGACTCGCGCGGCGGCGCAGCCGCGCGGGTTTCTGCAATCAGGCGCCATTGCAATCGGGGCCCCATGACCCTACGTCTGCGGCCCGGACAAATGTCAGCAGTGTGGCTAAAATGCGACAAATGTCGGGTTCTTACATCGGTTTACTTCTCTCGCCGTTATCGCTGTGTTACGATTCGGCGCGTTTTGAATGCTCCTGCCCCCAGGGGAAATAAAAAAGATGATTAGACAGCGTACGCTCAAGAATGTGATACGCGCGACCGGTGTTGGCCTTCACACCGGTGAAAAAGTGTACATGACTCTCCGTCCGGCTGCGGTCGATACGGGCATCGTTTTCCGTCGTGTGGATCTGGCCAAGCCGGTCGAGATCCGTTCGTGCTGCGAAAATGTCGGCGACACACGCCTGTCGACGACGTTGATCAAGGATGGCGTTCGCATTGCGACGATCGAACACTTGTTGTCCGCGCTGGCTGGCCTGGGCATCGACAACGCCTATGTCGATCTGTCGGCGCCGGAAGTGCCGATCATGGACGGCAGCGCCGGTCCGTTCGTATTCCTGCTGCAGTCTGCGGGTATCGAGGAACAGTCGGCCGCCAAGCGCTTTGTCCGCATCAAGAAACCGGTCATCGTTCGCGACGGCGACAAGTGGGCGCGTTTTGAGCCGTTCGACGGCTTCAAGGTCGGCTTCTCGATCGATTTCGACCATCCGATCTTCACGCGCCGCACCTCGAGTTCGGAAATCGACTTTTCGACGACCTCGTTCGTCAAGGAAGTCAGCCGCGCGCGCACGTTCGGCTTCATGCGCGACATCGAAATGCTGCGCGAACGCAACCTTGCGCTCGGCGGCTCGATGGACAACGCGATCGTCCTCGACGATTACCGCGTGTTGAACGAAGACGGCCTGCGCTACGAGGACGAATTCGTCAAGCACAAGATCCTGGACGCGATCGGCGACCTGTACCTGCTCGGTCACAGCCTGATCGGCGCGTTCTACGGTCACAAGTCCGGCCACGAACTGAACAACAAGCTGTTGCGCGAGCTGCTCGCCAACGAAAAGGCCTGGGAAGAAGTCAGCTTCAGCGATCCGGCCAAGGCGCCGATCTCCTACGCACATCCCGCACAAGCTTTGTAAAGATTCGACCGCCGTCACGGACATCCGTGGCGGCTGTTGTCTTATTGTTCCGATTGTCAGGAAGAAGAATCTTCGGCGAGGGACGCCAGGCGGAGATACACGGCCCGTAGTTCCGGGTCGCCGATGGACCGGGCTGCCGCCTTGAGATGTTCTGCGGCAGCCGAGGAGAGCGGCTTTCTCCTTGTTTGCCTCGGGGGACGGGGGGGCAGGGGTGCCACTTTTACGGTGAATTTCTCGACGTGCAGGCCCGAGATTACGCGGGCCTGGGCGATGAGTGCGTGCTGGTACGGACGCAGCTTCGCAGCCCACGCCGAGGAACTCGCCAGAAAGACAATCCGCCCGGCCTGCACGCTCGCCAGACAACACTGGTTGCGTAGCGGTTCCGGCAGCGGTTGGCGCAGTTGACGATCCATTGCATCCAAGGCGCGCGCGCGCGCGATGAGCGCGGCGACGGGGCCGCATTCACCGACCGATTTGGCGGTGGAGCGGGACTTGGATGTACGGGGTGTTGGCTGCATGGCAGAAACCTGTGCGGAAGATAGCAGACGCATGAATATCATTATCGTCGCTAAACCAGGGGCACGACCAACTTCACTCAACCTGCAGTTCTGGCGGGCGCGGCTGCAGATCGGTGCCGCCGTCATGGCTTGTGCTGCCGGCTGCGCGTCGATCGGCTTCGCTCTGGCGCTGATCGTTGCCAGTCCGCGCGATGCCGCCCTGAGTGAAGTGCACTCGTTGCACGGCCACATCGCCATGCAGCAAAAGATCATCGACAACCTCGAGACGTCGTCGCGCCGCGACATCGATGCGCTGGCGCTGCAACTCGGCATGCTGCAGGCGCAGGCGACCCGGCTCAATGCGCTCGGCCAGCGCCTTACCCAGATCGGCAAGCTCGACGACGGCGAGTTCGATTTCGAGCAGCCGCCGGCCATGGGCGGCCCGGAAGATACGACGGCTGCGTCGCACGAACTGAATTTCGACCTTGGCGGCAGCATCGCCGCGCTGCGCTCGCGCTTCGAAAACGAAGAAACACAGCTCAGCGTTCTGGAAAAGCTGCTGCTCGATCGCAAGCTCGACACTGCCTTGCTGCCGAGCGGCTATCCGGTCGCGACCGGCTACATCGGTTCCGGTTTCGGTTCACGCACGGACCCGATCAACGGCTTCGGCGAATACCATACCGGCATCGACTTCGACGCGCCGCCGGGCACCAGCATCACGGCTGTCGCCGACGGCGTCATCACCTTCAACGGCGAACGTCCAGGGTATGGCAAGGTCGTCGAGATCGACCATGGCAACGGCTACATGACGCGCTATGCTCACAACTCGAAGAATGTGGCCGCTGTCGGCCAGCGCGTGCACGCCGGCGACGTGGTGGCGAAGGTCGGCTCGACCGGGCGCGCGACTGGCCCGCACTGTCACTTCGAGGTCTGGCTGCACGGCCGTGTGGTCAATCCGCTGACGTACGTGAACGGCCATCCAAAAAAGGCTTGAAACCGAGCCTCTGAGCCCAAACTGACTTGTTTTATGCGGAGGCCGCCGTATCATGGCGGCCTTCGTTTTTCGGCCCTCGACGAAGGGTTTAAACCCTCGTCATCCCCGCGAAAGCGGGGATCCATTTTGATCTTCTTTGGCGCGACCCAAAAGCAGAATGGATTCCCGCTTGCGCGGGAATGACGTCAGAATATTGTTTTGCGGGGTTTCCCCATGTCGCGGGCGTCCCGAAATTCCTTTTCAGAAATTTCATAACTCATGTTCAATCGTATCCTGACCGGCATTTTCGGCAGCCGCAACGAACGCCTGTTGCGGCAGATGAACAAGACCGTCGCCAAGGTGAATGCCTTCGAGCCGGCGCTGAAAGCCCTTGGCGATGCCGAACTGCGCGCCAAGACCGACGCGTTCAAGCAGCGCCTGCAGGCCGGCGAAACGATCGATGACCTGCTGCCCGAGGCGTTCGCCGTCGTGCGCGAAGCCAGCCGCCGCGTGCTCGGCCTGCGCCACTACGACGTGCAGCTGATCGGCGGCATGGTGCTGCACTCCGGCAAGATCGCCGAGATGCGCACCGGCGAGGGCAAGACCCTGGTCGCGACGCTGCCGGTGTACCTGAACGCGCTCGAAGGCAAGGGCGTGCATGTCGTCACGGTCAACGATTACCTCGCGCGCCGCGACGCGGCGTGGATGGGCAAGATCTACAGCTTCCTCGGCATGACGGTCGGCGTCGTCTATCCGGGCATGGATCACGCCAACAAGCATGAAGCCTACGCCGCCGACATCACCTACGGCACCAACAACGAGTACGGCTTCGATTACCTGCGCGACAACATGGCGCTGTCGAAAGAACAGCGTTACCAGCGCGGCCTGAACTACGCGATCGTCGACGAAGTCGACTCGATCCTGATCGACGAGGCGCGCACGCCGCTGATCATCTCCGGTCCGTCCGACGATTCGCCGCAGCTCTACGTGCGCGTGAACCGCGTCGTGCCGAAGCTGTCGCGCCAGCCGAAGGAAGACGGGCCGGGCGACTACTTCGTCGACGAAAAGCAGAAGCAGGTGCACCTGTCCGAGGAGGGCATGGAGCACGCCGAACAGGTGCTGCGCAGCGACGGCATCATCGGCGCAGACGAAAGCCTTTACGACGCCAAGCACCTGGCCGTCGTGCATCACCTGAACGCCGCGTTGCGCGCCAATTCGCTGTATCACCGCGACCAGGAATACATCGTTCGCGACGGCGAGGTGATCATCGTCGACGAGTTCACCGGCCGCACGCTGCCGGGCCGGCGCTGGTCCGATGGCCTGCATCAGGCGGTCGAGGCGAAGGAAGGCGTGCCGATCCAGCGCGAGAACCAGACGCTGGCGTCGATCACGTTCCAGAACTTCTTCCGCATGTACAAGAAGCTGTCCGGCATGACCGGTACGGCCGATACCGAAGCCTACGAATTCCAGCAGATCTACGGCCTCGAAGTCGTCGTCATCCCGACGCACCAGGCGATGATCCGCAAGGACAACCAGGACGTCGTCTTCCTCAAGCAGAAATACAAGTTCGAAGCGGTCATCGAAGACATCAAGGACTGCAACGCGCGCGGCCAGCCGGTGCTGGTCGGCACGACGTCGATCGAAACGTCGGAGCTGCTGTCCGGTTTGCTGAAGAAGGAAAACGTCACGCACGAAGTGCTCAACGCCAAGCAGCACGAGCGCGAGGCGCAGATCGTCGCGCAGGCCGGGCGTCCGCGCGCCGTGACGATCGCGACCAACATGGCTGGCCGCGGTACCGACATCGTGCTCGGCGGTTCGCTCGATGCGGAACTGGCCGCGCTGCCGGCGGAGATGTCCGACGCCGAGCGTGAGCAGGTTCGCGCCGAATGGGCCAAGCGCCATGCCGAGGTCGTTGCCGCCGGCGGCCTGCACATCGTCGGCACCGAGCGCCACGAGTCGCGCCGCATCGACAACCAGCTACGCGGCCGTTCGGGCCGCCAGGGCGATCCGGGCTCGAGCCGTTTCTACCTGTCGCTCGAAGACAACCTGATGCGCATCTTCGCGCCGGACTGGGTGTCGAAGTGGATGCAGCTGTTCGGCATGAAGGAGCACGAAGCGCTCGAGGACCGCATGATCACGCGCGTCATCGAGAAATCGCAGCGCAAGGTCGAAGCGCACAACTTCGACATCCGCAAGCATCTGCTCGAGTTCGACGACACCGCCAACGACCAGCGCAAGGTCATCTACGAGCAGCGCAACGAATTGCTCGACTCCGACAGCGTCAGCGAGAACCTGGTCAACATCCGCTATGACGTTTTCAACGACCTGTGCCGCCGCTTCGTGCCGGCCGACAGCATCGACGAGCAGTGGGATCTGGCCGCGCTGGATCGCACGCTGGAGTCCGAATACGGCCTCAGGCTGGATGTGAAGCACTGGGCCGAAACCCAGACCGAGCTGAGCGCCGACGGCGTGCGCGACCATGTCGTCGCGCAGGTCGAGCGCTTCTTCAACGAGAAGGAAGCGACCTACGGTTCGGAGATCATGCGCGCGGCCGAGAAGTTCTTCCTGCTGCAGGTGCTCGACCAGCACTGGAAGGAACATCTGGCGAGCATGGACTACCTGCGCCAGGGCATCTACCTGCGCGGTTACGCGCAGAAGCAGCCGAAGCAGGAATTCAAGCGCGAGGCATTTGAGCTCTTCCAGGCGATGCTCGAGCGCGTGAAGGCCGAAGTCGTGCAGCGCATGGCGCGCATGCGCATCCAGAGCGAAGCCGAAGTCGCCGCGCTCGAAGAACAGCAGCGCCGCGACGCCGAACGCCGCGCGCTGGAATTCCAGCACGCCGAGGCGAGCGGCATGGCACCGGCAGCCGATGGCGAAGCCGAAGCGGACGGCGCGCATCTGGCCGCGGCGGGTGGCGTTGCCGTGCAGGCGCCGATCATGCGCGATCAGCCCAAGGTCGGGCGCAACGATCCGTGTCCGTGCGGCTCGGGGCGCAAGTACAAGCAGTGCCACGGCAAGCTGGCCTGATCTCAACCTTCGGCCGGCCGCGGCGATCTGCGCGCAACCGCGTCTTTCAGGTTGGAACCCTTCCCCTGCGTAGCGGGGGAAGGTGGCGGCAGCCGGATGGGGGCGAGCAGTGTGAGAGCCGCACAAAACGGAGCACGCCGCACATATGCGAAGCGCTTTCGCAGAGACTGCCCCCTTCCGCCCTTCGGGCACCTTCCCCCGCTGCGCGGAGGAAGGAAGAGTCGCGGGCAGGAAGGGAAAATTCGTTGGCGGGCGGCTAGCGAAGCGTTTCAGATTGGAACCCTTCCCCTGCGTAGCGGGGGAAGGGACGCCGGCAAGTGCCAGGCGGCGCGAGGTGTTTCATTTGGAACCCTTCCCCTGCGCAGCGGGGGAAGGTGGCGGCAGCCGGATGGGGGCGTTCTTGGCAAGCACATTCCCGGACAACGCAGTCCACGTAGTCGCCGGAATCCTGTCCGATTCGCAAGGCCGAATCCTTCTGGCCGAGCGAGCCGCCGGCACGCACCTGGCCGGTGCCTGGGAATTCCCCGGCGGCAAGATCGAACCCGGCGAGTCGGCCGAATCGGCGCTGCGCCGCGAATTGCACGAAGAACTTGGCGTCGATATCGGCGCCGTCGAACCGCTGATCTCGATCCCCTGGCGCTATCCGCAAAAATCCATCGTGCTGCATGCGTTTCGCGTGCGCGATTTCCGCGGCGAACCGCATGGACGTGAACAGCAGGCCTTGCGCTGGATCGCGCCCGACGAAGCAGTCGATCTCCCGATGCCGCCGCCGGACCGCCCGATCGTTACCGCGTTGCGCCTGCCCGGATACTACGCCATCACGCCAGAGCCGGACGACGACGCAACGCGATTCCTCGACGACATCGACCGTCTTCTTGCAGCGGGCATACGGCTGATTCAGTTGCGCGCGAAACGCCTGACGGCCGATCGTCTGCTGACCAGTCGCCGCGGACGCCGCAATAGCGCGTGCGCCCAGCCGGCGGAACCCTGCTGCTCAACGGTCACGTCGCCTGGCGCGCGAACTCGGTCTCGATGGCGTGCATCTTCCGGCGGCCGACCTCATGCGCCTTGACGCACGGCCGCTCGATGCACAGCACTGGGTCGCCGCTTCGTGTCACGACGCGCGCGAACTTGTGCATGCCGCAGCGATCGGCGTCGATTTCGCGGTGCTCGGCCCGGTGCGGCCAACATCGAGCCACCCGCATGCGGCTACCCTCGGCTGGCAGCGATTCAGAGTCTGTGCGCCACAGCGTCGTTGCCGGTTTACGCGCTCGGCGGATTGCGCAAGGACGATTTCGAAGATGCCAGGCGATGCCGGAGCACAAGGCATCGCTGGAATTTCGACGTTTGGCTCTTGGCTGCGGCGCGTCAGACTCTTTTGGTAAACGCAGGCGAGCCCCGATAGAGCGCATGCAGTCGCTCTATCATCGATCGAGCACCGCGAATGCTGCCATCGTTGTCGATAACATCGTCCGCGATGGCTAGCCGTTCTTCGCGCGATGCTTGCACCGCGATCATCGCTGCGGCGGTTTCTGGCGAACAGCCATCGCGCAGAATCAATCGCTGTTGCTGAATGGCCGGCGATGCATCGATGACGAGCACTCTATCGACGAAGTCGTAATCATTGCGGACTTCAACTAGCAGCGGAATCGCCAGCACGCAATACTCCGCGGCGCAATGTTCGATCTCCTCACGCAGCGCTGCACGTACACGTGGATGCACGATTGCCTCAAGTTTGCGCCGCTGGTCGGGAACCGAAAAAATCAGGTCGCGCATGCGTTGCCGGTCGAGTTCCCCGGACGCGGTTAGCATCTTCGCACCAAACACCGCAGCGATTTCGGAAAAGGCTGGCATTCCCGGCTGCACCAGTTCGCGCGCGATCATGTCGGCATCGAATACCGGCACCGCCTGTCGCTTGAAGCAACCCGCCACCGCACTCTTGCCGGACGCGATGCCGCCGGTCAGCGCGACGAGCAACCGCGTGACAATATCCCTAAAAGCTTCATATCTTGTGCCATGCGCGGCGGCAAGAAGAGTTTATAGGTGCTATTCGACGTCATGCAGGACCAGAAGCGCAAGCAACGCGATCCAGCCTCCAGCAGCAGTCCGCGATGGCTTGAGATTGGCCGTCCGCTGACTCCCGGGCAGAACTGGAAACCCTAGTCCGTTGCGTGACTGCATGCGGCATCACTGCGGTATCACCATGTGACAGTTCTTGGACTCGCCGGATTGATCGATGTCGACTCGCGCTCGACCGAACAACGGTGTGACGATTCGAGTGTGTGGCTGCCAGGATGGACTGAACAGGCTCCAGGTTCGATCATGGCCTGGAGAATCCAGCTGCGCCATGTCGATGAGTGACTCGAAAATGTTTTCGGTCGACAGGCGTACATTGGCGTGCGCGAGTACTTGATCGAGTTGTTCGCGGAATCGCTCGGCATATGCCGGTGAATACCAGAAAACGGACGGAATGCGAAAATTGTACACGGTGCCGCTGCCATGGCCCGTGAGCTTGCATGTTGAATTGATCAGGTCTTCGCCATGATCGGAGACGTACCACAGTGTGGCGACAGCACTGGTCGCTCGAAGTACTTCAATTGCGCGCGCGATCACATGGTCGGTATAGAGAATCGAATTGTCGTACGAGTTCTGAATGCTCTCGGCCAATCCCAGATCACCTATATCGACGTGTTGAACATCCTTCAGCGAGGGCCGAAAACGGTCGAATTCGCCCGGGTAACGATACGCATAAATTCCATGGCTGCCCAGCGTGTGGAGCACGACGAAGAGTCTCGGCGCGCCGGACTGGATCGCGTCAGAGCAGCGGGTTGATGAGTACCTCGTCGTATGTTCCCGGATTGCTGTAGTCGGCGACGTTGTGGAAGGAAAGGTGATCGGCGTCGTATGCGACTACGGAAATGGGCGAGTCCAGACCGCCGAACGCAATCTGGTTGGAAATCCAGTAGGTCTCGAAGCTGGCTTCCGAAAAAGCGCAGCAGGACAGAGCGCTCGCCGAAGTAATCTCTGCATGTCCGTGCCCTTCTTGCGGCTGACAATGATCGGAACAGCCATGCGCGAAGCGGACCAGGGCGTAATGATGTCCGTGAAGCGAACCAGGTCTTGCTCGTGGGAAAGCTGGGGAGTCGTGTCGCGGGAGTAGCCGTACAATCCCCAATGATCCGCGCGGCTTGCCTCGCCGATAATCAGGACATAGATCTGTCGCTCCGTGGCGTTGGCCGTGGCGTGCACATTGAATCGGAATGACCGCAACCGGTCTATCTCGGAAAGCATCGCACTGCGCTCCCGGTACCAGTGCGCAATCCGCATCGGCACACCGATCGGGAAACTCGACTCGAGCGCAGCAGCGCCGACGACGGCTGCCGATTCACCCGCCACGGGACGATGTCGAACTTTCGGGTACGGTTCGGGAAGTCGTCGCTCGGATGCGCTGGGTCGAGATCTGGAACAGGGCAGTGACGGCGATGGCCACGATTGAACCCAGTAGGGCGAGGCTCCGCGCATCTCGCAGCCACATCGGGTTCGACCCGCGCAAGTAGCCGACTGCGGCCAGCCTCATCGCGAAACTCGCGACGCTCGCAACGAGCAGAGGCCAAAAGAGCACGCCGAAGATAGTCAACGATCTCACGGCTGTTGGATTCGATCGCTGTAGCGATCATCGCGTACCAGCTCGGCTCGCCATAGCGGACGATGTACACGGTTTCGACAGGTGCCAGCGGCAGGAACGGCAGCAGCAACAATGCCCCCAGCCACAGTCGTCTGGCCATGAGTGCAAACATCAGGAGCAGGGCGGCGATCGTTGGCAGCAATCCCGAGATCAACGCGTACGGCCTGCTGAAATCGAAATACTTGCCGTTGGCAAACATCACCCACGCGATATTCGGAAGCAGCGTAATGCCGATCACGATAATGAGGAGGGTGATGGCGAGCCGTTGCTTGGACACTGGCGTACCGGCCATCTGCGATATCACGGACTGTCGTGTCGTCGTCAAGGTGCCAGAACGAGGTCGCGCAGCTGCCAAAGCTTCTCGCCAGCGATCAACCAGAACCAACCGGCGCCGGCAAGAAACGGCCGAACGGAATCGGTGTCGCACGATCGTGGCCGCGCATGGCAAGGTAAGTTCCACCGACGATGGCGCCGATCAATGACGACAGCAACACGATCGGCAGCAATGCTATCGGCCCCATCCACGCGCCCAGTGCGGCGAGCAGCTTGAAGTCGCCGTAGCCCATGCCTTCCTTGCCGGTCGACAGTTTGAACAGCCAATAGACTGACCACAGGCTCAGGTAACCGATCGCCGCGCCGAGTAATGCTTGCCCTGCCGTCGACGAACATCGGCAGCAGCGCCAGCAGCAAGCCCAAGCCAGAGCAGCGGCAACGTCATCTGGTCGGGCAGCAGCTGCGTGTGCAGGTCGATGCCCGCCAGCGCGATCAGAGTCCACGTGAAGACAACGCCGCGCCGACTGCCATGTCGGGCCGAATTTCCAGACCACGACCGCCGAGCAGATGCCGGTGAGCAACTCGACCAACGGATACTGGATCGAGATCGGCGCACCGCAGTGCCTGCACCGGCCGCGCAGCACGAGCCAGCTGAGCAGCGGAATATTCTCGATCACACCGAGCGGATGCTTGCAGTGCGGGCAATGCGACGGCTCACGAACAATGCCCGGCGGAGCCGCCGGCGTCATCCGCGGCGGCATCCATTTCGAGCAATTCGCGGCTCTGCTGCTTCCAGCCGTGCATGAGGCGCGCTGGCAGCCGCAGGATCACGACGTTGAGAAAGCTGCCGACAATCAAGCCCAGCACGCCCGCGAGCGCGATCGCCGCGCCCGGGCTGAGGATATACGACAGCACGAACGCGGCTGCGAATCAGCCGACGACGGCGGCGAGCTTGAAGATTGGCAGATACATGCCAATCACCATGCTGCCGACGAGTACGCCGATGACTATCATGATGAATGGTTCCATCAGGCTCGCCAACGCATCGACGGCGTTGTTGACCTCTTCCTCGTAGAACTCGGCGATCTTGAACAGCATCTTGTCGAGCGCGCCGGATTCTTCGCCGATGGCGACCATCTGCACGACCATGTTCGGAAACAGATTGGTCTGGCGCATGGCGAGCTGCAACTGATGGCCGACAGCGACATCTTCGCGGACGCGCTTGACCGCATCGTTGTAAACCGGGCTTCCGGTAGCCTTTCCGACGGAATCCAGTGCCTCGACCAGCGGAACGCCGGCGGCAAACGTAACCGCGAGCGTCCGGGAAAAGCGGGCGATCGCCGACTCGTGCAGAATCTTGCCGATGATCGGCAGCTTCAGCACGGCGCGCGCCATAAAACGTGCGAAACGTGGCGATCGCTTGTACAGCAAGATCAACCCGAAGATCACTCCGGCGACCCATAGCAAGTACGAGCCACCAGTAACTGACCATGAATCGGGACATATTGACGATCGCCTGAGTGAACGCCGGCAACTGCGCACCGAAATTCTTGAACACGGTCTCAAATTGGGGAACAACGAATATCAGCAGGATCGCCGAGACGACGATCGCGACGGCAAATACCATGGCCGGATAAAACATCGCCTTCTTGATCTTGCTCTTCAGCGATTCGATGTTTTCCTTGTAGGTGGCGATCGTATCGAGGACGGTATCGAGCACGCCGGCTGTCTCGCCAGCCTTGACCAGATTGCAGTACAGCTCATCGAACTGCACCGGGAACTTGTGCAGCGATTCGGCCAGAGTCGAACCGCCTTCGATGTCCGTCTTAATGGCCATGAGCATGTTCTTCATGCGCGCATTGGTCTGGCCGTTGGCGATGATCTCGAAGCCCTGCACCATGGGCACTCCGGCCGCCATCATCACCGATATCATTCGGCTGAAAGTGGCAATTTCCCGCGTTTTGATGCGGCTCCCCGCCGAGCCGAACAGTGGTTTTGCCTTGGTCTTGACCGATATCGGATTGATACCCTGCCGGCGCAGTTCGGCGCGGACCAGGCTGGCATTCTTCGCCTGGTATTCGCCCCTCATCTTGGTGCCGCGCTTGTCGGTGCCAACCCAGAGAAACGACTCGAGTTGGCTCACCTGCGCTCGGGCACGGCCGATCTGTGCTGTGGCGTTCTTGCTGGCGGTTGCGGTTGCCGTAGCCATGGATTAGTCCTTGGTGACGCGGTTGATTTCGGCGAGGCTGGTAATGCCGTTCCTTACCTTGAGCAATGCGGAAGCGCGCAGGTCGCGAATGCCGGCCGCGGCTGCAGCATGCGTGATCTGGATGGCGCTGCCGCCGTTCAGGACGATGTTGGCGATCGATTCGGTCATCGGCATGACCTGGTAGACGCCAGTACGGCCCTTGTAACCGTCGTTGCATCCGGAGCAACCGACCGCATCATACAGCGTGATGCCCTTGTCGATTTCGTCCTGCGAAAACCCTTCTGCCAGCAAGGCGGTGGCCGGCAGGTTGAGAGCGCGCTTGCAGTCATGCAATCGGCGCGCGAGGCGCTGCGCGATGACCAGTGTTATCGATGATGTGATGTTGTATGGGGCAACGCCCATGTTCATCAGGCGCGAGATCGATTGCGGCGCGTCGTTGGTATGCAGCGTCGACAGCACCATATGGCCGGTCTGTGCCGCCTTGATCGCGATCTCGGCAGTTTCCAGGTCGCGGATTTCGCCGACCATGATCACGTCCGGATCCTGGCGCAGGAACGCGCGCAGGGCCGCCGCGAAAGTCATGCCGCGCTTCTGGTTCTGCGCACCTGGTTGATGCCCGGTACGCGGATTTCGACCGGGTCTTCGACAGTGGAGATATTGCGCCCTTCGACGTTGAGGATGTTCAAAGCGGTATACAACGACACCGTCTTGCCGGAACCGGTCGGGCCGGTCACGATGACCATGCCGTAGGGCTTTTCGATCGCCTCGAGAAACAACTGCTTCTGGTCGTCCTCATAGCCGAGCCTTTCGATGCCCAGGCGGGCAGCGGAGCCGTCGAGGATACGAAGCACGACCTTTTCGCCGAACAGGGTCGGGCAGGTACTCACGCGAAAGTCGATCGACTTGCTCTTGGAAAGATTCAGCTTGATGCGGCCGTCCTGCGGCACGCGACGTTCGGCTATATCGAGGCCGGACATGACCTTCAGTCGCGACGAAATGCGCGGGGTCAGCTTGACCGGTGGCGATGCGACCGCGCGTAGAATGCCGTCCATGCGCAGGCGCACCCGGAACGTGTTTTCATAGGGTTCGAAGTGAATGTCCGATGCGCCGCGCTTGATCGCGTCGACCAGCACGCGATTGACGAAACGGATGATGGGCTTGTCTTCGTCGCCACGCGCGTCGAAGCCGGCATCATTCGTGTCGAGGTCACCACCGTCGAGATCGAGCCCTTCGAGCGATTCGTCCTCCTCGAGGCCTTCGATGGACGTACCGGCCGCATTGAATGCCTGCTCGATGACGATGCCGAGCTGGTCCTCGCTGATCAGGATCGGTTCAACTGAGTGGTTCGATTGGAATTTGATCTCGTCCAACGCACGCAGGTTGGTCGGATCGGAGATTCCGACGAACAACCGATTGCCGCGCTTGAACAGCGGCAACGCTCGGTGCTTGTTGATCAGTTCTTCGCTGATCAGCTTGAGTGGCAATTGCCCGATGTCGAGCGACTGCGCATCGAGCATGGGAATGCCAAACTCGGCCGAGGCCGCCTGGGCGACGCGAGCGCTGTCGACCAACGCGTGTTCGACCAGAAACGTACCGAGCGGAATCTTCTGTTTGTTGGCGGCCTCGAGCGCCCTGCGCGCCTCCGATTCAACCAGCACGCCTTCGGCCACCAGTCGGCGCGAAATCCCAGTCAACCCGGTCAGGGGTGCGGGATTCATCTGCGTCGCCATAAGAATCCTTCGTAAATCCCCGAAACTACGGTGGAATGTACCGCAAAACGGGTCATCGTTGAACACCCTTCGGCGCGGCTGGCGTGCAGACGCGCCAAAGGCTACGCTTGCGGCGTCGGTTCGCCCGCCAATTGCGGCTCAGCGCCGACTCTCCGGCTTTCGCGCATGGACAAGACCTTGATCAGTATCGTGTTACCAGCCAAGAACGAAGCCGCGATCCTGTCTCAATTGCTGCCGAGGCTGCGCGCCGCCCAGCCTAACGCCGAAATCATCGTCGTCGACGACGGCTCGACCGATGCCACCAAATCAGTATGCGCGGACGCCAGTGTGCGAACTGTGACGCAACCCTACTCGATGGGCAACGGCGCCGCGATCAAGCGGGGAGCCCGCGAAGCGCAGGGCGACGTCCTCGTGTTCATGGACGCCGATGGCCAGCACGATCCGGCGGATATCGATCGCCTGCTCGCCCGCCTTGACGAGGGCTACGACATGGTTGTCGGCGCGCGCAACTGGTCCGGCCAGGCCGGCGTGGGGCGGGGCGTGGCGAACACAATCTACAACTGGCTGGCCAGCTGGATCACCAATTTCGCGGTGCTCGATCTGACTTCGGGATTCCGCGCCGTTCGCGCGGACAAGTTCCGCGAGTTTCTGCATCTGCTGCCGAACGGATTTTCCTATCCGACGACTATCACGATGGCGTTTTTCCGCAGCGCCTACGCGGTCGCTTACGAACCGTTGACGGTCCATCAGCGCATTGGCAAGAGCCATATCCGGCCGCTGCGCGACGGCCTCCGGTTTCTGCTGATTATCTTCAAGATAGCCACGCTGTATTCGCCGCTGAAACTGTTCGTGCCGACGAGCGCCTTGTTCTTCCTGTTCGGCACGGTCAACTACGCCTATACTTTTTTCAAGTTCGGCGCCTGACGAACATGAGTACCCTGATGTGGAGCGCGTCAGTGATCGTCTTCCTGATCGGGCTGATATCCGAGCAGATCACCGCGCTACATACCGGCGCGACGGAGCTACCTGAGCGCAGCCGTGACGGATTCCCAGGAAAAATTCCAGTCGATACGCGAGTTCTACGACAACGAATTCTACGTGCAAGACGTCAACTGGGGGGCGTTTGCCTTGGCACTGCCGCAGGATTGGAGCCCGCTTGGGCAGCATGGCGGACCGCGCCGTGCTCGACGTGGCCTGCGGAACCGGAGAATGGCTGGATTTCTTCCGGGACCAAGGCGCTTCCATTGCCGGCATCGATCTTTCGCAGAAAGCCATCGAACAATGTGTCAGGCGATTTCCCGAGGGGAAGTTTGTATGTGGTCCAGCTGAGACGCTGCCGTTCGAGGACCGGACGTTCGATCTCGTCACGTGCATGGGTTCGCTGGAACATTTCCTCGATAAGCCGGCGGCTCTTTCGGAAATGAAGCGAGTCGCCAAGGGCAACGCCCGATTTCTCATTCTCGTGCCGAACGCCGGCTTCCTGACACGCCGACTAGGTCTGTACGGGGGAACTCACCAGGTCAAGGCGAGAGAAGACGTGCTCGACCTCGCGTCATGGGCGAGTCTCCTCGAAGGCGCAGGATTGCACGTCACGGATCGCTGGCGCGACCTGCACCCAATATCCTGGTCATGGATTGCCAAAGGCAGCCCGTTGGGCTGGCCGGTCCGGGCCGCCCAGGCGCTGGCTCTCGCGACCTGGCCGATCAGTTGGCAATATCAGGTCTATCACTATTGCCGGGCCGCGCATGAGTGATGCGGCGTGCGCCCGGAAGGCTCCGGCACGCGTGCTGCTCATTACGCGCAACCTGCCGCCACTGCGCGGCGGCATGGAACGTCTGAACCAGCACATGGCGCTGGAGCTTGCGCGGGAATCGGCCGTTGCCGTCGTCGGTCCGGCAGGATGCGGGGCCGCGTTGCCGGGTCTGGAAATCAGTGAGGTCGCCGCTAGACCGCTGTGGCGTTTCTTCTTCGGCGCGCTCCGGCTGGGCTTGACCGCCGCGCAACGTTTGCGTCCAGACGTAGTGCTCGCGGGCAGTGGATTAGCGGCGCCGTTTGCGTGGTGCGCTGCGAAGTACGCCGGCGCGCGCTTTGCGGTCTATGTCCATGGCCTCGACCTGATTGCCGACAATCCGGTCTACCGGTGGTTCTGGTTGCCGTTCATCCGTCGCGCTGACCTGTGTATTGCCAATAGCCGCAATACCGCCAAGCTCGCGACCTCCATCGGTGTGGCTCCAGCGCGCATAAGAATTGTGCATCCCGGCGTCGACATTCCGACTATGCCGGTGCAGGAAAGCGACTTTCGTGTCCGCTTCGATCTCGGGAATGGGCCGTTGCTCCTGTCTGTCGGTCGGCTCATTGAGCGCAAGGGATTGCTCGAATTTGTCGAGGAAGCGCTTCCCCAGATAGTGCATGCATTTCCCAACGCGCGTCTGGTCGTGCTCGGCGATGACGCGCCGGACCTGCTCAATACCGGGAGTTCAGGCCTTGGAGAGCGCATCCGAATGCGTGCTGCGCAACTCGGCCTCGAAAGAAATCTGCGATTCATCGGGCCGCAGGATGACGTCACACTCGCGAACGCCTACTTTGCCGCCGACGTTCATGTGTTTCCGGTCCGCGACGTTCCGGGCGATGTCGAGGGATTCGGCATGGTTGCGATCGAGGCGGCCGCGCATGGGTTGCCGACTGTAGGCTTCGCTGTCGGCGGAGTTCCGGACGCTGTCGAAGACGGTGTATCAGGAAATCTCGTGCCGCCGAAGGATTATGCACAACTGGCACAGAAAATCATCGAGCGCGTATCGAACCGAAATGATGATGTCGCTCGGGCGGCGGCGCGCACGTTTGCGCTGCGCTTTTCCTGGGTGAATTTCGGTTCGCTAATTCGCGAGTGTCTGGTAACAAACACCCGCTCCGCCGCGTAATCTCGGCGGCGCAGCGCGTGCTCGCTGGCGCGGATGCGACGTATTCTGCTGACGCAGAACACGCTCGCGCGTGAACGTTCGACGAGATCTGAAATGCTTTGCGTATCGAGCCGAACGGCAGACCCACTTCTCTCACGCGGGCTGTTGCCGCAATCGTCTTGCCGTCCCGTGCAGATAACACATGCCATAGAGCGCGCGCGCCAGCAAGGAGCGCAGACGAAACGGCATCCAGCGCCATTCAAGCCACCGTCCCGAACGCTTCGCCGCACGCAATACCAACGGCGAAAGTACCATGTCAAGGATGCGCAGCCTTGGGTGCAGCGCACAGTCCAGACGGCTGTATCCCATGCGCGAATAGACTTGTGGGTGACGCTGGCGAAACAGATGAGCTGCGAAATACCCCGCCTCGCCTTGTTTTCGGGCTACGTTGGACAGAGTGACACGATCCTCGTGAACGACCAGCGCATTCGGTGTGTACGTTGCACGTGCTCCTGCGCCCAGCATGCGGATGAAGAGGTCACGGTCCTCGAATCCGAAGCGATCAAAGATCGGATCGAATCCACCCGCGCGGTCGAAGACAGTTCGTGTGATTGCTACATTCTGCGTGGTAAAGACCCATTGGTCGCCACGCTCGAACTGTTGTGCTCGTGTCGCGTTGGCATCGCGCTGCAGTCGGTCCCAAAACCTGTCACCAGGCGTACAAATCTGACCGAACGAAACATCAACACCTCGCTCGATTTCCGCCGCGTGCGCACAGACCAAGTTTGAATCTGGCGGCACGCAATCGCTGTCGACGAAGATCAATAGATCGGCGTTCGTCGCAGACGCCCCAGCATTGCGCGCAGTACATCTTCCCTGGTTTTCCGGCATGCGGATCAAGCGGATACTTTCACCAAATCTCCTGAGCAATATTTCGGCGGAGCCGTCGGTTGAACCATCGTCCACGACTATCACGGTCAGGGTCGAATGCTCCGGCACCTTCTGGCGGTGCATCGCTTCGACGCACCGTATCACGAGCGAGGCGCCATTGTAATTCGGTATAACGATGGCAATTTTCATGGCGGAGGAAGAACTGGGTACTGGTGGTTCCGGCGAGAAAGATCGGTCGTCGCTATGGGATGACCATGGCCTGCGACCAGGCTTTTCTGGCGATCTCGCCTAATGACGCCAGGCCCGGCCGCTTGCCTCGAATGAATACATCCTTCACAAGGATGTCCACGCTCGTTAGCTTGAACAACCAATTGCGTGTCGCACGAATCTGCCGAACGTACCCTCCATAGAACCAGTAGCGAAGGCGAAGGGGCATCAGGCCCCAATCGAGGAGCCCGTTCGAAATGAAGTGCGGGCCGAAAATCTTGACACCATGAAAGTGGTAGAAGACCAGCGGCTGATTGTCCACTGTCACCTTGCCTGACTGCAGCTTGAGCGGATACGTCGCCCAGTTCCAGGGGGCGACGCCGCCGCCCTTGTGTTCGAGTATGGCGAGTCGGTCGCCGTAAAGTCGCGGCCATTCGTCGAGATATTTTTGATCGGCGTAACGCTCGCCCTCTACGCGGTCATAACACCAGTCCAGGCATTGATCACGCCAGCGCTGAAGGCATGCCAGACCAGCAGCGTCTCGCCGAAATCCCTGGAACTGGACGTTGTATCGTCCGTACTCCATTTTTCCAGACAGGT
>CAVTVN010000006.1:0-238863 GCA_963738115.1 uncultured Gammaproteobacteria bacterium | reverse complement strand
ATGTTTATGCCTGAACCAGTACCGTATTGCTCAGGGTCACATCGCTGCTGTTTATGTTTCCTCCCTTCGCGGTGTTGCCGATCAGGCTGACATTGGTCAACGCCAATGCGCCTTGATTGAAAATCGCTCCGCCCATGCCCGCGCCGCCGGCACCGAAACCCGAGTCACCGCCTTTCGCGTAGCCACCGCGCAAGGTGGCGTTGAGCAAGGGTCGGGCGCCGCCGGGAAGTTCACCGGCAAAGCCTCCGGAAATGTAGAAGAAGCGAAATGCATTGGCGGTCGCCGGCGTCGGATCTCCGGTGTGGGATGCGATCAGCGTGAGGATCGGCGTTGTGTGAGCGATGGTTATGGAACTCGCGATCGGCGGCAGCGCGTTGGCGCCGTACCAGTAGTTGTCGATCGTGGTCAGCATAATCGGCGAGACGCTGACGCTGAGTATGTTCTCTCCGGCCGTCGGAACCGAGGGCGTGTTGACGCAGGTACCCAGGTCGACCGTCGCCGAACCGATAGCAGCGCCGACGACGCCGGCATTGTTCGCTGCATTTGCCGTTGCGATGCCTTGCGCCAGCGTGCAGGTCAAGCTCGAAGGGGCGCCTGCATCTGTCACATAGATGACTCCCGCATTCGCCGAGATGCCCGTGGCAAGCAGGCCAGCGGCGAACGTTCGCGCGAGCCATCGCTTCGAAGTGCCACGACAATTTGTTGGTAAGCCGAAGACATCTTGCATGCAACATCTCCCCTGGGTGAGCGTAGCGACGGTCGAGCCGAAGTGCTTCGAGATTACTTTTTTCCAGGGCGCCGGCGCAAGGAGGCAACTCAATTGAATGATCGGATAAGTGAACCTGGCACCGTTCTCTTGCCGCTTTTTTGGAGGAGGTTTCAGGGGCTGCGACTTGGCGAGATCCCACCGCAACCTGCTTCGCCCCCTCTCCCGCTGGCGGGAGAGGGCCGGGGTGAGGGTGGCACCTGGAAAAAGTAAACCTCGTTTGACTGCCACGCCGCGCAGGCGGAAACTCTGCCTACAACAGGGGCCGCATAGGGAATGTGCTGTGGGGAGACGAAACGAATCCGGAATGGATATCGTCGCCGCGTTGCCGTGGCCGGTTGGCATCGTGCTCGGGATCGTCGCATTCCTCTGCATCCGCTATGGCATCGGAGCCTATCTGTCGTCTGCCCCAACGGGCGTGTTTCGACAGATCGGCCCAAGTCTTTCCAAGGCACTTGCGCCATTTTCCTGGCTTGCCCTTATCGCTTGCTGGATCGCCGCCGGCTACTCGTTCTTGAAAGTGGGGCACCGAAAGAAGCTGCTGGAAACCCAGACCGGACTCGACAGCATTGCGGCGATGGACTGGCGCGACTTCGAACGGCTCGTCGGGGAAGCGTTTCGCCGACGTGGCTACGCGGTCGAGGAGACAGGCCTCGGCGGCGCTGACGGCGGAATCGATCTGATCCTGCGCAAGGACAGACGCACGGAACTCGTCCAGTGCAAGCAATGGCGTTCGCGCCAGGTCAAGGCGAGTGTGGTGCGCGAAATGTGGGGGCTCGTCTCGCACCACAAGGCGGATGGCGTGAAGATCGTTTGCGTCGGCGACTTTACGCGCGACGCCAGGGAATTCGCGAAGGACAAGGCGATCGAGCTGATCACCGGAGCGAGCTTGCTTGAGATGATTCGGGGAGTGCAGTCCGCGCCCGAGAGACCACGCACTGCGCAACCTGAGTCAGTCCCGACGACCACTCCAGTTCAGTCCACACCGCCGTGTCCAAGATGCGGAGGCACAATGCTTCGCCGAATCAACAAGACGACGAAAGCTGCATTCTGGGGATGCGCGGGTTTTCCGAAGTGTCGGGGAACGTACGAAGCGGTGACCGAAAAATGAACCTGACCCTATTTCCGGCATTTTGCCTTGCGCAGCCATGCTTGCAGCCGCGCGCGGAAAACACCCCGTTTATCTGGCAGGGTTGGCCCTGACGCTCAGTCACTCGATTAAGAAGGTTCTCAGCGCCTGCTCTTCTCGCGCGAAGGACTGTGTGCCCTTCTGTGTGAGGATGTTGAGTTTGTCCAGGTCATGCTCGAACAGATCCGTCGCCATTGCCGGCTCAGCAAACGAATCATTTATGCGAATCGTGGAGATGTGCTTGTAGAGAATGAAGCGCAGCTGCTCCATGGATTGCGTATTGATCTCCAGTGTTTTCTGCAACAGCTGAACGCCCGGCGTTTTCTGGATCCAATAGGCGGGCGTCCACCAATTCTGCGGCGGCGGCGGATAGCTTCCACAGCCTAAGCTAACCACACGGATTTGTTCCGGAGGGATATTGAGGGCGACAGTCGCATCGGCGATCGCATACAGCGTCGGATTGTTGGCGCAAAAGCCGCCGTCGATCAGTTCGAAGTTGTCGCCGCTCGCGGTCTTCACGTGTTTTCGATTGAAATACGGATAGGCGGAACACGAGGCTTGAACGGCATCTCCGACATTGACGCCAAAACCCGGCACGAACGAACCTTTCATCCCGTGCGCCTGACCGATGTGGGTTTTGAAAATCATCGGCCTTTCGTGAACCCATTTTGTCGCCACGATGCCGACGCTAGTCTTCATGGCATCGAAGTTCAGATCACCAAAGATCTTTTGCGACAAGCGCTCCAACGCCGCCGAGCGGCCGCTGGCGGAATGCTCGGTCATCACGGTCGGAACGTGCGTCGTATATAGCGCAATGATTTCGGATACCGACTTGCCCAAGGCCAGCATGGCCGCGATGATCGCACCGGTGCTCGTGCCGAAAATCAGATCGAAGCGTTCGTGGATGCGGCAACCCATCATCGCTTCCATCTCGCGGAGAATGCCGAGCGTGTAGAAGCCCTTGGCGCCGCCACCGTCAAGACTCAGCACGCGAAATGGTTTGTACGTCATGAATGCTCCTGTGTTCGCTCGTCGCGCCCAATGGGCGTCTGTGGAGCTGCGTCGCCGGCGTCTTCGATCGACAGTGTCGAGGCGCGTTTGCTGCCGTCGGGCAAATACGTGTGGGCGCTGCCCACCAACTGCCCGTCGGAGTCGAGTTTTAGAACAAGCAATACGGCGAAGGTTGCGCCCACCGTTGCGTCCTCGACGATTTCGCGCATTGACGCATCGTCCTGGCCACTGGGCTGCGTCGAATACAACGGATGTGAATGCCATTCACCAAGATAGTTGAAGCGCGTGTAGGAGCGATGCGTCCGTTCGAAGAAATGGCGCAGGCTGAGCGCCGCCTCGCCGATGTAGCGCACGAACGAGGCGAGCGTCCCGCGCCGGTGTATCGTGGCATCGCGCACCGTGAACTCGTTGACGCCGGTGTGCTCGCCCATAAGCACGCCTCCGATCTCGCGTGAACCGGTGCGACGCAATGCGGCAACGAGGCGGTGCGTGATGTCAGGCGTCAGCAGAATGTGGAGCATTCGCCTCCCCTTGCTTGATTTCCGTCAACGCTTCGAACAGTTGACGATATTGTTCCGGCGTTGGGGGTTCGCGGTCTGTTTCCCAGCCGCGTCCGGCGAGCTCAAGCGGACGCGTGTCGAAGGGGGCCTCAAAAATCCATTCCTGACGCAACCCCAACAGGTAGGCCGAATATGGAAACTGACTCGGGTTGCGTTCCAGCACTGTGTCGAGCGCCAAGCGCGTGGCCGAAGCCGCGATGAACCCGACGTCGGCGTCGTGGCAACTTGCGGCTCCGTGTCGTCGCCATCGTAACCAGCGGCACGCTGATGCGGTGCCGGCGGCAACCGGCTGAAGTAGTCAGCAAAGGCGTCGCGCATCGCTAACGGATTGGGATCCACACCGGGCCGCGCGCGGGCCATCAAGCCTCCGAACCCTCCGGCGAACAGTTCCGCCCACAGCATCGGTTTCTTGGCGATCTGCGCGAGCGAGGCGAGCATGATGAAAGCGTTGGGGTTCGCGGTGGCATCGATGAGTAGATCGCAGGCGCTCAAGTGTTGAAGAACGGCACCCGTCTGAAGCGGCGATTCTTGGCCACTCACCTTCTGCGCGTGGACGGCGATGTCCATCCCTGGCGCAATCAAATGTAGCCGATCCCGCAGGCCTTCGACCTTGTGAATGCCAACGGCCAGCCAATCCAGTTCGTGCCGCACGATGTTTCCGCCGAGCAGAACATCGTCATCAACCAGGACGAACCGACGCACGCCAGAGCGTGCCAAGGATGCGGCGATCTTACTTCCCAAGGATCCCGCACCGACGATGCCGATGCGGACTTGAGCAAGTCTTTGCGCCTCCTCCGGCACGCGCGTAATCATCGTTCCGGAAGGAACGATGCTCGCCTCAATCAATGTGTCGGGATCGCTCGTCGTCACGATATAGGCAACGCTTAAGTCCAAGGTGTCGCCAGCCAGGACGATCAAGGTCGCATTGCCATCGGCCTGCGCCAGCCCAGTGAGACTCGCGGTTTCGAGTCCTGCTGCGTTCAACTTGGCGATCAGTGCCTCGACGGTCGTCAAGTGATCGAATCCAGTCCACGACGCGTTGCGGAAAATGCGGCCGGCGCCGGACCACGTGAACACCGGGAAATAGTCGTTCAAGCCTTTTGGCAAATCGTCCACCGTATTCTGCGTTTCACCGACGATGATGTGGGAGACAAAGCGCACGCGCGTGCGTTGATGCGCGACGGTGACGGTCGTGCACGGTGCGATCGACTGGAGCGGAAGGGCTGCGATCCTGTCGAGCGCATCCGGTGTGACGATCCAGCGTTCGCGCTGGTTGCGCAGAACTTGCCCTGCTGTCATGCGGTGCGCCGATGGCACCTCTTGCGGCGCGACCGGATCATTCTCGGTGGACAAAAGTTTGTGCGCACTGCGCACGAGATCGGCACCGTGCAAGTCGGGATGCCAGTTGTCTGCACGGTGTTCCAGGCACAGCGAACCGCCAGCTCCATATTGATGAAGACTCCACAGTTCCGTGCTGTCGCGCGGACGAATGGGCGGCAAGGCCAGCGGGAAGAACGCGGGATACGTCATGATTCCCTGATACAGCCGGCCGTGGATCGTCATATCCAGCTCGACTGCCAGCTGGCCATCCGCCGCCGTGCACCAGCGGTGCGTCAACCAGCCCGCAGTGGCCAGCTGACGCAGCGCTTCGCGTTCGCGAACAAAGCGAGCGGGATCGTCCAGGAACCAGTTCATCACGCAAATCCCGAAGGCTTGTTCGGGACCACGGCGCGGTTGGGGAACGAAATACCGCCGGACGCGGCGGCGGCGGACTTGAGCAGCGAAGACTTCGATGCTTCGGCTTGCTTGCTGAAATAGTCGGTGCTGAACACGTCGTCCCAGGCAGTGAGCGCTTGGGCCTTGGTGCAGTCGGGCTTATCGAGCACTTCCAATTTCTTCAGCGCCTCTACCAGGCATTCTCGGAAGAACCTTACTTTCTCGTCGCCGTTGTCTGCCAGGTTTTTCGTCGGATCGACCGGATGGACGATCTGCAGTGTGAGGTCAAGCTGCGCTTTCATCGCCTTCCAGGTGTCGCGCAAGGCCGAGTCATCACGATCGCTGATCAGCATGCGATGATCGACGACCAGTTTCGAGAGGCAAATGCCGCTCGTCGTTTTCGCCTTCCACGCGGTGCGGCTACGCGCCATGCGCTTGGTCAGCTTGGTCATGCGGCGCGTCTGGCTCGTATCGGATTCGCCCGACTTCAATTCCTGGCCAACCTTGCCGTTGAACCAGCGCGTAACGGCGCGCGCGTCCTGCTTGACCCAGTCTTCGCCACTTGCGAGTTCGTAGTGCTGCGTTTGTGCGCCGCTAGCGTCCTTGGTCTTGACGATGCGGTAAACCGGGATATCTATGTGGTAGCCCGCGGGATACTTCTGACGCACGCAGTTTTTCTTCACCTTGGCGTCATACGCCAGGCGATCGTCTTTCAGCGCGTCGCGCACACGCTGGCGAGCTTCGGGCGCCGTGAGATACGTGCCGTCGGATTTTTTCAAATCCTCCTTGTCGAAATAGACGCCGTCGTCGATGTCGTAATCGCTCTCGGTGTCTTCGATCATGGTGCGCATGGCATACGAGCCTTGCGAGGCGATCTCGACCGGTGCGGCGTGACCGGCTTCGGCCAGTCCGTTTTTCAGCCGCGTCCGGCCGGCGTCGCGGCGGGCACGCATTTCGTCTTGATCGGGCTTCGACAGGTTGACCTCGTCTGCGTGATAGCCCTTCATTTCTTTGTGGCAATCGATGTTGGACATTTCAGTGCTTCCTAAATCGCGCCGGGAGACGTCGATGCTTGCCGGCGCGAAGGACTCGGCATCGTGGGGGCGGGTGGCTCGATCAGGGTCGCTGAACCGCAGAACGGGTCAATCCTTGAGTTGGAACGTCAAATCACAATATCTTGGGGTACCCCAAACTAGCACTCCGATAGCGTGAGTGCTAAATATACCAATGTTATTGATTGATGTCTAGAAACTAGATTCGTTTTCAGTCAACCATTTATCTATACTGTTGGAATGGACCAAGAAGATTCCAACGCACAAATCTCTCCGCGCGTGCGGCAGCGCCTGGCGTTCTTCGAGCAACGCATCTATTGGGAGGCCCGAGTCAGCCGCTCAGATCTGATGAACCGGTTCGCGATCTCCGCACCCCAAGTGTCGATTGACATCGCGCTCTATCTCGAAACGTTTCCTGACAACGTCATCTACGATCGCAGTCTCAAAGAGTATGTCGCCACACGCGACTTCAGGCCGCGCTTCTTCACGCCCGATGCGCGGAAATACCTGACCCAGCTCTTGCTCATCGCCGATCACGCCATGAGTCCGAGCGAATCATGGCTCGGCTCTGCTCCCGCACACGACGCCGTACCACGTGTGCGGCGGAAGCTCGCCGCCGAAACCTTGCAGCCGATCGTGCTTGCCATCAAACGACGCCAGGCGATTGAGATCCGCTATCAATCGATGAGCTCCGCGGAACCCGAATGGCGATCCGTGGCGCCACACGCCCTATTCTTCGATGGTCTCCGGTGGCACGCGCGCGCCTGGTGTTATCGCAAATCTGCTTTCGGCGACTTCGTGCTGGCGCGAATCCTGTCGGTTGGCGAGACAAAACCAGGCAACGTGCCGGCCGCACTGGATGGCGAATGGCAGACCTTGGTTCCGATTCGCTTGGGCACCAATCCGCAACTCTCTGAAGGACAGCGCCGTGCGCTCGAACTCGACTACGGAATGGCCGATGGCCGCATCGAGATCCGAATGCGCTTGTGCACCGTGTATTACTTCATACGTCACTTCGGACTGGATTTGGCCGACGAGACGCTACCACCAGCACGCAGACAAATCGTTTGGCTCAATCAGAACGAGATCGAGCTCTTATACCGCAGCGTTCGCCTGACGGCCGAACGAATCGGTTGAATCGAGTCCGTGCGAGTGGCGCCATGGACCTGGCACCGTTCTCTGCGATGCGTCGGCTCACACGTTCGATTTTCGCAAAATAAGGGGTCAGGTTCATTTTGCGCTATTCGAAAATGTACCTGACTCCTTTTTTACTCGTGCGTCAAGGATCTCTCCAGCTGGTTACAACCCCGAGCGGCTAAACGCTTCGTCGAATCGCGCCGCGTAATCCTTGAAGGCACGGTCGTAGGCTTCTTTCCAGTTGTCGTCCTTGGCGGTACCGCCGGAATTCTTGCCGTAGGCGCGTACGTCGAGCTGCACGCCGCTGCTGGTGCGGACCAACGAGTGAATCTTGCCTTCCATGTCCACGGTCCACATGCCCGGCGTAAACCACGCCCAGAATTCGTCGATCGAAACGGTGACATGGACAGCTTCCGGTGGCGCCGACACACCGGGCGCAAGCACTTGGTAACCATGGCGCGCAAAGCCGTCCGCGACAAGGTCATGCGTGAGCGTCTCGACGGTCTCGCCGTTCTCGAGCAGGATGTCGCCCATCGCCTTGCCCCAGCCGTTGCGCTTCCGCGCGATGGCGCGCTTGCGCTCCTCGGCACCGAGCTTGTATTCGTCGCCCGGTTTCAGCGAGGGCACGCTCGGATCGCCGGGACTTTCCTCGAACCTGCGTTCATCCTTCACGGCATCGATTACCACGGCCTTTCCGCTCGGCGTCGTAACTGTCGCGGAGCTGTGGGATACGTCGAGCCGCATGTAGCTGCGGCTCGTGGCGCAGCCGCCGAGGAACGCCAGACAACAGACTGCAAACAGATTGCGAGATACTTGCATGTGAAACTCCTTTTGAAAAGTTGGTGCCGTTTTCCATAGCGTGTGCGACGTACTACGCGACCTTCAGTCCTGCCGTACCTGGAGCGCTTCCAACTTCAATTTCCCACTATGCGAATACGTAAACATCGGCGGTGTCCCATCGACATAAACCTCGAAGACCAGCCACTTGTTCTTGAGCGTATCGACTCCGTCGATCGGGATCAGCAATGTTCGCGGCGCAACCGGGTACGTGTCGAGATGATCCAACACGATGTCGACCGGCACACGCTCTGACTTGCGCAGCATGTCCCACTCGCCGGATGGCAGCGTGTAGCCGAGGTTGATGCGATAGCCGGTAACGTGTCTGGGCTGTTTGGAGAAGGCTGTCGCGCGAATCTCGCCGGGTTCCAGCGTCACTCGGAGGAACTGCGGCTCCAGCGTCACTTGTGCGCTGGCTGTCGCGACCACGGCAAATGTGGAGTCAGCGCCGCTGAATTGAACTCGTTGTGCAGTCGCAGTCGTCTGCGCGCTTGCGGCCGTTGCGGCCAGCAGCGCAGCGAGCATCAATGCTCGTGTCATCCACTCCATTTCGCACTCCCCTGTTCCTTGTGCGTACCTCTGGTGCTCGGCGTCGTGCTTGGGCAGCACCGGACGAGCGACTCCGGCGGATCATACGCCGGTCAGTGAAAGGCTTCAAGATCGTCGAATGTAAAGAAACGTGGTGGTGGCTCAAGATTGTATGAAGAGCTGGATCCCGGCTTTCGCCGGGATGACGAGCTGGGGGTGACGACCTAAGCTCATCACGCTCCCGCAGTCATCTGTCTCGCTTATACCGTCAGCGATCACGCTTCAGGCGTCATGTGCCTCGCTTATACCGTCAGCGATCACGCTTCAGGCGTCATGTGCCTCACTTATACCGTCATCGATCACGCTCCACAGGCGTCATCCGCCTCGCTTGGACCATCATCGATCACGCTCCAGGCGTCACCCGCCTCGCTTTAGACCGTAATTGATGACGCTCCAAGCGTCACGCGTCTCGCTTATACCAACATCGATCATCCGCCAGGCATCGGCCGCCTCGCCTGCACGGTCGCCCGCTTCGTTTCCACGGTCGACCGCCTGGCTTCGAGGGAGACTCATCACGATCCAGCGGCCGTACCCCTCGCCTGTTCCGCTGCTGATTTCCCTTCCGCGGTCATCGATCACTCCTTCACCGTCACCTACAACGCTTTGCGGGTGATCGACTACGCTTGGACTGTGGTTGCTGAAATAGGTCTATCGAAGACACCGGAGTTCACGTAGCACGTCGCGGCGCTGGCGAGTGACGAAAAAAAAGCAAGCACAATGCAGAGCGCTAGGCGCCCGGTCGATCGACCTGTCGTGTTATCCCCTTAATTTATTCGCCGATGGCGGAGCGACCCGGATCTGTGTTGGACGCTCACGTATGGAGCAGTGTGTCGCACTGTACATTGCCGAACCTTACATTTGCCTTACGCAACGCCACAGTGCTTTCACGAGACGGGCCCTGTTGCAGATAAGCGGGTCGGATTCCATTGTTGGGTTTAACGGAATCTGACCCTATTGCACTTTCGTGCCGACGCAACGCGCGCTTGCGGACTTTGATGCAATTTCGGACACTTCTTGGCATCGACCGGTTTGCATCCGGGCCAGGGGAGTGCGACTGAGCATGAAGCACAGTCTGTTCGCCGAACTGCGCCGCCGCAATGTGATTCGTGCGGCGGTGCTGTACATCGGCGTTGTATGGGCCCTTTCGCAGGGCGCAGCGCAGTTGCTGCCAGTCTTCGACGTTCCGACCTGGGCCGTGCGCTGGTTCATCGTCGCCGCAGTCATCGGCTTTCCGTTCTGGATCGCGTTCGCCTGGTTCTTCGAGTTCACGCCCGAGGGCATCAAGCGCGAGAGCGAGATCGAGCTGCACGAGTCGATCACGCGTCACACCGGGCGCAAGCTCGACTTCGCGATCATCGGTGTGCTGATCATTGCGGTCGTGCTGCTGCTAACTGATCGCTTCGTGCTGCACCACGGCGTCAACGAGGAAGCCGCAGTCCCAATCGCGGAGCACTCGATCGCGGTGCTGCCGTTCGTGGACATGTCGGCCGGCAAGGACCAGGAATACATGTCCGATGGCCTTGCTGAGGAGCTGATCAACCTGCTTGTCAGGATACCTGCACTGCACGTCACGTCGCGCAGCTCGGCTTTTTCGTTCAAGGGCCAGTCACTCGACGGAGCGGAGATCGCCAAACGACTCCATGTTGCCCACATCCTCGAAGGTTCGGTTCGCAAGGCTGGCGACAGGCTGCGCATCGACGCACAACTGATCGATGCCCGTACCGATACCAACCTCTGGTCGGAAACCTTACCAGCGTCCGCTCGATGATATCTTCGCGGTGCAGGATGAAATCGCCGCCGCAGTGGTGGCGCAGTTGAAGATCACACTGCTGCGCGCGGTTCCGAAATCCGAGGTTGTCGACACCAAGGCGTATGCCTTGTTCCTGCAGGCGCGACCGTTTTCAAGGCTGCATACGCCGGAAGGCTATGAGCAATCGAACGCGCTTTACAAGCAGGCACTGGCTATCGACGTCAACTACGCGCCAGCATGGGACGGCCTTGCTTACAACTACCGTCGGCAGGCGAACAATGGCATGCGCCCGCTCGAAGAAGGTTACCAGTTGGCACGCGAGGCCTTGGGGAAGGCCCTTGCGATCGATCCGGACTATGCGCCGTCGATTGCGGCGCTCGGTCGGATCGCACTCGATCACGATGGTGATCTGGCAGCGGCAGCGCAGCACCTCGAACGTGCGCTTGCGCTGTCGCCATCCGATCCGGATATTGTATACACGGCTGCCCGCGTGGCTGAAGGCCTTGGCAGACTTCCCGTGAGCCTGTCGCTCGATGAATATGCCTTGCGTCATGACCCGGTAAATCCGACGCTGCTAAATAGTGTCGGCATCGACTATCGTTACGCCGGGCGATTCGACGACTCCATCGAAGCCTTCCGCAAGGTCCTGCAGGTCAGTCCTGGCAACATCAGCGTTCACTATCGAATGGGCGAGACGTTGCTGCAAAAAGGCGACTATGCAGCCGCTCTGTCGACCATACAGCAGGAATCCAGCGAGGCCTGGCGCAAGCTGGGGTTGCCGATGGCTTACCGTGGTTTGGGCGACGAGGCAAAATATGCTGCGGCTATTGCCGACCTGATCGCAATCGACGCTAAGAGATGGCCCGCGGCAATCGCGAGCGTACTTGCCTTCAGCGGCGATATCGACCGCTCCTTCGAATGGCTCGAAAAGGGAGCAAGTTCCCACGATCCGAGCCTGGCCACCATTGGCGTGGAATCGCTTTTCGTCAATCTTCATGGTGATGCACGTTGGCTGCCGTTTCTGCGCAAGATTGGCCGTGCGCCGGAGCAGCTCGCGAAGATCGAGTTCAAGGTAACGTTGCCCGCGGCGGAAGGCAGCACGGCGAAGGAAGGAGCGAATCACTAGCCCCTGGGGATCGCGAGCCGCTAAAAATTTGGCGGCTCCATAGCTACCACTCGCCTGAGTCTCTTCCGGGTCGGAAGCGGATACTCCTGCCGGAGGAACGCGAATACGAACACCTGCACGTTCGCCGGCTGACATCCGCCGATCATTCCGCGATGCAGAAAGGCCGCCCATTTCTGACAGCTAACTGACGGACTGGGCCGGCTGTTGCGTGCTAAATTTTATCGTCCGCAAAGTGTCCGAGCGTAGGCGTCGGCGGGGCGAATCCGGGGTTGGCTCTCAATAGCGTTCGGCTCGCGTGATTCTCGTATATGACTGCGAATGCCTCTTGGCGGAATGGAGGGGAAAGCGGTGAATCCATGGATGCTCTGGCTAGGCTGGATCCGCGTGGCCCGCGTGATCGGATTTTCGATCGCGGGCAGTCTGTTGCTGACGACTTGTGCCCCGGCTCAGGTCACCTTCAATGTGAACAGCTTCGACGATGGTGTCGACGCCGACGTCACTGATGGCAAGTGCGAGATCCCTGTTCCCGCCCCTCCCAACACCTGCACGCTGCGCGCGGCGGTGATGCAGGCGAACCGCATGGTCACATTTGATGGTGCAGACGAAAATGGCTTGTCGGCCCACAGCGGAAACTCACGGCCTTCAAGTTACCGCCGGTAAGGAGACACTCGGCTCGGTAGACGCCGGGCGCGGTCGCCGTTGACCGGGCGCAAACAGCCGGAGGGCTGAATTTTGCGGTGTGAGCAGATGATCCTTGGTGGGATCGCGGATCGTTGAAAATGAAGTCTTGGCGTTTTCCTATTTGGCGCGCGGATCGTTCGTCGCGTTCACATAAACGGTGTCCGTTGGACCAAACCCCGTAATGTAGACCACCACCGATTCCGTCTTCGTCAGTGCGAAGTGAGCTACACCGCCGGGCTCGGTGTAGAAGCTGCCCGGCGGCAAGGGCTTTGTCGCCGTCTCATTCGCCTCGCGGCCATAGCCAAAATACCAAGTACCTGAAACTACGATGGCCGAGCGGTCATCGCGGTGCGTGTGTGACTGGATTGTCGTGTTGGCGGGAATGCTGAGCCGGATGGTGTAGAGCCCCGGTTTCGTCGGGTCTCCCAGGAGAACGGTTGTTCGAATTCCTGCCACACCTGACGTGCCCGCATTCGCGCCGCCGGCTTCCTTCGCCGCAATCTCAACCGGCGTAAGGCGAACCTGGTCGACAGGAGCAGCCTGCGCGGCGCCAACTGCCGCCACCAACAAGGCCAATGTCCAAACCATTCTTGTCATGTCTTCTCCGAGTTGGTTTCCTACTTCGCCAGGAAATCCACCATCAACGCCGTCGTGTCTTTCGGGTTCTCGTCCATGATCCAGTGGCCAGAGCCGGAGACGATGCCCATCGTGACATTCGTTGCCACGACACGCAGAACGTCCGCCTCGGCCGTGCCAAATGATTTATCCCCACCCAGGGCGAGCACCGGCATTGTCAGCTTGCCCTTCTCGGCGAGAAGCGCCTTGTTATCGACGGCGTCCTGATTGAACGCGGCGAACTGCTCGAAGGCGTCGTGCATGGCATGCGGTCGCGCGTAGAGCGCGGCGTAATGTTGGCGCGTTGCCTCATCGATCTTCTTCGGATCGGCAGACAGTTCGTTGTAGAAGCGGTCGAGGTAGATGCGCTCGCGGCCGGCAACCAGCCTTTCCATGTCCGGTCCCCGGAAGTTGAAGTGCCAGAGCAGCGGGCTTTGCTTGATCTCATCCCAATTGCCAATTCCGGGCAGCGGCGCATCGATCACGACCCATTTGGTGATGCGGGCCGGGTACTGCACCGCCAGGGCATACCCGACCATGTTGCCGATATCGTGCGTGACCAGGTCGGCCTTTTGTATGCTCAGAGCGTCCATGACGCCCGCGATGTCCACGGCTTGGTCTTTCTTGGCGTAGCCGGTATCGGGATGCGCCGACAATCCCATGCCGCGCAGATCAGGAACGACGACCGTGTGATCTTTGACCAGCACTGCTGCAGCCGGTGCCCACATGTCACCCGTATCGCCAAACCCGTGCAACATGACGACTGCGGGGCCGTGACCACCAATTCGCACATGCAACGTAGTGCCATTGGTTTTGATGTCTTGGGTATGAAATCCCGACGGAAAGGGCTCCAGCGCAAAGGCCGGGACAGCAGACAGGAGTGTCGCGAGCAGAGCAAAGGAATATCGCAGCATCAAATTTCCCCGGACCCAAAGACAGGACCATAGCTCAGCAGCGGCGTTCGGTCTAGACTGTAATTGCAGGAACAAGCGTTCTGGAAAACCGAACAGTGCTGAAGCTCGATTCGCTCCTGGCTTTCGTTGCAATTGCCGAAGCTGGCTCGATCAGCGAGGCCGCGCGGCGCTTGCAGATT
Organism: uncultured Gammaproteobacteria bacterium; assembly: GCA_963738115.1. GTDB lineage: Bacteria > Pseudomonadota > Gammaproteobacteria > Xanthomonadales > Rhodanobacteraceae > Rudaea. The sequence goes on along the minus strand of CAVTVN010000006.1, from coordinate 224,802 downwards.
TCCAAATCGGTTGCCAGTGATCGCCTCGCCGAGTTGGAGAGCAATGTAAGAGCCACACTGGTGCATCGCTCCACGCGTGGTTTGGCGCTTACCGAGGACGGCATCGCTCTTCTTGAGCGCGCAAGGCGCATCCTGCGCGAAGTAGCCGAGGCGACTTCGGAATTGTCCGAAAGGCGGGGTGAACTCGCAGGACCTTTGCGGATTTCCGCGCCCGTCAGCTTTGGCATCTTGCATTTGGCCGGGGCGGTGAATTCGTTTCTCAAGGCGAATCCGCGCATTGAACTGTCGCTTGATCTCGATGACCGTTTCGTCGGTGCAACCGATGGCTTTGACGCCATCATTCGTCACGGCCCACTGCCTGACAATGGATGGATCGCCAAACAATTCGCACCGAGCAGGCGCATGCTGGTCGCTTCGCCCCGCTATTTGAAAAAACATGGCACACCCCGAACCATTGCCGATCTGGAGCATCACCATGGAATCATCTATTCCAATCGCGGTGCATCGGATTGGCGATTCCGGCAGTCGGGGCGTTGGTCAGTGGCACGGCCTGGAACGGTCATGCGTGTCAACAACGGAATCGTCATGCGCGACGCAGCGCTGGAGGGCCTGGGCATTGCCTTGCTACCGACGTTTTTCTTCCATGATTTGTTGGCTCCAGGAAAACTACGGGTGGTTGCTGTCGATGCGGAAGCCGAGACAGCAACGATCTTTATTGCCTACCCCAATGATCGGCGCGTCTCTGCCAAAGTTCTGGCGCTAATTGCGCATTTGCACGCCCGTTTTGGAACGCCACCCTATTGGGAGCGATAAGTCGGCGGCTCACCCGATTCCGGACGCTCACGACAATCGGCTTGGGTCGATAGCGGACTCTCGAAGGCCACGAATTTTTCGTGAGGCGCTATCGGCCCACAGCGGAAACTCACGGCCTTCAAATTGCCGCCGGTAACGAGACACTCGGCTCGGACGCGGTCGCCGTTGATCGGGCGTAAACAGCCGGACGCTTGCGTGAGATGAAGTAAATCGCAGACACTTGGCCACGACCGGATTGCCTCCAGCACAGGGGATTTGCGTCCGAACATGAAACGCAGTCTGTTCGCCGAACTGCGGCGCCGCAATGTGTTCAAGGCGGGCGCCGCCTACCTCGCGCTCGGCTGGGTCATCGTCCAGATCACGGCGACCCTGGTGCCGGCCCTGAACCTGCCGTCGTCGCTCGTCCCGATCGTGACGTGGATCGGCGTGATCGGCTTTCCGTTCGTGATCATGTTCTCGTGGATCTACGAGCTGACGCCGGAAGGCCTCAAGCGCGAGAGCGAGGTCGATCGTTCGGCATCGATCACGCACGTCACCAGCCGCCGGCTGGACTACATCATCATCGGTCTGCTGGTGCTGGCGATCGGATTATTCGCGTTCGTCAACTTCGGGCCGCGCCGGAACGGACCCACCACATCCAACGAGGCGAGCGCGCCGGCAGCCATGTCCGCCGGATCGGCCGCGCCAGTTGCGACGCCAGCAGCGTCGGCAACGAACGACAACTCGATCGCAGTGTTGCCGTTCGTCGACATGAGCCAGGGCAAGGACCAGGAGTACTTCTCCGACGGTATCTCCGAGGAACTGTTGAACCTGCTGGCAAAGATCACGCAGTTGCACGTCGCCGCGCGCACGTCGTCGTTCTCGTTCAAGGGCCAGAACATCGAGATTCCTGAAATTGCCCGTCGTCTACATGTCGCCAACGTCCTCGAAGGCTCGATACGCAAGGCCGGAGACCAGGTGCGGATTACGGCGCAGTTGATCCGCGCCGCTGACGGCTACCACGTCTGGTCGGAAACGTTCGACCGCAAGCTCGACGACATCTTCAAGATCCAGGATGAGATCGCGGGGAAAGTCGTCGAAGAGCTCAAGGTCACCCTGCTCGGCGCGGCGCCGACGGTGCGCGCGACCGATCCGGAAGGCTATGCGCTGTACCTGCAAGCCGTTCAGCTCGGGCGGCAGCATACCGCCGAGGCGTTCAAGCAGTCCGACGCGCTGTACCGCAAGGTGCTGGCGATCGATCCGCGATACGCCCCGGCATGGAACGGGCTGAGTCGCAACTTAACCAACGAGACAGGCCAAGGCCTGCTGTCCAACAAGGAGGGCTTCGCCCAGGCCCGTGAGGCATTGATGAAGGCGCTCGCGATCGATCCGGACTACGCGCCAGCCCACGCCGGGCTCGGCTGGATCGCGAATTTCGGCGACAACGATCTCGCCGGTGCCGCGGAGCATTTCAAGCGCGCACTGACGCTCGATCCGGCGGATCTGGACGTGTTGCGCAACAGCGCCGTGCTGCTCGAGTCTTTGGGACGCACGGACGAGGCGGTGGCACTCGATGAGGCCGTCGTCCGCCGCGACCCGGTGAACGTGTCGGCGCTGTACAACTTGGGCGTTACACAGCGCATGGCCGGCCGGCTCGACGCGGCGATCGCATTGTTCCACACCGTGCTGAGCCTCGCGCCGGGCCGGGGCGGCGCGCACGCCCAACTCGGTAATGCGCTGCTGCTGAACGGCGATGCACAGGGGGCGCTGGCGGAGATCGAGCAGGAGACGAACGAGGTCTTCAGGATGATCGGCCTGCCGATGGCGTACCACGCGCTGGGGCGCAAGGCCGACTCCGACGCTGCGCTGGCCGCGTTGATCGCGAAGTGGGAGAAGGACGCGCCTTCCAACATCGCCTGCGTCTACGCTTACCGCGGCGAAACAGACAAGGCGTTCGAGTGGCTCGACAAGGCGGTCGAGTACGGCGATAGCGGCCTCGGCGAGATCGTGACGGAGACCCTGTTCGACAAGATCCACGCCGACCCGCGCTGGCTGGCGTTCCTGCGCAAGCTGGGCAAGGCGCCGGAGCAACTGGCGAAGATCGAGTTCAAGGTGACGCTGCCGCAGGCGGAAGGTGGCACGGCGAGCGGCGGAGCGAATCACTAAGTTCCGGCGGATCGCGTGCCGCGCAAAGAATGTTCGCTGCTCTATAGCAGACGCTCGCGACAGTCCGCTTCGGGTCGATTGCTGCCTCTCGATCGCTGAGGATTTCTCGTGAGGCAGCTATCGGCCCGAAACCGGACATCCGATGTCCGAAACTCACCGCCGCAAAGCAGACGCTCAGGTTGCGGTAACGCGCCATCTGCCAGCCGTCGGATAGCCGCGCTTGCGCACCATGACGTAAATCGCCGACACTCGGCGTCGACCGGATAGCCTCCGGCACAGGGGATACGTCCGAGCATGAAGCGAGCCATTTCGCCGAACTACGGCGCCGCAACGTACTGCGCGCGGGTGCGTTCTATATCGCCGCGACATGGGCCTTGGCGCAGGGCATTGCGCAGTTGACTCCGGTCGTCGGTGCGCCTGAATGACAGGCGCGCGGTGCCCACCAACGCTTGCACATCACAAACAGCCAAGTTGCCTTGGCGTCAGCGAGGTCATCGCCTTGAAACAACTAGCGTCTTGCGTCCGTCCGTCCCTCGTCTCTCGCGCGCCACGCTTCGTGCTGGCCCTGCTGCTTGCCCTCGGCGCCACTCTGGCGCCGCTGCCCTTGGCGGCGCAAACCATCTCTCCGCCGACCATCGTCAAGGCGTTCGGCGCGGCGTCGATACCGCTCAACGGCGGTACGACGCTAATGTTCACGTACGCCAATCCGAATTCTACCGTCGCGCTGACCGGTGTTGCCTTCACCGACACTCTGCCCGCCGGATTGGTCGTCTCCACCCCGAGTGGTTTAAGTGGAAACTGTACTCCCGGATCGACAAGCGGATCGATCACCTCGATCTCCGGCACCAATGTTGTGAGTCTGTCCGGCGCGACGCTTGCGGCGAGCGGCTCTTGTTTTTTCACGGTGAGTAATGTGACCGGCACGACGGCGGGGACTAAGAACAACTCCGTGCAGATCACCTCGACAGAAGGTGGCACCGGCAACACGTCCAACGCGTCGGTCACCGTGACTGCGCCTCTTGCGCCAACGCTCATCAAGGCGTTCGGCGTGGCGTCGATACCGCTCAACGGCGGTACGACGCTAATGTTCACGTACGCCAATCCGAATTCTACCGTCGCGCTGACCGGTGTTGCCTTCACCGACACTCTGCCCGCCGGATTGGTCGTCTCCACCCCGAGTGGTTTAAGTGGAAACTGTACTCCCGGATCGACAAGCGGATCGATTACGTCGATCTCCGGCACCGATGTTGTGAGTCTGTCCGGCGCGACGCTTGCGGCGAGCGGCTCTTGTTTTTTCACGGTGAGTAATGTGACCGGCACGACGGCGGGGACTAAGAACAACTCGGTGCAGATCACCTCGACAGAAGGCGGCACCGGCAACACGGCGACTGCAACGCTGGAGGTTACGCCCACCACGCCGGTCACACTGCAGGGTTTTGATGTCGATTAGCGAATTGGGCAAAGACCAGGCCGTGAAGCGGGGAGTTCGTGCAACCACTGGCTTATCCAATAGCTGCCGCTCGCGACGGTCGCCTTCGGGCCGGTAGCGGCTGCCTCTCATGGCCGGAATTTTTTCGTGAGGCAGCTACCGGCCCGAACCGGACGCCCGATGCCCTACACTCAATGCGGTGAAGCGGACGCTCACGATTGCCATAACGACGGCATCGAACCAACTTTGCGGGTTCGCGTTCCCGCAATGGCCTCTTCCAGTTTAGAACCGGCTTGCTGACTTCATCACTGGCAAGGAGTTGCATCCGTCGAAAAAGGTTTGGAAGATTTCATCGTCCTGCTGGACTTCGTATGCTCCGATGTCCGCGACAGGCGGATCGATGTCGCCGATGGGCCCGGACTTCCTCACGTAGTCCCTTTCGCCGTTGTCCGCCGCGGCGCCGCGCTGGTCGAAGGGGGGGACGCCGCCAAGCGTGTTGCCTTTGTCGATCGCCGGGCTGGTGCTGCCGAGTGCATGCGTCTTTGTAAATCCACCGTTGTTGCGCAGCGGACCGAGCTGCGGGCACGAGCTAATGGTGTCGGTGGGCAATGTGGCGTTGGTCGCCCGGATCAGGTTGTTTGCGGGGGTGACGACGTCGCCACCATTGATCGAGATCGGATTGATCCCGTCCGCTATGGAGAGGTCGTCGTCGCTGGAGCCAGCCGAGTTGTTGGACATCAGCATGCTTTCCAGCGTTACCGCCATCGCGCCATGCGTGGAATTCAACTCGACCCCGGCTTTGATCGGCGCGCTGTTGAACGCGACCGTCGAACTGTAGAAATGCGCGTTTCCCGAATTGACGTATATCGCGCCGGTTCCGCCTGTCGCCGTATTGCCCGAAACGGTACTTTGGCCGAGCGAGAAGAGGTTTCCGCCTGGGGTGAGCGAGCGGGCCATGATGCCGGCGAACGAGTCGGCGGAGTTGCCCGATATCGTCGAACTTTGAAAAAGCGCACCCCCGTTGGTATAGACCCCTCCGGCTCGCGACTTCGCCGTGTTGCCGCTGATCGTGCTGCCCACGTTGTAGGAAAAGCCGTGGACAAATGCTCCACCGCCGACACCCTCGGTATCGGCGGCGGCATTGGCATGGTTGTTGGTCAGCGTGCTGCTGACGAGGTCAAGGTTGCCCTTCGTGTACACGCCACCGCCCGCAGATAAGTAAGGTCCGTACTCGTACGTGTAGCATCCCGTAACGCTGGCATGCTGCAGCGAGACGTTGCCGGCGGAATAGATGCATCCGCCAAGCGCGGGGTAGCCCAAGCGGACGGCATGTCCGCCCATCAGCGTGAGGAACTGCACGGTGAGAAAGCCGCCTCCCGTGTGCGTGAAGACCCGACTGGTGAAAGGACCATGAATACCACCTGCGTTGCCGGTGGCGTCGATCGTCAGGACCGATGCCACGGGTCCCTTGATGGTGAGCGACGGCTGTGCAACGAGGATTTCGCCCGTGGTCAGCGAGATCTTGCTGCTTGGGCAGGCGGTCAGGCTACTGAGGTTGACAGTGTCGCCGCTGGCCGCATTCAGCACGGCATATCGCAATGTTGCGCTACTCGGCCCCACGCCAGTGACGGCGTCGCCGTCACAACTGTCGACCACCCAATTCGTCGCGGCGAACGACGCCAACGGCGAGGACAAAGCGAAAACTGAAGCCAGACAAACCGCCAGAGGGCGCCGCCGTGTCCCGGCCAGCGTGCTCGAGTAGATCACGTTCATCGCGAACCCCCTTGATGGTTGGATGTTGCACCCGGACTACTCTCGCGCCATGAGCGTACCACGGCCCCGCTACGCTGCACCGCTCGCTATTGATTCGAGTTGGCAGCCGCGAGCTCTAAGTAGGCGCCGGTCGATTTATCAGACGGCGGCCGATGTCGCGAGCCGCGAAAAATAGGCTGCCCCACAGCGGAGACGCGCGCAGGCTCCTTCGGGTCGATGGCGGCCCTTCGCAACGACGCTAGGCCAGGATGAACGTCGTCAGCGCCAACCGCCCTCGCCGACGAATGCCGCCCAGTAGTATGGATGCGTCGACTGATGCGCCGCGCGGCGCTCATCGAGGATCGCACGCATCGAGCGCGCCATCGCGTCCGGCACGTTGCGGTGTTCGCCGAAGCGCGCGCGGTAGAGGGCCTGCATCAGGTCGGCCGTTACCGTGTCGTCGGCTTCCCACAGGCTCATGACGACGGTGCGCGCACCGGCCAGGCGCAGTGCGCGGCGCATGCCGAACACGCCTTCGGTGCGGCCGATCGGGCCAAGGCCGGAATCGCAGGCCGACAGCACTACCCAGCCGGCGTGCGAAAGATCTGCTGTGCTCATCTCGCCGGCACTGAGCACGCCGACCGGTGCGTGGCCGCTGCCGACATCGGCGCCGCTGAAGGCGAGGCCCGATAGCGGTTGGGTCGCCGGCGCCGGTCCGGCAGTCGAATGGTCCAGCACGATGCCGCGCGCTGACTCGGCGGCACCGCAACTTTCGTCGAAGCTGAATCCGTGCGTCGCCAGGTGCACGACATCGGCACCGTCAAGCGCGGCCAGCACATGTTCCTTGGTCGCCTGCGCACCGTCGAGCAAATCGACGCGCGCGTTGGTGCCAAGTGCGGAACGCAAAACAACGCGCAAGCCATCGAGTTCGCGTTCGGCGCCCGGAATCGGCGCGAAGCCGTGCTCGGCGACACGCGCGCAAAGCTGACGAGCGTTTGACTCTGACGCATTGTCCACATTTCCACTCGGCATGCCGAACTGCGGCGCGCCCGCCAGCAGAATCCTGCCGCCCGCTGTTGCCGGTGCGCCGAGCAGCAGGTCGCCTTCGTGCGACAGCGTGTGCACGCGCACGCCGGATTCGATCAGGTAGTGATCGGCGGATGAACCGGGCAGCGCGGCAAAATTGACGCGAAAGAGTTCGCCGACCGGAACGACGAACAACGTCTGCCGGCTTGCCAGGGCACCGAGTGGATCGAACAGGTCATGACGCAGCTCATCGCCGCGCCGGTGCAGCTGCGCCGGATCGGAGCGCGGATCGCGCAACGCGGCATACCACGCGCGGGTCTGCGCCGCCAACGCCTCGGCACGGCCGATGCGCAACAACTTCGGCGCCGCACGCGGGCGCAGTACGAAGGCATAGAGGTCTTCGGGGACTTGCGCGACGCCGGCGTTGACGATGCGCGCGGCATCGCGGCTCACGCCTTCGGTGAACGCGATCAGCAACCCGTCTTTCGGCAAGGCCTGCGCGAGGTCCGCGACGGACCTGGCTGCGTCGGCGGGATTGTCCTGGCGGCGGCCCAGTTTCGCCCAGAGTGTGCGTTCGGCCGCTTCGGCCGTGGCCTGAAGCTCGCTCATCTTCGCTGCGCTGGTGCGGCTGCTGATCCAGCCATCGCCGAGTGCCGAGTTCGCTGCGCGCCAGTCACGATACAACTGGGCGAGCTGCGGGTCGGCGCTGGCGCGCGCGATCGCGAGGCGGCGCGCCTCCGCGCGCGCGATCAATCCGCGTTCGACCATCACCAGCCGCCAGGCGGTCGCGATCTCGCCGGCGTCGCCGTGCTGCGCCGCGATCGTAACCACAAGCGGCGTCGCCGGCACCAGCAGGTTGTCGAAGGCGACGCTCTGCTGCTCGGAGAACCCGGTCGCCAGCGAAGCGAGCAGCCCCTGCTGCCTTTCGGCCGTCTGCACGGCGAGGCGGAATGCGTCCGCGTCGTTGCCCTGACCCCAGCGCGCCAGCGCAAGGCCGAAGTTGAGCACGTTGAGCTGCGAGTGGTTCGGCGCCGAATTCCTGCCGCGCAATTCAATGGCACGGGCGAAGTACTTCTCGGCCTCGGCATAACGCTTGAGTACGAGCACCGACGAGCCCAGCCCCTCGAGCGCAAAACTCAGACCCGGGGCGTCCTTGCCTTCGGCCTTCTCGCGCAGCGGCAGCGCCTGGTTGAAGTCGGCAATGGCCTGCTCGTAACGCTGCAGGCGAAATTCGGTGTTGCCGATGTTGGTGAGGATGACGGCACGCGTGCGGTCGTCGGTGACGAGGTCCAATGCGATCCGGTAGTGCGCGAGCGCCGCATCTTCGTCGCCCATTTCCTGCAACAGGTTCGCATAGTTGTTGGCGAGGATGACGCGATCGCGCAAACCGGCATCCGGCAGCGCGCGCATGATCGATTCGGCGGCCGCGTAATGCTCGCGCGCAGGCGCATAGTTTCCGGTACGCTGCAGGTGTGCGCCCAGCGCGCCTTCGGCCTGCGCCGTGCGCATGTGATGATCGCCATAGTGCTCGCGCGTCGCCTTCAGTGTCGTCTCGCGCAATTCGCGCGCCTCGGCAAAACGGTCGAGCGCCTCGAGCACCGCCGCGCGCTGATCGTTGGCACGGGTGCGGGTAAGACTGCCCTCACCGAAGGCCTCCGCGGCCAGACTGCCGGCGGTGAGGGCCCGCTGCAACGCCGAATCCGACTGACCCTGGCCTAGTTCGATCTGCGACAGGATCAGGTTCATGGCGATTTCGTAGCGGCGCGCGCGCAAACCGCGCTCGACGTGCCAGGCGGTGAGTGCCGCTTGCGCCTCCTCGTGCGCCGCGTCGGGTTTTGCGCTGCCGACCAGCGCCTTCGCGGCTGCGGCGTGCATCTCTGCAACGAACGTCCGCGGCTCGCGGAAGTTTCGCTCCAAGCCCTTGTGCGCCGTTTCGAGCAGGGCCGGATAGCTGCTCGAGTTGACCGCTTCGCTTGCGCTGAAACAGATTTCCAGCGCCTCGCGCACGCTTGCGTCCGGCAGCCTGCCGATCGCTGCATGCAGTGCGGCGCTCTGCTTCGTCCACTCGCCGGCATCGACCAGGGCATCGGCGCGCGCTTGCAGCGCCATGATGCGACCCGCGTCGCCGTCGCGCATGTGCTCGAGCAATTCGCCACTAAGGTGCAGCGAGATATCGAAGTCGCCAGCGCCGCTCGCCCGTTCGATCGCTTCGACACTCGCTGCGATGTCGGCGGACGCCGCGTGCAGCGGGACAGCGATCGTCAACAGCAAGGCTGCCAGCCAGTGGCGCGGCAGGTAGGGAACGTCATCGAACAACGCTTTTACCCCTGATCAAGTCGTCTGCTCGAATCGCTTGGCTGCGTCGTCATGCACAAGCGCATCGCTCGACAGCGCCGGCGTGCGGCGGTGTCCAGGTTCGAGCGATGATAACGCGGAAAGACGCTGCGCGCGGCGATGCCGCGCACATTGCAAAACGTCAGGCCGACTCAGCCTTCAGGGGACGCGGCGTGGGGAAACACGAAGCGCCAGTGACGCAGCTGGCCGTCGCGCTCGACGCGCTGCAGCACCTCGCGCAGCGCCGCGCTGGCGATTTCGTTTTCGTCGGGCGCCGCGCTCAACCCCAGTGCACCGCGCGCCGCGCCCGGCTCCGCGCTGCCGGCGCGTTGCCAGCCGGCGATCACCCGCTCCAGCTCCGGCTGCGCCGAGGTGGCGGCGATGACGATGAACTCCTCGCGCGCCGCGTGGCTGCTCACGGTCCAGGCGACCGACGTGCCGGCCTTCTTGCCGGGCAAGTGATAGCTGGTGCCCGCGGCGAGCGGATTGGCCGGTTCGACTTCCGGCAGCGGAAACAGCACACCGGTCGTGCCCGAACCGTCGTCGTCGAAAATGTATACATATGCCGGGCGGTCGCTGCGGAATTCGAGCATGAGCCGGTCACCCATCGCTATGCTGGCTCCGTCGGCCAACGCTGCCGGGCCGAGTGCACCGACGCGCTGGAATTGCGCATCCGCCTGCCAGGCGCCGCCGCTGCCGCGCCAGACCAGGGCAGCGAGCATTGCGACCACGGCGATGAGGACGCCGAGCACGCCCCACGTCCTGGCCGGATGCGCGCGTGCCGGCTTCGGAATGAGCGCGGCGGCAAACGCCAACGCGCTGGCATGGCGCCGCGCCGGATCGGCGTCGATCGCCTGCTCGACTACCCTTGCCAGATCCGCCGGCAGTCCCGGCTTTAGGTCGGCGAGGCGCAGTCGCTGCCTGCGCTCCTGCAGGTCGAGCAACTCTTCGAGTTTGCCGCTGGCATACGGATACGCGCCGCTGAGCAGATGGAACAGGAGCACGCCAAGCGCATAGAGATCGCTGGCCGGCGACGGCGCGGTTCCGCGCAGTACTTCCGGCGCGAGGTAACACAATGTCCCGGAGATCACGCGCGCATCGGCGGCTTCGAATTCGCGCGCCGCGCCGAAATCCATCAGCACGATGCGCCCGGACACTTCGCGCATAACGTTCGCGGCCTTCACGTCGCCATGCACGACGCCATGGCGATGCACCGCGGCAAGCGCATGGCACAGATCGAGGCCGATGCCGCGCACTTCGTCCGCCGGGAATGGGCCATGCTGCGCGAGCAGTTCGGACAGCGGCGAGCCGCGCACCAATTCGGTCCACAGGCCGGCGCGGCCGTCGTGTACGGCGGCGCCGTAGACGCTGAGGATGTTGGCCTGGCGCACGCGCGCCAGCCGGCGCGCTTCCTCGAGGAACTGGTGCGACAAGGTATCGGAGTCGACCTTGCGCAGTTTCAGCGCAACCTGCAGATCGAGCAGCGGATCGTAGGCGCGCCAGACTTCTCCCTGCGCGCCGCTGCCGAGCGGTTCGAGCACCTGCAGGGCGCCGAAGCGGAAGCGGTTCGAGCTCGGCGTCTTCGGCGCGACCGCGCTGACCTGCATGTGGCGGAAGCCCTGCGCCAGCTGCTCGATCTCGCGCAAGCCGCTGACGGAAACGACGTCGGTCGTTTCATCGACGCTGAGCCAGTTGACCGGCTGTTCGTCGGCGATACGCGCGGCAACCTGCTCGAGGCCGTCGCTGCGCTGGCTGGAGTCGCGATGGGTTTCTGGTGGCATGAGTAGACCTGCTTTTTTCGCGAAATCCGGTTTATGACGAGTTAACGTGACAGCAGGGGAAAAGCGAACATCGCGCATCGAGCCGGAAAGCTCCCGATCGACCTGCCTCATAGCGCATCGTTCGGCTCCTCGACGAGGTAGCCCATATCGCGCAGCTGTGCCAGCCTTCCGGTTTTCGAGAACATCTCGTCAATGGGCAGCAATGCCACTGAACTGCGATTTTCGTCGAGTGCGGTCCGAGCGCTGCGAATCCAGTCTGTTGCCAGACGTGTCCTGAGTTCCTGCACGGATCCGCCGAGCCCTTCGATGTTTCCGATACTTTCCAGGCATGCGCTCTCCTGCTCGACGTACGGCAGCTTGCGCAGCGTCTCGATGTCTCCTGTCGCCCAAGCGTTGGCGCGTAGCCCCATGTTTTGCAGGTCCTGCAGGCGGTTCAGCGTTGCGTCCATGCAGGCAGCGTCGGTGTCGGGAGGCGCATGCTCCAGCGCCTCGATCCGTGCTCTCGGATCATCGACTTGGATCGTGAAGTCGTTTGTCACGATGCGAACGCGGTACTTTCCGGCAATGCGCTTGACAACATCCCAGATGTCATATGCGTTCGTGAGTCCAGCATGATCCAGTGCCGCGTCGTACAGGGTCACTGCGGCGTAACGCGGACGCAGGCGTTCTACATCGTCGCTAGCGCCCAGGAATAACCTTTTCGAGCTCGACCATCGCGCGAATGTGTCCGGTGACAACACGTCGGCCAAGCGCTGGCCATCCGGCAGCCGCTTGATTCGACGCCACGCCGCGAGCTCTGGAAGGCTACTGAAAAGATTCACTCCCAGCGTCGCCCGCGACAGGCCAAGCACCTCCTGCGATTGGGCGACCACGGCCTCCACCTCCTTCGAGCGCCATGACATCTTTTGCGGCAAAGGCCTGAGGGTGCCCAAAATCCACAGCACATGTTCGCCGTTCGATACCTTCCATAAGCCTGGACCCGGTTGCACTCCGGTGACGAGCACGGTGGCGAGCGTAGGTGGCGTTTCCGCGCTCGCAATCATCGGCCGGAGCAAACCAGCCAATGCAAGGACGGACAATATTCCGGATATCACGCGCCTGCCTGACCCGGAACGCATCACTCGCTGGCTCGTGCCGTGTTCGGCCGCGCTACGAACCGGCACCGTCGCCGCCGAGCTCGCGCGACAGCAGCACGATGGCGCGCGCGACCATGACGCGCACCGCATCCGGCGTGCTGTCGACTTCGGCGGATATCTCCGGATAGCTCATGCCGAACTCCATGCGCATGACGATCAGTTCCTGCTGGCGCTTGGGCAGCTGCGCCAGGGCGCGCTCGTAGGCGCGGACGCGTTCGTGACCGAGCATCTGCTCGACCAGCGGCGGCGTTTCCAGGTCCGGCAATTCGGTATCGAGTTCGGCACCGCCGGGGCGCCGCTGCTGACGGCGCAGTTCGTCGCGCACCTGGTTGAGCAGGATCTGGCGCAGATAAGCGAGAAAGCTGCCGGTGTGGCGCGCGTCGAATTCGTCGATGTTCTTCAAGGCGCGCAACAGCGTCACCTGGACCAGATCGTCGGTGTCGCTCAAGTCGCGGGCCGACGCCGGCAGGCGGCCATGCGCCCAGCGGCGCAATACCGGCAGATAACGCTTGAGCAGGACGTCGCGCGCGCCGCCGTCGCCGTCGCGGATGCGCCGGATCAGCGCGACTGTCGGCTCCGGCATCGTCTTGCTGTCGTCGAGATATTCGGTCACGCCGCGCATCGCCCCATTACGCAGATGCGCAGCATAGCATCGCTTCCGCAGGCACGGCGACGGCGCACTGCGCTACTATTCAGGCCTTCCGCGAGACAACCCGATTGCCAACGATGCGAAAGCGCCGCCCGCTGTTGAAACGCCTGCTGCTCGCCCTGCTTGTCCTCCTGGTCGCCACCATAGTAATGGCATGGCTTCTGTTACGCGGCAGCGTGCCGCAACTCGACGGCGAATTGACCGTGACCGGCCTGTCTTCGCCGGCAAAGGTCGAGCGCGATGCGCTGGGTACCGCCACGATTCGCGGCAACAGCCGCATCGACGTGGCACGCGCGCTCGGCTTTGTCCACGCGCAGGAGCGATTCTTCGAGATGGACCTGATGCGCCGCGCCGCGGCGGGCGAACTGTCCGAACTGGTCGGCGCTGCGGCATTGCCGATGGACAAGCAGCGCAGGCCGTTCCGCATGCGTGCGCGCGCGGCACAGGTGCTCGCGGACGCGACCGCCGAAGACCGGGCCGCGCTCGAGGCCTACAGCGATGGCGTCAACGCCGGTCTCGGGGCGCTCGGCTCGCGGCCCTGGGAGTATTGGCTGCTGCAAGCGAAACCGAATCCTTGGACGTTGGCCGACAGCGTTCTCGTCATGGATGCGATGTTCTTCGATCTGGTCGATACGACCAACGCGCGCGAGCTCGGCTTTGCGAAGATCCGCGCCGCGTTGCCGGAATCGGCGTACAAGTTCCTCTCCGCCAGCGGCGGTCCATGGGATGCGCCGCTGCTCGGACCGCCGATGCCCTACCCGCTGCTGCCGCCGCCGGCGGACATCGACCTTGGCAAGGTCGATCCGAAATTGCTGCGCGTTCCCGGTGAGAGCATGGAGCGCAAGACGACGGGCAGGAGCCCTAGTGCCTCGGAGGCCACGGATGGCCGAGAGAGGTCGCCCGGCAGCAACAGCTTTGCCGTGAACGGTGCGCTGACATCGACGCGTGCCGCACTCGTCGCCAACGACATGCACTTGAACCTGCGCGTGCCGAATATCTGGTTCCGCGCACGGCTGATGTATCCCAACCCGCGCCGCGGCGGAGAAACGATCGATCTAATCGGCGTCACTCTGCCCGGCGTCCCTGCCCTCGTCGCCGGCAGCAACCGGCATGTCGCGTGGGCGTTCACGAACAGCTACGGCGACTGGATGGACTGGGTGCGCGTCGTTCCCGATGCGGCGGACAAGACGCGTTATCACAGCAAGTCCGGCACGCAGCCCCTGCAAGTGACGACGGAAACTATCAAGGTGCATGGCGCGGCTGACGAATCGCTGGAAGTGCGTGACACCGAATGGGGACCGGTTCTTGGCGAAGACACCGACGGCACCCCGCTCGCCCTCGCCTGGACGGCGCTGCAGCCCGGCGCGCTCAACACCGAGATCGCGCACCTCGACGTGGCCGAAACCGTCGACGAAGCGATCGAGACGGCAAACCGGTCGGGCATGCCGCCGCAGAATTTCGTCGCCGGCGACAAGGCCGGCAACATCGGCTGGACGATCGCAGGACGCATTCCAAAACGCGAAGGCAACTACGATCCGTTGCTACCCTCGGATTGGAGCGTCGCCGGCACCGGTTGGAACGGCTGGCTGAAGCCCGAGGAATATCCGCGTCTGTCGAATCCGCCCGCGCAGCGATTGTGGACGGCGAATGCGCGCACCATGGATTTCCAAGGTCCCGACTATGCGCACCTCGGCGACGGCGGGTACGATCTCGGCGCGCGCGCGCGCCAGATACGCGACGACCTGAAAGCAAAGGAACAATTCGCCCCGGACGACATGCTCGCGATCCAGCTCGACGACCGCGCCATCTTCCTCGAGCATTGGCACGAGCTGCTGCTCAGGACGCTGGCAGGCGCCGCCGATTCGCCCGCTGTCGCAGAGGCGAAGAAACTCGCCGCCGACTGGAACGATCACGCCGATCCGGCGTCGGTCGGTTATCGCCTCACGCGCAGTTTCCGCAACGAAGTCACCGATACGATTCTCGACGGATTCGCCGCGGCCGTGCGCGTCAAGTTCGACGACTTCAAGATGCCGCGCCTCGCCCAGGCCGAAGTCATCGTCACTGCCATTCTGTTGCAGCACCCCGCGCATCTGCTGCCACCGGGCTACGAGAACTGGGAGGACCTCCTGCGCAAGTGCGCAGAGCGAGCCACGAAGAAACTCGCCGATAAGCCCGGTGGCCTTGCCGCGCGCACGTGGGGCGAATCCAACACGGCAAAGATCAGCCACCCGCTCAGCGCGGCGCTGCCCGGCCTTGGCCGCTTGCTCGACATGCCGGCTGACCAGTTGCCCGGCGACAGCAACATGCCGCGTGTCGCGGCGTCGAGCTTCGGCGCGTCGGAGCGCTTCGCCGTGGAGCCCGGCCACGAGGAATTCGGTTATTTCCACATGCCCGCGGGCCAGAGCGACAACCCGCTGTCGCCGTTCTACGGCGCCGGCCACGAGGACTGGGCCAAGGGGCGCGCAACGCCATTCCTGCCTGGCACTACAAAGTATACTTTGACGCTGAAGCCGTGACCGGCTCGCAACCGGGCATGCGCCGGCCCGACACGAGCGACAGCCGGTATACGAGCCGCGCATGACCGCGCGCGCACGGACTTCGCGGCTACGCACTGGCCCTTGTCGGCGTTTTCACTCTCCGGGCTGCGCCGGACTGATCTACCAGTCCGATCTGGGCGCAATACCTTGGCTCTGTTCCTCGGTCATGCCGCCTACGCGCAGAGCCTGGTTCTGGCGATCTTCATGGGCGGCATGGCGCTCGGCGCATGGTGGGCCGGCGCGCGAGACGACGCATCGGCACAATCTGTTGCGCGCCTACGCCTGGGTCGAACTCGTGCATCGGCCTTGCCGGGCTTGCTTTTCCATCCGATCTACGCAATCGCGACGCAATTCGCCTACGACAAGCGCATTTCCGGCCCTCGCCGGCAACGGCGAGGCAGCGCGTATTCAAGTGGGCGCTGGCGGCGCGTTGATATTTCCGCAATCGGTCTTGCTCGGTGCGACATTTCCACTGATGAGCAATGCGCTGATGCGTCGCCTGCCGGCCGGCAATGGAGCGATCCTCGGCGGCCTGTACTTCACCAACAGTATCGGCGCGGCAGCCGGAGCGTTGCTCGCGACATTCGTGCTGCTGCCGGCAGTGGGTCTGCCGGGCGCCATGGTGTCCGCAGCTGTGCTCAATCTGGTTGTCGCGACGGCGCATTCGTGTTGGCGCGGCACAAAAGAGCCGGGGCCTCGCGCAAGTGCCGGCGCAGCGAATTTCGGCCGGCGCACGTCGATGCTGCTTGCCAGCGCAGCGTTCATCACCGGCGCTACTTCGTTCGCCTATGAAATCGGTTGGGTGCGGATGTTGAGCCTGGTATTTGGCTCGACCCTGCACGCATTCGAACTGATGCTTGCCGCGTTCGTCGGCGGACTCGCTCTGGGTGGCTTGTGGATCCGCGGCGCATCGATCGCTACGCACAGCCGTTGCGTGCCGGTGGATACGTGCAGATGCTGATGGGTATCGCCGCGCTGGCGAGCCTGCTGCTGTACGACCAGTCGTTCGACGGGTTGCCTGGTGCATGCGCATCATCCCGAAGACGGACAACGGCTACGCGCTTTTCAATGTCGCCACAGCAGCCGGCGCGATCCTGATCATGGCTGCCCACGGCATTTTTTGCCGGCATGACGTTGCCACTTTTCACGCTCGAACTGATCCGCAAGGGTGGCGGCGAAGCGCAGCGTCGGCCGTGTCTATGCCGCCAATACGGTGGGTGCCATTGTCGGTGTTCTTGTCGCCGTCCACTGCTCTCCTGCCGGTCTACGGATTGAAACAGACGATGATCGTCGCGGCCGTCGGCGATCTCGCACTCGGACTCTTCCTGCTTTGGCGCACGCGCGCGCAACGCCCGATTCTTGCGTATGCCGCAATTGTCCTGCTCTGCGGCTTCGCAGCCGTCACGACAATGTTTCTTGCGAAGTTCGACCCCATGGCGATGGCCGCCGGTGTCTATCGCGGAGGCGCGGCGCGCCTCGACAGTTCCATCGCGCAAGTGATTTTCTATGGCGATGGCAAGACCGCCAGTATCTCTTCGACGTCGCTTGTCGACGGCAGCATCATGATCGCAACCAACGGCAAGGCAGACGCCTCCATCCAGCTTCGCAATGAGGCGCCGCCAACGGTCGACGAGTTGACAATGACGATGGCGGCGCTGCTACCGCTGGCCATACATGTCGACCCGCACTCGGCAGCGGTGATTGGCTTCGGCTCCGGCCTGACGACGCAGATTCTGTTGAGCGATCCGCGTTTGAGCCGCGTCGACACGATCGAGATCGAGCCGAAAATGGTCGAAGGCGCGAAAGTGTTCGCCGCTCGTGTCCCACGCGCCTTCGAAGACCCGCGCTCGCACGTGATTTTCGACGACGCAAAATCGTACTTCGCCACCAATCAGTCGAAATACGACATCATCGCTTCGGAACCCTCGAACCCGTGGGTATCAGGCGTCGCCAGCCTGTTCAGCAGGGAGTTCTATCGGTTCATACCGCGTCATCTCAAGCCCGGCGGGCTATTCGTGCAATGGATCCAGGTTTACGGGATCAATGACGAACTGGTGGCGTCGATCGGCAACGCCTTGTCCGGATCGTTCTCCGACTTTCGCGTCTATTTCACGAACGACTTCGACATGCTTCTGATAGCGACGCCGACCGGGTCGCTCGGCGAAGTTCGTGGCGACATCTTCCAGCAGCCTTCCCTCGCCGGCCAGTTGCGCCGCGTCGGATTGTCCGGCACCGCCGACGTCGAAGTTCGCGAGGCCGGCAACCGGCGCAGCCTCGTGCCACTGTTCGAGGCAATGTCGCGAAGATCGAACTCGGATTTCTATCCGATACTGTCATTGGAGGCGCCGCGCGCCCGATTCATCGACAAGCGCGCCCTGATGTTGCTGGGATTGAGCACCGCCGACGCCCCGGTCAGGGAAGTGATCGCGGGAGTGCAGCCTCCACCGGCGGAGCTATTGTCGCCGGGCCCTACTTTCACACCGGCGGAATTGACCCGTCAAGCCGCGGAGATCGCCTCCGCATTGGGCGAAGCCGAACCCTCTGCCGCGGGTCACGATCCTGGAATATTTGCAGCGGCCAGGAGCGTTCGCGCCGACTTTGCCGCATGCGACAACCAGCGCAGCGCAATGGACGAAATTGACGTCCTCATCGCTCTCGGCGGACGCACGATACCGTTTCTCGACGCAAATCATTTGAAAGGCATCTGGTCGGAACCTCACTGGATCGCCTGCGAAATGCGAGCGGAATCCTCGCGCGCGGTGCTCGCTCTGCTTTCCGTTCTCGGCCAACGTCAGTTTGGAGCCGTCCAGCCAAAAGCGCTCGCGCTGCTGCAATCATACCGCGGAGAGTTGTCGCCAATGGCCCAGGACTGGCTCTTGCGTATCGCGATGCTGGCGGCCATCGCGGAAAACCGATACGAAGACGTCGCCAGGCTTGACGCGTCGCTCGGCGCGCAGATTCCGCCAACCGAATCGAGCAAGGTGCAGCGCGTCTATCTGACCGCCGTTGCGGCCGCTCGCGCGCAGGCAGCCGCCGGGTTGCCTGCCGTGCAGCATGTTCCTGCGGCGGGCACGAAGAGCAAAGACTGACGATGCAGCGTCGGTGTGCATCTGGAACGCCCGGAAGGGCCACGCCCCTCCGGGATAGACTGCTCAAGCTTGACTGATCAGGCTTGACTGATCAGGGATTTTCGTCGAGCACTTGCGTCAGCAACGCGAGAGCCTCGTCGGAATCGGTCCGCGTCGCCGTGTTCGTCGCATAACACGGGATGTCGCCGCTGCTCGTGACGGCGACGACATAAGTGGTCGAGCCGATCTGCAACAGGCTTGGGCCGCCGGAATCGCCGTTACAGGCACCGTCTTCGCCCTGGTGAATGCGCTGGCTTTCGTGGATAAAGCGGGTATCAAGTGCAAAAAAACCGAGTGCTCCGATGCGTCGCTCGCCACTGAATACACCGGACCATTTTCCATGGGCCGGAGTCGGCTTCGCGACAATGCCATAGCCGAGTACGCTGAACGTTGCGCCGCGCAGGTAACCGCTTGCCTTGAGTTCGTCGAGCAATCCCAACGATGGCAGCGTCGGAAAAGCGGCCGGGTCGACGCTGATCGGCGATGCCAGCACCGCGGCGGACACGTCGTGGTCGTAGCCGCCGAGAACCTTGGGGTCGTAGGCCGAGTTCAGCACGATCTGCTGGAATTCCGCACTGGTCGTAAGCGTACTGATCTGCAGCCAACCGCCGCTGTCCTGCTGCAAAGTGGCGTCGTTCGTCGCCAATATCTGCCAGCCGACCTGCTCGGCTCCAATGGCGAATTCCAAGCAGTGGCTCGCGGTCAACACGACCTTGTCCGACAGCAGCATGCCCGAACAGAACGGACGCGCCCAATAGCCATCCGAGCGCAGGAGCGCGACGACGGCCGGGTGGCCGTTGCCGTCCGATGGCGTCGTGCTCGTCATCGCTTCGGACACAATTGACGATCCGGCAAGTGCGAGCAGCAGCACGCCGGCAGCAAGATGAATTCGTTGCATTTTCTTTTCCCTTGGATTCACGCGGACCCCTTCGATGGCGGCGCAGAGGTGCGTGCCCGGTTCGGGATGTATGGACCCCACATGGTCGCTGATGAACCGGCCCCTGCCCGGCGCGAGTGTGCACTAATGTCAACCGACAAGATACTCTGCGTCGCAGTTTATCGGCCTACGTCAGCGCGACCGCAGCAAATGATGTGATCGTAGCGTTCCCGTATCGCCGCCGCTTCAGCGTATCTGGAACAGCTCGGCGATTCGTTGGTGCATGCGCGGCAGGAGTTCGAGAAAGCAGGATGGGTTGAGCGCTGCGATACCCATCGTTATCCGGGCAGCAAAAGTTCCACCACACGTTGATGCAATCGGGGCAGCAATTCCAGCTCATCGAGCCCGACCGATTCGTTTACCTTGTGGATCGAGGCATTGACCGGCCCCAGTTCCACGACTTCGGCGCCGAGCGGCGCGATGAAGCGCGCGTCTGACGTGCCGCCACCGGTGTCGGCCTGCGGCGCGATGCCGCAGACCTCGAGCACGGCGGCGTGCACGGCGCGGCGCAGCAGGCCGTCATGGGTGAGGAACGGCTCGCCGGAAAGGTCCCACTCCAGCGTGAAGTCGAGTCCGTGCTTGCGCAGCAGCGCTTCGGTACGCACCTGCAAGTCATCCGCCGAACTTGCCGTGCAGTAGCGGAAGTTGAAACGCACCTCGAGCTCGCCGGGTACGACATTCAGTGCACCCGTGCCCGAGTGGACGTTGGAAATCTGGAACGATGTCGGCGGGAATTCGGCGTTGCCTTCGTCCCAGCGCGTCGTCGCGAGTTCGGCCAGCGCCGGTGCGGCAAGATGAATCGGGTTGCGCACCTTGTCTGGATAGGCGACGTGGCCCTGGACGCCACGCACACGCAAGTGTCCCGACAGCGATCCGCGACGGCCCACGCGCACGACGTCGCCAAGGCGCTCGCGCGACGAGGGCTCGCCGGTCACGCACCAGTCGATACGCTGGCCGCGGCGGCGGAATTCCTCGACCACGCGCTTGACGCCGTCGCGATTGAGCGGCCCTTCCTCGTCGCTCGTCAGCAGCAGCGCGACGGTTCCCCTGTGAGCTGGCTGCGCCTTGACGAAGGCCTCGAGCGCGAGCGTCATCGCTGCGACACCGCTTTTCATGTCCGCGGCGCCACGGCCATATAGACGGCCATCACGAATCGTCGGCTCGAAGGGCGCGCTGGTCCAGTCCGCTTCCGGCCCCGTCGGCACGACATCGGTATGGCCGAGGAAGACGAGCACGGGATCGCCGCTGCCGTGCGTTGCCCACAGATTGTCGACTTCGCCAAAGCGCAAATGCTCGATCGTGAATCCGGCCCGCTCGAGCCGCGCCGCAATCAGCGCCTGGCAACCGGCATCGTTCGGGGTTAGCGAGCGGCAGCGGATCAGGGCGCTGGTGAGGTCGAGGACATGACTCATGGGCTGAGGGTTGAGGGTTGAGGGTTGAGGGTTGAGGGTTGAGAGAGCATCACAGATTCGTCATTCCGGCGAAAGCCGGAATCCAGCTCTTGCACAGCCGCTTGGACACGGACGCAAGGCGATGCGCAGGCGCTGTTCTGTCTTTAATGCAGAAAGTGCTGGATTCCGGCTTTCGCCGGGAATGACGAACCCCTTCTTTTTTTTAGAATGTCTTCTTTTGATCAGTTGTCCCGTCAAGACGGTGCAGTGAACAGCCGCGCGAACAGCTTGTCGGTGAAGCCGAGGCTGACCGCGTCGCCCTGCACTACCACCGGGCGGCGCACGAGTGCCGGATATTCCTTGATCAGCAGCAGCCATTCCGGATCGGAACCGGGCGTCTTGCGCGCCGGCGGCAGGTTGCGCCAAGTCATGCCGGTGCGATTGATGAGTTTCTCCCAGCCGTCGACCGCCCTGGCCCAGGCCTTCAGCGTCGGCGCATCGACGCGGTGCTCACGGTAATCGATGAACTCGTGCGCGATCTTGTGGCGGT
Source organism: uncultured Gammaproteobacteria bacterium (assembly GCA_963738115.1). Lineage (GTDB taxonomy): Bacteria > Pseudomonadota > Gammaproteobacteria > Xanthomonadales > Rhodanobacteraceae > Rudaea. The sequence continues at coordinate 203,194 of CAVTVN010000006.1, read as the reverse complement.
CGAGCCACTTACGCGCCTTCTGGCAGGTGCTGCACTTGTCGAGTCCGTATAGTTTTATCATTTGTTGTGTTTTCCCATCGACGGAGCGTATGCGAGGTCGCGGGCTGCGCCCGCTCGTGAGGTCGCGCCTGCGGCGCTCGTGAGGAGTGAGGTCGCGAACCTTCGGTCGCTCGCAAGTAAGTCAGGTTGTGGCAGTACGCTTCTCCTAACGAGCCTGCGAAGCAGGCGACCTCACTCCTCACGAGCCCGCGCAGCGGGCGACCTCACGCTCTCTAGCTCCTCAACAACTCATTGATCGAAGTCTTCGACCGCGTCTTCGCGTCGACGTGCTTCACGATCACGGCCGCGTACAGGCTGTGGCTGCCGTCCTTCGCCAGCAGGTTGCCCGAGACGACGACGCTGCCGGCGGGCACGCGGCCGTAATGCGTCTTGCCGGTGGCGCGGTCGTAGATGCGCGTCGACTTGCCGATGAATACGCCCATGCCGATCACGCTGCCCTTTTCGACGACCACCCCTTCGACGACTTCCGAACGCGCGCCGATGAAGCAGCCGTCCTCGACGATCGTCGGCGCCGCCTGCAGCGGCTCCAGAACACCGCCGATGCCGGCGCCACCGGAGATGTGCACGTTGCGGCCGATCTGCGCGCAGGATCCGACCGTCGCCCAGGTGTCGATCATCGTGCCCGAGCCGACGTAGGCGCCGATGTTGACGAAGCTCGGCATCAGAACGGCATCCTTGCCGATGTGCGCTCCGCGGCGCACGATCGCGCCGGGCACGACGCGCGCGCCGAGCGTGCTGAAGCGCACGTCGTCGAAGCCTTCGAAGCGCAGCGGCACCTTGTCGAAGTACGGTTGCGGGTCATGGCCGATCACGTGATTGTCGGTGACACGGAAATACAGCAGGACGGCCTTCTTCAGCCATAAATTGACGCGCCAGCCCTTGTGGTTCGGCTCGGCGACGCGGCGCTTGCCGCTTTCGAGCAGGGCCAGCGCGTCCTCGATTGCGGGGCGCAGACTCTTCTCGATGCGCGTGCGCGTGAATGCGGCGCGCTTCTCCCACGCAAGATCGATGGTGTGTTCAAGCGATGACATACATTCCCTCGGCTGATGCGGAGGCCGTGATGTTCACGCAGCGCGCCAGCGCTTCGCGCAACGCCTCCTGCGCTGGCACATCGAGCGGCCGGTTGGATTGATCGGTAATGAGGAAGAAATCCTCGACGCGCTCGCCGAACGTGGCGATGCGCGCATCATGCACGCGGATGTTGCCGGTGCGGAATACCTCGGCGACTCCGGCGAGCAATCCGGGACGATCGGCGCACACCAGCGCAAGCTGCGTGCGACTGCTCGACGGTTCGTCGTGGAATTCGATCCGGGTCGGGATCGGAAAATGGCGCAGCGCGCGCGGCGGTGGCCGCCGGATCAGGCTGACGGCCTCGGCGGACTGGTCCAGGGCCTGCATCAAGCCGCGCTGCAGGCGACCGACCTGCGCGGGATCGTGCAGTGCACGTCCCTGCGCGTCGAGCACGAGGAATGTATCCAGGCTCATGCCGCTGCGCGAAGTGACGACGCGCGCGTCCTGCACGGAAAGGGCGAGCCGGTCGAGCACCGCAGTGATCGTTGCGAACAACCCGTCGCGATCCGGCGCGTAGACGAAAACCTCGGTGCCGCCGCGCAGACCTTCGGCCTCGACCAGCGCGAGCGGCGCTGCGGTCGTGTCGAGGGCGATGCCTTCGGTCTGCCAGGCAATCTGCTCGGGCGTGAAGCGCAGGAAATATTCGTCCGGAAAGTCGGCCCAGGCCCTGTCGACATCGGCATCGTCGAAGTGTTCTCGCAGCAGCGCGCGCGCCTGCGCCTGCACGTCGGCGACACGTTCTGCGGCATGCGGCGGGCCGATCCAGGCCGCCGCGCAGCATGTAACGCGCGCTGACGTACAAGTCGGCCAGCAGCCGGTCCTTCCAGGAATTCCACAATTTTGCGCTGGTGCCGCTGATATCGGCGCAGGTGAGGAGGTACAGATAGTCGAGGCGCTCCCAGTCGCCGACGCTGACGGCAAAACGGTGCACCACGTCGGGATTGGTGATGTCCTGGCGCTGCGCGGTCACGCTCATGAGCAGGTGCCAGCGCACCAGCCATGCGACGAGGTCGGTATCGGTGGCGGACAGCTGCAGGCGCGCGCAGAATTCGCGCGCATCGATCTCGCCGAGTTCGGAGTGGTCGCCGCCCCGGCCCTTGGCGATGTCGTGGAACAACGCGGCAAGCAGCAGCAGTTCGGGCTTGACCAGGCGCGACCACAGCTCGTGCGCATGGGCAAACTCGCGGCTGGCCTGCGCATCGGCAAAACGCGCGACGATGCGCAGCACGCGCATCGCATGTTCGTCGACGGTATAGGCATGGAACAGGTCGTACTGCATGCGCCCGACGATGCGCCCGAATGCCGGCAGGTATCGCGCCAGCACGCCGTAGTGATTCATGCGCGCCATCGCTTCGACGGCCGGTGCGCCCTTGCGCAGCAGCCTGGCGAACGCCGCGTTGACCTCGGCGTCGAACGGCAGATCGGCGCCAACCTGGTCGAGCGCTTCGTGAATGCGGCGCACGAGATCGGCACGCGGACCCGAAATCTCCGGATGTTCGGTCCACACGCGGAACAGATCGATCAATGCGGCCGGCCTGCGCACCAGCAGGTCGGGCGGATCGCAGTCGAGGCGACCCGCGATACCGACGAAATCGACGTTCAGTCGCACCGGCTTGGCATCGGCGACGTCCTCGATCGCTTCCTCGCAGCGCTGCAGGAACTGTTCGCTCAGGCGTTCGATCGCGATCGCGGCACGGTAGAAATCCTGCATGAACTGCTCGACGCCGAGATTGCGCCGGTGCTCGTCGCTGAAGCCGAACTGGCGCGCCAGTTCGCGCTGGTAGTCGAACAGCAGGCGTTCTTCGGCGCGGCCGGCGGCCAGATGCAGCGCAAAACGGATGCGGCCGAGCAGCTCGGTCGCGCGCTCCAGCGTCACGGCCTCGGCCGGCGAAATCAGATCCTGTTGTGCCAGCTCGGCGAATGTCGGCGCATTGAACAGGCGCCGGCCGAGCCAGAGCATCGTCTGCGCATCGCGCAATCCGCCCGGGCCGTCCTTGAGGTTCGGCTCGAGGTTGTAGGTCGTATCGCCAAAGCGTGCATGCCGCTGCAGGCGGTCCGCACGCTTGGCGGCGAGGTAGGCGGCCGGCGGCCATACCGCAACGTCATCGACAAGCGCGGCAATGCCCGCATCGAGCAGCGCAGCACCGGCGATGCGCCGCGCGTCGAGCAGACTGGTATAGATTGTCGCATCCTTCGCGGCAAGTTCGCGGCACTCGGCCAACGTGCGCAACGCATGGCCGGGCTTCAGACCCAGATCCCACAGCAGCACGAAGAACGATTCCAGTGCGCGCACGGTCGAGCCGCGCGGCGCAGATTCGCACAGCACGAGCAGGTCGACGTCGGAATATGGAAACATCGCGCCGCGGCCGAAACCGCCCACGGCGTACAGCGCCATTGTCGAGGATTCGCCGATGCACGCCGTCCATACGTGCGCAACGATGTCCTCGATGGCCTTGCCGCGCGCATGAGCGAGATCGAGCGCCGGCACGCCGTCGCGCCAGGCATCTACAACGCGACGATCGGTGTCGCCGAGCAGTTGCCGCAGCGCGAGGCGCGCGGCGTCCGACACGCCCGAGCGCGGTACCGTCGGACCCAGGCGCGGCAGATCGACGATCGCTCTGGCTGGCGTGTCGGCGACCTTGCGCATCGGATGGCGCTCAGGCCGCCTTCGGCCAGGGTGTCAGTATCTCGAATCCGTTCGCGGTCACCGCCACCGTGTGCTCCCACTGTGCCGACAACGAATGATCCTTCGTTACCACGGTCCAGCCATCCGGCAACAGGCGCGTCTGCGGTTTGCCGGCGTTGACCATCGGCTCGACCGTGAACGTCATGCCTTCCTGCAGGCGCAGGCCGGTGCCGCGCTGACCGTAGTGCAGTACCTGCGGGTCCTCGTGGTAGACCGTGCCGATGCCGTGACCGCAATACTCGCGCACGACCGAAAAGCCGTTTGCCTCGACGTGGCGCTGGATCGTGTAGCCGATATCACCGAGCGTCGCGCCGGGGCGCACCTGCTCGATGCCGAGCATCATCGCCTCGAACGTCACCGTGCACAGGCGCTGGGCGCGGACGTCGGCCTTGCCGACGTAATACATGCGGCTGGTGTCCCCGTGCCAGCCGTCCTTGATCACGGTGACGTCGATGTTGACGATATCGCCGTCCTTGAGGATCTTGCCCGGGCTCGGGATGCCGTGGCAGATCACGTGATTGACCGAGGTGCAGATCGTCTTCGGAAAGCCCTTGTAGCCGACGTTGGCCGGGATCGCCTTCTGCACGCCGACGATGTAATCGTGGCAGATCTGATCGAGCTCGTCGGTGGTCACGCCGGGTTTCACGTGCGGCGCGATCATTTCGAGCACATCGGCGGCCAGCCGTCCGGCGACGCGCATTTTTTCGATCTGTTCGGGGGTCTTGATACTTGCGGCCATGTTCTTCGTCAGGGGTTGCTTCGGCGCCGACATTCCTGTGGCAAACCATAGTGTAACGAAGGTGTAGCTTGTGCGCCGCACAAACAAGGCTGGGGCAAGCGGAAGCCGGCCTGCAACAGGCGCAGAACCGCGTGCAAGCGGTTGTTCCGAAGCTGAATGGCCTGCGCACGGCACCCCGAACTTGCGAATTGTGCGCACGGTCACGCCCGCATCACGTCGCTTCGATTAATTTTGCGTTGCGGGGGGGATGGTTGCGGCGAAGGCCGTGGCCCAGGAACAGAGATCGAGGAACCCGCCATGTTCAACCTTTCTCGGGCGATGCAAGCCATCGACGAGGTTATGAGCGCCAAGCCCGAGGGTTTGGTGCTGACGTGGAATACCCCGGTGCAGTACGACCCTCTGCTCACCACCGAGCTGATCGCGCAATACGATGAGCTCAATGCCCGTTTTTCCATGGTTGCGGCGCGCCTCGACGCGGATCCGTCGCTCGCCGAACGCGCCGTTCTCGACTGCGCAGACCAGTTGCACAAGCTCCGCCACTCCGAATCGCTCAGGCTCTATCCGGTGATCGCGCGCGGGTTGTCACCGGATCCTATTGCGCGGCGCCTGTTCTGGCAATCGCGCCTCGTGACCCTGGGACTGGCGCGCCGGGTGTTGCGCCGCTTCGACGCACTGGCCCGCGCGATTCGCACACGCGGCGAAGCCGCCGCGGCAGCCGACCACGTCAGCAGTGCGCTCGCCGAATACCGGCGGCGCAACGAGGCGACCATGTATCCGCTCTACAACGCCGTCGGCGCGCGAGGCAATCCGACGAAGGCGGAAGTCGCGTAAAGGGCGGTTGCGGGTTGTGGTGCAGCTTGCTGACGCTCAGCAGCGGATGCCACAACCCGCAGCCCACTACTACGGGCAATCGATACCGACTCAATTCGCCGCGCGCGCGTTCACCGTCGATGCCATGCATTCCGAATAGAAGCGGTCGATCGCCACCTCGGCCTCGACTCTCGCGGCCGGCCCATCGATGCCGTGCCCCTCATGCGCAAAGAACAGCGATTTTGGCGGTGTGTGCGCGTGGCCGAGCAGCAGCACGAGGCGAAGCGCGTGCTCGAGCGGCACGCGCGCATCGAGCGCACCGTGAATCACCAGCAGCGGGCGATCGAGCTTGCGGTACAGAAAATCGGGTGACACCGCTTCCATGTTGTCCAGCGCCGTCGCCGGATCGCCGACCACCTGCATCATGCGGTCGCGCGAGCGCAGGTCCTGCGACCAGTCGCTCGCTGTGAACAGCAACGGCACGTCCGTGACCGCCGAGATGGCGACACCGCAGCGGAAGCGGTCGGGCGAACGGATCAGGCCCATCAGCGTCGAGTAGCCGCCGTAGCTCGAACCGCGCAGTGCGATGCGCTCGCGATCGAGCGGCGCTACACGAAGTGCGGCATCGGTTGCCGCGAGGATGTCATCCTCGATGCTCTTGCCCCAGGCGCCGAGTCCAGCCTGCTCGAACGCGCGGCCGAACCCGCCGGAGCCGCGGTAGTTGACGCGCAATACCGCATAGCCGCGATTGGCGAGCAGTTGCACTTCCGGATCGAAACGCAGGCCATCGCGAATGCCGATCGGCCCGCCGTGCGGCATCACGATCAAGGGGAACGGCGGCGGCGTGTCGGGCGGCAGCGTCAGGTAGCTTTCGATCGCCGTGCCGTCGCCGGCGACGACCTTGAGCACCTGCGAACGCACCGGACTTACGTGGGGCATGGCGGTTCCAATCGGCGCCAGCGCCTGCACAGTCGTGGTGGTCGCGTCATAAAGATAGAACGAGCCGGGATCGAGTTCGTCGCTGGCCAGCACGAGCACGCGGTCGTGTCGCGTGTTCGTGTCGTAGATCGCAATGCGCTTGCCGGGAAGCACACGAGCAACCGCACTGCGCAGCGCATCGTCCGGTTCGTCGAGATAACTCGTTTCCAGGTTGCCGTCGCGCCAGACGCGCAAGCCGAGCACGCTGCGGTCGCGGTTGCGCGTGATGACACCGTCCACATCCGTGCCCGGGATCGAGTACAGGGTCTCGGCGACGTCGCCGGACGGCAGCGCGATACGCACGAGGTCAGTTTGCGCACGGCCCTTGTTGGTCAGCGCGACCACGCTGGTACCGTCACTGCTCAGCAGAACGGGTTCGAACACCTCGTCGGCAGCGTAGCGCTGCACTTCTTTCCACGGGCTTGCGGCGTCGGTGCGATACATCGCGGCGTAGTCGCCCTTGATCGATGTCAGAGCAAAGCGCAGCGCGCCGCTGCCGTCGGCAAGTCCAAAAAACGCCTGCTCCAGCCCGTTGTCGAGTCTGCGTTCGCGGCTGAGCTGGCTGCGCTCGAAGCGCCGATTGTCCAGGTCGATCCGGTAAATATGCGTCGCTTCGTCGGCATCGCCGTCGACGAGCGCATACAGGGCCTGTGAGCCGCCCGCCAGCGTCGGATCGATGAACCAGCCACGGCCCGGAATCGCATATTGCGTGAACGCAGGCGCACCGCCGCTGCGCGTTTCCGCGTGCACGACATGGCTGCCCCCCGGACCATCGAGTTCGTACAACACGATGCGATCGGCGGAAAAGTATAATTTTTTCACTTCTGCATCGCCGCGATAGACCTCCACGGCGCGCTGCGATCCGGTATCGAACAGGCTGATCCGATTCTTGCCGTCGATGTGACCGACCAGGGCCACGAGATCGCCGCGGGGGTTCATGCGCACCAGTTGCACGGCACGCGGCGCGAACAGTTCGTCGACCAGTGCGCGTAGTGCGCCGTCGTCGGCAGGCCGCTCGATTCCGCCAGCGCTGCCGGACTTCAACGCGTCGCTGGCGAGCTGGTCCCCCAGTTCGCCGGCGGCGAACGGCAGGAAGCGGTCGGGGAATGCGCCCTGGTAACGGATCGGATATCTGCGTCGCACGCCGGGAAACTCGCGGTCGAGATGAACCAGCATGCGCGCGGCACGGTTGGTCACGGTCACCAGGTGACGGCGACTGTTGGCAAGCGGCGTAATGCACAGGTCGCCGGGGTAGTTGATCACGCCTGCTTCGACCTTGAATCGGAACCTCGCTTCGTCATGCACCGCCTGGCGAAACGCCTGATCGGCGAAATCGACGCGAGCCCAGCGATATTCCCCCGCAGGCAATTCGATGACGCGGACATTTGCGCCGCTCTGCAGATGGTTCAGCGTCCTGCCGCCGAACATGCTGCCGATCGGTTCGATGCGCACGGCACTGATTGGCCCAAGCGCTTCTACCTCCACGACGAGCAGGCCGCTGCCTTGTTGCAGATCGATCGACGCACCCGGCCTGTAACTGGCGGCAGACAGATCCAACGACAGGCAAAGTGCAAGCAACGCGAAAGCCAACGCGGTAACGCGGGTCATGACACAAAGTGCCCGGTACTTCCGGCGCGGCGGACACAGATGTGCCGCCTCGTTTCGAGGCCCATTGCCCTCGCTCGTTCCAACGCCGTGAATCCGCCGATGTTGCAGGAGTTGCCATCGTGATTGCACGAATTCGCAGGCGCCGCGAGTTGTTGTAACGTGTGCTCCACGACTTCATCAGACCCGCAGATTGGAGAACACATGACGATGCACGCCACCGGTCCGTTCGAGGTGAAGTTGAATGTGCTCGAACAGTACAACAAGATCGAGGGTGCCGGTGTCGGCCGGATGTCGATCGACAAGGTATTCCACGGCGATCTGGAAGCGTCGAGCCAGGGCGAGATGCTGACGGCCATGGGCACGGTGCAGGGTTCGGCCGGCTACGTGGCAATCGAGCGGGTCACCGGCACGCTGCGCGGCCGTGGCGGCAGCTTCGCGCTCCAGCACAGTTCGACCATGACTCGCGGCAAGCCGCTGCAGAGCGTCATCGTCGTGCCGGATTCGGGCACCGGCGAGCTGGCCGGGCTCGAAGGTTCGATGACCATCGTGATCGCAGATCATGACGGCCAGCGCAAGCACTTCTACAAGTTCGAGTATTCGCTGCCCGACACGCCCTGAGCATTCCCGGGCCGCCCTTGCCCGGCCGAATAGACCGGGTATTTGCACGTAAGACGCGGAAACTGCTACAATTCCGCGGTTCCCCATCTGGGGGACAAATCCGCACACGTCTCGATACCGTTGTCGGGGTGCTTCGGACAAACGCTACGCCGTTTGCCACGAGGTCGCCAACGCTGGAGATGTGGAGGTCTCAACCCCGGGCTCTGCCGCGCGAAACGACACGTTCGCGGCTGCCCACTTTTGGAGTTTCACCATGCCTCAAGTCACTATGCGCCAGATGCTCGAAGCTGGCGTGCATTTCGGCCACCAGACCCGTTACTGGAATCCGCGCATGGCGCCGTATATTTTCGGCGCGCGCGGCAAGATCCACATCATCAATCTCGAAAAGACGCTGCCGCTGTTCGGCGACGCGATGAACTTCGTCTCCGCCCTCGCCCAGAAGCGCGGCACGGTGCTGTTCGTCGGCACCAAGCGTTCGGCCCGCGACTCGATCAAGGAAGAAGCAATCCGCTGCGGCATGCCGTACGTTTCGGCGCGCTGGCTCGGCGGCATGCTGACCAACTTCCGCACGGTCAAGGCATCGATCACGCGCCTGAAGGAACTCGAGACGATGTCAACCGACGGCAGCTTCGAGAAACTGGTCAAGCACGAGGTGCTGAGCCTGATTCGCGAACGCGAGAAACTGGAGAAGTCGCTCGGCGGCATCAAGAACATGAACGGTCTGCCGGATGCGCTGTTCGTCATCGATATCGGCCATGAGAACATCGCCGTACTCGAGGCGAAGAAGCTCGGCATTCCGGTCGTCGCCGTGGTCGACACCAACTACGATCCGAGCCTGGTCGACTATTCGATCCCGGGCAACGACGACGCGATCCGTGCGGTGCAGTTGTATACCCGCGCCGTCGCCGACTCCGTGCTCGAGGGCAAGGCCGCTGCGCCGCAGTACGCAGCCGCGCAGAAAGACGAGTTCATCGAACTCGACGCCGAAGGCAATCCGATGCAGAAGGAAGCCGTGCGCGAGCGCGACGACCGTCGCAACCGCCCAGGTCCGCGCAAACCGGCAGCCGCCAAGAAGGCTCCGCCGCGCCGCGCACCGAGCCATGGTGCTGCCAAGAAGACAGAGGCCAAGCCGGCCGAAGTTGAAGCGCCAGCTGCCGAGTAAACGCGACCCGCACGGGCTTCGTTCCAACCACGCCATTCCCGCGTACGCGGGAATGGACTTTGCGCACGCTGTCGTGTCGTTGTCATCCGGCGACTCGATCATTTGAACAACGTACGCCGCGCACCCTGGATGGCGCGGCGCCAACACCGAGGTAAACAATGGAAATCACCGCAAGCATGGTCAAGGAGCTGCGCGAGCGCTCTGGTGCCGGCATGATGGAATGCAAGAAAGCGCTCACCGAGAACAGTGGCGACGTCACCGCCTCGATCGAGTGGCTGCGCAAGCAGGGTCTGGCCAAGGCCGACAAGAAAGCCAGCCGCGTCGCCGCGGAAGGCCGTATCGTGCTAGCCCAATCGAGCCAGACTGGAGCGGGCAGCAGCGCCGTGCTGGTCGAGATCAATTCCGAAACCGATTTCGTCGCCAAGGACGAAAACTTCGTCAAGTTCTCCGACGAGGTCGCGAAGACCGCACTGGCGAGCGGCGCGAAGAGCGTCGACGAACTCAAGCAGACGAAGACTTCGTACGGCCCGACCGTGGAGGAAGCGCGCCAGTGGCTGGTCGCCAAGGTCGGCGAGAACGTGCAGGTGCGCCGTCTCGTGCGCGTCGACAGCGCGAACCGCGTCGCTGCCTATCTGCACGGTGGCCGCATCGGCGTGCTGATCGAAATGAAGGGCGGCTCGGATGAGCTCGCGCGCGGACTGGCCATGCACGTCGCGGCGATGAACCCGCCGTACATCGCGCCGGACAACGTGCCGGCCGATATCGTCGCCAAGGAAAAGGAAATCGCGCTTGCGCAGATGACCGAAAAGGATCGCGCCAAGCCGGCCGAGATCCAGGAGAAGATGATCGGCGGCAAGATCCGCAAGACCCTCGCGGAAATGTCGCTGACCGGTCAGGCGTATGTGCTCGACACGAACATCCTGGTCGAGGCTGCGCTGAAGAAGGAAGGCGCCGAAGTTCTTTCGATGAAGCGTATCGCCGTCGGCGAAGGCATCGAGAAGAAGGAAGAAGACTTTGCCGCCGAGGTCATGAAGCAGGCCGGTCTCGCCCCGAAGAGCGATGGGTCGGACGGCGATAAGACCAAGCACTGAAGCAAACTGTTGTACCAGCCTCACCCGGCGCGCTCAGCGCGCCGACCTCTTCCGCCAGCGGAGAGGGTAATTCAAAAGCCGCGGGAAACCGCGGCTTTTTTTGTTCCCTTCTCCCATCGGGAGAAGGTGGCCCACGGGGCCGGCCTCTCTCGGCCATCCATGGCCTACGAGGCACTTGGGCTCCTGCCCGGCGAATGAGGGTCCGGGACATTCATCAACGTCGATACGGACCCGACCCTCACCCCAACCCCTCTCCCGGAGGGAGAGGGCTAAAGCGTCAGGCCGGTTCTAACTCGCCATCTGCACCGGCGGCGGCATTGCGTGCACGTTCGGCATGATGGTCGGCGGCCAGCAGCATGTAGAACGCCGGTACGACGAACAGCGTGAACAGCGTGCCGATCGAAAGACCCGTTGCGATCACGAGGCCCATGTTGAAACGACCGGCCGCGCCAGCTCCCGATGCGATCACGAGCGGAAACACGCCGAGCACCATCGCGGCCGTCGTCATCAGGATCGGACGCAGGCGCACGGCGGCGGCGTGTTCGATCGCATCGCGCTTGCTCATGCCGCCGCGCTGCGATTCGTTGGCGAATTGCACGATCAGGATGCCGTGTTTGCTGATCAGGCCCATCAAGGTGACGAGGCCGACCTGCGTGTAGATGTTCAGGCTCGCGATCAGGTTGACGAATATCATCGCGCCGAACAGCGCCATTGGCACCGACACGAGAATCACGACCGGATCGCGCAGGCTGTTGAACTGCGCCGCGAGCGCGAGGAACACGATGATCACGGCGAACAGCAGCGTCGTGGCGAAACCGCCGGATTCCTGCACGAACTGGCGCGACTGGCCGGAGTAGTCGATCTGGTAGCCGCTCGGTGCGACTTCCTGCAACGCATCGCGGAGGAATTGCAGCGCCTCGCCCTGCGACATGCCGCTAGCTCCGGAAATCGTCGCCGAGTTCAGCTGCTGGAACCGGCTGATCGATTGCGGCACGACCGAATTCTTGAGCGTGGCCATCGTCGCAGCCGGCATCACCGTGCCGTTCGGTGCGCGTACGTAATAGTCGAGCACCTGGTCGGGATTCAGGCGTTCGGCCTGCAGCACCTGCGGGATGACCTTGTACGACCGTCCGGCGATCGAGAAATAATTGACGTAGCCGCCGCCGAGCGCGGCGCCGAGTGCGCTGCCGACATCCTGCTGGGTCAGACCCAGGGTCGAGATCATGTCGCGGTCGACGACCACGGTCGATTGCGGCTTGTCGATCTTCAGGTCGGCATCGATGAACCAGAACTTGCCGCTGTCCTGCGCCTTCTTCAACACGGCCTGGACAACTTCATTGAGATTCTGGAATGGCTCGGTCGTGTTGATGACGACCTGGATCGGAGCGCCCTGCGCGCCCGGCAGCGGCGGCAACGCGAACACGAAGATCTGGCCACCGGCGATCGCGCCCCATTTCCCCTGCAATTCCTGCTGCAGGACGTGCGCGTCCTTGCTGCGCTCGTCCCAGGGTTTGAACAGCATGCCGCCGAAACCCTGGCCGGGTGTGATGATCTGGAACATCATCTCGTATTCCGGCAGCGACTTGCCGATCGTGAACATCTGCTGCGAATAGCCGATCATCTGTTGCGCAGTCGAGTTCGGCGCCGCCTTGAGCTGATAGAAGAGGAATCCCTGGTCTTCCTCGGGCGCGAGCTCCGACTTCGAGGTCATGTCGAGCAGCAGCGTCGCTCCGAACAGCATGACGCCCATGACGACGATAACGCTGAACGTGGCCAGCGTTCCATGCAGCATGCGCTGATAACCATGGCGCACGCGCTCGAACTGGCGGTCGATGAACTGGACGAACCGTCCGCTTTCCTGCTCGGACCTGAAGAAGCGCGCGCACATCATCGGTGAGAGCGTCAGCGCGATGATCGCTGAGACCGTCACCGCGCCCGCCAGCGTGAACGCGAATTCGCCGAACAACGCGCCGGTCAGGCCCTTCTGGAATCCGATCGGCACGTAAACGGCGACCAGCACGACGGTCATGGCCAGGATCGGGCCGCCGAGTTCGCGCGCGGCGAGCAATGCGGATTGCAGCGGCGTCTTGCCTTCCTCCTTCATGTGCCGGTCGACGTTCTCGACGACGATGATCGCGTCGTCGACGACGAGGCCGATCGCGAGCACGAGCGCGAGTAGCGTCAGCAGGTTCATCGAATAGCCGAGCGCGAGCATCACGAAGAACGTGCCTATCAGCGACAGCGGCATGGCGATGACCGGAATGATCACGGCGCGGAAACTGCCGAGGAACAGGAAGATGACGAGCGTGACGATCAGCAGCGCCTCGATCAACGTCTTGACGACTTCCTTGATCGACGAAGTGATGAACGTCGTACCGTCATAGACGATCTCGCCGGACAATCCGGCCGGCAACTGCGACTGGATGCCCGGCATCGCCTCGCGCACGCGTTTGGCGACGTCGAGGATGTTTGCGTCGGGTGCGACCTTGATACCGATGAATACGGCGAGCTTGCCGCTGAACGAAACATTGGAATCGTAGTCTTCGGCGCCGAGCACAACGTTGGCGACATCTTCGAGGCGGACGATTGCGCCGTCCTTCTGCTTGATCGACAGTTTCTTGAATTCCTCGACCGAGTGCAGATCGGTGCCGGCGGTCAGGTCGACGCTGACCATCTGGCCTTTGGTCGTGCCGACCGCGGCGAGATAATTGTTCGCGCCCATCGCCTGGAACACGTCGCTGGCCGTTACGTTGTGGGCGGCAAGGCGCGCAGGGTCGAGCCACGCGCGCAACGCGAACTGGCGTCCGCCGAGTATTTCGGCCGTCTGCACGCCCTGGATCGAATCGAGCTTGGGCTTGACGACGCGCGCGAGGTAGTCGGTGATGCTGTTCGCGGGCAGCGTGTCGCTGCGGTAGCCCATGTACATCGCATCGATCGTCTCGCCAACCTGCACGTTCAACACCGGCTGCTGCGCCTGCGGCGGCAGCTGGTTGCGCACCGAGCTGACCTGGGTCTGGATCTGGGTCAGCGCCTTGTTGGCGTCGTAGTTCAGGCGCAGCGTCGCCGTGATCGTCGACACGCCGCTGACGCTCGTCGACGACAGGTAGTCGATGCCCTGCGCCTGCGAGATAGCCTGCTCGAGCGGCTGCGTGATGAAACCGGCGATCGTCTGCGCATCGGCACCGTAATACGCGGTGGAAACCGTGACGACCGCATTCTCCGTCTTCGGATACTGGCGCACCGAAAGATCGCTGAGCGCGCGCAATCCCAGCACGAGGATCAATGCGCTGACGACGATCGCGAGGACCGGTTTGTTGATGAAAGTATCGGTGAAGTTCATTGGGAGTGCTCGGCAAAATCCCTAACTGTCGTCATTCCCGCGAAAGCGGGAATCCATCTTGCTTTCGATCGCAAGATCAAATTGGATCCCCGCTTCCGCGGGGATGACGTCCAAGATTTGATTTCCTGCATCAATGTTCCTGCGGCGTCGGATTCACGCTGTTCGCCGGCTGCACGCTGTTGTCGATCGTGATCGGCGAGCCGCTCTTGAGCTTGATCTGGCCGCTGGTCACGACCTCGGCGCCATCGTCCAGGCCCTTGAGTATCGCGACCTGATCGCCGCGCGTCGCGCCCGTTGTCACGAACACCTGCTGCACAACCAGCGCATCCGGCGGCAGCTGCGGCTGGCCCTTGTCTTTGCCGCTGTCCTTGTCTTTCGCATCCTTGTCCTTGGCATCCTTGTCTTTGCCGGCGTCCTTCGCCGCAGGCGGTGCCTTGTCGTCGTTGCCCTTGCGCAGATCCGCCTGCGCCTTGTCGAACTCGCTCTTCTTCTTCACCAGGAAAACCGTCTCGCCGTACGGGTTGTACACAATTGCAGTCTGCGGCAACGTCAGGTAGCGCTGCTGCTCACCGACCTCGACGCTGGCGTTCGTGAACATTCCGGGCGTCAGCACGCGATCGGGATTCGGCACCTTCGCCTCGATCTGCACGTTGCGCGTATCGCTGTCGACCTTCGGGCTGATCGCGCTCAGCGCGCCTTCGAAGCTCTTGTTGCCGAACGCGTCGAGCGTCAGCGTGACCTTCTGGCCGACGTGCAACTCACCGAGATTCCTCTGCGGCAGGTGAAAATCGACGAATACCGGATCAAGCTGCTGCAACGTGACGATCATCTTGCCGGAATCGAGAAACGCGCCGGGATTGATCGTGACGATGCCGGCGCGGCCGGCGAACGGCGCGCGCAGCTGCTTCTTCGACACGTTGACTTGTTGCTGCTGCACGGCGGCCTGCTTGGCCTTGAGGTCGGCGGCGGCGGTGTCGTAGTCGGCCTGGCTGATCGCCTTCACGGCCAGCTGCTGTTTTGCGCGGCCGAACGTCACTTCGGCCAGTGCGGCGGCGGCTTCGAGC
The DNA here is from genome assembly GCA_963738115.1 of uncultured Gammaproteobacteria bacterium. Taxonomy (GTDB): domain Bacteria; phylum Pseudomonadota; class Gammaproteobacteria; order Xanthomonadales; family Rhodanobacteraceae; genus Rudaea. The sequence continues at coordinate 187,967 of CAVTVN010000006.1, read as the reverse complement.
TGATGCAGCTGGGCGGCGTCTTCGCTGTCGCGCAACTGCAGCAGCACCTGGCCTTCCTTGACCTCGTCGCCGGACTGCACGTTGACCTTGGTGACAAGGCCGGCGATGTCGAGCGCCAGATCGGCGCCGCGCGCGGCGCGCAGCGATCCGATCGCGGTCAGCGCCGGCTGCCATTCCGAATAACTCGCCTTGATCGTGCTGACTGTCGCCGGCGGCGGCGGCTTCATGCCCGAGATCATCTTGTAGATCGTCAACGCCTTGATGCCGGCGATGACAACGATCAGCAGCAACACGAGGCCGATCATGATGAACATCCGCTTCTTCGTGCTGGGCTTCTTGTTCTCGACACGCGCTTGCATGCGCTGTTCTCCGTGGTTTTTTGCGATCGTCCGTGATCGCGGGATCAAAGGGCGGTCTTCCTGCTCCGCAAAGGTATTCTTGCGACCGTCCATGATCGCTGTGAAAGCGGGCATCCTTCCGCATGTAAAAAGCTTTATTCAGGAGTTGGCGACGCGACCGCGACCTTGCGCGCATCGTCCTCGCGCCAACCGCCGCCGAGTGCGGCGTACAGCGCGGCGGTGTCGGCAAGCCGCGCGGCGCGCGCCTGGATTAGGGCAATGCGCGCCTGCTGATACAGTCTGGTCGCGTCGAGGACCTGCAGATAACTCGCCGCGCCATTGCGATACTGGAAGCGCACGAGTTCGAGGCTGGCCTCCGCGGATTTTTCCGCGGTGGCCTGGGCCTGCAGGCTGTCCGCATCGAGCTCGAGTGCGCGCAGACTGTCGGCGACATTCTGGAACGCGGTCAACACCGTGCTCTGATAATCGGCAGCCGCCTTGTCGAGTCCAGCCTCGGCAGCGCGCTGCTGTGCGCGCAGCGTGCCACCGTGGAACAGCGGCGCCATCAGATTGCCGCCGAGAGACCAAGCCTTCGTTCCGCCACCGAACAGATCGCCGGTGTGCAGTGCGATGGAGCTGAGACTTCCCGACAGCGTGATCTGTGGAAACAGGTTCGCGGTCGCGATGCCGACATCAGCCGTCGCGCTGTGCAGTTGCGCTTCGGCAGCACGCACGTCGGGTCGCTGGCGCGTGAGCGTCGACGGCAGGCTGACCGGAATATCGTGTGGCAACGTCAGCGCATCGAGACTGACCGCGGCAAGTTCCGCGGTCGACGGGAACTGGCCGAGATATACCGCGAGTTGCGTCTGCGTCTGCGCAAGCGCCTGGCGCAGCGGCGGCAGTGTCGCCTGCACGGTGGCGACCTGGGTGCGCAGCACCAGCACATCGGACATCGATTTTGAGCCGATCTCGTTCTGCTTCTCGACCAAGTCGAGTTCGGTCTTGTAATCGTCGATGATCTGTTCGGTCGCGTGGATCTGCTCGCGCAGCGAAGCCTCGCGGAAACTCGCAGTCGCCACGTTTGCCGCAAGGCTCAAGTACGTGCCTTCGAGCTGGAAGCGCTGCGCATCGGCCAGGGCGGATTGCGCTTCGATCGTGCGTCGCACAGCGCCGAAAAGATCCAGCGTGTAGCCGACGTTGACGCCGACGTTGTAGAGCGTGAACGTCGACGCACCCGTAGCGGCACCCGTCGTCGGAGCGCCATTGAATTCGGTGATATTGCCGCGGGTGGCGCCGGCTTTTGCGTCGACGCTGGGGAACAGTCCGCCGCGCGCCGCGTTGACGTTTTCCTGGGCCTGGCGCAAGGCGGCCTGAGCCGATGCGACGCTGGGACTATGCGCCAACGCCTGCCCGACACGACGGTTCAGTTCGTCGCTGGCAAATTGTGTCCACCACTGGTCGGGAACATCGGCTCCTTCGAGAAACCGCTGTGCATCGCCGGTCGGTACGGTTGCCGAGGCGGTCGCCTGCGGCAGCGCATCCTTGCGATACGCGTCGACGTCCGGCGTCGGCGGGGTACTGAAATTCGGCCCGACCGCGCAACCGGAGAGCGTCAGCAAAATCCCCCAAGTCAGCGCGCGTCCGCGCGCGGGAGCTTGGCCTGCAGCCATGAGTCATCCTTAATTGTACTTGGTAGTTCAATATTAACCGGATGACGCGAACCGATCAACAGTGACTTTTGTCATATGCGGCAAGATGAGGGTTCCTGGCGTTCAGCAAGCGTTTCGCAAACGTTATCGTCGGCGTAATGCGGCGACGACGGGTGCGGGCGCTGGAAACTTTTGCCCGTTACCAGCCCGTGCGCGCCAAGCTCTGATCGCCCGCTATGCCGGTGCAGTTGAACGCGCACGTTTGCCGCACAAGCGCGGCGCGGAAAATGCGCAGCCGTCAGACTCGCCCAGGCAAGGCGCTCTCAAGCGGCGATTTGCGTCAACGCGCGCACGAGTGCGTCGAGTTCCGCCGTCGTCGTAAACAGGTGCGGGGTCACGCGCACGCCGTGCACGCCGGCGCTGTCGATGGCGACCGTGAAAATGCGATATTTGTCGAACAGCGTCTTGGCCAGGTCGGCCGGCGCCTCGCCTTCGATACCGACGTTTGCGGTGACGCCGGAACGCTCGATCGCCTCGGGCGTATTGACCACGATGCGGTGCATGCCGCGTACCTTGTCCGTCCAGTAGCGCTGCAAGTAGCGCAGGCGCACAGACTTGCGCGCGATGCCGATCGTTTCGTGGAAGCGGATCGCGTCCATGATAGCGAGGTCGGTCGCAGCGGGATGCGTTCCGGTATGGTTGAGCTTGCGGATGTCGTCGTCCGCGAAACTCGCGTCGCCGTAGAGCTGCCACAGCGGCGCGACGCGGTCGCGGCGAACGTAAAGGATGCCGGCGCCGAGCGGCACGCCGAGCCATTTGTGCAGGCTGCTGCCGTAGTAGTCGCAGCCACCGAGATCGGCGATCTTGAAATCGAGCTGGCCGAACGTGTGCGCGCCGTCGACCATCACCTGCACGCCGCGGCGATGCGCCATCTCGACGATCTTGCGCACCGGCAGGATCTGCCCGGTGATGTTGATCATGTGGCAGACCATGAGCAGCCGCGTCTTCGGCGTGATCGCGTTTTCATACACGGCGACGAGTTCGTCGTCCGATTTCGGATGCATTGGCACGGAAACGACGCGATTGACGATGCCGTGCCGGCGCGCCTGCAGCTTGAACATATCGAGCATCGAGCCGTAGTCCTGCTCGGCCATGACGGCTTCGTCGCCGGGCTTCCAGTCGAAACCGGCGATGACGGTATCGAGCGATTCGGTCGTGTTGCGCGTGATGATCAATTCGGCGTCGGCGCAGCCGAGCAGCCGCGCGAGTTCGTGACGCACGGCGAGTTTGTCGTCCACCTGCTTCGTGCGCATGTAATACGACGAAATAGCGTTCACTTCATGCACGTGACGAATGTAGTTTTCCAGCACGGGATCGGCAGTGATCGAGTAGTAGCCGTTTTCGAGCTGGATGAAGTCGTGCGTGACGGGAAACTGCGTGCGAATCGACTCCCAGAACGCCTCGTCGGTTGCAAGCTGCGGCGGCGCGACCGAAGCGACCACCGCAAAGGCGCGCTCGATCGCCGCGAGCGCCGGCGTCGCGGACGCTCCGAGCGCGCCGCCGACGACCGTGACGAAGTTGCGGCGATTCACTGGCTCGATACCAGCCGGCAGCGTTGTCGCGGGCGCGATGACCACGCGCGATCGCGCTTCACTGGGGCCCCTCCGCCTTGACCTTGACGTCGGTCTCTTTCAGCAGCGACTCAAACCGTAGGTCTCCGTGGAGCGCATCCCAGGTCGGATCGAGTCGCAGCAATGGCGGCGTGATGATGCTCGTTGGCTCGCTCAGCAAGGCACGCAGGCGCACGATCGCGCCATCGCGATCGCCGGTCACGAGTAGAACCTCGGCCAGCCCGGCTTCGGCGTTCGGGCCAATGTTGGCGTCGTTGGCGTACAGCACCAACGCTCGTTGCGCCTGCTGCACGGCCGCGCCGGATTCGCCGAGATACGCCTGCGCGATCGCGAGCGTTACCGGTACGAACGAGTCATCGACCTTCGACGCGTGGGGCGCGGTGTCGGCGCGCAGTCGACGGAAGGTCGCCACCGCCGCAGCTTCGTCGCCTGACCAGCGCTGTGCTCTGCCGAGCAGCGCTTGCAGTTGCGGCCCGAAACCGTTGAGCGTGTCCTCAGGTTGCTTCAATGCCGGCTCGACTTCGGCGATCGCGGCTTTGTAGTTGCGCTCGAGCAGCCGCTGGTAGATGCGCGCGACCAGCAGGCCTGCGTCCATGCCGGCCAGCGGCATCGAGTCGACGACCGCTGCGGCTTCCGGCAGCCGGCCCTCGGCCTGGTACGTGTAGGCCTGATATGTCAGCGCCAAGCCATCGCCTGGCGCAATCGCGAGCGCGCGCTTCAGCCAGTCGTGCGCCTCGGCGAAGCGACGCATATTCAGCAGCGTCTCTCCGCCGATTGTCGTGAACAGTCCGGCGTTGCGCGGGTCGAGCTTCGCCGCCTCTTCGAAATGCGCGAGCGCTTGCTCCCACTTGCCCTGGCGGCGTTCGACCAGGCCGAGGAATTGCCAGGCATCGTTGAAGTTCGGCTGGCGCTCGACAATGCGGCGCAGGGCCTGCTCCGCCGCCGGAAAATCGCGCTCGATCCGGTACAGGTAACTGCCTTGTGCAGCCAGTGTCTCGACGTTCTGCGGCTGCAGCCGGACTGCGTTGTCGGTTGCACGCTTGATGAATTCAACCGTATAGACGTCCGGGTCGACGCCGTTGAAGTACAGATAGCCGGCCATGCGCGCGAGGTTGGCCCAGGCTTCGGCGAAATCCGGATCGAGTCGCACCGCTTCGGTGTAGGCGGCAGTGACCTTGCGCGTCGTCGCGAAATCGTAGCCCGCCACGCTCAGCGCGCGTGCCCGCAGGTACGCATCGTAGGCGGCGAGGTTTTCGGTTGGCTTCTTCGTCAACGCGGCCTGCTCGGCGCCGCTGAGCTTCGCGTTCAGCTTGTCGGCAATCGCACCCGCGACTTCGGCCTCGACACCGAAGATGTCGTCGAGCTTGCGATTGTAGACCTCGGCCCACAGATGATCGTCGGTCGCGGCGCGGATCAGCTGCACGTTGATGTGTACGGCGTCGCCGACTTTCTGCACGCTGCCTTCGAGAATATTGGCGACGCCAAGCTGGCGTGCGATCTCGGGAAGGTTGGCCGGGCTGCTCGCGTAGTGCTGCGTCGAGGTGCGCGAGATCACCTTGAGCGCGCCGATCTTGGCCAGCCGCGTGAGGATTTCGTCCTGGATGCCGGAAGCGAAATACGCGCTCGATTTTTCGTCCGACAGGTTTTCGAATGGCAGTACGGCGACCGACCTTTCCGACACGGCGGCGGCGGGATCGGTGGCTCTGCGCGGCAGCAGGTAGTGCTGGACGAACAGGAAGATCACTGCCACGGCGAGTGTCGCAATGATGACGTAATTGAGTTTCTGCCCGGTATGTTGCGTGATCGATTCGTCCGGCGCGATATTCGCCGTCCTGGCAATGCCCTGCGGCGTGACCTCGTAGACCCACGACACCACGAGCGCGATCGGAAACCCGGCGGCGACCGCCAGCACGATCAGACGCAGCGCCAGCGCCGAAACCTCGAACAGCGGCAGCACCTGGGTCGCGACCTGCACCAGCAGCCAGCCGCCGACGGCGTACATCGCGCCGACTTTGTATACATTGCGGCGTTTCAATTCGCGCAAGAACGATCGCATTCACGCCCCCTGGCGGCCTCGCGACCGTGGTCGCTGTGGCTCACAGCCATCATAAACGATTCGACGCCACGCTGGCTGCGAGCCGTCATTCCCCGTTGGCCTGCCCTTGTCGACGCGTGCTAACATCTCGCCAGCCACGAACATGCCTTTCCGCCTTGATACGAGGAGACTGGATGATGCGTCTGTTCATGCTGCTTGTCGCGATGATCGCGAGCACTTCGGCCCTGGCTGCCAAGAAGCCGCCTTACACGTACTTCCGCGTCGGCAACGCGAACGATGCGACTTCGACCGTAACGCCGGGCATAGTTCTCATGGGCGGCGGCACCGATGTCGACGCGGCGTTCCAGTGGATGTGCCAACGCATCGGCCATGGCGATTTTCTCGTCATCCGTGCTACAGGCACCGACGCGTACAACCCGTACATCCAGCAACTCTGCCCTGACGCGAACTCGGTCGCCACGCTGATCATTCCGTCGCTGGCTGCTGCGAATGATCCCGGCGTCGTGGCGATAATGCAAAGCGCCGAGGCAATCTGGATCGCCGGTGGCGACCAGTCGAACTACATCAATTTCTGGACTGGCACTCAGGTGCAGTCGATTCTCAATGCCAAGATTGCCGCCGGCTCGCCGGTCGGCGGCACCAGCGCCGGCATGAATGTGCTGACACAGTTCATCTATTCGGCACAGGCGCCCCAAGGCGTGACCTCGAGCCAGGCGCTGGCCGATCCGTTCAATCGTTACATGAGCTTCGCGCATGACTTCGCCAACGTGACGATCCTGGCCGGCATCATCGGCGATCCGCACTTCGTCACGCGCGACCGCATGGGCCGCGACCTGGCATTCCTTTGCCGTGTCGCCGCCAACAACTGGAGCAGCGCACCACGTGGCGTCGCGGTCGATGAGCAGACCGCATTGCTGATCGACGGATCCGGACAGGCGACCGTCGTCGGCAACAGCACTGCGTATTTCCTGCAGGCCCCGGGACTGCCACAGGTATGCACGGCGAAGACGCCATTGACGTATCAGAACATCGCCGTGCAACGGATCAACTCCACCGGCACGTTCGATTTCAACAACTGGCTTGCCGCCAACGGTACCAGCTACACAGTTTCCGCAGTCGCTGGCGTGTTGAGTTCTTCGCAACCTAATAGCTCGCCTTACTGAGCCTGGGCTTATTGAGCATCGAGCTCAGGGAAATCAAGCAACTCGATCGCGACCGCAACGGCGCGATCGAGCTATCAAAAAATACTCTGCGCGATGTCGCGACCGCGCAATCGACTCAGGGACAGTCGACCAGCGGCGTGACCGGCGCGAACGTCCACTGCGTGAGGTTCAGCGCATCGTAGTCGGCCAAGCCGGTCGTCAGGTTGCCGACGATGTCGGCGAGCGTCTGGCCGAGCTTGTTCGATGCCGTGCCGCCGTTCTCGGCGACGCAGGCGAACTTCGGCACGCCGCAGACATCGACTGCATCGCAACCCGGCGACGACGGCGCTGCGGATTGCAGCGCGGTGTCGCCGTAGAGCGGCACGCCGCCAACGAGGACGAGGCGCACATCGCGCGGGCGCGCGCTGACCAGTGTCGACCACGGCGCGGAACACGTGTTGCCCGAGACGACGGTGAGGTCTGCCTTCTTGCCGGCCTCGATCGAGCCGAGCACGGCGTCGAGCGCGAGCGTCTTGGCGGCGTGCGTCGTCACCATCTGGACGAGATCGAACGGCGTGAGGACGTCGCCCCAGTTCGCGTTGTCGAAGGCGTCGGCGAAGCGCAATTCGTCGAGCAGGTTGTGGCTGCCGGCGATCGACCAGTTCGTGCCGAGCGACACGTTGATGCCTTTCGCAAGCGCGAGCGGCACGTTCGCGGTCTGGCCGTACAACGCGACGTCCGAGTGCGGCAGCCAGACGAGACTCATGCCGGCACCGCTCATCGTCGTGAACTGCGTGTCGCCGAGCGCGGTGCCGTGCACGATCGCGGTCTGCGGCGCGTACAGGCAATTCAGCGTCGTGGTGATGGTGCCGAGCTGGGCAAACTGGTTCAGCGCGCTCGCCTCGGTGCCTTCGGCGACGTTGACGAGATACGCGTGCGTCGAATCGCTAGCGAAGTTCGTGCAGACCTGGCTGGCCGCCATCGCGGTCGGAAATGACGCGCTGGTCTGGATGTAGTCCGCGCCGAGGTCGTTGTATTGCTGATCGATCGTGCGCGCCAGCGAAGCGTAGCAGGAGCGAAGAGGACTGGCGGAGCTCACGGTCGACGTCGCGCCGGCGAACAGCGCCTTGAGTTCGCCGTACTTGTCCATCTCGCAGCCGAGATCGACCGGCGACGAACCTTCGCCGTTCAGGTACTGCTTGGCGTCGACGAGTGCGAGGTAGCGTGGATCGCTGCTCCAGTTCGGCCTCGTGTATACCTGCGTCGGCGCCCAGTCGTTCTCGTCGAATACATCGAACAGCACGATGTTGTAGGTGTCGATGAGGCCGGGGAAGATCAGGGCCTTCGTCTCGATGATCGTCGCGGTATCGGCGCCGGGCTGGTCCGCGCAGCTGACCGCGGCACAGGCGATCGTGTCGCCCTGCACCAGAACCTCGCCGACGAACGCGACGGTCGGGGTCACGACCGTACCGCGCAGGAGCAGCGCACTGCCGATGCCAGGCGTCACGCCAGGCGCAGCGCCGGGACAGGGAGGTTCGAATCCATCCGCGAATACCGCATCGGATGCGGCAGATGGCGTAGACGCCGTCGACGCAAATGCAAACGCGAGCGCCAGCCGTCGCGCTGAAGCACGCCAAACCCGAAGCGACTCGCTCCCCATGATCCACACCCAAACCCCGACCCCATAGGCATCGTACTCCTGTCAACAAGAAAGGACAGGTTCAGCACCTGAAAAATGTACCTGACCCCTTTTCTTCCCCCTTCCTGCAACGTTGTCGATTTCCCCTACCCTCGTTCGTCGCTTATTGTGAGGGCATCCTCCAGCTACGGGATCGATGATCATGTCCACAGGCACCGTTCGTCTTCACCGCGTAATCCGCGCGACCCCCGAGCGCATCTACCGCGCATTTCTCGACGCCGACGCCATGGCGAAGTGGCTTCCACCGAACGGCTTTACCGGCAAGGTTCACCAGCTCGATGCCAAAGTCGGCGGCAGCTACAGCATGTCGTTCACGAACTTCACGACCGGCAGCGGCCACTCCTTCGGCGGCGAATACCTCGAGTTGGTGCCGCACGAACGCATTCGCTACACGGGCAGATTCGACGACAAGAATCTGCCGGGAGTCATGCAGACGACCGTATCGCTGCGGGCCGTGTTCTGCGGCGCCGAGTTGAACGTCGTGCAGGAAGGCATTCCAGAAGTCATACCGGTCGAAGCCTGCTATCTCGGCTGGCAGGAATCGCTCGTGTTGCTGGCCAAGCTTGTCGAAGCCGAAATTCGGCCGTAGGAGTGCTTGACCGAGTCGGCGACGCACTGGACGCTATAGGCACTCTGAGACTCCGTATTTCGACCCTGGGCGACCTCGCTGCAGGCGCGACGCCCGATGCCGAAAACACGTCTGTAACGTCAACCAGGAAATTCCCGATGGAGCAATTATGAAAACGTCCGGTTTTCTGTTCTGTACCTTGTCGTTGTTGCTGGCATTCGTGGCGCAGGCGCAGGACAGGAAAGCTGCTGCTACCCGACAATGGCACCGATAGCGCAGTACCGCATTGCTGCTCGCGACGATGAGATTGCGCTGGCGCGAAGCGCAGCGCCGCCTTCGATTTCGGCGGATGCGGAAGTGCTGCGTGCTCGGCGACCGCGGATACGAGACTGCAGTCAAGGGCAAGAACGGCTTCGTCTGCTTCGTCGAGCGCTCCTGGGCGGCAGGCTTCGACGATCCGCGAGTTCTGGAATCCAAAACTTCGCGCACCGAACTGTTTCAACCCTCCGGCCGCACGCACGGAACTGCCGCAATACCTCAGGCGCACCGAGTGGGTGCTGGCAGGCGTCAGCATGCAAGAGATGAAAGCGAAAACGCGCTCTGCCATTGCCGGCCACGAATTCAAGTCCCCGGAACCGGGCGCGCTTTCCTTCATGTTGTCGAAGAACGGCTACGTAAGCGACGACGCCGCCGGCCCCTGGCTCCCGCACGTCATGTTCTTCATTCCGCACGGTCAGGCGGCCGTATGGGGCGCGGGCCTGGAAAGCTCGCCGGTACGAGGCAAAGAGAGCAGCGATATCGAGTCGACAGTTCTCTTCGTTCCCGTACGCAGCTGGTCCGATGGCTCACCCGCGCCTCCGCCCGCCGCGCAACACCAAATGTAGTCGGATCGAACCACCGCGAGAAAGCCTTGGCAGCGATGCGAAGTGATCGACCGGATGTCCCGAAGGCGTGGAGTACTTTTGGCAGACGCGCTTGCCTTTGTTTCAAGATTGACGCGCCTGTTCACCATAGTCGGCTCCTTCGCTGAAGGAGGAATCGACAGGATGCGCAAGCCAGTACATCGATTCGCCAGGGCCTTGCAAATGGCTTGCGTCTGCCTGACCTTCGCGGCACTCGCCGCTTACGCAGGCGGCACCAAGGCTCAGAAAGGTACGGAAGACACGATAGTCAGCGTGACCTTGGCGACCGTCAATTCCGCGCAAACAGGTGCCGTCTACAAGCTCTATATCTACTTGCCTGCGTCGTATGAAATGGGAACCGCAACTTACCCTGTGATTTATGCCACGGATGGCGACTCGGCGTTTCCGCCAGAAGGACGATTCGTAAACTTCACGAAGATACTGCAGCGCCGAGGCATCGACGCCATACTCGTTGGTATCGGCGGAACAGAGCGGCGCAGCAAAGACTATGTGCTGCCGGGTGCCAAGGCGTACCACGGGTTCATAACGCAGGAATTGATTCCGTTTGTCGAGTCGCATTTCCGCGCAGATCCAAAGCGGCGGATTCTCTCCGGTGTATCACTTGGCGGCTCGTTCGTCGTAACGTCGTTGTTCCTGGAGGCGCCCGATACATTGTTCTTCTCTCACTATATCTCCGCCGAAGGCTCTTTTTTCCAGCCCTCCTTTGTCGCGCAGGAGCAGAACTTCTCCAGCACGATCGGAAGCAAAAGCGTCCCCGCTACATTGATCCTCGCGCGTGGCTCCGTGAGCAACAAGGTGCAGCAGCAGCAGTTCTCCACCGCTATCGGAACCAAAAGCAACCTTGCCATGGCAAATCTCGCGCGCGCCTACAACGAAGCCACAAACAGTGCCGAGGTGGATTCGCTGTACCGACGAATGCTGAGTCGCCACTACGTCGATCTGATTCTGATCGAGTCCAGTTTCGCGACCGATCATATTGGCACCGACAATCCGTCCTTCGAGGATGCCGTGGTCAGAATCTTTGAATAGAGATAGCGCAGCATCGGCTTCCAGACTGTCCCCCGAGTTGCCTGACCCCGGCTTTGCAGGAAATTGAACCTGGCACCGTTTTCTGGCACGGCTTGCGTGGATTTCAAAGGCAGCTCCGCCGGTTGCTGCGATACGACGCCGGCGAACAATGACGGATTCGCAACATCATCGAGGAGTACAATTCAACGAGAGCGCAAAGCGCACGTTCCCACATGTCCTTGTCTGTGCTGATCCGACATGCGTTGCGATGATGAAGCGGCATTCCGCGGCTTGCGGCATGTCAAGCCGGTCAGACGACGACCGTCGTCTGGACAGGCACCACTATGGATGAGACTGGCGGGGTTTATCGCCTCACTTGTCTTGCACGGCGCATTCTTTTTCGCACTGGTTGGATCGCCTGCTGCCAAAGTCGGCCACGACCTGGTTGTAACGGTGCGGCTGCTTCCGGCAATGCCGATACCTCCACGGACATCCGACCCTGGACCATCGACACGCCCCAGTCGCCTGCCTGATGCCGAGGAATTTCAGAAGCACGAATCCGACGTCGCGTCGGTGGTGACTCGATCGCATTCGCCTACGGCTGGGTCACCGCGTACGGCCTCGGGATCAAGCGCGGCCACGAGCGAGCGAAACACGCTGCATCCAGAAAAGATCAACGCTGTCGCGCCCTCTCCACGTCCGGCGCAAGACCAGCTGAATCCGGCTCCGCAACCTCCTTCGTTTTATATGGGTCAGCTCGCTGAGTGTCTTTCCAGAGTCAAGCAGTACCCGATCGCGGCATTGGCCCGCCGTGAAGAGGGCGTTGTATTGCTGTCGATGCGTCTGGACCGGTTGGGACGCTTGCTTTCATGGCACATTGCCGTCAGTTCCGGATACCGCGACCTTGATAACGAGGTCTCCGCGATGGTGGCCGAAGCAGCGCCATTCCCTCCCTTCCCGGCATTGTGGAACCCGCCGAGTGCCGACTTTCTGGTTCCCGTCGTGTTCGGCTTGAATTGAAAATGCGACCCGGGCCCAACTGTGCGGGGCAGGCGCTACGGACGGCATGTCCGCCGGTCGATGTCAGCGAATTCGCCGGCGCACCTGACGCCAAGCTGACACACCATGCAGACCCATCAAGGGGCTGGGGCATCCAGGAGACTCCTACTGCCGGCGCATATTGTCACGAGAGACGGAGCGGCGGCCGTTTGTGTTGACGATAGATCAGTGCGCGCGGGATAGAATGGGTGGCCGTCGTCTATGCGCCAGCCTTCGCCACCTGGGTGACGCTTGGCAGCAAATCTCGGACGCAGCACGGCGCCCCTGCGACAACTATGAAACGGCTAATGGACACAACACTACTGCTCCGCTCGATTCCGTTGTTCGACGGTCTGATGGAAGACGATCTGTCGGCTCTGGCAGGCGAGTTGAAGCCGCGAGCATTTCAAGCGGGTGAATTGATCTTCGCGCAGGGCGACGCAGGCAACGCGATGTACATCGTCGAGAGCGGCGACGTGAATATTCATTTGCCAGGCGAGACGTCACGGCGTATCTCCTTGGCGGATCTCGCGCGAGGAGAATTCTTCGGCGAACTCGCGCTGTTCGACGAACAGCTACGCAGCGCAAGCGCCCTTGCCACAACGGATGTCGTCGTCCTCGAGCTGCAGCATGCGCAGCTCGAGCGGTATCTTGCAGGCCGCCCACGCGCTGCCATGGCGATCTTGCGGACGATGAGCCAGCGTCTACGTCAGACGAACACCCTGTTATCCGGGCGAGTGGCGAAAAATGTAGATGAGGAATTTGAGAAAAACCTGTCCTGGAGCGAACGCCTCGCCGATGTCACCGCTGAGCTCAATGGAAGCTGGAAGTTCATTTTCTTCCTGATTACGTTGACGGTTGTCTGGTGCGTGCTCAATACGAACCTTGTATTCGCGTCGCCGCCGGATCCATACCCCTACCAGTTGTTCAATCTGGCATTCGGAATTCTCGTAGCGCTTCAGGGCCCGCTCATCGTGATGAGTCAGAACCGGCAGGCGCACAAGGATCGCGCACGTGCGGACACGGATTTCAAGGTGAACCTGAAAAATGAGGTCAATATCGAAACGCTATTGCGCGAGCTTGGCGAGGTCCGCGTCGAACTCCAACGCTGGGGCGAAATTAGGAAGTGACGAAATCAGCGATCCACCACGCATTGAGGGCAGCATTTCGGTAAGCGGAAGACGTCGTCACTCCCACGCGACAAGCCGAGCCGTGTATTTTTTTCGCGTCTTCCGATCCGCAGCGGCTAGTGATTCACGCCGGCGCTCGCCGCGCTGCCTTCCACCTGCGGCAGCGTCGCCTTGAACTCGATCTTCGCCAGCTGCTCCGGTGCCTTGCCGATCTTGCGCAGAAACCCCGGCCAGCGCGGGTCGGCGCGGACCTTCTCAAAGAGGTTCTCCGTCACGATATCCTCCAGGCTGTCGCCATACTCGACCGCCTTATCGAGCCACGCGAGCGCCAGATCGGCCTCGCCGCGGAAGGCGTAGACGCAGGCGATTGTGTACGGTTCGTCCTTCTCGTATTTCGTGATCGCGGCGGCTAGTGCGGCGTCCGAGTCGGCCTTGCGCCCGAGCGCGTGGTACGCCATCGCCAGTCCAATCATCTTGTAGACCTCGCTCGTCTCCTGCTCGATTTCGGCCAGCGCACCCTGCGCATCGCCCTTCAGCAACAGCGCGGCGCTGATTTCAAAGTGCGCGAGGCCGCTACCCGGACCTAGGCTGAGCACCGTGCGAAACGAAGCGATCGCCGCATCGAGACGGCCGGCCCAACGCTGGTCGAGGCCCAGATTGAAGAGCGCAGCGCCGCTCACCGGATCGCGGCGCACGATGGCCTCGCCTAGCGCCAACGCCTCGTCCAGGCGGCCAAGTGACCCGATCAGGTTGGCGCTCCCTCGCAGCACGTACGGATTCGCGGGATCGAGCGCCAGCGCGCGCTCGAGGTGTTGCGCAGCGCTGGCGAGGTCGTTGTCGGCCATCGCGATCCGGCCCAACCGGGCGTGGGCCGGGGCGTATTCCGGATCTATCGCGAGCGCCTTCGTGGCCGCCTCGCGAGCTTGGGCGTACCCGTCCTTGAAGGACAACAGGGCCTCGATTGCTTCGTTGATGAAGTTGCCGGACAAGCCGTTCCACGCCGGGGCATAGCGCGGATCGATCGCCAGCACCTTGCGGTACAGCGCGTCGGACTGTTTATACGCTTCCGCGGTGTCCTGCCGTGCGAGTTGCACTGCCTGCAGGTACAGCGCGTAGGCCTCGGGATCGGTCGTGCGAGCCTTCGGCGCCGTGCCGAGCAGCGTGACCTTGAGCTGCTTCACCACGTCGGCGGCGATCTCGTCCTGGATCGCGAAGATGTCGTCGAGCTTGCGGTCGTAAGTCTGCGACCACAGGTGCGTGTCGGTCCCGGCCTTGATGAGCTGCGCCGTGATCCGCACCGAATTGCCCGCCTTGCGCACCGAGCCTTCGAGCACGTGCGCGACGTGCAGCCTGCGCGCGATCTCCGGAATGCCGGTCTCCTTGCCCTTGAATGCGAACGACGAGGTGCGCGCCGTCACTTGCAACTGTGGGATCTTCGCCAGCAGGTTCAGCAGTTCCTCCGAAATGCCGTCGGAGAAATATTCCTGGTCCTTGCTTGAAGACATGTCCACGAATGGCAGCACGGCGATCGAGTGCTCGGCGATCGCAACTTCTTCGTTGACGCCATGGTGCAGCACGAAACGATCGGTCACCAGCAGGACGACCGCAACGGCGAGCACGCCGATGATCGCGAAGTCGAGCTTGCGCCCGGTGTGATGCGTGATCGACTCGTGCGGCTCGACCTCGCTCTCGCGCTTCAAACCTTCCGGCGTGAACTCGAAGAACCACGCGAACGCGATCCAGAACGGAAAGCCGATCACGCCCGCAATGACGAACCAGCGCGTACCCCAGTCCGGCATGCCGAACGCCGGGCCGAGTTGAGCGATGCCCTGGGCCAGAGCCCAGACCGCCGCAACATAGAACGCAACGGCGCGAAACACGTTGCGCCGCCGAAGTTCGGCGAACAGGCTGGGCTTCACGCTCAGTCGCACTCCCCTGTGCCGGAGACTATCCGGTCGATGCCGAGTGTCCGAAATTACGTCAAGGTGCGCAAGCGCGTTTGTAATGTTCCAACTTGAGTGTCCGTTTCCCGGCAGTCAGCTGCGGCCATCGGGTGTCCGGCTCGGGCCGAAAAGCGACCGCCCCAGCGACCGCTGTCGGCTGGGGCATGGTGCTAGACCTCAGTCTGCTCCGCCATCTCCAAACCATTGTCCACTTCAATCATGATCCTTACTTCTTCTTTGCAGCGATAGTCGGTGCGCGGCCGAGCTGGCGCTCGAAGAAGCGTGCCATCACGGCATACGCCGCTTTCGACTCGGGCAGTTCCGGATCGGAAAAAAACGAGTGCCACATGCCTTCCCAGACATGCAGTTCGGTTTCGACTCCCGCATCGCCGAGCAGTTCGTTCGCGCGCAGCGTGCCACTCAATTGAAAGTCGCGTGTACCTGAAATCAATAGCGTTGGGGGAAATTTCGCGATGGCGGCTGCGAAAGCTCCGGGCGCATCAAATCGCTTGTAGTAATCCATCTCTGCCTGATTCGAGTAGGGGTTCCGCCACTGCGGCGCGAGCGGCTTGGCGCTCGGCAAAACCTGCCCCATCAACAACGGGCTGAACGACTTGGAATCGCCATCGTCCGGACCGATTGCAGCACAAAACACGCCGATTGCCGCAGGCAACGGAACCTTGCGATCGGAAAACCAAACCATCGAACTAGCCGTCAATCCGCCTCCGGCCGAACAGCCGTAGATACCGATATTTTCGGGCTTGTGATCGCGCAAGAGCGCTTTGTATACTTTTTCGACATCTTCCTGTGCGGCAGGAAATTGGTTTTCTGGCCCTTCTCGATAATCAACCGTGACGACCTTGATCTTCGATACGCTCGCCACTGGAATCGCCTCGACGAGCCCGCCGCTGCCGGCACCCCAAAGCATCGCGCCGCCGTGCAGGTTGATCAGCACGCGCCCGTCATTGGGCTTGGCGTCGACCGCAGTCACTACATCGACCGGTACGCCGTCGAATTCGCTATGCGCGATATTCACCGCATACAGCTTCTTCATGCGCTCGGCACGATTGGTATTGATCTTGTCGTAGAACTTGCGGCTCGCGAGCGGATCGGCGATGCCCGGCGCGGCTTTGTCTTCGAGCAGGATCTCCTGGAAGCGCTTAAGGGCCTCCTTGGAAGCTGCTGCAGAAAACGGAATCTTTCCGCCGACAGTGGTGATCGTGCCTGCGGTATCGACAGTCGGCTGGGCCTCCTGAGGGTTAACGTCCTGCGGCTTGATGTCTAATGCGGAGGTGGTGGCAGCGACGAAGCTGCCGAGCAGGATGAGTTTGGCTAGATGCCTCGTGAGCATGATTTCGCACCGATTCTTTTTAAGATTACGCAGGGCCTTTTTTACTCGTCTCCAGTAGTCCGATCAATCGATCTTTCCTAGAAAGCGACGCGACGAATCGCTGGCTCGCGTGATCGGCGGGCAGGCACACAATGAGCGGCCGCTATCGACTCGAAACAGACATCAGAGGTCCGGCGCATGAAGGGATGGCCACGGGGATTTTATGAAATCGACAAATGCCCGAAGCGGTGCGGGCAGATGACGGCGCCCGGGGTAGTAGAGAAACGGACCGCTGAAGGTCTGCCACCAAGGCTCCAGCAAGGGCTCGAGCGCGCCACTATTGAGATGCGGGCGCAACCAATCCTCAAACAGATGGATTACACCTAAGCCACCCACGGCGGCTGCAACGGCCAGATCCACTGCAGCGCCCAGGCGGACCATGAGCGGGCCGGAGGGCTCAACGCGTACGATCTCTGCGTCGCGTTCAAACTCCCACGTGGGAATGGCGCCGCTGGCAAATTGCCCGCGTAAGCAGGCATGACCGAGCAGGTCGCGCGGATGCTCTGGTCTCCCTCTTTCATTGAGATAGTCCGGCGATGCCGCCGTCGCGAAGCGTTGGAACCGCGGACCGATCGGCACGGCGATCATGTCCTGCTCAAGCCGCTCGTCGTAGCGGATGCCGGCATCGCAGCCCGCCGCGAGCATGTCGACAAAGCTGTCCTCCACGATGACCTCCAGCCTTATCTCGGGATAGGTCTTTAGGAATGGCGTGACGATCGAAGGAAGAACGAGACGGGCGACCGTGGCCGGCACGTTGAGGCGGAGCGTTCCCGTCGGACGGTCCCGGAAACTGTTGACGACGTCCAGCGCAGCTTCCACCTCACCGATAGCGGGTGCGAGTCGTTCGGCCAGCCGAGCTCCGGCCTCGGTCGGCAAAACACTGCGAGTCGTGCGGTTGAGCAGGCGGACGCCAAGGCGCGTTTCCAGGCGCCGCACGGCCTCGCTCAGGCTGGAAGGGGATGTGCCATTTGCGCGAGCCCCTTCGCGGAAACCTCCCGCCTGCACCACCGCCAGGAACGCAAAGAGATCCTGGAGATCCTTCGTCATCGTTCGGTATCCCGCACAACCTGTGCCGATTTAACTGGATTATCGCGCAGCCGGTCAATGCCTATAGTCGCCCTCAGCCCCTGTATGGGCTGCACTTTTCCAGGAGGCAACGTGAGCAATCTTATGAAATTGGGAGTTTTTTTGTTGGGCGACCGCAAGGTGACCCGACTAGGCTACGGCGCGATGCAGCTAGCTGGCCCTGGCGTCTTCGGGCCGCCGAAGGACCGCGATGCAGCGCTTGCGGTCCTTCGCGAAGCCGTATCGTCCGGCGTGGATCACATCGACACCAGTGACTTCTACGGACCTCACATCACCAACCAGCTGATCCGTGAAGCGCTGTATCCCTATGCGCCGAACCTGGTGATCGTGACCAAGGTTGGCGCCACGCGCGGGGCTGACGCATCGTGGAACGCAGCGCAGAGTCCCGCCGAACTGACGCGTGCAGTGCATGACAATCTTCGCAACCTTGGCGTCGACGTGCTGGATGTCGTGAACTTGCGTGTCATGGGAAATGTTCACGCGCCGAGCGAAGGATCGATCGAAGAGCAGTTCACGGCGCTCGCAGAGTTGCAGCGGCAAGGACTGATACGGCATCTTGGCCTGAGCAACGCCACCTCTGCGCAGGTAGCGCAAGCGCAGCGCATCGCCGAGGTGGTATGTGTGCAGAACCACTACAACCTCGTGCATCGCGATGACGACGCGCTCATCGATGAGCTCGGCAAGAAGAGCATCGCCTATGTTCCCTTCTTTCCTCTCGGCGGCTTTACGCCGCTCCAATCCGAGACCTTGTCTTCCGTCGCCCGAAGAGTCGGTGCAACGCCGATGCAGGTTGCCCTTGCATGGCTGCTTGCACACGCACCCAACATTCTCCTCATCCCGGGCACGTCGTCACCCAAGCACCTGAAGGAAAATCTGGCGGCAGGTGATCTGGTGCTTGCAGAAGATGTTCTTGCCGAGCTGGAAAAAATCGGACAGAAGCGTGGCGCAACGCCTGATGCCGAAAAAAACACGTCTCAGGGTTTCGCCGCGACGTCGATGGTGCAGTCGTAGTTGCCGATCGCGACGCGCCGGCACGCATCCGGTGCGCCGTACTTGTCCCAGAACGCGGTCCAGCCGATGTGGCGCGCGAAATCGGCGAATTCGGGCAGCGCGCGCAGCGAACGTCCGAGCGGACTCCACATCACGTGGTAATACCACGCGCCGTTGCTGGTGCCGTACTGCGACAGCAGAGCCAGCAAGCGGCGATCTTCGTGCATCAGGGCCAACGCGTAAGTCACCACCCCGGGCAGGACTTTCGGCTTCGTCGCCAGGAATGCATCGATGGTCGCCAGCGCCTTCGCCTTTGCCGCGGCATCACCGTACACGCCTTCGGCGAGCAACGGCAGCGACTCGGTGGGAAAGGCGGCGCCGAGGACGCGCATGCCGGCGAGCAGTTGCTTCGTCGCCTCGGCAGGCTGGCCGCGGGCGCTACTGAGCGCCTGCAGGCCGATGCCGATGTGGGCAAGGCCGACATCCGCCGCACGCTGGAGCAGCACCTGCCCGCGATCGAGGTTGCCGGCGTAGACGTATTGAATGCCGCGCCACAGCAGCGCGTTCGGCAGCAGCGGCTCGATCGCCAGCACGTGGTCCAACCTTTCGCAGCCCTGCGTCGTGTAGCCGACGCCGATGTCCTCGACGGCGGCCCAGAAGTTCGCCGTGAGGTCGTCGGGGTCGAGCGAGAAGGCGCGCTCCATCGCCGCGCGACCCTCGAGATAGCGGTCGCGCTGGTCGTAGGCGACGCCGAGCGCCGCATACGGTTCCGCCAAGGTCGGATCGAGCTGCGACGCCAACGATGCCTCGCGCTCGACCGCGGCCAACGCCATCTCCGTCGCCTCGGGCGCATAGATCGGTTCGAGCGCATGGATCGCCGCGAGGCGCGAATGCGCGCGCGCATATTTCGGATCGAGCTTCAGCGCCTGATCCAGCTCATCGATCGCCTCCGCGAAGCGCGAGCCTTCGCGACGATTGAAGATCCCGGTCGCCTGCAGATAAAGCGAGTAAGCTTCCGCGTTGGCTGTGCCCGTCGACACGAGATGCTGCTGCTGGTCGCCCTGCAACACCAGCTTCAACTGGTCCGTGACGGCGCGCGCGATGCGCTCCTGCAGCGCGAACACGTCGGACAGGTCGCCGTCGTAGGTTTCCGACCACAGGTGATAGCCGTCCGTATGCCTGGATCAACTGCGCCGTGATGCGCACCTTGTCGCCCTGCTTGCGCACCGAGCCTTCGAGCACGTGCGCGACGGCGAGCGCCTGGCCGATCACGCGCATGTCTTCGTTCTTTCCCTTGAACGAAAAGGACGACGTGCGGCCGGCGACCTTCAGGTCCTTTACCTTCGCCAACGCATTGAGGATTTCCTCGGCCATGCCGTCGGAGAAGTACTCCTGGTCGTGGCTCGGCGACAGATCGGTGAACGGCAGCACTGCGATGGACTTGTGCGGGACGGCCTGGGAAATGGGGTCAGAGTCACTTTCCGGACGATGAGCATTTCCACGTGGTGCCGAACGCCCTGCGGAAAATGACTCTGACCCCATTTCCGGCGCATCGCCGGGGCGCGCGAATTTCCACAGCGCGCCACCTCCGATCAGCAGCAACAGTGCGAGGATCAGCAGTTCGACCCCGGTCACACGCTGCCTGCCACGTTCGCCGTGATACCACGCCAGCACCAGCGTGACGAAAAAGCCGATCGCGAGCGCTACGATCAGCGCGCGCTCCGCGGCGTCCGGCCAGCCGAAGCGCTGGGAGACGATGTCGAGCCCTTGCAGGAACGCGAAAGCGGCGGCAACGTAGGCGATCGCCCACTGCACCAGCTTGCGTTCTTTCAGGCGCTGCAAAAACCCGTTCACCGATGCCCCCTGCCCGATGTGTTTTCGCAGTGTAACGCACCGCGCGGTTTTGCTGCCTCCGGCTATCGGAGATCGGCGCTCATCGATGCCGTCGGCAACAGCGACATGTTTTCTGGTGAGACAAATGGCCCGCAACGCACCCTTTGAAGTATGACGGACGCCGTATGGCGGCGCTGACCAGCGTCCGAAAACCGGTCTCGACTCAACGCCCGGCAATCCACCAGCCGGGCAAGGCACGCGAAGGACCGGCTCCTCACAATCCGGAAGAACGAGGGAGTTCCTATGGCAAGCAAAACGAAGGCGAAGCAACTTTCCACGGGGCAGAAGCCGTTATGCCGGAACCCGCCGCGGCCGATACCGCTGCTGCATCCGTCGGTCACGTCCGATCCGATGCGGATGCGGGCAATAGTCTCGACCGCGTCGAAGTGGCTCAACGGCACGGTCTTGCATTACTGTTTCTTCCACAGCGGCCACTTCGCCGTTCCGAAAAAACAGGCAGACGCGGTACGCAAGGCGTTCGCGACCTGGAAGGCAGTCGGCATCGGCCTTCAGTTCAAGGAGGTCAAGAAGCTCAGCGAAGCCGAGGTGCGGATCGGCTATTCGGTTGTCGACGGCAGTTCGGCGTCCTCGGTAGGGCGCGACGTCCTGTCGGTGCCGCTCAATCAGCCGACCACGGTCTACGGTTGGGACCTCACCTCGCCCTACGGCCGCGGCACGGCGCTGCACGAACTCGGCCATGTGCTCGGCATGGAACACGAGCACCAGAGTCCGTTCGCGGGGATCAAGTGGCACGAACAAGCCGTATACGATTCACTCGGCAAGCCGCCGAACAGCTGGAACCACGCAACGATTTACCAGAACATCCTGGAAAAACTCAGCACCGGCCAAGTCCAGGGCTCGAGCTGGGATGCGAACTCGATCATGGAGTACGAGTTCGAGCCCGGCCTCATCGCCGACCCGCACCAGTACGACGTCAACGGACTCACGCCGCCAGGAACGCTGTCGCCCGCCGACAAGCAGTGGGTGTTGAAATGGTATCCGGCGATGGCGGCAAAAGCGCTGCGGACCCTGCAACCGTTCCACGCCACCGCACAGAAGCTCGCCGCCGGCCAGCAGGTCGACTACGCAATCAAGCCGACCGAGTCACGCAAGTACACGATCGAAGCAAAGGGCGCAGCCGACGCCGTACTCGGCTTGTTCGAGGAAGTCGATGGCGTGCCGCGCCTGCTCTCCGGCGACGATGACAGCGGCGAGAACCGAACTGCATCGATCAACTACAAGCTGTTCGAGGGGCGCAACTACATTGCGCGGCTGCGCGTCGTCCACCCGGGCCAGTCGGGTACGACATCGTTGATGATGTCGTAAGGGAAAAAAGGGGTCAGGTACATTTTCGCAGCGCAAGGATGAAGCGGAAAATGAACCTGACCCCATTTCACCTATCGAGGCGCCGCCGGCAACAGCGACATCCCCTCCTTCGCCAGCGCGGCAGGCAGTGCCGCGCGCATTTGCGCAACCTGTTCGTGCCGCTGTGCGAAATACCTGGCGACTGCCGGATCGTCGGCGATGCCGAGCATGCGCGCGCTGCCTTCGCGCATCAGCAGGTCCTGCCGGCGACCGGTGCGGAATGCAAAGGTCGACGCTGCTTCGTTCGCGCCGTACCAGGCGATCATCGCGGCGCGATCGTTGCGCAACTCGGCGCCGATACCGCGGAACTCGTCCTTGCTTTCCCAGTCCGGCCCGGCGACGCGCGCGAAGATCGCCAGCAGCTGGTCGCGGCGAGCCGCATCGCCCGCAGAGTTGTCGAATGCGCAGCGGCGAAGATCGGCGAGGTGGCGCAATTTGACCAGCGGCGACGCCGACGGGCCGACCCAGGCATCGAAGCCGGCCGCAGTCAGATCGGGCGGCAGCTGCCCGCTCGCCTCGAGCGCGGCGCGCATTTCCATTCCCCGCCCCAGTTCGTTGGCGGCGAGGCAACCGTACACGACCGAGCGCTCCCAGTAGCCGTGATGCTCCTCGGCGCTGCGCGGCACGATGGCGATGGCTTCGGCGACAGCGCCGGCGCGATCACCGCGCGCATAGCGCTGCCAGATGTCGACGCCGGCAACGAGCAGGCTGCCGGGGCTTAGCCGGTCGGCTTCGGCCTTCCACGCATCGGCGGCTTTGTGCTCGCCGATCGCATCGACGAAGATCGCCAGATCGGCGCGGCCTTCCGGATCGGATGCATCCAGCGGCATTTCCTTCAACGCCGAGACGATCGCTTCGACGAGATCGCCCTGCATGTAGGCAACCAGGCTCAGCATCCAGTAGTTCGACGAATTGTCCGGCGCCAACTGCAGGGCGCGCAACATCTCGACCTTCGTTTCATCGTAGCGCGTCATCAGGAACAGCCGCGTCGCGCGGTAGCGGATGATGTTGTTGTCGAGCGGACTCAGCGCGACGACCTGGTCCATTTCCTTGAGCGATGCCGGCAGGTCGTCCTGCAACGCAAGAATATCCGCGAAGAGCGTGTGCACGCGGATGTCGCCGGGCGCCGCTGCGACAGCGCGCTGGCCGAGTTGCACGGCGCGGACGTGTTCGCTGCGTTCCTGCGCGATCTCGCCACGGAACGCCAGCAGCCAGCCGTTGTCGGAATCGATCTTCTCGACGCGATCGAGCATCGGTTCGGCGCGTGTGCGGTACTCGGCATCGGTGATCTGGCCGGTCTTGGCCATTGCGTACCAGTCGTTGACCAGCGCCAGCATCGCATCGACGTAGCCCGGGTCGTGCACCAGCGCCTGCTGCAGCAACGTCTCGGCCTGCTGGAAGGAGTCGAAACTGTTCAAGTCGATCTGGTGCAATCCGCGCGTATAGGCATCGTAGGCGGCGAGGTCCTTGGTGCCACCCTTGGCCAGGATCGCGCGCGTGTTCGGCAGCAATTCGCCGACCAGCGCTTCGGTCACGGCGCCCGCGATTTCGTCCTGGATGGCGAACAGGTCCGCCGCCTTGCGATCGAAATGCTTCGACCACAGATGGCTGCCGTCGACCGCCCGCACCAGCTGCGCCGTGATGCGCAGAGTATCGCCGGCCTGCTGCACGCTGCCTTCGACGACCGTGGCGACGCCGAGCGCCATGCCGATCTGCCGCACGTCCTCCGCCTTGCCCTTGAAGCTGAAAGACGAGGTGCGCGCCGCGACCTTCAATTGCGGCACCTGGGCGAGACGATCGAGCAGCGTCTCGGTCATGCCATCGGAAAAATACTCGTTGCCCTTGTCGCCGGACATGTTCACGAACGGCAGCACCGCGGTCGAATTCTCGCCGAGCGACGAGGTAGCGACGTGCGCGTCCTGCCCCGGCGCGACCGGCGCGAAACGCCACAGCAACGTACCGCCAATGCCGAGCAGCAAGGCGACCAGCAGCAACTCCGTGCCGGACATGCGTTGCGCGCCGCGCTCGCCGTGATACCAGGCCAGCACGACCGTGATGAAGAAACCGATCGCCAGCGCGATCGTGATGCCGCGCCGCACCGTTTCCGTCCAGCCAAACTGCTGCCCGACGATGTCGAACGCCTGCAACAGCGCGAACGCGCCGGCGACGTAGGCCAGCGCCCACTGGACGAGTTTGCGTTCTCTCAGGCGCTGCAGAAACTCATCCAAAACGATTTCCTCGGGGAGCCGGCTGCGGGATCGTGCAACAAAGTCTACGATGCGTGCAATGACCGTGTGCAAGCCAAGATCGAATCGAGTAGTCCGGCAACCAGCCGACAGCACGATAACGTGTCCAAGCGCGTGCGCACCTTGAGCGATACTGCGGCCAGGCTGTGGCGACTCCGCTTCGGCCATGAATTCACGCACGGACCGGACGACCTGACAGGTCTGGTACAGACTTACAGCTTGAAAATCCAGGATGAGCCGGTCGTGAAGGCAGCCTCTGACGTGGCGCGCGAATCCCTGGGTAGTGGAAGTGAGTACGTGGTAGTGAGTACCTGGAAGTGACGGCCACCGCCACGCACTTCGACGCCATCGTGCTCGGCGCCGGCCAAGCCGGCCCGCCGCTTGCGGTCGAACTGGCCAATGCCGGGCAGAAGGTCGCGCTGGTCGAGCGCAAGAACTTCGGCGGTACCTGCGTCAACACCGGCTGCATACCGACCAAGACGCTGCTCGCCAATGCGCGCGTTGCGCACATGGCAAGGCGCGCCGGCGACTACGGCGTATCGACCGGCAGCATTGCCGTCGACATGAAGAAGGTCAAGGCGCGCAAGGATGAAGTATCGGGATCCGCTCGCGACGGCGTCGAGAAGATGCTGCGCGAGACGCCGAATTGCAGCGTCTACACCGGGCACGCGTGCTTCGTTGCCGATCGTGCGATCGAGATCGACGGGCAACGCCTCGACGCCGACCGCATCTTCATCAATGTCGGCGGCCGCGCCGCGATTCCGCGCATCGAAGGCCTCGAGTCGGTGCCGTATCTGACCAACTCGTCGATGATGGACATCGACTTCCTGCCGGAACATCTCGTCATCGTCGGCGGCAGTTATGTCGCGATCGAGTTCGCGCAGATGTACCGGCGCTTCGGCAGCCGCGTGACGATCCTGCAGCGCGGACCGCGCCTGGTCACGCGCGAGGACGAAGACGTATCCAAAGCCGTGCTCGACCTCCTCGTCGACGAGCAGATCGATGTGCGCCTGGATGTCGAGAACATCGCCGTGCGCACCGCAGGCTCGGGCTTCCTCGTCGAGGCTGCGGCGCTTGGCGCGAAATCGGCGATCACCGCTTCGCATCTGCTGCTCGCCACGGGCCGGACGCCGAATACCGACGATCTCGGCCTGGAAAATACATCGATCAAGCGCGATGACCAGGGCTACATCGTCGTCGACGATACGCTGCGGACCAGCGTTGCCGGCGTCTGGGCGCTCGGCGATTGCAACGGCCGCGGCGCCTTCACGCATACCTCGTACAACGACTACGAGATCATCGCCGCGAACCTGCTGCGCGGCGAGCCGCGCCGCGTCAGCGACCGCATCGTCACCTATGCGGTCTTCACGGATCCGCCGCTCGCGCGCGTCGGCATGACCGAAGCGGATATCCGCAGGGCGAACATACGCGCATTGGTCGGCATGCGGCCGATGACGCGAGTCGGTCGCGCCCACGAGCGCGGCGAAACCCGCGGCTTCCTCAAGGTGCTGGTCGACGCCGAGACGAAACTGATCCTCGGGGCGTGCTTCCTCGGCATCGAGGCCGACGAAGCGATTCATTGCGTGACCGACGTGATGTACGCGCGCAAACCGTACACGACGATCACCCATGCCGTGCACATCCACCCGACCGTATCCGAACTGATTCCGACCGTATTCGAAAACCTGAAGCCACTGGAGGGCGCGTGATGCTCAACACCACGAGCCAACGATCCTATCTGCTGGCGCGGCTGCACGCGGCGCGTGCGCATACCGACGAACTTTTCGGCATCGTCAGGCCCGAGTTCCTGTTCGAGCGGCCGATTGCCGAACGCCATCGGCTGGCGTTCTACATCGGCCACCTCGACGCGTTCGACTGGAACCTGCTGAGCGCACCGCTCGGCCTGACCAGCGAACACGAGGCGCTCGACACGCTATTCGCCTTTGGCATCGATCCGGTCGACGGGCAACTGCCGAGCGACCAGCCATCGGACTGGCCGCCCCTGCAGGAATTCCTGCGCTATCGCCTACAGGCACGCGAGCGGCTCGAGGCGGTCCTGCATCGCGACGCCGTTCATGGCGACGAAGCCTCTCGAATCGATCTGCTGCTCAATGTCGCGATCGAGCACCGACAGATGCACGCCGAAACGCTGTCGTACCTGATGCATCGGATGCCATTCAACCAAAAGCGCGCAGCACACGCGCACGGCTCCTTGGCGCAACGCAGTGTCGAGCCTGAAACCGTGACCATCGGGGGCGGCGCGACGACGCTCGGCGCGCCCGGCACATCCGGCGTGTTCGGCTGGGACAACGAATTCGAAGCGCATCGCGTCGACGTGCCGACTTTCCGCATCGACAAGTACAAGGTGACCAATCAGCAATTCCTCGCGTTTGTCGGAGATGGCGGCTACGCACGCGGCGACCTCTGGAGCGATCCCGACTGGAACTGGAAGGAGGCAAATTCCATCAGCCATCCAGCATTCTGGTTGTTGCGGGATGGGCAATGGCAGTGGCGATCGATGTTCGAGGCGATCCCCCTGCCGCTGGATTGGCCGGTCTACATCAGCCAGGCCGAGGCCAGCGCCTATGCACGCTGGGCAGGTCGCAAGCTGCCGACCGAGGCACAGTGGCAACGAGCCGCATTTGGCGCGAATGAAGGCGCGAGGGCTTCAGAGCATGCTCTCGGCGAGCCGCCGCTGCGCTTCGACCCGCTCGCCGTCGATGCCGCGGAACTGATCTCCTCGGGACCTTTTCCGGTCGTCGGCATGCACGGCAACGGCTGGGAGTGGACGTCGACGGTGTTCGCGCCGTTCGCCGGCTTCCGTCGTTTCGATTTTTATCCCGGCTATTCCGAACCGTTTTTCGACGGCAAGCATTTCGTACTGAAAGGCGGGAGCGTGCGCACCGCAGCGGCGATGTTGCGGCCGAGTTTCCGCAACTGGTTCCAGCCGCATTATCCGTACGTGTACGCGGGATTTCGCTGTGTTGATTGCTGAAGAGGCTTGAATTAAGCGGTCATAGCCTCGAATTTAACGGTCATCCCCGCGACTGCGCGGGCCGGAGTGCCGCGCGAACAGCGCAGCTGGCCCAAAGGGCGAGCACCAGGAGGGTGCGAGTCAAGCGGGGATCCATTTTGATCTTGCCCGGTTGATCGAGAGCAAAAAAGTGGATTCCCGCCTTCGATGTGCTCAGGACAGGCGTATGCGGGAATGACGACGGATTTGCAGGTCGTTCGGATCTCCACGAAGGAGCAGACCATCATGACGAATCTAAAAACGCCTGGAGTTCCCGCGCAGAGCCAGTTTGCCGACGATGTACGCGCAGGCTTGAGCCGCAGCGGCCAGAAGGAGCTGCCGTCGAAATATCTGTACGACAACCTCGGTTCGGCGCTGTTCGACGCGATTACGCTGTTGCCGGAATACGGGCTCACGCGCGCGGACGAGCGGGTGCTGCAGCGGCATGCGCGCGACATCGCGAAGTATATCCCGCACCGGACCATGGTGTCGGAGCTCGGCAGCGGCAGCGGCCGCAAGACCCGTCCGATTCTCAATGCGCTGCGCACGCGTGCACCGTTGGCGTACTACCCGATCGAAATCTCACCCGCCGCGCTCGCGTCGTGCGAGATGGAACTGCGCGATATCGAGTCGGTCAGCATCGTCGGCGTGGAAAGCGAATACCTGGCCGGCCTTGCCGAAGTCGCGGAGCGCCGCCCCGCGGACATGCATCTGTTCGTACTATTCCTCGGCAGCACGATCGGTAATTTCGACGCGGGCGCGGACGCGCGTTTCCTGCGTGAGGTCCGTAAGAAATTGCGCGCGGGCGATTCCCTGCTGCTCGGCACCGACCTGATCAAGCCGCGCGAGCAACTGATCGACGCCTACCACGATCCGCGCGGCGTCACCGCGGCGTTCAATCTCAACCTGCTCGGCCGCATAAATCGCGAACTGGACGCCGATTTCGACCTGCGCCGTTTCGAGCATCTCGCCCGCTTCAACGACACGACGCAAAGCGTCGAGATGCACCTGCGCGCCCGTAGCGATCAGTCGGTGACCGTTCGCGCCAGCGACCTGACCGTCGACTTCGCCGAGGGCGAGACGATCTGGACCGAAAGCAGCCACAAGTACACGCAGCAAAGCATCGCGGAACTGGCGAGCGCATCGGGCTTCGCGCTGCAGGCGCAATGGGTCGACGAGAAATGGCCGTTCGCGAACTCGCTGTTCGTCGCTATATGAAATCCGGCCAGATGAAGTCCGGCGCGGTGCAGCGTCGAATGCCTGCTTCCAGCCGAGCGCGCTCGCAACCGTTCGCGTGACCGTGCCACGGCGCGTGCGCAAGTCGTCGTCATCATCGAACCCATTTCACCCGAACTGGGTGCTGGCGACGACGATTCTCGCCTCGAGCCTCGCGTTCATCGATGGCACGGTGATCAATGTCGGGCTGCCGGCGATCGGCGCTTCGCTGCGCGGCGGCGCGGCCGACCTGCAGTGGATCATCAATGCCTACCTGCTGCCGCTCAGCACCTTGCTGTTGATCGGCGGAGCGGCGGGAGATCACTTCGGCCGCACCCGCCTGCTCGTGATCGGCACGGCCGCATTTGCGCTTGCATCGGTCGCCTGCGCGGCAGCACCGTCGCTGCCGTGGCTGCTGCTCGCGCGCGCGGCCCAGGGCACGAGCGCGGCACTGCTGATGCCGAACAGCCTCGCGATTCTCGGCGTCGCGTTTCCGGGCAAGGAAAAAGGCCGCGCCATCGGTATCTGGGCCGCCGCCGGCGCAGCCCTGGCGGCCGTCGGCCCGGTGCTCGGCGGATGGCTGATCGACACGGTCGGATGGCGTTCGATCTTCCTGCTCAACATTCCGCCGGCGCTTGCCGCAATCGCGCTCGCGCTGCACTTCGTGCCGAATATCCATCGCGACGCGAAGCCCGCGCCGCTGGATATTCCCGGCGCCGCTGTCGCGACGCTGGCGTTGGGCGCCCTGACCTGGGGTCTGACGATCGGATCGGGACACAGCGGCTGGAACGGAGCGGCAATCACCTGGTCGACTGGCGGCCTGGCGCTGGTCGTCGCATTCGTGTTCGTCGAACGCTCGCGACGCGAGCGCGCGATGATGCCGCTCGCCCTGTTCGGATCGTCCACGTTCATCGGCATCACCCTACTGACGCTGCTGCTCTACGGCGCGCTCGGCGCTTTGACCGTGCTCGTT
Organism: uncultured Gammaproteobacteria bacterium; assembly: GCA_963738115.1. Taxonomy (GTDB): domain Bacteria; phylum Pseudomonadota; class Gammaproteobacteria; order Xanthomonadales; family Rhodanobacteraceae; genus Rudaea. The sequence goes on along the minus strand of CAVTVN010000006.1, from coordinate 158,671 downwards.
CCATACCTGCTGATCGAGGCGCACGGCTATTCGGGAATCCAGGCCGGATCCGCGCTGCTACCGCTCGCGATCATCCTCGCCGTCATGTCGCCGCTGATGGGCGTGGTCGCCGGGCGAATCGGCCCACACTGGCCGCTGTCGATCGGATCGCTCGTCGTGGCAGCCGGTTTCCTGCTGATGCTGCGCATCGGCCCCGACGCGAGCTATTGGCGTGACGTCTTTCCGGCGATCGTCGTCTTATCCTTCGGCATGGCCGGCGCCGTCGCACCGCTGACGACCGCGGTGCTTTCATCGGTCGAGGAGAAATACACCGGCGCGGCATCCGGACTCAACAGCGCCGTCGCGCGTACCGCCGGCCTGATGGCGACAGCCCTCCTCGGCAGCGTCCTCGGCGCCGGCGGATCGGCTCTGACAAGCGGATTCCAGACGACGATGGCGGCTTGCGCCGTCGCGTCGATCGGCGCAGCGGCGGCGGCGTATTTTTTTGTTCGAGTCGAGTGATTCCACGCGGCAGTCGGGCAAGAGGCAAGACTTGACCCTTCCCCGTAGCTTGTAACCGGAATCGGTGCCGTCAGCCGGTGCGGACCCGCGGACGAGGCGCTGGTCGCCGTATCAGAATACGCAGGCGAGTTCGGCGAAGACGATGACTCCCTGGATCGTCGCCAGATTGGCGGTCGTCCATGCGCAGCCGTTCGACTCGCCGCCGATGCCGGAGAAGGTCTGGAGCGGCGCATTCGCGACCAGCGCCGAGCCGTTGGCCCCGGTCGAGGTAGCTGAGGCGTTGGCCATGATTCGCTGTGAGTCCGCGTCGGAAAAATAACGGACCGCGCCGGCGCTACCGCTGTGAAAGACCGTGACACCGGCCGTCGGAATTCCGCCCGTGCTGTAGCTCAGCAGAATCGCTCCGTTGCTGAAGTCCGCCTGGCCAAAGAGAGACCAGCTCGTTAGTGTATTGGACGTCGCCACGGCGGCATTGACGCCGCCAAGCTGCTGGTTCGCGCCGAGCGCACGTAGCACCGCGGCAGGCACGTGCCCATCGCTCCCCGGCGCATCGTCGGCGACAATTGCCACGAAGCCCGAAGTCGGCGCGGTCAGGTCGGAAAGGCGGAAGCGGCCGCAGCCGTCGACGACGGTGCTGCCACTCGTCAGCGGAGGGCTACCAGCGGGATCCGCTGCGTATTGCAAGGCGTCACGCGCGCCGACTACCAAATCGCACGGTCCGCCGATCGCTCCATGGCCGCAGGTCAGACCGATATTGAAGACAGCATGCAGCGGCTCGATCGTCGCGACGTCACTGAGCTGGCCGGCGATGCAGGATTTGCCGGGTTGCGGCGACGAGCAGGTCAAGGGCTGCGAGCAATCCCTCGTCTCGAAACTATCGATGAAGATGTAGTCATCGCTGGTCACTGTGCCAGTCGACGACGAAGCGGGACTGACCAAGGTCAGCCAAAGCGCGGCGAGAGCCAGCAGTGTGAACGCATTACCGAGGTACCGACCGCGTCGCTGCATGGCTCAATCTCCCCAGATTGCGGATGCGCGGTTGCGCAGAGGTGTTCGGCGCAACGGTTGGCTTCAGCCTACTCCCGGTCGAAGCCGGATCGCAACATTACCCCAACGTACGCCTGAAAGAGCGTCCGACCCGACATGAAGCACCGTCCACAGCGACGGGTTGTGGGGACGAGAAGTCGAATTCGCCGTCGATGTCCGCGAGATGAAACGTTTCTTTACGAACGTTTGCCCTGCAGTGTCTCGAACAGGGATTCACAAGGCGTATGTTATTGGCAAATTTGAAGGCTGACGCCAGTGCACGGAGGTAATTGCCATGCGCACAAGACTATTGAAAGGCATGTCTCTCTTCTTGGGTTTTTCCGCTTTCATGGTGACAGCCATTCCGGGATACACGGACCAGGACTGGACGAACTGGAAGAAGATTCTTGCCACCGATTACTCCGATCATCAGCTTGACAGCGATACGTACAGCGTCAATTTCATGGGCAAGCAATTTGTCGCGGAGCAGGCACTGCGCGACCTGATGGCGCTGCACTGCTCGGAACTGGCGCTTGCCAATGGTTATCGCTTCTTTCGCGTCGTCGATGGGCATGATGCAACGGGCAACGTCATTTTGACTGTGCGCGGTACCACTCGGTTCATGACCTCGCTTCATTTTCCGTCGCGCTCCGCGACAATTCAGCTCCGTTCGGACAAAGAAGGAAAGCAGGACATCGACGCCACGGAAGCGACCAAATGGATTAGCGAGAATTACGATTTGAGCAGATCCAATCTGTCGAATGAACGTTGATCGGTCGTACTAGGGACTCATTCGCGTCCCGTGGTGATCTTCGCCGCCTTGATGAAGCACCAATCCGGTGACAGCACCCTTGTCATCTCGCTCGAAATCCAGTTGCGCGTCAACGACCGTATAGAAGAGCTTGTCTTTCGCGTGGGCGAAGATCGAAAAAGACGGCTGGCCGGTCAACGCGGCGTATAGCTGACCGTCTTTCAGGTCCAATTCCAAGATCACGTTCGGTTCCATCTGATATTTGCCCACATAGTCGCGAAGCACCGACGAATCGAGCACGACGGCCTTGCTGACTTGCGCGGCATCCGCCGCGCTGAGTTTCGGGGCATTCGTATCGCCACGCTGATGCAGTACGAAGCCCGATACCTTGCCGTTTGCGTCACGATTGAAGGTCAGACCGATGCTGTCGACCTTTGCGAAAAACTCATCGCGTGCGCTTGGGAAAATCAGGAATGGCCCCTGGCCTGTAGCCTGCGAGTAGAGCTGGCTGTCTTTCCTCGAGATCGTAACGATCAAGCTGTCAGACAGCTTGTAGACGCCGACGTAGTCATCGAGCGCCGCAGCATCCAGCGCGATCGTCTTGCGGTTCTGGGTCTTTGACAAAGGCGCTTCGTCATTCAACGCTGCGAAAGCAATCTCGTTGAGCGGTGAGGCAGTGTTGGTGAGTACGACGATGCCTCGGCTGCCATCAGCCAGGAAGCCGATGAAACTGACGTAACCACCTGTAGCCCCGCCGTGTTGGATGATGTGATCGTTGGTCATCCACGCCAGTCCAATGCGGGTATCCTTGTCGATGTCGCGACGAGGCTGCTGCGCAGTCTTCATTGCGGATGCGAGCGAACTTCGACCGTCACCCATGTTGGCCTTCAAATACCGCAGCATGTCGTTCCCTGTGCTCCGAATCGCTCCCGCTCCCGTCTCCACATCGAAGTCCCACTCCCCCACCGGGCGGCCTTCTTCGTTGTGGCCCGGCGCGAGATGTCCCTTCAGTTTCTGGGTCGTCGTGACATCGGTCATCGCCATGCCGAGCGGCCGCAGAATCACCGTTCGCAAAAGGTCGGCGTAGCTCGTATGAGCGTGCTGTGCCAATGCATAGCCAAGAATGCCGAAGCCCAGGTTGGAATACTCATAGCTCTCTCCGGGATCACGCGGCAGTTTGTATTCCGACAAGAACGACTTGAGTTGAACTGGCCCGTAGTCCACGTAGGGATTGGCCTCATCCGCGGGCTTCAAGTTCGTCGGCAGGCGCGGCAGCCCGGAGAATTGAGTAGCAATGTCGAGCAAGGTAATTTGCTTTGCGTTCCTTGCCGGGATCGAAAAATCCGGCAAGAGATCGGCAAGCGGCGCGTCGAGTTTTACCGATCCAGTTTGGACTGCGTGGGCGAGTAGAGTCGCCGTAAATGTCTTCGTGATCGAGCCGATTTCAAAAACCGTATCGCCATCAGGAATCTTTCCGTCGTCAAGAGTGCCAAAGGCGTCCACTTCGCTCTTGCCGTCGGCGACATAGGCAATGACGAGCGTCGGATAGTATCCGGCGGCCACACGTTCCTGTGCCGCCTGATATATACGGTCGGGCAATAGGTGCGGCGCCGCAAAAGAAAGGCTGCTGAACGAAGCCACCAACAGCGACATGAATGCGAAACGAGTTTGATTCGTCAACGTACTGCCCTCCGGTTACGTCGGAATCATAGCGTGTTCACCGCTGGCGCGATTGGCAGCACGGTAGCCCGGATGGAGCGCAGCGAAATCCGGGGGCATATTGCACAAAGCGCGTGGCATTGACTGTCAGCGCCGTTCCCTGATTACGTTCCTATCTCAGAGTGGACTTTTCTAAAAAGTGTACTCCGACCCGGTCTTCCGACCACCAGTCACGGCGCCGACTGTCCCGGCAGCGTCACCTTGAGCTCGATCTTCGCCAGTTGTTCCGGCGCGCGGCCGACCTTGCGCAGGAACGGCAGCCAGCGCACATCGTCGTGGATGTTTGCGAACAACGGTTCGACGGCGACGTCCGAAAGCCCGCTGTCATGATAGGCCACCGCCTTGTCGAGCCATTCGAACGCCCTGTCCGGCTCACCGCGGAACGCGTAGACGTAGGCGATGTTGTAGGACGCGTCCTGTTCGAGCTTCGCGGTGAGGGCAGTCAGCGCGGCGTCCGATTCGGCCTTCCGTCCGAGCGCGTGATAGACCAGCGGTAGACCGATCATGCGCGCGTTTTCAGCAGGATCCGCCTGAACTTCCTTGAGAGCGCCTTCGGCATCGTGCTTAAGCAGGAGTGCACTGGCCACGAGGTAATGCGATGTAGCGCGTTGTGGACCCAGCACCAATGCGGTTTTCAGTGCGGAAATCGCCTCATCCACTCGCCCGACGAAATACAGGGTTATGCCGAGGTTGTGGTAGGTGGCAGCGCGCGTAGGATCGACGGTGACGACGTACTTCTGGATGGCAATGGCTTCGTCAAACTTTCCGCAGGCCTGCAGCAGAAGGGCCGCGTTGTTGAGGACTCTCACGCTGCCGGGCTCCAGTACGAGTGCCTGCTGGTAGTAGCGCGCAGCCGCGGCGAGGTCGCCGTCGAAGTCGGATGACACGCGGGCGAGCCCGGAATAGGCCTCACCATCCTGCGGGTCGATGGCCAGGGCCTTGTTCGAAGCTTCCCGCGCCAGCGCGTAACCATCAGCAACCGTTCGTTCCCCAGTGCTTGTCTGGTTGATGTATACGCGTGCCAGTCCATCCCACGCGGGTGCGGTGTCGGGCGCGATGGCCAAGACTTGCTCATAGAGCGCAATAGCCTCCGAATACGACTTCGCGTTGCCCTGGTCCACGAGCGCCCTCGCCTGCAGCAGCATGGGATAGGTCTTCGGATCGACCGGTTTTGCCGTCGGCACGGCGCCGAGCAACTTGATCTTGAGTTGCCCGACCACAGCCGCGGCGATCTCGTCCTGCGTCTTGAAGATGTCGTCGAGCGTGCGGTCGTAGGTCTCCGACCAAAGGTGCGAGCTGTCGATCGCGCGGATCAGCTGCACGGTGATGCGCACGTGATCGGCGGACTTGCGCACGCTGCCCTCGAGCACGGCGGCCACCTTCAATGCGCGCGCGATCTCGGCGATCGGCGCTTCCTTGCCCTTGTACGCGAAGCTCGACGTGCGCGCGATGACGCGCAGCTTCGGCACCTTCGCCAGCAGGTTCAGCAATTCCTCGGTCATGCCGTCGGAGAAATACTCCTGTTCCTTGTCCGAGCTCATGTTGGCGAACGGCAGCACGGCGATCGACGGATCCTTGTCGATCTCAGGGATCGCGCCTTCGGCCACGGCACCGGCGGCCACGGGCGCTGCGGAACTCGCAGGGGGCGTCTTCGCGCTTTCGAGCGCCGCCTTGACCTGCGCCGCCTCTCGCCGCGGCGCGAGCGCGAACTTGTCGATGAGCAGCAGCGCGACCGCCGCTGCCAGCACGCCAATCACGAGGAAGTCGAGCTTGCGTCCGGTCAGGTGCGAGATGCTGTCGCCGTGATCGACCTCGCTCGTACGCCGCAAGCCTTCCGGCGTCAACTCGTAGACCCAGGCGAACACCAGCGCCGGCACGAACGCAATCACGAGCACGGCAAACAACCCGCGCACCGCCGTGTTCGGCAGATCGAAGGCGCTGAACATCAGCGCGCCGGCCTGCAGCAGCAGCCAGCTCACGGCCACATAGCCGATCGCAACGCGGATCACGTTGCGACGCTTGAGTTCGGCGAGAAAACTCATTGACTGTGACGCCCCCTGCACTGCTCGACTTCAATCGAAACGATACGCTGGCTCCCCCATGACGCCGGCGTCACGATCGGACGTCGTACATGGCACGTAAAGAATGCCACATTTCGCCAGGACTGCGGCGCCTTGGCGACCGGTCGAGGTGCTCCGACACGACGCGGCATGCGCAATCGCGGCGCTGCGGAAATCGGCCCGGGCAATACGCCCGCGCGCGCAGCGGTGCCGACTACAGGGCGCAGAGGGCACTCAGACGAAGTTCGGCCTGAATTGCCACCGCGGGCACGAAAAGGAGTCAGGTACACTTTTCGACGCTAAGAAATGAGCGACTCGGATAATGGACTCTTTCTTTGTAGCGGCGGAAGCACGCAGTAGTGTGTCCTAGAGCATTATTTTCGACGTCGGAAAAATGAACCTTGACCGCGAGCAGCCGTGGCGCCGATCGCTTCCTCGCGACCAGCGCCCGGCCAACTCAAAAAAGGTGGATCAGTTCGACTCCGCGAACTCGATAAACGGCGTTGTTCCGCCAACTGTGGTGCACGAGCCGAGATTCAAGTTGTTGGTCTCGCCCGTCGTGCCGCCATTGCTCGGACCGGTGCAGGCCGGCGCGTTTGTCGTCCCATCGTTGACCGCCACCTTCACCGTCAGCGACGATCCCGTGTTGAACGTAGCAGCAGATCCGCCGCCGTTGCCAACGACGTTGAACTCCGAATTCTTCCAGGTGTAACCGATGGCGAGCGTATTGGCGTTCTGGCTGACGGCATGAGCCGTTCCCTGATACGTGTACGTGACCGTGTCGAGCCCGTTCGATGCAGCAACACCCGAGAGCTGCGCGCCAGACAAATTCATCAGCGCAACGGCAGGAGCCGATACGCCCGCGCTGTTCTTGTAGCAGCCGTTATACGAGCTCGTCTTGTAGGAGCTCCATCCGGACGGACACCGCTTTCCTTTCGGGATGAACATCCAGTTCTGAATGAACGCCTGCGGCCCGCTGATCCCGGTGCCGGCGTTGCCCGGATAATTCGACGAATAGATGAACTGCTGCCAAGTCTGGCAGCTCGAATAGCCGTAGCTCGCGCATGCCGGCGACGAACTGCCGATATTCGTATTGAGCTGCAGTGTGTAGCCACCGTTGCTTGCCGACGTGACGCCCGATTCGCTCGGGAAACTGCCGGTGGCCGATTCGGTCAGCGCCGAGGTCGTCGCAGAGAAATCGTAGCCATTGCCGGTCGTATCGACGCCGGAAAAATGCGGATTGGAACGATAGCTCGGTGCTGGTTGGCAGGCTTCCTCCTCCCAAACAAGGCTAGGGTAATCCGCGTGGAAGCATCCTTCAGTACTGGGCGGTGAATTCCTCAAAGACTCGTGCCACGTATGGAGCGCTTCGGCGCTGGCATTGCCCGCGAATGCGGGAGCCGCGCCAAGGGTCGTCAAAGCGGCAAAGCAAACAAGACTCAGGGTAGAACGCTTCATTCACAGAACTCCCAAAGGTGATGTCACGAGAAAGTACGAAGCCCGATCGTGCGACCGGACCGGCGAAGAGACACACACGCATACTTCCTTTCGCACAGAATCTGCGCGATCGGAGGACAGGTGCCTTTCGATTCCCCAATCGAGGGCGCGCGAACAATACACTGAGAGAGCTTACGTAATGCTGACGGTTAGCCCGAGTCAGAGAGAGCTTACGTAATGCTGACGGTTAGCCCGAATCACACCATGAGGGCGCAAGACCTCAGCAGCGCTGACCTTGAGTGATCCTGGGCAGCAGCTAATGCCAGGTTGCGCGCATGTTCGTCGGCGACTTCGGGACAAAGCCAACGATTGTGGCGGGCCGTCGTCGATGCGCGCCCCCGAAAGGGAGTGACTCAACCCGACCTCTTTTCGCTGCTGTATCGGCAACTATGCGCTCGTCAGGTCGACGCTAGCGCACGATCGTCACGTCGATGGAACCGTCGAAAAAAACCGGGCCAGAGTACACTCCATTGAGAGTCGGCTCTGACCACGGTTTCATCAACCAATGAGGAGCAGCGAAAATGAAGCGCACGAACATTCTCATCAATACGAGTATTGCGATTTCGATCGCCATACTTGCCTCCGGGGCTGCGTTTTCCGCGGGCGAGGACAAGTACAGTGTCAAGGTGCCGGACGGGCTTGCGTTCTCCGAGTTCAGGGGATACGAAAGCTGGCAGGTGATCGCCGTCAGCCATAACGGCGAATTGCTCGCCGCCATCCTCGGCAATCCTGCGATGATCGACGCCTACAAGGCTGGCATTCCCGACAACGGCAAGCCTTTCCCGGATGGCGCGAAGATGGCCAAGGTCCATTGGAACGCGAAGAAAAAAGAGGCCTACCCAGGCCAGCCGACGGTGCCGGGTACCCAGCACGACGTCGATTTCATGGTGAAGGACAGCAAGAGGTTCGCGGACAGCGGCGGCTGGGGATACGCCGAGTTCGAATATGACGCGGCGTCCGACAAGTTCAGGCCGGGCACCCTGACTGACTCGCCGCCGCAAGGAAACGACGCCAAGTGCGGAGCTGCGTGCCACACGCTGGTTCAGAAGCGGGATTTTGTCTTTACCGAGTTCGGGTCCAGGTGAGCGCGAACGTCTGAACGTACCGCGGTCTTGAGTCGACAGGCAGCCATGCAAGCGGCTGATCTTCGAAGTCGATGTTGAGGGGACGCCGCGCTCACTTACCCGTTCGCACGGCGAGAAGCTGAAGCAAGAGAGGTAAGAGAATGAAGCGGATGGTTCATTTTTCTCAGCCTCGAAAAAAATTAACCTGACCCATTTCTCCTAGCCGTATCATCACCGTCGCCAACCCCAGCAGAAATCCGAGGCAATCCAAATGCGCGCAACCGTCATACATGGAGCCGGCGATGTCCGGATCGAGAACGTCCCGGATGCGACGCTCATCAATCCCACCGACGCGGTCGTCCGCGTCACGCGCGCCTGCATCTGCGGCAGCGATCTGTGGCCGTACCAGAAGATGCCGCACAGCGACGCCGGACAGCGGATCGGGCACGAGGCAATCGGTGTTGTCGAAGCAACCGGCAAGGACGTGCGCTCGCTCAAGGTCGGTGACTTCGTCGTGATGCCGTTCGCGTTCTCGGACGGCACCTGCACGTTCTGCCACGAACATCTGTATACCTCGTGTGTGCATGGCGGATTCTTCGGCACCGGCGAAGTCGCGGGCGCGCAGGCGGAGGCGGTGCGCATTCCCTATGCCGATGGAACTCTGTACGCCTTGAAGGCGGGAGTCGATGAGGCACTGATGCCCTCATTGCTCACCCTCTCGGACGTGATGGGCACGGGTCATCATGCAGCCCGCATGGCCCAGGTCGCACCCGGAAAAACCGTCGCAGTCGTCGGCGACGGCGCGGTTGGCTTGTGCGCCGTGATCGCGGCGAAGCGCCTCGGCGCCGAACGGATCATCCTGCTTGGCCGGCATGCGGACCGCATCGCGCTCGCGCGCGAATTCGGCGCAACCGACATCGTGAGCGAACGCGGCGACGCGGCCGTCGAACGCGTGCGCGAACTCACTGGAGGCTTTGGCGCGCATTCCGTGCTCGAGTGCGTCGGTCACGGCGCTTCGACTCAGACCGCCATCCTGATCACTCGCCCGGGCGGTGCGGTTGGCCGCGTCGGTGTGCCGCAGGAAGCTGCGATACCTGCCTCACAACCGGCGTTCTTCCACAACATCACCGTGAGCGGCGGTCCCGCCCCTGTGCGCGCCTACATCGACGAATTGCTGCCGGACGTTCTGGAAGGCCGCATCAACCCGGGTCGCGTGTTCGACCGTACTACAGGCATCGAAGGCGTGCCGGATGGTTATCGCGCCATGAACGAACGCGAAGCGATCAAGGTGATGGTGAAGCCGTGACGGCCAAAGGGTAGTACACTTTTTCGTGCGCTCCTTTCGTACGGAAAGTGCACTCTGACCCCCGTTTCCGGATTAAGCACTTGGCCCCGTCAATCGAGCCGGTCATCGCGGAATTGGCATTGAACTGATTTGGTCCACATCAAAGACCGGCTTGTTTTGAGCGACGCTATACGACCCGATCTGAATCAAATTCGCCATGCCCGGCTTTGCTTCGCTGAATGGCTGGATTGCGCGAAGTTTTACGCCAGCACGGGTGAGCGCAAGCGCAACCGTTCTGATCGAGTCGTCCGGGACACTAGGGCCGTACCAAACGGCATTGGTTGGCACTTGATCAAGTGACGGGTTTCCAACACCAGATTTAATTGTGAAGCCGGCCTGTGACAACGACGCCACCAATGTACTTTTGTACCACTACACGGTCAATCTCTTTCGGAAAAAACTGAACCGTGATTCTTTGATTGACCTGGGTGGACGTCGCTGTTGTGAGGCGGGCTAGCGCTTCATTTGCCTGTATGGATTTTGCAACGACGGTAGCAGATCGGTTGTCTATTTTGATACCAAAATATTCTGAAATCGCGTCGACGCCAACGCCTACCTCGCCGAGCTTCTTCGAAACGTTAAATAGCGTATCGCGTAAAACGTTCTTGTCCGCGATTGCTTGCTTTGTTTCCTCTTCTGATCGCTTATTCTTATCCCAAGCCGACCATCCAGAGTAGGCAGAAGTCAGTAGAAGCAATGTGACTAGCGATATCGTGCCCACGCTTCGCGGATTGCGCTTGGCGTCGAAGAAGACGCCAAACAAGGCTAGGACGAAACCAATCAGAGGCAGCGCAATAAATTCAATCATTTATATATCAAGACGAGCCAAGAAGCGCGCAACGTGCATCACATTTAGTGATCAGTTCAGTGCAAAGGAGCCGGAGGAAATTAGGTGCCTGTACTTTCCTTCGTTTCATTTTTCGCCGGGCCTCGCAGGCGGCAGTCCATCAGCGCCCACTAACCACGGCGACGAGATGCGCTACCCAATCCACCCAACCAGTAGCCTTGTCCGCAGGGCACATTCGGGCGCCGTAACCTGAAAGGTGTCGTTTCGGGGTGCTTTGTCCCATTCGAGATCGTAGTAGAAAATTAGGAAGGAACCGGGATCGAGAGTGCCTTACGCAACTCAAAAAAAGGCATCCTGACCCTTTAACATGAAGAATTGTTCTCCGACCCATTTGCCACTATAAAGGGGAATAATGCGGACAGTGCAACTAACAAGAGGCACTTGGAACCTGGACGAATCGAGGCCTCTAGGGGAGCGAGGAGGGTTCGGCGCTGTCTTCGAGGGCTCTGGCGTAGATGGAGCACTGGTTGCGATCAAACTTTTGCATAGGACAGATGAGAACGCGCGGGAATTAGAGTTTGCGGGCTATTTTTGCAATCAAGCGACGAAGTACATTGTTCCGATTCTGGACCACGGCATCGACGCCAACTCAGCTCGCCCGTGCGTTGTGATGAAGCGTGCTGAATTGAGTCTTCGCAATAAGCTTCGTACTGTGGGATCTTTCGGCGAGGCTGATAGCGTGGCGATATTGATCGACCTCGCGAGGGGTTTGGTTGAGGCAGGCTCCTGGATACATCGCGACATGAAGCCGGAGAACTGCCTGTATGCTGATGAACGTTGGCAATTGGGCGATTTCGGCTTGGCGCGGCAATCAGACGCTGCGACAGCGACGCATACGGTACGGGGTGGCATGACAATGCCGTACGCGGCGCCGGAACAAATCGATGGACGGCATGCGACGCATGCTACCGACGTCTACGCGCTTGGGTGCATCGGGGCGGAACTGCTCAACGGAAAGTTGGCGTTCCCTGGGCCGGATTTCGCCCGACAACACTTCCAAAGACTTCCGACTGTCGAAAACGCGTCACCCAAGCTTCATGGCTTGCTACACCGAATGATGGCGAAGGAAGTCGAGTCACGGCCAACGGTTGACATCGTACTCCAGGAGTTAGAGGCAATACGAACTCCTCGGATTCCCGGAGGCAGTGGAGCAACTCGATTTCGTGATGCAGTAACCCGACACCAAGATGACGTGGCGAGAGAGGCAGCAAGACGATTGGATGATCAAACACGATCGCAATATAGGGCCAACCTGAGCCACGCGGCATTGGCCGAGTTGGTCGGTGTAGGCGAACGGCTCGTAGAAGCGATCGAAGGATTTGCACCGGGTGCGAGGCGGCACCTCAATGGCCCGCAGGGTGCAACCATTGCCCTACCACAGGTTCCGAGGCCGGCCCCGCAAGGTCAGCGAAGAGCAACGCCCACGATCCCAACACTTGAGAAACTAACCAATCTTCAGTTTCACGCGCAGTACGGCCACGGTTCGATAGCACTCACGAACGGCATGTTCTCCACCGTCGCCGAGCGGCTCTTCGAGGCTGCGAATTGGAATGTCTATGCGGGAGACGTGATTGCCGTGTGGCACCGGACCTACGCGCGCTGCGCTTCGCTTTGGTACGCATCTATGGCGGGTGAAAAGCCGTGTTGGTTCGAAGTTGGCTATTACAGCCATATCCCAAATCACTATCCCACGGCGCTGCGTCCAGGGAAAGAGGCTGCTGACGCCTTGGCGAGATCAGGTGGCTCATGGCAGCTGGCATATACCCCGCGAAAATTCGACAATTCCCATATCGAAGACTTTGTGGACCGATGGCTCGGCTGGTTCGGCAACGCAGTGGACGGAAGCCTCGCAGTGCCGGAACAAATGCCTGAAAACTGAGTACTGCACTAAGGTAGGTCGATTAAGTCAACCAAGCGGGGCAGAGTGCCTTATCTAGGTGGTCTGCAGGCTTCATTTTCTACCCCACTTCAATAGTGAATGGCAATACGGAGCCCTTCAGAGTCTATCGCTGGCACAGCCGGAAGTGATTGCGCCGCGCCATCTGCGATTCTCAGGGCACTCCAGAACGCGGCAAGTGCGTCGAGGACGTCGTCAGGATCTGCGTCTCGTTTCGAGACTTGTTCGACAAGATTGCTGACTGCCGCCGCGCCGAATTGATCACAAAGTAGCGTCGCGCGATAGCGAGCTCCGTCGCGCGTTTTCTTGCTCACAGCGACTCCTGTGCCGCCGTTCATCGCGGCGAACGAAACCTCGGGATGAATTTCGTAGATGTGCGTGCGCAGCGCGGAGTTGCTCCTGAGTAAGGAATCCCACGCGCGTATGTGCGCAAGGATTGCGAACGCCTGCGCTCCATAGCCGCGCCCATCGATTGCGCGATGGCGCCGCGATGCTTCTGCTTGTGACGTGGCGTCCAGGATTCCGCGCACTGGTGCTGGAAAGATGCTACTTGCACGCTTGGCGCCGACGAACCGGCGAGCGAGAACGTCGGTCGGCCTGCTGCCAGCGTCGGTCAACCCCATAGGGATGTCGACGGCAATCACTCTAGCCAGATGATGCTGCGCCATCAGTAGTTCGGGCGTTGCATATACCGCGTGTTGAAATCCGTCGTCGACGCGCCAGACTGCAAGCCAGCGTCCCTTAGCACCATCGACACCAACTATCTTCGCGGTCACGGTTGCTTCCCCCTTCACACCGTTTGTTATGGCTAACATAGCAACTCAAAAACAGGGGTCAGAGTGCCTTATTTAGACGGAGTCGGCGCGATAACCTGCTCTGACCCCTTTAGCCTGCGGAATTCATTCTCTGGAAGGTCAACTACCTGTTTGATGCTCTGCTTACATTGGCTAAGATTGTCTCTCCACACATCTATGATGCCTTCCAGCCACTTTTCGGCTGCCTTCTCGTCCTGGCCAAGCTGCAATCGTTCGGCCTTCTCGCGGTAGGAATTGGCGAGGCGCATGTTGCGCAGGTATTCGTAGACGATGTCTAGATACGTGGACTTCGCATGCTTCACAAACAGCGGATCGCTAACACAGCGTTCGGCCGCTGCTGTACTGAACTCACGCAGCACCAGACCGTCGTCGTAGTACTTCAAAAAGCTGTCATTGAGGACGGTTTTGTTGTTTCTTGCCTCGCTCGCAATCACTCTCAGCATCACTTGATATGCGCGTCCTTCTCTCCGCCAAGTGAGGTAGCCGGTGCCCAACAAGCCGAACAGGACTCCTAGCCCAGTTGTTATCACGCTTAACGCCGCCTTGATCCATTCGACTTCAGTCATATTCGTCTCCTGCTCAGCAGCACACCACACCTCCTTGGGCAACGCAAATTACAAACAGACCCCGAAGCGAGGGATTGCGTCGAACCGCAAAATAGGGTCAGGTTCATTTTATCGGTTCAATTCTTCACTTCGAGCGTCCCCCCGCACTTCGGAAAATTTGCACAGCCCCAGAAGGGAACGTTCGTTGTCTTGTTGACCCGGTGAGTCATGATGCCTCCGCATCGTGGACAAAGCGGTGTGCTTTGAAATGGAGTCGTTGTTTGCACCGAGACGTGTTGCGTGCTGACCGGACTCACCGGTGTGGACTGCACTTCGCGAATCATTTCGAGAGTTAAAAATGGGGTCAGGTTCATTTTATCGGCTCAATTCGCCGCTTCGAGCGTTCCCCGACACTTCGGAAAACTCGCGCACCCCCAGAATGGAACGTCCGTCGCCTTGTTGGTCCGACGAAGCATGGTTCCTCCGCATCTTGGGCAGGTCGGAGCAGCCTGAGCCGTAGCTGCGGTCTGGACTGATGCAGGTTTCGACGCGTGGAGATTCGCAGGTGTTGATTGCACTTCCCGAATCATTTCGAGCAATTGGTCGCCAGTGATCAACTCGATCGCCTTTCCCTGCGCGAAGTCCGCAGCGGCGTCCGTGTAGCCGCCGACACAAACGATCTTTATGCCGTCTGCCTTGTGGTGCGAGACGAGTCCCCACATTTCACGAACGACATTTGGCTTGACCTGCTGCAAACGCCATTGCTTGCACTGAACAAGTTCGGTCCGGCCGCTCTTGCGCAGGATCAGGTCGATGCCGCCATCGGCTCCGCCGAGACCTGTTTCCTCGACTGAGTAGCCACGTCGACGAAACGCTTCACCGACGAGCCGTTCGAAGTCGCGCCAGTCGATCGATCTAATGCTTTCGAGTCCAGTCCGGGTTTCTAGCAGCTTCTTTCGGCGCTGTCTTTTCGCGAACGAAACAGCAGCGGCGACCCAGCAAACTATCAGACCTCCCCAGGACAACGGTGTAAGGGCCTTGGAAAAGCCGGTTCCGATCTGTCGAAACATGCCCATTGGCGCGGACGACAGGTAGGCGCCAATCCCGTAGCGAATGCCGAGAAACGCGACGATCCCCAATATCACGCCGAGTGGCCAAGGCAATGCCGCGACGATATCCAACCCGGATTCGTTTCGTTTCCCCACAGCACATGTCCCTATGCAGCCCCTGTCGTCTATCAAGTTTCCGCCTGCGCTGCGGTGCAGTCAAACACCTTTAATTAAGTCGCAGCCCCTGAGACCTCCTCCAGTTCTAATCCCCACGTGCCGCAAGCACGCCGGTCGCGTCCATGGGGGCCGCAACCGGGTCAATGAACTGGAGAGAGAACCGATGACGCAGAACCTCGTTACGCTGAACCTCACCGATGCGCAGGTCACCGCCGTGAACGCGGCATTGACCGAGCTGGAAACGCAGCTTGCCGGTCTGATCTCGTTGTCTGCACCCACCAAGCGGTCGGTGCGGAAGATGGGCCAGAAGTCCGAAGCATTCTGCCGGCAGACGTTGCGCGTGCTGGAGCAGAATCCGCAGATCGTGCCGCCGAATGTTTCGTTGGCCGATGCGGTTGCGGATCTCAACGCGATCGATGCGCTGCGTCCGATCATGGTTCGGCTGTCGCGCCTGAGCGATCGGGCGTCGGATACCGAGATTGCGCTCGGCAGCGACGTGATGGCGATGGCGTTGCGGGGCTATGGTCTGTTGAAGCTTACTGGTCGAAGCGAAGGCCTGGAGCCGCTGCGGCAGCAACTCGGCGAGCGGTTCGCCAAGACCCCGCGTCAATTGCAGCCGGTGCCGGTTGCGCCGTTGCAGCTGGTGCGTGCTGCGTAGTTACTGGTTCCTTCACACGTTCAACAAAAAGCCGCAGCGATGCGGCTTTTTTCTTGATCAAGATCAAGCTGGATTCCGGCGTTCGCCGGAATGACGAGCTTTGTTTCAGCGCGCTCCTGGTGCATTCCACGCGCCGGGTGCGCTTGTGAACGGGCAAGCTACTCGCTTCCACGGCTTCTGTCCGCCGACGCTCGGTTTCTTTGCATCCGCTCTTGGGCGCCTTTCAATGGTCAGTGCGGCGCGTGCTCGTTTGCACGGCAAGGTTGATTGCTTCAATGGCGGTTGGTCTCGGATGATGAATCTTTGCTCATCTGGCGAATGTTTTTCGTGCATCTCTCAAGAGCGCCCCTGCGGCAGTCGACAGTTTCCGATCGTTCATCACGCTCGCGCGGCCAGCGAGACCGGCGCGCACCGAGCAATGAGGTGCCCGCGGTCATCGGTCAAGCTCCCGCTTGCGAAGAAAAGGGTTCGGAGCCCCTTGTTCAGACGAAACGAGCGCGGCAATTACGTGCGACAGTCCCTCATCCTGCGGATGCGATCGCAATGCCGGAATCTTCCTCGACGGTCCAGATCACCGTTTGACCTGCAATGATCTGCAGTTTGTCCGGCACTGCTTTTCCTTTGCGGATCTGGACGATCGGCGCTTCAGCGGCACGCTTGGCGTATTCGGCCTTGCCGACCTTTCTGTGATCAGCGACCTGGACGTGGTAGTTGCCTTGGCCGTTTACTTGATACTTCACGTCGCCGGCCGAAAGAAAGAAGTGCGTGTAGACGGCGTCCGGGCCGAGTGCCGAGCTCGAGAAGGACGCCTTGCCGGCGTTGCCGCGCACAGCGAACGGCGGCGTTCCAACCATGCGCTCGCAATGCCAGACGACATGGTCGAACGTGGAGATTTCGAGCGACTCGGGTTTCGGCACATAGCAGCGGGTGTCTTCGTCCCAGTACACCTTGACGTCGTGCTGCCTGCCTGAGCCGCGCTTGCCCTTGCCGGGCTTCACGATCAGGCGATACGAGCGCTCGTGCGCGGAGGCGGTTCCTTCCGGCATCAGCGTCAGCTTGTAGAGATATTCACCAGGCTCTGCGAACACTTGCAGGAATCCATCCTGACTCGTAAGCAGACGGGAATTGACGGTATCCATCGCGACCTCCTCGCTCAGGCGATGACTGCTTCGCTGACCAATTCATGACTGGCGATGTGCGCCGCCAGGTTTGCGAGCGTCACGTCGACTTCGCCGTCGCCCGGTCCGCCGGCGGGCAGGAACACCTGCACCTTGTTGAACGATGTCAGCTTGAACGGGATGGTCGGCGAGAACACATCGAGCATCAGGATGACCTCGTGAATCAGCGAGTCGATCGCCTGGAAAATGGCGTCGAGCACGCTCTGCAGGGCGCCGATGACGGTATTGATGAGATCGGCGATGAACGAACCGATCAACGGGATCGGATCGAGCGCGTCGTGCACGGCCTGCTTGATCGCATTGACGACCGCATCGATCATCGGGCTGAGGTCGATGACGATCGACAGCGGAAAAACTTCCAGCACGATGTCCCAGGTCGATCCGCCATCGGCAACGACAACGTTGAAGTCGGCGGATAGTTTGACTGCGAACGGCAACGAGATCGACAAGGGCACGTGAGGCCAGTGCACGCAGTATTGCGGCGTGCAGAACGTGCCCACCCAGGGGATGTGCACGCACAAGCGCACCGGTGGGATGCATAACGGCGGCAGTATGTTGCCGAGGTCGAAGTCGAAGTTCGCGCCGACCGAGCCGGAAACCAGGACGTCGTGCAGCCGAATCACCTGGACCGGCGTATCGACCAGTTCGATCGTGCCTCCCGATGCGCCGACCGAGACCGAATAGCCGACCGTGAAAGGACCCCAGGCGCCCGAGTCCGACTTGCTCGCCGTAAGAAGCGAAAGCGCATCCTGAAGCAGCTTGTTGGCGCCGCCTTCGCTAATTGCAACTGTTGCATCCGCCGCCATGACACCCTCCAGTCAGCCGATCGTGCCCCAAACCTTGAGTTGGTTGTCCTCGATCTTCGGCCCGTCGGCCAGGAAGAAAGCAAATGCGCCGAAGACCTGGCGCTTGACGAGG
This sequence comes from uncultured Gammaproteobacteria bacterium, assembly GCA_963738115.1. Classification (GTDB taxonomy): domain Bacteria; phylum Pseudomonadota; class Gammaproteobacteria; order Xanthomonadales; family Rhodanobacteraceae; genus Rudaea. Next base: position 140,624 of record CAVTVN010000006.1, on the reverse strand, counting down.
TAGCGCGCTTTCTGCAGCAGCGCGTTGAGAACATCCATGGCGACGCATTCCGCGATCTGCTCCAGATCGCCGATTTCCTTCACCACGATGGCGTCGACGGCGAGCCCGACGTAACTGTCGGTCGCGCTCACCGGGTCGACGGTCGGGTGGCCGACGCCCCACACTTTGAGATCCGCACACAGCAGGGACTTGCCGCTGCGTTTGGGCGGCGGCGGCGGCCTGCCGCCATGACCCTGCTGCCCGTCGTGTCGGTCGTCCCTGAGGTCTTTGACACGGTCGGCGATGCAATCGATGCACAAGCGCGCGCCGGTCGTGATGCTGAATTGATTCGGCTTAAGGACCAGCGGCGGCGGCAGCGCCAGGTCCTGTTTGAAGAAATCGATTCGCGGAACGACGATGCGGATACCGTAATTGAGCCCGTAGCCCGCACCCGGAAGAGTCAAGGGTGGCAGCAGTCCCACGCTCGGGCTTCCGCCGCCAAGTCCCGCGGTCGCGAAGGCAAAGTAATGCGGCCTCGCAAGCGCTAGATTATGGATGAATTTGTTGACGCCGGTTTCGTTCAGCGACGCGTAGGCGTCGTGGCCGTTCGTCAGAGGCATGGCACTCCTCCTTCCCTGAGTGCGCACGCTCAAGAAGAGGCAGGCTCAATGTCCTGCGCGACCCTTCTTGTGCGGAAAATGAATCCAACCCCTTGTCATGGTTGATCATTTTCCCGGTGATGCGCGACTTCGATGCCATGACCCGTGTCCATGGCATCCACCGTTGGTCCCCCGGCTTTGGAAACAGTGTCGGCTAAGGGGCGAATGTCTCAGTGAAAGTGACTACCGGATAAGTTAGGGGGTAGCCGGAAAGAAATGAAAGCGGAAAAATGAACCTGGCTCCATTGCCGCGGAAGTCTCAAAACTCTCCATGCAGACGAGCGCCGATGATCGACACCGGACCGCGATCGCGGTTGTAGGCGGGGTTGGCCACGTACTGGTAATCGCCCGTGATCGTGACGTGTTTCGTGATCGAAACAGCGTAGGACGTCTCCGCAATCCTTTCCTGTCCGGCATTTGGCAGTCGACCGTCGCCGATCAGGATGCCCAGTCCGCCTGCGGCAAAGTAGCGTCGCGCAGCATCGGAGATCTCATTGATCGCCGCGGCAAGCGCAAGCGTGTCGTTCGCCCGCCCCCAGCCGGCGCCTTTGATCGATAGCCCGCCTGTGATCGAGCGGTTGATTTCGGTGAACTCATACGCTTCCTTGCTGCCGTCGTTTGCGCTCGCGCGGGCGAAAGCTCCTATCCCCGGCGCGAACTCCTGTTCGAGGTTGACGGCGAATCCAGGCCGTGACGCGAAGTGCCGCACCGCGGCTACATCAGGGATTCCGCCGATCTCTTGCGCGAGTTGCACCGCATCGTCGTACCGCGCCATCCGTCCACGGTTGACGAATCCGAGCAGTTTCACCTTGCCGGCGTGCCCATCGAGTTCGTGTCGCTCCTCGACCTCGCCGATCACCGCATACTCGCCGAAATTCCGTTCGACGGTCTTGCCGTTGGGTTCGCTCGACAAGTCGAACACGCCGCCACGAAACGACCACTCACCGGTCGTCCATTCGGCCGCAGCGCCGTAGGTGTACCCCCACGCATCGGCGGCATAGTCGAACGCGCCGGAATCGATGATCGACCAGTTCAGCAGATCGGATCGCGGATCGTGCGCATAGGCGTTGGTGTCGAAGATGTCGACGACAGAAAACTTGCCCATGGTGAGCACCAGATTGTCGTGCGTCCGGGCACCCGACAACTGGTTCGCCGCGGATTCGACAGACTCGGTGGCACCGCCGAGATCGAAAACCTGTCGAATGAACATGCGCGGGAGGCGGAGGTATGGCGACGTCGACCCGACCTTGTAGGCCTCGCCGCTCGGGAAACCGGCAACGCCAAGCGTATTGCTCAGACCGAACCCCTGGTCGATCTCGGGATTGAAGTAGAGTTCCGCACCACGCCACAACCGGGCACCGACGAAGAGCGTCACGTCTGTCGTTTCTTTCCCGCTGCCGCCCGGATACAGGCTGTTCGCGCCACTGTACGGCGACGTGAAGCTCGGATGGTATTGAACGACGTAGGTGAACTGGCCGTGCAGGCTCACCTGTTCCGGTGCGGCTGGCGTCGGCACGGGCGCCTCGGCTGGCGCGTCGGAAATTGAGTCGTGCTCTGACGGCATGGCGTCAGGCACATCATCTGCGCTGGCACACGCAGAGAAAAGCAAAATACAAAGCAAACCCGCGAACGCCGTTGCGCGCCCGTGCAACACGTGACCGCTCGGTTTCACTCGCATGTCGACCACCGCGCTTCTAGCCGACCGGAGGATGGATTGCGGCGCCAGTGACAGGCGAGCGTCGCGCGATGAAGACGCGTCATTGCTCGCCGCAGCCGCGTACGGTAACGCTCGGATGACGGGCGCATTTGTTGCGCGCAGATCGGCGCCACGACCGTGCACGAGCAAGGCGCAAAGGAATTGGAGTTTCATGGCTCACCTCCTGTCCCTGTCGGGAGGGGTGAGCAGGATCAGCTAGATCGTCAGCCCACCGCAGCCGCGGGAGTCGCACTGATTTTTTCGCCAAAGCAGCTCTCTGCCGGGAAAAGGCAGAGCGCCGCGCTGGTACTTGGATAGCTGTCCATCTAGGTTCCGTGGATAACCGAAGAGTGCTTCGGGTGACCGAAAGCGCGCGCACTCTAGTCTTCGCCCGAGATCGTTGTCAACAGGAGACTCTGCAAATGCGCCGGTTGGAATACGGTCACCGATGCGATCGCCCGCGATCAAAAGATGAACATCCCGATCGCGGCCCCGAACATGATCAACGTCGTCACGATGACCACGACGAATTAACGGAGTCAGAGTGCCTTTATCACTAGCAGGTGTAACTCAACCGCGGCTTGAAGTCACTCTGACTCCGTAGTCGCTCTCCTTGGCATGATAGGCGAGGAACCCGGCGAACCGTCCGGTTTGTCGAATTTCGGTTCGGCCGTTCGTCTATATCATGAAGGCAGGGCAATCGGCCCTCCCGACTTCGCAATCAACGACGTGACTTACGATGGCCTCATGCAATCACCTGGAGCCTCCAATGGTCCCCACCATTACCGCTTTTGAACGGTCGCCCGATGGCGGCAAGGGACTGGCGCGGGACACACGCGTTCGCTGGGCGCTGGAAGAAGTGGGCCAACCCTACGGGGTTCGCCTTGTTTCATTCAAGGCGATGAAGGAACCCGCGCATCTGGCGCTTCATCCTTTCGGCCAGATTCCGACTTATGAGGAAGGCGCTCTTGCCCTGTTCGAGACGGGGGCGATCGTGTTCCACATCGCGGAGCGCCATGCGGGCTTGTTACCAGACGATGCGAATGCCCGGGCGCGCGCGATCACGTGGATGTTCGCCGCGCTCAGCACGGTGGAACCGCCAATCCTTGAACTCGGAAACGCCAGGCTGCTCGAGGGCGACAAGCCTTGGAACAAGGAACGCCTGCCTTTGGTCGAGGAGCGAGTCCGAAATCGGTTGAACCAACTTTCCGCCCGCCTTGGCGAGGCCGACTGGCTCGATGGTGCGTTCAACGCGGGCGACCTGATGATGGTGTCGGTGCTGCTCCGATTGAAAATATCGGGCATCGTGTACGAATACCCGAACCTCTCCGCCTATATGGCTCGCGGCGAAGCGCGGCCCGCCTACAAGCGTGCCTTCGACGCTCAATTGGCGGTGTTCACTGGCAAGCCGCCGGCCTGACGAACAAAGCTCAGCGGACCAGGCCGCTCGCGACTGGGTCCGCTACAGCGAAAGGTTAGATTTCATTGGCGAGATTTGCTTCCAAGTCTGTTGTATCCAGTTCAAATACATGATTGTCGTAGTCGAAGAAATAGAGAGCCGTATCGGATCGAGCAAGGATGAACTCCTGGTTCATGGCCTTGAGCTTTTCGGCGCAGGCCAGAAGAGAGGCTTTCGAGACCGAGAATGCAACGTGGTCACCGGTTCTTGGGCGTTCCACGGATGCCTGGACGAGCACGAACCACGTTCGGCCTAGCTGGACAAACGTTTCGTCATGGCCGTCAGAATCGGTTCGCGATATGACCTTGGAATCGAACAGCTCCTTGAAAAGAGAGGCTGACTTGGCTGGATCCTTAACAACCAGGGCGACATGGCTTATTGCGCCGAGCATAGGACTCCTGAAAATCTAACGATGGGGTTCAGCCGCGGCACCCGAGGAGCGAAGCGACGAGAGCGACTTCGGCTGCAACGAATAGTCAGGCGTCATCGCGAGCCCTGGCTGGGCCGGCCTTCACGGGAGAGGTGAGGCCCTTGCTCTCGTGCCACTGTGCGAGCGACATGTTGGGATAGTGTTTGAAGCGCGGGTCATCGGGACCACCCTCGATCTTGACCCACGGTGCCTTGGAGCCGACTAGGCAGTGCACGTTGTCCGGTGGAACCGGGAGCGGCGTGTCGATCGCGCCAGCGTGGGGGTGGACATGATCAGGCCACGTTGGATCCCAAACCCATAGCGCGCTTCCGCAGTTAGTGCAGAAGTGCCGCCGCGCACTGCTGAGGCGCGTGCCGGTACGCCCCTTGTTGGGAATACGAGCGCGGTAGATGCCCAGGAATCGCTTCCCGGTCACCTTCATGCCCCGCGCGACAGCACCGAGATTGATCGCGTAGCCGCCAGCACCTGCAGTCTTCCGGCAAATCGAGCAGTAGCAGCGCATGAACGGAACCGGCTCCGCAGACTCGACCGTGAACTTGACCTTGCCGCAATGGCATGAGCCTTTCAGATGCATTTGCCGCCCTCCTGAATCTTCAGTGGCGTACTGGCGGTTGCGCCTGTCACGCCTGACGCTTGAGTTAATCGAGCGCCACCGCGTACTGCATGATAGTACTGCGGCCCGTCGCAGCGGTCTGCTTGAGCGAATAGTTAGGCCGCAACTTGCCAGCCAGGAAACACAAGGACTGCGGGATGGCAATGAAGAGCACTGGCCAGGGCTTTGGCGCGCTCGACACCAAGATTGACGCGCCCCGTTTCAATGCCAGAAATCGTGGTCTGCGGAATGCCGCATAGCTCCGCGAGTTGGGTTTGGGTAAGGCCTTGCAGTTCGCGAATGATGCGCACCGATTCTCCGGGCGATACTTCGACGCGCTTTTTAGCTGGGATGAAGTTACGCATATTCAGGACCTCCGATAGTCATGCGGAGTGACTCGTACTACTCGGACAAGCAAGACCTCCGCGACGACTTGGTATATGACTCGCCATTGCTCGTTAAGCCGCGAAGAGCGGAAACCTTTCCACTCACCCGACAGTGCTTCGTCGCGGAAACCCTTGATTGCACGAAGACCTTGTGGACCTGAAAGCCCCACAATGTCTTTCCATTTTTCGTAGCGTTTTAGGATTTCTATCGGAACGCGGCGGGAGGAAAGCTCTCTATCGACCTCCCGGTGCTCTACGATGCGCCACATACCATATTATAACTAGTACATATATAGACTGTCAACGCCCCAATTACCGCACCAGCTTGAGTTAGGCGGCCAGCTGCTCTCGCGCGGCCAGCGATGTGTCGCCTGCGATCAAAAGATGAACATCCCGATCGCGGCCCCGAACATGATCAACGTCGTCACGATGACCACGATGCGCGTCAGCCGCGAACTGACCTGTCCGTTCATGATGCGGGCGTCATTGCTGACGAGAAGCAAAGCTACGAGAAGAAATGGCGCGAGAACGCCATTCACGACCGCGGACCAGAACAGCGCCTTGATCGGATCCACATGAAAAAAGTCGAGCGCGGCGCCGGCAACGGTCGCGAGAATGAAGACCGAATAGAACGACACGGCGTTGTCGAACTTTTCATCGAGCCCATAGGCCCAGTCGAATGTCTCGGCGAACGCGTACGCGGCAGACCCCGCAAGCGTCGGAATCGCGAGCAAGCCGGTCCCAACCAGACCGATCGTGTACAAGAAATAGGCATAGTTGCCGGCCAATGGCCGCAGGGCCTCTGCCGCTTCCCGAGTCGTGGTGACCGCCACGCCGTGCTGGTGCAGCGTGAGCGCCGTCGTGAGGATGATGAAGAACATCACGAGGTTCGAGAAGAATGTGCCGACTCCGACATCGATGCGCCGGTCGGCGAGCTCACGCCGCGTGGCGCCGCGGCGATGAATCAACAGACGCCGGCCTTTGGCTTTTTCTTCTTCGACTTCCTGACCGGCCTGCCAGAAGAACAGGTAGGGGCTGATCGTGGTCCCCAGGATGCCGACGAGAGCCGCCCATCCTGAGGGCTCGTGAGGGATCGACGGAATGACGCTATCCCGCAACACGGCGGACCAATGCGGCTTCACAAGAAAGGCGGTGATGACGTAGGCGAACAACGCAAGCGCCAGCCACTTCAGGATGTTCGCGATCTGGTGATACTTCAGCCGCACCGTAAGGGCGCAAATGCCCAAGCCGAAGACCCAGACGTAGATGCCGGACGAACCGCCGCCCAACATCTCCGCGGCATCCGCCATGCCGGCCAGGTCGGAAGCGATATTGACCGTGTTCGCTATGAGCAAGGCCGCAGAGATGACAGCGACGATCCAGCGCGGAAACTTCTGGCGAAACGCACCCGCCAGACCCATGCCGGTCACCATACCGACGCGCGCGCACATCATCTGCACACCCGCCATCAGCGGCCAGGTGAGCCACGCGGTCCAGAGGAACGAGGTACCGAACTGGGCACCGACGACGGAATAGGTCGCCACGCCGGACGGGTCGTCATCCGCCGCACCCGTCGTCACACCAGGCCCGAGCGCCCGCAAGACGCGCTTGACCTTGCTCTCATTCTTTACGCTTGCCGGTTTGCTCATCGCCTTCCGATGTCTAGCGGCGTCACGGCTTGCGCTCCGGCGCCTGTGCTCGCGCGGCCGGCGCGGGCTGCTCGTCCGGCACCGGCAACCCGACTTTTCGGCAGAACGCGGCGTAACGCGGATCGGAGCGGAACGACATCAGGATGACGTTGCGCCGCATGAGTTCAGTGATCAGGTTCAATGCGGCAGTCCCATCTTGTCCAGCAACGCGCGGTAGCGCGCATCGCCGCGCAGTGACGCCAGCAGCGGATCGATGTGGATGAAGGACAGGCCACCATCGCGCTGGTCGAAGCCGCGCTCGAGCCACTCGAATGCTTTGTCGGTTTCACCGCGCCAGGCGTACACCTGGGCAATCTGGTAGGCGCCTCCCTTGGCATAGTCGGCGATTTCGACTTGAAGGGCCGCCTCGGATTTCGCCGCATGGCCAAGCGTGTGCTCGGCCATGGCGACGCCGGCGCTACCGTACAGCGTGCCCGACTTGTCGAAGTCCGCCAGCGCGCCCTCGGCTTTTCCCTCGATAAGACTCAAGACCGCTCGATGGAAGTGGGCCGGCTCGGATTCCGGGGCGAGCTGCAGTGCGCGATCGAGCGCCTGGCGCGCCGCGGCATGATCCGGCGTGGCATTGAGCAGTCGGCCGAGCAGCATCCATGCGCCCGCTGAAACCGGGTCCAGCTCGATGCCCTTGCGCGCTGCGGCGATCGCGTCGGACACGCGACCCAGCGCGCGCAACAAGCCCGCATGGCCGAGATGGGTATTGGCGTCGCCAGGACTGAGCGCAAGCGCCTGTTCGATGTCGGCCTGCGCACCGGCCCAATCGTGCTTGAAGGCAAGGCGAATCTGAGCGCGCGCCAGGTAGCCATCAACGAGCTTCGGCGCGAGCACGATCGCCTTGTCCGCATCCGCGAGCGCCTGCTGCATGCCGGCGGTGTCGCCCAAGCGATCGGCGATGCGATACTTGTTGGCGCCCAGCGCGGCATACGCGGCCGCGTAGTTGCCGTCGAGCGCAATAGCCTGCTGGAAAGCGGGGTTTGCGCGCTGCCAATTTTCGAAGGTGCCGCGCTGAACCAGGTTTTTACCGATCAAGTACTGGGTGTAGGCCTCGACGTTGCTGCTGCGATGTGGGTTCGTTATGACCTGATCAGACAGCAAGCGCACCTTGAGCGCGGCGACCACTTCGCCGGCGATCTCGTCCTGCACCTTGAACACATCGGTGAGCTCGCGATCGTAGGTCTGCGACCACAGATGCGAACTGTCGACAGTGCGGATCAACTGTGCGGTGATGCGCAAGGTGTTGCCGGACTTGCGCACGCTGCCTTCGAGCACGTTGGCGACGTTGAGTGCTCTCGCGATCGTTGCTACGTCGGCTTCCTTGCCCTTGAACGAGAACGACGAGGTGCGCGCAATGACGCGCAGCTGCGGCAATTGCGCCAGCAGGTTCAGCAGTTCCTCCGACAACCCATCGGAGAAGTATTCCTGCTCCTTGTCGGAACTCATGTTCACGAACGGCAGCACGGCGATCGAGCTGTCGGTCGGTATCGCCTGGGACGCGGAAACGGGGCCAGAGTCATTTTCCGGCAGATGCGCAGCCGGACGCGCGGACGTAGCCGTTTGGGAAAATGACTCTGACCCCATTTCCCTCGCCGCTTCACGCCGCGGCAACAGCACGAACTTGTCGAACGCGAAATACGCGAGCGCGAGCGCCATCACCACGAGCAGCATGCGATCCATGCGCCGCGCGGTCTGTGGCGCGATCGATTCTTCAGGCTTTACCTCGGCGTCGCGTTTGATTCCTTCCGGCGTGAGTTCGAACACCCACGAGAACACCAGGGCCGGGACGAATCCGATCGCAAGCAATCCCACGAGCGTCTTCATCACCCACGACGGTGCTTCGAACACCGGCATCAGCGTACCTGCTACCTGCACGGTCAGCCACGCACCGACGAGGTACAGCCCCGCCATGCGGATGACGTTGCGGCGCTTGAGTTCGGCGAGCAGCCTCATTCTTCGAACACCCCCTGAGTGTCCTGCACCGCGCAATCATCGCAGATTGCCGCGCTCGGGGTCACGAATGCTGTCGCCGCATGGCACGAGGGGACGAACCTTCGCCCGGCAAATGCATTTCCGGAGTGACACAAGCGTCTCGCGGCTGGCGCAGTGGATGCGGGACTTGAATTAGGACTGATCCTGCGACCAGACTTACGGGACGCTCTGAGGACTTACCTGCTCGTCATTCCAGCGAAAGCTGGAATCCAGCCGTTTGCGCGGATCCAAGAAGAACTGGATCCCAGCCTTCGCTGGGATGACGAAAGGTCTTCAGCTTCTTTGGCTCTTTACGCGACGGGTGCGCCACTTGGGGATTCGGCTCCATGACTGATCGTTCGCCGCCCGCTGCGCACGCGCTCGAGCCGACGCTGCCGCGCGAAGCCTACCTGTCGCCGGCGATCTTCGACGCCGAACGCGAGCGGATCTTCGCGCGCGAATGGGTGCTGGTCGGACGCGAGGAATCCGTGCCGGCGACGGGTGACTATCTCGATGTCGATGTGCTCGGCGAATCCATCCTCATCGTCCGCGGCGACGATGGCGCATTGCGCGCATTCTTCAATGTGTGCCGCCACCGCGGCTGCGCGCTGGTGTTGGGGGATCAGATCGACGCGGCCAACGCCGGCGTGCCGGCCACCGGCTGCAAGGGCGCGACGATCCGCTGTCCGTATCATTCGTGGGTCTATGGGCTCGACGGCGCGCTGCGTTCGGCGCCATACCTGGAACAGGCGCTCGAAGGGCGCAAGCACGAGTTCGGCCTGCATGCGGCCGGCCTCGATACTTGGGGCGGTTTCATCTTCGTCAACCTGGATGCGGATGGCGCCAAGGCGCGCGGCCACACACTGCAAAGCCAGTTCGGCGATGCGATGCAGCGGTTGCGCAACTATCCGCTCGCCGACCTGCGCATCGGCCACCGCATCGTCTACCAGGTCGCGACGAACTGGAAAGTCATCCTGGAAAACTACAACGAGTGTTATCACTGTGGCGGCGTGCATCCGGAACTGTGCAAGGTCGTGCCAGCGTTCCGCAAGGGCGGCGGCGGCGCGCTCGACTGGGAAGAAGGTATTCCGCACCGTGAAGGCGCCGTGACATTCACGTTCAGCGGACAGACCGAACGGGCGCCGTTACCGGGACTCGATGCCAACGAACAAACCAGGCACAAGGGCGAGCTGATCTATCCAAATTTCATGATCTCGCTGTCGATGGACCACGTCGCCGCGTTCACGATCTTTCCGCGCGATGCCGGGCACAGCACGGTGATCTGCGACTTCCTGTTCCATCCGAGCGAGATCGCCAAGCCGGATTTCGATCCGATGGACGCCGTCGAATTCTGGGACATCACCAACCTGCAGGACTGGGCCGTGGTCGAAGGCGTGCAGCGCGGCATGACGTCGCGTCGCTTCACACACGGCTACTACGCGCCGATGGAAAGCGCGAGCCTGGACATTCGCAAATACATTGCGGCACGGTTGGGAGATCTCGTGGACCTTCCAACAGTGCGCGCACCAGGGGAGCACCCGGAAACCTAAGGAACCTCCGTCATTCCCGCGAACGCGGGAATCCATTTTTACTAGTGGGAAAAGAGACAAGTTCAAGCTGGATCCCGGCTTTCGCCGGGATGACGACTTGGTTTTTTTGAGTCAACAACAGGGGCTGACCATTTCAACCGAACCGATCATCGAGCTCGCGGCGCACGGCAACGTGTCCGGGCTGGCGCGCGCGCGCGCCGCGATGGGCATGCGCGACCTCGTCATGTTCTGCGTCGTCACCGGCATCAGCGTGCGCTGGATCGGCACCGCGGCCGCCGCGGGTCCTTCGGCGATCACGGTCTGGATCGGCGCGTTTTTTATTTTCTATCTTCCACTGCTCGCAGCCGTGCTCGAACTGTCTTCGCGTTTCAACGACGGCGACGGCGGCATCTATCACTGGAGCCAGCGCGCACTCGGCGATTGGGCAGGCTTCATGACCGGCTGGACTTATTGGACCAGCAATCTTCCGTACTACCCGTCGATCCTGCTGTTCGCCGCCGGCGCCGCGGCATACCTGATCAGTAGCCATGCGGCGGCCCTCGCCGCGGATCCGGTTTACATCGTCGGCTTCTCGGTCGCTGCAATGTGGCTGGCGACGCTGGTCAACGTGGTCGGCTTGCGCATCGGCAAGTGGCTGCACAACGCGGGCGCCATCGGCAACTGGGTTCCGGTCCTGATATTCCTCGTGCTGGCACCGATCGCCTGGTCGCGCTACGGTTCTGCGACGACGCTGAACGCTTCGGCGTTCGTGCCGCAGGCGAACCTTCGCGAGATGGTGTTCTGGACCAGCCTGTTCTTTGCCCTGACCGGTTCCGAAGCCTCAGCGTTCCTGCGCAGCGAAGTGAAGGATTTCCAGCGACAGCTGCCGCGGGCGCTAATCCTCGGAGGAGCGTTCGTCATGACCGGCTACATCTTCGGCGCGCTCGCGATCATGGTCATCCTGCCGCCCGAACAGGTATCGAGCCTCGGCGGCATCATGGAGACCATCGTCGCCGGAACGCAGCGCATCGGCTGGAGCGGGCTCGTGCCGATCATGGCGGCACTGCTCGTCATGGCGAATGTCGGCGCCGTCGGCGCATGGCTGACGGCGTCAGCGCGGTTGCCGTTTCTCGCCGGCATCGATCGTTATCTGCCGGAGCGCTTCGGCCGCATCCATCCACGCTGGGGAACCCCGCACGTCGCGTTCGTATGGCAAGCGGTATTGGCGACCGGTTTCATCGTGCTCGCGCAGTTCGGATCGACGGTCGCCGGCGCGTATCAGATTCTCATCAGCATGAGTCTCATTTCGTACTTCATGCCTTATCTCTTCACGTTCGCCTCCGTCTTGCGCATGCAGCGCGTGCCGGCGGGACCCGATGTCATCCGTCCGCCAGGCGGCCGTGTGACGGCAACGGTCTTGGCATCGGTCGGCTTCGCGGTCACGCTGGCGTCGATGCTGCTGGCGTGCGTGCCGGACTCGGCGGAACCGAACAAGCCACTGGCGGTGCTGAAGGTCGTCGGCAGCATGTTGCTGCTCGTGGGGATCGGGCAGATCATCTATATGCGTGGGCAGCGCGAACGGCGAACCAACGATGGCGCTTGAAGAGTAATGAAAGACCAAGCGCGCAAACGACACTATTCGGCATGGTCGCTGTTCCGCGAAGGCTTGCGCGGACAGCGCGGCTGGACGCCGGCATGGCGGGACCGCGATCCGGAACCTGCCTACGATGTCGTGATCATCGGTGGCGGCGGCCATGGACTGGCCACCGCGTATTACCTGGCGAAACAGCATGGCGTCAAACGCGTCGCGTTGCTCGAGAAGGGCTGGATCGGCGGCGGCAACACCGGCCGCAACACGACGATCATCCGTTCGAACTACTTCCATCCGCAAAGCGCGGCGCTGTACGACCTGTCGGTGAGCCTGTACGAAGGACTCACGCGCGAACTCAACTACAACATCATGTTCTCGCAGCGCGGCCTGATCGAGATCGCGCACACCGACGCCGAACTCGAGATGATGGCGCGTGCCGCCAACGCGATGCGGATCAACGGCATTCCGATCGAGCTGCTGAGCCGCGAGCAGACGCTGGCACTCGCGCCGTTGCTCGATCCGTCGCCGCACACGCGCTGGCCGGTGCGCGGCGCGCTGCAGCAGCGGCGCGCGGGTACGGCGCGACACGATGCCGTTGCCTGGGGCTATGCGCGAGCCGCCGACGCACTCGGCGTGCACATCATCCAGAACTGCGAAGTCACCGGGTTCGAAATGGCCGCTGGACGCCTCAGCGCAGTAAACACGTCGCGCGGCACGATTCGCGCAGAACGCTTCGGCATGTCCGTCGCCGGCAACTCCTCGACGCTGGCGAGGCTCGCGGGCTTCGAACTGCCGATCCAGAGTTACACGTTGCAGGCGATGGTCAGCGAGCCGGTCAAGCCGTGCCTCGATGTCGTCGTGCTGTCGTCGTCTAACGGCACTTACGTCAGCCAGTCCGACAAGGGCGAGCTCGTGCTCGGCGGCAACCTCGACCGCTGCCCTTCCTACATGCAGCGCGGCAGCTTTCGCGTGACGCAATCGGTCATCGCGCCGCTGGTCGAAATGTTTCCGGCGTTCGCCACGCTCAAACTGATGCGCCAATGGGGAGGCGTCGTCGATACGACACCGGACAATTCCCCGATCATCGGCCCATCGCCGGTGTCAGGGCTGTTCCTCAATTGCGGGTGGGGAACAGGTGGCTTCAAGGCCATCCCGGCCGGCGGCACATTGTTCGCCCACGTGCTGGCCACCGGCCAGCATCACCCGCTTTCGACGCCGTTCGATCTTTCGCGCTTCGAAAGCGGCGAAGTCATCGACGAAGCGCACGCTGGCGTGGTGCATTAGGAGATCCAAATGCGCTGCAGGACACCGCTGACATATAGATATGTCGTCATTCCCGCGAAAGCGGGAATCCATTTTGCTTTTTGGATCGAGAGAACAGATCAAGAAGGATTCCCGCTTTCGCGGGAATGACGACGACTTTAAGGCCTATTCCCGACACTACTGATGCAGAAATTTTCCTGCCCGTTCTGTGGCCCGCGCGCCGATCGCGAATTCCGCTATGGCGGCGATGCAGGCAAGCAGCGCCCGTCGCGCGATTGCACCGATGCCGAGTGGGCGCGCTATCGCTACCAGCGCGCTAACATCAAGGGTGTCGCGCGCGAACTGTGGCTGCATGCCGACGGTTGCGGTCGCTGGATCGAAATCGAGCGCGACACGATGACGCATGAAGTGTTCTCGACGAGGCCGCTGACGCCATGAGCGGCCCGCAGCGCATCGACACTGGCAGCGAGCATATGGCAGCGAGATCGACCGCAGGCAGCGCATCGATTTCAGTTTCGACGGAAAACCGATGTCGGGCTTTGCTGGCGACAGCGTTGCCTCGGCGCTGCTCGCCAATGGCGTCAGGCTGGTCGGACGCAGCTTCAAGTACCACCGGCCACGCGGCATCTTCACGGCTGGCGGCGAGGAACCGAACGCGATCGTCGATCTACGTCACGCACAACGGCACGATCCGAATGCGCGCGCCACGCTGGAGCCTCTGCAGCAGGGCATGGCGATCCGCTCGACACACGCGCGCGGCACGGCGCAGCGCGACACATTATCATTCCTCGATCGCTTCGCGCGCTTCATTCCGGCTGGCTTCTACTACAAGACCTTCATGTGGCCGCGCTTTCGTCTCTACGAAGGCATGATCCGCGCGCTCGCCGGAATCGGTCGCGTCGATGCATCGTCCCGTGCGCGAGGATCACGGCAGCAATTCCTGAATGTCGACCTGTGCGTGATCGGCGGTGGAGCCGGCCGGCATCGCCGCGGCTCTGGCTGCGGCGCGTGCAGGCAGGAAGGTATTGCTCGTCGATGATCACGCGCAGCTCGGCGGGTCGCTGCGCTGGCGCAAAACACGGATCGACGACCTTGAAGGCATCGACTGGACTGCTGCACGTGAACGCGATTTGCGCGCTGCCGGCGTGCGCATCATGACGCAGACGACCGCGGTCGGACTGTACGACCACAACGCCGTCGTGCTCGTCGAGAAAAGCCTGCCGCCCACGAAAAGCGCGAACGGCGAATGCCTGTGGCAAGTCAGAGCCCAGGACATCGTCCTGGCCAGCGGCGCAATCGAGCGGCCGCTGCTGTTCGAAAACAACGACAGGCCTGGCGTCATGCTGGCCGATGCAGTGTTGCGCTACCTGCGCAACTACGCCGTGCGCTGCGGCGAACGCGTCGTCGTGGCGACGAGCAACGACTCCGCTTACGAGGTCGCGCACGAACTGACTGCCGCGGGAGCGCACTGCGTCGTCGTCGACACGCGCGAACACTCGGAACTTGCCGCGCCAGCACGCGGCGCGGGCATCGATGTGCGCCTCGGCGACTCGATCGACTCGGCGTTCGGGACGAACGCAGGTCGAAGGAGCACGGCTCAAGTCCGGGGCAACGCTCGAGGCAGACCTTATTGCGGTGTCCGGCGGCTGGACGCCACTCATTCATTTGTATTGCCATGCTCGCGGCAAGCCGCGCTGGGACGATCGCATCGCGGCGTCTGGTCCCAGGGTCAGACGTTGCGGGCCTGCAGGTTGTCGGCTCCGCGAATGGCGTTCAAACACCTAACGAAGCGATCGAACCTGGAGGCGGCGCAGGCAGCGGCGCGTCGTTGCCTGGCCCTTGGGCGCCGTCGCCCGGCGGCCCTCAGCCCTCAGCCCTCAGCCCTCTTACGTCAACCGACTTCTGGGGTGGCGCACCCGACATCACGGCCGCATCCGGCAAGCGCCGCGTCTGGGTCGATTTGCAGCATGACGTCACGACCAAGGACATCGAACTCGCCGTGCGCGAAAACTTCGCATCGGTGGAACATCTGAAGCGCTACACGACGCTCGGCATGGCCACCGATCAGGGCAAGACGTCGAACGTCAATGGCCTGGCAATTCTCGCCGCGCAAACCGGACGCGGCATCGATGCCGTCGGCGTCACGACATTTCGTCCACCGTTCGTGCCGGTATCGATGGCGACGATCGCCGCGAAGAACCTCGGCGAACTGCAATCCCCCGTTCGGCGACTGGCTGCGGAAAACGTGCACCGCGAAGAAGGCGCGTATTTTCGCGAGTACGGCGATATCCTTCGCCCCGCCTGGTATGGACGCGATGCGAGCGCAATCGCGCGCGAATGTCAGCACGCGCGCAACGGCGTCGCGGTGTTCGACGCCTCCTCGCTCGGCAAGATCGAAGTCATCGGTCCACAGGCGGCCGCACTGCTCGACTTCATCTTCTATACGCGAATGTCCACGCTTGCTCCGGGTCGGCTGCGTTACGGGCTCGCGCTCGCCGAGAGCGGCGCGATCTTCGACGACGGCGTCGTGTTGCGACTCGCGCCTGAGCATTTCGTCGTCTCGTGTTCGAGCGGCCATGTCGCGGCGATGGTCGCGCATCTCGAGGAATGGCGGCAGGATCGCTTCGACCTCGCGCGTGTCTTCATCCACGATGCCAGCGCGCACTGGGCGACGATCGCCGTATCCGGTCCGCAGTCGAAACGCGCGGTCGCGTCACTCGATATCGGCGTGCCGCTGGACGACGACCAGCTGCCGCACATGGCGGCGCGCATCGGGTCGTTTACTGGACGCCCGGCACGCGTCGCGCGTGTCAGTTTCACCGGCGAGCGCTGTTACGAAATCTCGGTGCCGGCGCGGCTTGCCGCCGACCTGTGGCGCAAGTGCGCGCCGCGGGTGCCGGCCCGATCGGCGTTGAAACGCTGGGCGTGTTGCGCGCGGAAAAAGGCTATCTCTTCATCGGCCAGGACACCGACAGCGAGACGATGCCGCACGATATCGGCATGGGCGGTCCGCGCGACAAGCGCAGCGGCCCGTACGTCGGTGATCGCTCGTTGTTCACGCCGTTTGCCCGGCGCAACGGCCGCCGGCAGCTCGTCGGAATTGCCACGACCGGCGAGCAACCAATCCCGGTCGGCGCACACCCGGTGGCACAAGCGAACGGCCAGCCGCGCAGCATCGGCTACGTGACGAGCAGTTGCTGGAGTCCTGCCTTGGGCCACCCGATCGCGCTGGGCCTTGTCGAAGATGGCCGCACGCGCTTCGGCGAGGAATTGCAGTTCGAACACTTGGGAAAGCGTTACGCCGGCACGTTGGTCGAATCGTGTTTCCTGGATCCAACAGGAGCGCGCCTGCATGCATGATCGCGCGCAATTCTGGTCGCCGGTTCCCGACTGGTCACGGGTTTCGCTGCACGCGGCTGGTATCGGCGTTGCGCCGGTGAATGTCGCGTCGATCTGGCTCGTCAGCGGCGACGCGCAGCAATTGCTCGCGCGATACGGCGCGGCGGAAGCGCTCGGGCCTCGGCAGATCTGCGGCGATGACACCTACTCTTTGCGGGTCGCTCCGGACCGCGTGTTGTTCATCGCCGATACGCAGGCGCTCGACGCGGCAGCCGCGGTCGCACTGGGCTGCGCAATCACGGACGTTGGCGATGGCATGCTGATCTTCGAGGTCCGCGGCGAGGCCGCTGCGGAATTGATCGCGCAAGGCAGCGAATACCCGTTCGACGACACAACTTTACGGCCGCACGAATCGGCGTCGATGCAGTTCGCCGGTTTCAGACTGATCGTGTCGAGGCGCGCAGACGGCTGGAGACTGCACGTTGAACGACCATGGGCGCCGGCACTATGGCGCTGGTTGCAAGCGCACGTCGAATCGGCCTGAGGAAGTCTGAAGGTCTCAAGAAAACTACCGTCATCCCCGCGAAAGCGGGGATCCATCTTGATCCTGATCCTTTAATACAAGTGCAAAATGGATTCCCGCTTGCGCGGGAATGACGAACAAAAACAATTCTGCTGGGACGTTTTCACGAATCTGCTGGGAAGTATTCATGAAATCGCATTACCGCGTCGTCGTCATCGGCGGCGGCATCGTCGGCGGCAGCGTGCTCTATCACCTCGCCAAATTCGGCTGGACCGACGTTGCATTGATCGAACGCGCGGAGCTGACGTGCGGCTCGACCTGGCACGCCGCCGGCGGATTCCACGCACTCAACGACGATCCGAACATCGCCGCATTGCAGGGCTACACGATCCGCCTGTACGACGAGATCGAGCGCGAAAGCGGCGTCAGCGTCGGCATGCATATGACCGGCGGGATCAGTCTCGCGGCGTCGCCCGAACGCATGCAGATGCTCCGGGCCGAGCGCGCGATGTACGAAGCAATGGAAATCGAAACGCGCCTCGTGACGCCGGAGGAAATCCGCGAACTCTGCCCGATCGTCGACGTGTCGAACCTGCAGGGCGGCCTGTACGACGCGCATGAAGGGTATATGGATCCGCACGGAACGACGCACGCGTATGTCGGCGCGGCAAAAAAGCACGGCGCCGACGTGATCCTGCGCAATCGAGTGCTCGAATTGCACGCAGCGTCCGACGGCTGGTCGATCGTGACCGAACAAGGCACGATCACCGCGCAGCATGTCGTGAATGCCGCCGGTCTCTGGGCGCGCAAGGTCGGGCAGATGGTCGGCGTCAACCTGCCGGTCACGCCGATGCAGCACCACTATCTGATCACCGAAGACGTTCCTGAGCTCGCAGCACTCGACCACGAAATCGTATCGATAACCGACCTGGAAGGCTTCACTTACCTGCAGCCGGAACGCAAAGGCGTGCTGCTCGGCATCTACGAGCGCGATCCGCGCCACTGGAAGGTCGAAGGCGCCGACTGGAACTTCGGCATGGACCTGCTGCCGCCCGACGTCGACCGCATCCTGCCGGAGCTGTCGATCGGCTTCGAGCGTTTCCCCGCTCTGCAGAACGTCGGCATCCGGCGCTGGGTCAATGGCGCATTCACGTTCACGCCGGACGGCAATCCTCTCGTTGGGCCGGTTCCTGGAAAGAAAAACTACTGGGTCGCATGCGGCTGCATGGGCGGCTTCTCGCAGGGCGGCGCGATCGGACTGACGCTCGCGCAATGGATGATCAACGGCGACCCGGGCGCCGACATCTTCGGCATGGACGTCGCGCGCTATGGCGCGTTCGCCGCCGAGGATGCGTACTTGAAAGACATGACGCGGCAGTTCTACGCGCGGCGCTTCGTGATTTCGTATCCGAACGAGGAGCTGCCTGCCGGCCGTCCGCTGAAGGTTTCGCCGTGCTACGGCGCGCTCAAGTCCGAAGGCGCGGTGTACGGCTGCACTTGGGGCATGGAGACGCCGCAATTCTTAGCACCTGGACAACCCGGTTTCGTCGAGCAACTGACGGTGCGCCGCTCGAACGCGCACGACTTCGTCGGCGCCGAAGTGCGCGCGACGCGTGAAGCCGCCGGCATGTTCGAAAGTGCGGTGTACGCGCGCTACGAAGTCTCGGGCGTCGGCGCGGCACAATGGCTCGATCACCTGCTGGCGTCGCGATTGCCGCGCGTCGGCCGCGTACGCCTTGCGCCGATGCTGAGTCCGAATGGGAAACTGATGGGCGACCTCACCGTCAGCCGCCTCGCCGAGGATCGTTTCTGGCTGATCGGATCGTACTATCTGCAGGCGTGGCATATGCGCTGGTTCGACGATCACCTACCGCCCACGGGCGTCATGCTGCGCAATCTGTCCGATGCGTGGATGGGATTCGCGATGTCAGGTCCTGCGTCGCGCGAGATCATTTCGCGACTCGTGGATCGCGATATGTCGAACGCCGCCTTCCCCTTCCTAACCTGCGCGCAGATGCAGGTCGTCGGAGCGAGCGCCGTCGTCGCGCGGCTCTCGCTGACCGGCGAACTCGGCTACGAAATCAACGTGCCGGTCGGCCATCAGCGTGCGCTGTACGACGCGTTGAAAACGGCTGGGAAGAAATTCGGTCTACGCTCGATCGGCAACCGCGCGCTCGACAGCCTGCGCCTGGAGAAAAGCTACGGCATCTGGAACAGCGAGTTCACGCAATCGTGCACGCCGGGCATGTCGAACCTCGCGCAACACGTGGCTTTCGACAAGGGCGATTTCATCGGCCGCGAGGCGGCGTTGCGCGAGCGTGAGACGGGCGCATCGAAAACGTTGGTGACCTTGCACATCGAGGCGACGGATGCCGATGCTTCCGGCTTCGAGCCGGTCAAGTGCGACGGCAAGCTCGTTGGTTGCGTGACATCCGGCGCGTTCGGACACAGCGTCAAGCAAAGTCTGGCGCTTGCCTATGTCGACCGCGACATCGCGACCGCAGGGCCGGAACTGACCGTCGATGTGATCGGCGAAACGCGCGCGGCGCGGATCCTTCGCGAGCCTGCGTACGATCCGCTGGGGCTGCGATTGCGCAGCTGAAAATCTGGCGCCTTCCCGCAGGTTGCTGTTTGCCGCGCCCTTCGCGCGGCGGATACGGTCGTGAAATTACTTTTCGACTCGAGCTGGGAGCAGATTGCGCCGCGTCATCATCGCAGATTCGCCGACTCGAAAGCAGTTGCCGAGACGGGACGGCTTCGCTCGATGCTCGCCATGCCGGCGGCGCGTCATTCGCCTCTGCGAAACGCCACGAGGTTCGTGCGATATGCGGTCATCGTCTCGTGCAGCTTCGGATCGTCCCAGGTCGCAAGCCAAGCCGGGTCCTGACTGACTTCCTCAGGCAGACGTGCGCCTTGCGGGCCGCTGAGCAAGGCCTGCGTGACGACCCAGTCATCGTTGTCTTGCAACGCTTCGCGGAGCGCTGCCGTCGCACGCGGCATGTCGCCGACATAATTGGCAAACACCGAGGCAATCTCGGAAGCCCCCGGGTTGTTGGTCCATCCACGAGCTTGTTTCGAGGCACGATTGGCAGCGAGCTTGTCGATGGCGAGACCAAGTGCCTTCTGGTCCCCATTCGCCGCGTACAACCCGATGCGAACCGCGAGGCAGCGACTGGTATCTGGACCGACCTCGCCGCAGATCGCGGCAGCGAAGTCACGCGCATGGTCGAGTTCGGCAAGGCGCAGGTACGCCCAGAACAGTTCCCAGCGCGTGAACAGCGCGTTTCCGAGCGGAATGGCATGCTCGCCGATCGCGACGGCCTCGCGGAAGCGGCCCTGTCCAGACAGGATGTTGGCCAGGTTCATCGGGTGCACGAAGGCCAGCGGATCGAGCGCCATCGCCTGTCGCTTCAGGCGTTCAGCGGCGCGCAGGTTGCCGATGAACTCGAAGTTGTCGCCGACAAAATTAAGAACGTCGACACTGCCCGGCGCCAGTGCCAGCGCGCGGTCAAAATCCGCATTGGCCGCCGCCTGCTCGAAGCGCGCAGCGCGCAGGATCCCGCGCACCATGTAAGCCTCGGCGTTGCCCGGATCCAGGCGCATCGCTTCGTCCGCATCGGCGCGGGCCTTCGGAAAGGCAACGGTGGTCGGCAGCGTAGCAGACCATCCTGTCTCGATCGCCAGCGTGAACGCGCGGCCCGAAAGCGCGGGACTGTAGCTCGGATCGCGCGCGATGGCGCGGTCGAACGCTGCAATCGCAAGCGGAAGGCTATCACCAACTCGGCGTGCAACCAGCGATCGCGCAAGCAGGTAATCATCGTATGCCGCCGGGTCGGCGGTCTTCGGCGCAGCAGCGGTTTCTGCGGCGCGGCCACTCAGCTTGGCTTCCAGTGTTTTCGCAATCGCCGTCGAGATCTCGTCCTGCACCTTGAACACGTCGCTGGCGTCGCGCTCGAAGGTCTGCGACCACATGTGAAATCCGGTTGCGCTCTTGATCAGCTGCGCCGTAATGCGCAGCCGCCCACCTTCCTTGCGCACGCTGCCTTCGAGCACATGGGCAACGTTGAGCTTGCGGCCGATATCGGCAACGTCGAGATTCTTGCCCTTGAACTGGAACGCCGACGTGCGCGCTGCAACCATGAGGTCGGGAAACTGCGCGAGTTGGTTCAGCAGTTCCTCGGCGATGCCGTCGGAAAAAAACTCCTGCGACGAATCATTGCTCATGTTGACGAACGGCAGCACGGCGATCGAGCGTGCGTCGGCTTCAGTCCGTGACGACGGTCGCTGAGTGATGTACCAGCCGATCGCCAGCGCAGCGAAAATCGCCGCCGCCGCAAACACGCGCTTGTTGCCGACCTGCGCATGCTCGAGCTTGACCCCGTCGGGCGTAATGTCGAAGACCCACGCCAGCACGAGCGCAAGCGGGAAGCCGAGCGCGGCTACGAGAATGAACACGCGCATCGCCCATGGCGGCGCGTCGAACGCCGGAAAGCCGATCGACGCGGCCTGCACGGCGAGCCAGGCGACCACGAGATAGGCGGCGCCGACCTTGAACACCCTGCGGCGCTTGAGTTCTGTTACCAGCGACATTCCGCCCCCAGACGGCCACGCAACGCTGCGATGGCCTCGCGAAGCATGCCATACGCTCGCGCCGCATGTCCCAGACAAACCGCGCCGAGCGGCGTGGCGTCGCTTGGGTGGCAGGATACAACCGGCGCCGCTTCCGCTTGCCGACGCCGCCGGCAATGCAGCGCGGCTCGCCCAACGAACAAGGCACTCGGCTACAATACCGCCGTTTTGCCCGCCTCCCCTGTGAGTAGCCCATGCCGGCCAAGTACAAGCGCATCCTCCTCAAGCTCAGCGGCGAGGCACTGCTCGGCAACGCCGACTACGGCATCGACCCGAAGGTCATCAGGCGCCTCGCGCGGGAAACGCAGGAGGTCCAGCGCACGGGCGTGCAGGTCGGCATCGTCATCGGCGGCGGCAACATCTTCCGCGGCGAGGGCCTCGCCTCGGCCGGCATGGACCGCGTGACCGGCGACCACATGGGCATGCTGGCGACGGTGATCAATGCGCTTGCGTTCCAGGACGCGCTCGAAAAAGTCGGCGCGCATGTGCGCGTGATGAGTGCGATCAAGATCAACGAGGTCTGCGAGGATTTCATCCGGCGCCGCGCCATGCGCCATTTGGAGAAAGGCCGAATTGCGATTTTCGCCGCCGGCACCGGCAACCCGTTCTTCACCACCGACTCCGCCGCGGCCCTGCGCGCGATCGAGATCGGCGCCGACCTGCTGCTCAAGGCGACCAAGGTCGACGGCGTCTACAGTGCCGACCCGAAGAAAGACAGCAACGCACAGCGCTTCGAGCACTTGAGCTACGATCAGGTCATCGAACGCAAGCTCGCGGTGATGGACACGGCCGCCATCGCGCTGTGCCGCGACCACAAGATCCCGCTGCGCATCTACGACATGAGTCGCGAAGGCGACCTGATGCGCATCATGCAGGGCGAACCGATCGGCACGCTGGTCAGCTAGCGTCCTCCCAGGCCGGCCCGACGCCGGCATTTCTGTAGGTTTCCCAAATGCCCGGGCGCTCTGCGACCGGCTGTCGGCGTGCGCGGAAAGAAATCCTCACTCCGCCTGTAATCGCGATCGACTTTCCCGGAACTATACGAGCGAGGGTGGAAGGCCCTCAGCGGTGCAAAGGATCTGCTCGCCTCGGTAGCCGTGCGGCTGCCGCTGACGGACCACCCAGCCGCACGCCCATCAGGAGAACGTCATGAAACGCACTTCGCTCGCCATAATCGCAGGGATTGGCATCGCGCTGTTCGGAACCGCCGGTGCAGCCGAACGCCAGAGCCTGGAAGCCGTCAAGGTCAATTCGTCCGGTCTCGACTGCACGCCGCCGAACGCAAGCGACGTCTGCAGCGCATGGCACGCCCAGATCCGCAGCAACTTCACGCAGCGTGAAATCGGCATGCTGTTCGGAGCCGCCACGTCGTATCCGGAGTACAGGACATCGTATTCCCAGGTGAAGGAACGCTACGACCGGCTGCAGAACGACTTTGCCAGCACATATCAGTCGGCAGGCGCCGTCGCCGCGAAGTAAGTCCGCACCCTCCCCCAAGGTTGCTTCAGGACACGCCCCGCGGGAATGCGGGGCGCTTTTTTTTGCCACGACTTCCCAACCGCGCTGGCGCATTCGCGCCCTGTCAGTTTCGTGCAAGGTCTTTTATGGCACCATTCTCCGACACTCAACCGGGGGGTTGTGGCTTGAGTCAGTTCCAGACGACGCGTTGGAGTCTTGTCCTCGAAGCCCGCGAAGACGACGGTCGCTCGCGGAAGGCGCTGGAGAGCCTTTGCCGCACGTATCGTCCCCCGGTTATCGCGTATATCCGCGGCCAGGGCGCAAATGCCGATGCTGCCGAGGATCTTGCGCAGACGTTTTTCACGCGTTTTGTCGAACGCGCGTTCCATGCCCGCGCCGATCCGGCACGCGGGCGCTTTCGGGCGTTTTTGCTGACCGCGTTGAAGAATTTTCTGGCCGATGCCAGCGACGCGGCCAACGCGGCAAAGCGCGGCGGCAATACCCAGTTCCGGTCGCTGGATTCTGCAAACGGTAGCCAAACCGGCCTCGACGGTGCTGCCGATGATGAGCAACCCGACGACGCGTTCGATCGGGCGTGGGCGCATGCGGTCCTGGATTCGGCATTGCGCAAGCTTCGCCGGGAAGCAAAAGCCACTGGAAAGATGGCATTGTTCGATGCACTTGACGAATTCCTGATCGAACGCCCTGACGAAGACGACTACGCGCGTGTTGCCCAGGTACTGAACATGCGCCGCAATACGCTGGCGGTCGCCGTCCATCGCATGCGCAACCGCCTGCGCGAGCTGGTCCTTGAGGAACTGGCCGACACGGCTGCGGACAACGATGACCTCGAAGCCGAAATGACGCAGTTGCGCAATTCGTTGGGTTCTGTGTTGCAGTAGGACGATCCCGCCGCGACCGGGCTCGCTTGTAATCGCGCCGCCTCATTGCCGTATGCAGGGGCGAAACGACAGGTAACCATCATGATGAGTTCGCACGCAAGCCAGTCGCACGACCGCTTTGCAACGACCCGCTGGTCGATGGTCATGCAGCTGGTCGACAAGGATTCGCCGCTGGCCCGCGATGCGCTCGGCGACCTTGCGCAGCGTTACTGGTATCCGGTGTACGCATTCGTCCGCCGCCGCGGCCAGTCGCCGCCCATGGCCGAACAGGTCACGCGCGATCTGTTGCGGCGCCTGGTGAACGACAGTAACGGCACGCAGCAGATCGGGTCCGGGCACTACCGCAGTTATCTGCTCGGTCGCGTGCATGCCCTGCTCGACGACAACTGGACCGTCGGCCCGACCGAGCAGGATGTCCCCGGCATCGAGTTCCCCGCACCACCCGACCTGGAACGACGATTTCTGCGCGACCACATCGCGCCATCTTCTCCGGAGCAAGCATTCCAGCGCAGCTTCGCGCTGGTCGTACTGCAGCGTACTTTGCGCCGCCTGCGCGACGAAGCGGCGGAGACGGGCCGCGCCGACATGTGCCGCGCGCTTGAACCGTTCCTGGCACGTGATCCGGCATCCGCCGACTACGAGCGCATCGCAGCCCAGTTGCGCACGCGCAAGGTGACGCTGATCCTGGCCCTCAAGCGCCTGCGCCAGCGGCTGCGCGAACTCGCCGCACTGGAACTGTCGGACACGGTCAGCAGCGCCGATGCGCTGGCCACCGAACAGGACGCCTTGCTGTCGATACTGGGCGAAATGACGTCGTGAGCGCCCGCACCATCGTCGCTACACGTATCGTCGGAAGTGCCGACGACATGAGCGGCGATGTGTCGATGATCGCGCATCTGGCCTTTGCGCGAGGCAAACGCGGCGACGACGAGGAAGAAGGCGGCACTCGCCACCTGGCATTGTTGCCGAAGGAAACGCTGGAACTCGACCTGTCCGACCCGGCGCAACGGATGTTCGGCGGCTACGAGCTGCTCGAGCTGATCGGCGAAGGCGGCATGGGGGTCGTCTACCGCGCGCGCCAGATCGGCCTCGACCGGGAAGTCGCCGTGAAACTGCTGGCTGCGGGACCGTGGGCCTCGGCCGAGTTCGTCGAACGCTTCCGCCGCGAAGCGCAGAACGCCGCGCGCATGCAGCATCCGAACATCGTCGCGATCTACGAGGTCGGCGATGCCGAGGAACTGCAGTTCTTCAGCATGCGCCTGGTTCGCGGTGACAGCCTCGCGGCGGTAGTCAGGCGCGACGGCAAGCTGCCTGCGATGCGCGCCGCGCAACTGCTGCGCACGATCGCGGAAGCCGTCGACTATGCGCACCGGCTGGGCGTGCTGCATCTCGACCTGAAGCCGGCGAACGTGCTGATCGACGAGAACGGCGCACCGCACGTGGCCGACTTCGGACTCGCCCGCCGCCTCGACCAGGGACTCGCCGCCGACAACAACGAAGTGTCGGGGACGCCGAGCTACATGGCGCCGGAGCAGGCCACGGCCGGCGCCCAGAAGATCACCCAGGCAACCGACATCTGGGGCCTCGGCGCCGTTCTCTACGAACTTGTCACCGGCGAGCCGCCGTTCCTCGCGTCAACGGCGCACGGCACGCTGCGACTCGTCGTCGAAGGTGTGGTGCGCAGTCCACGCCGCTGCACGCCCAATCTGCCGCTCGATCTCGAGGCCATCATCCTCAAATGCATGTCCCGCGATGTCGCTCAGCGCTACTTGTGCGGGCGCGCGCTGGCCGACGATCTGAGCCGCTTCATCGAAGGCCGTGCCGTCAGCGCACGACCCTTGAACGGAGTGCAACGCGCCGCGCGCTGGGCGCGGCGCGAGCCGAAACTGGCGGCGACTGCGCTGCTCGCATTGCTGGCACTATCCGTCGGCCTCGCGGCGACGACACAGCAGTGGCGCAGGGCCGAAAGCAATCGCGAACACGCCGAAGCGGAGAAACATATCGCCGAGACGAGTGCCGCCACGGCGAACCGGCTGCTCTGGGAGAGCCGGCGCAGCGACGCCTTGCGCTTGCAGAACGAAGGCAAGGCGTTCGCCGCGCTGCCACTGCTCGTCGCGAATGTGACCGAGCAGGAAAAAAGCGGCGCGCCAAGCGCGATCGAGCGGCGCGAGATCGGCATGATCCTGGAGCAGGGCGTGACGCTGGTCGACCGCATGATCATTCCCGATGCGCGGCCGACGCTATCCGCACTCAGCCCGGACGGCAGCCTGCTGGCGATCGCTTTCGACGACGTCAGCGTGCGCTGGTACGACACGGCGACGCTTACCGAACGCGGGCGCATCGATCTCAGTGCCGAACCAACCTCGGACAATTCGATGCGCGCGCCGATGTTCGCGCGCTTCGTCGACAACCACCGGTTGCTGGTCACGCTCGAGTGGCTTAGCTATCAGGTCGCACCGTCCAACAACGATTCGTTCCTGATCGATCTCGACATCGCGCAGCTCGTCGCGCCGCCGAAGGCGTTCGCCGATTTCGCCAATGCGGATTTCGCCGCCGACGGACGCTACGCGGTCCTGTTCAACCATTCGGGCGCTGGTCAGGCCTGGCAGGTCGATCCCTGGCGGCCGATCTCGGGTTTTTTTTCGATCGACCGGGAAAACAAGGTGGCGAACCCCATACTCATCGGACCTGGCGGGCGTCATGTGGTCCACTTCAGATCCAGCATGAACGGACTCGTCGTGATGGAGGTCGGTGCGCAGCCGGTCGGGCACGAAATCGCCGAGCTCAAGGACAAGCGCTTCACCGCGTGGCAGGAAAGTCACGACGGCAGGACGCTCGCGCTCGGCGATGAAGACGGGCGCGTCTATCTCGTCGATCTCGACTCGCGCATCACGCGGCCGTTGCCCCTGCCGGCCGGCAGCGAGGTCACCTGGGTCGCCTTCAGCGAGGACGATGCCTGGTTCGCCGCCGCGCGCCAGGATGGCGCCGCGTTCGCTTTCGACGCCGCCACCGGCAACCCGCTGCATTCGGGCGAGTTGCACCATGACTTCGACTTGCGTTTCATCGCCGTGAGCCACCGCGACAATTTCGTGATCGCGTCCGGTGCCGGCGAAAGCGTCATGTGGCGCATGCCGGAACAGGGCACCGCCGGCGGCGGAACGTACGCGACCCGTGTCCTCGCCAATCCGACTCCCTCGGTGCACGCGGGGCTGTACTGGGCCGGTGTTTCGATGACGGCCGGGCTGCTCGCCACGGCCGACATGGACGGCGAAGTACGCTTGTGGCGGCTGCCGCGCGACGCCTCGATCGGCGCGCGCGCCGGCTGGGTGCCTACGGCAGGCCTGCAATTCGACGGCGCGCACGTCGCCGATGTCGCCTACGATCAGCTGCGAGTTGCCACCCCGCAGGGTACGGCGGCGACCGACTGGGTGCGGCTGCCGCAGCCGGTGCTGTTCGCTGAACTCGTGGATGCCGCGCGAACGCTGGTCGCCGTCTGCGGACACATGCTGTACGTGTTCGACGCCAGGACGATGCAGCCGCGCTACGCGCCGATCGATCTGCCGGCGACGCCGCAGGTCCTCGCGATCGACGATGTCGGCGCAACGCTCCTGCTCGCCTTTGGACACAACGGCGAGCAGGGATTCGAAGAACGGATCGTCACTGTTGCGCTCGCGACCGGGGACATGCGCGAGCTCGCCGATCACGTGAGCGGACCGATCCGGCGGCTCGCGTTTTCGCCCGACGGTCGCGACATCCTGGTGGTCGGCCCGCCGAATGCGGCAACGCAAGTCTACGATGCAACGACGCGGCAGCGCGTCGGCGCGTACGCACATGATCGCGAGCAGCCGGTGCTGGCGACGCAGTTCACGGCCGATTCGAAGATGGCGTGGCTGGTCACACGCAGCACCGAAGAAAACGACGCGAACAACGCGACACTGCTGCTCTGGAACATCGCGACGAACAAGATCGACGAGACCCGGCGCATTGCCGGCGCGTGGCCGGTCGGTCTGGCGACACTCGACCGCGTGCCGCTGCTGGCCACGCGCGATGCGCTCGTGCTCGATCCCGGCGGGTCGCAGGAACGGCGCAGCGCTCCCTTGCATGGCGGCGGCGAACCATCGGCGACATCGGCGGTGAGCCGCGACGGACGGCTGATCGCCTATGCGCGCTCGCACGGTGTGCAGATCTACGACGTGGAAACCATGGCGGCGGTCGGGCCGCCACTCGAAGTCAACTGGCGCACGGAGGACGGCATCGCCGATCTCGCGTTCGATCCCGAAGGTCGTTCGCTGCTCGCGCTCCTGGGTAGAAGCCGGAGCTGGTTCGTCTGGCCGATCTCGAGCGATAAGCGCAGCCTCGAGGCTCTCGAACAAGATGCCGACCTGCTCTCGCCGTCGATCGCCGGGCCGCGGCTGCTGCGCATGACCAGCGTCGACGAGCACGCGCGTCTGCGCGCGCGCGACCCCGGAGCCTGGAGCGTGCACGACACGCGACCGACGCCGGCGACGGCGCGCATCGCGCTGCAGAACGCCATTCCGCGGCGTGATCCGGATACGAATCCGCTGCTTCTGGATCTGACTGCGGGCTACTCGATGGGGCCCTTGAGCATGCGCAAGGGGACCGATACCGTGTTGACAGATCTCGTCACCCTGCCGATCGGCGTTGCCCGACTCGACGGCGTCGACTTCGATATTCGCGGCGGCATCGAACTGCGCCAGCGGAGCACCGGCCACGGTTCGCACGCCTTGCAGTCGGCGGCGACGGGAATTTCCGTGCCGCCTGTACCGGTCGCCGCCTTCCACGTGCTGATGTTCACCGCACTGGCGCTGCCCGAGCCTTCCGAGCGCCTCTACGCCAGCGTGCGCCTGCACTATCGCGATGGCAGCCAGGCGCTGCTCCCGATCCGCACCCAACGCGAAGTCCCGGGCATGACCGATCGCGATCGGCCGACGCCGGTCGGCTGGGCCTCGATCCAGCAATTGATGATGATCGGGGAGTTCCGCGCCCAGATTTTCAGTAATCCGCGTCTGCCAAACCCGTATCCTGAAAAACTGATCGCCTCTCTCGATCTGGAAACGTCGAATAGCGGCTGGGCCGAGCCGGTGTTCATCGCGGTAACCGCCGAACCTGTCCCTGCGCCCACGGCGGAACCGCGCAAGACCCAAGAATGACGGGCGCGCTGGAGCAAGTTCGACTCACTGACACTGACGGAGAAAAATGCCATGAAACGACTGACCACTACTGCGCTGTTGCTCGTCGTCGCTGTCGCATCCGCGGACGCGCAAGCCTGCGGCGAAGTCATGTACCGCATGGGCGGCGCGCTGCGCTATCACGCGTTCGTCACCAAGCATCCGGCGCAGATACTGCTGTACTCCGGCGCCGCCGCGCACCAGGCCGCCAATGCCGAAACGGAGGGCTTCCATCACAATCTCGAACGCGCCGGGCACAAGGTGACGGTCATCGACACCCCCGATGCCCTCGCCAAGGCTCTCGCCGCGCATTCGTACGACGTGATCATCGCCTACGCGATCGACCTGCCGGCGATCAACACCCAGCTCGCGCACGTCAATCACGAGCCGACGCTGATACCGGTGCTCCAGCACGGCGATGAAAACGCGCTGCGCGAACACTATCCGCTGGCGCTGAACGAGGACGCCAACGTCAATCAGTTCCTGAAGACGATCGAACAGACGATGAAAGCGCGCGGTACGTAGATTCGCGCGGCGAAATCGTCTGGTACTGCGATGGTCGCTCGCCGATGGCGGGCCCTGGCAAGTGCGTCCAATTCGATTAAGGGGAAACCGTCATGCGTGCATGGATCATGTTGGTACTGTCGGCGCTGTTGATCGGCCACGCCGCGCCGGGAGCGGCCCAGGTGCCCAATCTGGCGCAACAGCTACCCGAACCCGCGGACGAGGGGCTCCAGGAATCGCCTGCTGGCCACGGCAGCATCTCGATCGCCTACCTCAACAGCTACGTCAACGGA
The DNA here is from genome assembly GCA_963738115.1 of uncultured Gammaproteobacteria bacterium. GTDB lineage: Bacteria > Pseudomonadota > Gammaproteobacteria > Xanthomonadales > Rhodanobacteraceae > Rudaea. The sequence goes on along the minus strand of CAVTVN010000006.1, from coordinate 110,535 downwards.
TTCTGGCTGGACTCCAAGACGAAGGTGCCGAACGGCGCCGTGCGCAGCCGCGGCGTCGAGCTCGATCTCGACTACAACGTCGCCGATGCCTGGTCGATTCACGTCGGCATACCGTTCTTGTCGAACAAGTATCAGGGCTTGCAGCCGCACTGTCCGACAGTTGCGCCGCCGCAATGCGCCAACATCCCAGCGCTCAATCCGCAGCATCCGGAGTCGCAGTTCATCGATGATGGCCGTTACCACAGTACCTGGCAGGACTTCATTCTGGGCGCGGCGTGGCACACGCATATCGACGACTACTACATCACGCCGTCCGTGACCGCGACGATTCCCAGCCACGACTACGTATTTTTCGACAATGCCGCCGTCGGTCAGCGGCTACATCAGCTGTTGGTTGCCGTAACGCTCGCCCACCAGTTTGAATTCAGCAATCTCTACTACAAACTGGGATATGGCTACGCGTTCAGCGAGCAGGTACTTGGCGAAGATACCGGCTATCAGCGATTCGACGGCGAACTCGGCTATTTCATCAACGAACGCTGGTCAGTGCGCGCGTTCGTCACTGGCCGCATCGGCAATGGCCTCTCCGCCTACGAGTTGGGACCGCTTACCGACGGCATGACGAACGACTACTGGTATCACCACGACCAGATTTCCGAACACAATTACTTCGGCGCCGGTTTTGGCTTCGACTACGACTTCGGCAACCGCTACGTGGTAACAGGCGCCATCCAGCGCGAGTTCTGGGGCGAAACCGTCTTCGATTTCAAATACGCCCTCGAAATGCGCCTGACGCGCAGCTTCTGACGAGCGGGCAGATGGCGGGAAGCGACCGCACGCCTGAGTGATGGAGCAACTGCCGAAAAGCGGGCACGATTTGGCAATGCGCACCGGTGCTCGCCGCCCGCGCTTTGCCGGGACTAGGCGCAGCGCTCCTGCCCTGTGGCAACATTGCCCCGCAATTGCGCTGCCGCGGGGTGATGATGAGCCGGTTCGAAACGACACGCTGGAGCCTTGTGATCGCGGCCCGCGGCGCGGACGTTCGTTCGCAGCGAGCACTCGGTTCGCTGTGCCGGACCTATCGGACTCCGGTGCTCGCCTACATCCGCAGCCGTGGTGACGCCAGGGAAGACGCCGAAGATCTGACCCAGGCCTTTTTCACGCGCTTCATCGAGCACGGTTTTCACGAGCGCGCCGATCCCGCACGCGGCCGCTTTCGCGCCTACCTGCTGACCGCGCTGCAACGCTTCCTCAACGACGCGCACGATCGCCGGCAAGCTCTCAAACGCGGCGGCCGCACGAAGACGCTTTCGCTCGACAGCGTGAGCCACTCGGATCCTGATGCCGTCGAGTCTGACGACGACAGTCCTGAGCGCGCATTCGATCGCGCCTGGGCGAAGGCCGTCCTGCAATCGGCAATGCGCAAGCTGCGGCGCGAAGCGAAGGCCGCCGGCAAAATCGAATTGTTCGACCAGCTGTGGGAGTTCGTTGTCGAGCGTCCGGACGACGCGGATTACGCGCGCGTGGCCACGGCACTCAATCTGCGCCGCAACACGCTCGCGGTCGCCGTCCACCGTCTGCGCAATCGCCTGCGCGAACTGGTGTATTCCGAACTGGCTGAAACGGCCGCGGACGCAGAAAACCTCGATCAGGAACTCGACGAGTTGCGGCACTGCCTCGGCCCTGTGCTGCAATAGCAGCGGCGGCTAGTGCGCCAACACGGCATACATCCGTTGATTGCTTGAGAGCGGCCGGCCGAGCCGGGATTCCGCATCTGCCGAACCTTCAGCCGCTCCGGCGCGCGGGGCAGGAGCCAAGTGCCCCGAGCCATGGAGTGCCGGGACGGGCACCGCGCGGCACCGAGCGCCATGAATCGCATTATGGCAGTATGACGGCGTCGACGGGGAATGTCGCCAGCCGTGACGCGTTTCGAGACAACTCGATGGAGCGTCGTCGCCCGCGCGCGCGGCACCACGCCCGACGCGCGGACGGCGCTGGAGTCACTATGCCGCGCGTATCGTCCGCCGGTACTCGCGTACATCCGCGCGCGCGGCTACACGATCGAGGCAGGTGAGGATCTCGCACACTTTTTTGCGCGGTTCCTCGAAGAGGCCTATCACACCATCGCCGATCCGGCGCGCGGGCGCTTCCCAGCCTTCCTGCTGACCGCACTCAAACGCTTCCTTATCAACACCGAAGGCGAGCCCCGCGCGCTCAAGCGCGGCGGCGCGTTCCGGATCGATCAACTGCTTGAAAACACCCAGGCCGGCAACAGCACGACGATGGTCGACGACAGCACACCGGAACGCGAGTTTGGGCGCCGCCGGGTCATTGCGATTCTCGATGTCGCGGTGTCACGCCTGCGTCGTGAAGTCGAGGCGGCCGGCAAGCGCGCGATGTTCGATCAGTTGCACGAATTTCTTTCCGGGCGCCCGGACGATGCCGACTACGAACGCCCCGCGGCTGCCCTCAGCATGCGCCGAAATACGGTCGCGGTCGCCGTGCCCGCGCCATCGTCTGCGCGAAGTGGTGCGCGAGGAGCTGAAGCAGACGACTATCGGGCGCGAGGAATTGGCCGCCGAGCTGCGGGAATTGCGGTCCGGACTGCCGGTTTTGCTCGAGCGGGTCCGACCGTGTAATCCGCTGCGCAAGACTACGAATAGGAGGGACGAGAACAGAACGCCAAATCCAAACCGCCGTTTCGTGCCCGCTTCGGATTGCGGGTGCAAAGCGCGGGCGGCAAATCAGGCTCGACCCACACTTCCGGATAGAACGCGCGCATGACGATTTCCGCAAGTCGCTCTCACGACCGCTTCGCGACGACCCGCTGGTCGGTCGTCATGCAGACCGCATCGACCCAGACCAACGATGCGCAGAGCGCGCTGACCGAATTGGCGCAACGCTACTGGTATCCGGTCTACGCGTACGTGCGCCGCTGTGGCCATGAACCATCGATCGCTCAGGACATCAGTCGCTGTTTTCTCGTCAATCTCATGGGTCAGTTCCGCGACGAGCACGCCAAGGCGCCGAAGGGGCACTTTCGCCGCTATCTGCTCGAGCAGATCAACGGGTTCCTCGGCGGAGACTGGCGCGATGTCGTCGAAGGCAGCAGCAGCGGCGATATTGCGACACCGGACGATCTCGAACCGCGTTACCAGCGCGACAATGCTGACGCGTCTTCGCCCGAGCAGGCCTATCAACGCAGTTTCGCGCTCGAAGTCATCGTGCGCGCTCTCAGACGCCTGCGTTCGGAGGCGCGCCAGACCGGGCACCTGGCGATGTACGAAGCGCTCGAGCCGAACCTTGCGCGCGATCCGGCCGCCGGCGAATACGAGGCGATGGCCGCTGCGCTGCAGACGCGACCGCTCACGCTCGCCATAGCCCTGAAGCGGCTGCGCCAGCGCTTCCGCGAACTGGTCGGCGAAGAACTTGCCGATACAGTGACGTCTTCCGAGGATTTGGCCAACGAGCAGGCCGCGTTACATGACGTCATGCGCGCCATGCGGCGGCCGGCATGAGCGCGCGGGGCGGTCAATCGACGTTCGACACCGTGGCGCTCGATCCGCTCAAGACCATCGGCACGGACGCTTCAGGCATCGCCGATCTGGCGTTCGGCCAATTGCTCTCGGTGGACAACAGCGGCATGAGCGCTGCGGGTCGCCACCTCGCGCTGCTGACGCCGGAAACGCTGGAACTGGACCTGAGCGATCCGGAACAACGCCGGTTCGGCGACTACGAATTGCTCGAGTTGGTCGGCGAAGGCGGCATGGGTGTGGTTTATCGCGCACACCAGTCCAGCCTGGATCGCGAGGTGGCGGTGAAGCTGCTCGCGGCCGGCCCGTGGGCGTCGACCGAGTTCATCGAACGCTTTCGTCGCGAAGCGCAGAACGCGGCGCGCATGCAGCATCCGAACATCGTCGCGATCTATGAAGTCGGAAGCGCGGAGGAGATGCACTTCTTCTCGATGCGCCTCGTCCATGGCGGCAGCGTGGCCGAGCGCATCAAACGCGATGGACCGCTTGCGCCGCTGCACGCAGCGAAACTGCTGCGCACGGTCGCCGAGGCCGTCGACTACGCGCATCGCCTGGGCGTGCTGCATCTGGATCTGAAACCCGCCAATGTCCTGCTCGACGAGAACGGCGCGCCGCACGTCGCCGACTTCGGTCTGGCGCGCCGGCTCGACAGCGCGCTGGCTACCTCCGGCGACGAGATTTCCGGCACACCGAGCTACATGGCGCCGGAGCAGGCGACACCGCGCACCGCACGGATCACGCCGGCGACCGACATCTGGGGACTCGGCGCGATCCTGTTTGAACTCGTCACCGGGCAGCCGCCGTTCCTTGGCGAATCACCGCAGGCCACGTTGAAGTTGGTCGTGGGCGCTGCATTGCGCAACCCACGCGAGCTCACGCCCACCCTGCCGCGCGATCTGGAAGCGATCATCCTCAAATGCATGGAGCGCGAGACGTCCGCGCGTTATCCCAGCGCGCGCGCGCTCGCCGACGATCTGGGTCGCTTGGTCGAAGGCCGTGCGGTCAAGGCACGGCCACTCAGCGCGACGCAGCGTTCACTACGCTGGGCCAAACGCGAACCGCGGCTCGCGCTCACTGCCGCATTTGGTGTGCTTGCATTGATCATCGGCTTGATCACCACTACCAACCAGTGGCGCCGTGCCGAAGGCAATGCGCAACTTGCGGCGGTGAAGACGGATCTCGCCAACGAGCGGCTCTGGCAGGCGCGCCTCGACCAAGCCGAGACCGCGGTGCGCGACGGCCGCCACTACGACGCGCTGCCCGCACTTGCGGCTAACATCGCAGAGCGCGAAGCGCTGGGACTGTCCGCACGCGAAGATCGCGTCCGCATCGCCGCGGTCGAGCGCAGCGCGCCGAGACTGATTGATGTGATCGCGATGCAATCCGATATTACCGGCGTCGCGCTAAGCCCAGACGGCAAAAGCCTCGCCGTCGCCACGGCCGACGAAAACCTGCATCTGCTCGACGCTGCCAGCGGGGAGCCACGCTGGACGACTAGTTTCCACGACATCACGCATTCCCCGCTGGTCAGACTGCATTTCAGCCTCGACGGCCGCTACCTGATCGGCGGCACTTACATCGGCGCTGAAAAGCTGCCAACGCCCATGGGCAACGATGAAGTCCTCTTCGACGAGGCGAACGGAAAACCGCTGATGCCGTCTCCAGGACATTTTGCCGATTTCCGCGACGCCACATTCAGCGCCGACGGCGCCTATGCGCTTGCGCGCAGCCACAGCCAGCACGCGGTAGTGATGCGCACCGCGGATTGGCAACCCTTGGGCAAGCAGCAACCGTTCGACAAGACCAATCCGGCGTGGTTGCTCGCCGCAGGCGGGAGCGGCGTCGCATCGCTGATCGATAACTTCCAGACGCTGCTCCTGCACGATCCGCATTCGCTCGCCGTGCGTCATCGCTACACCTGGCCACCCGCGCAGCGGGTGACCGCGTGGGCGGCAAGCCCGGACGGCGCGACACTCGTCATCGGCCATCTGGGCGGCCAGATCGAGCGTATCGATTTTCCCAGCGGCAAACGCGAAGTCGTCGTGCCGAGCCCGATCGGGCGCGTCGGCTGGATCAGCTTCAGCACCGACGGCCGTTGGTTCGGCGCCATCACTGATGGTGGCGAAGTGCTGGTTTGGGATAGCGCAAGTGCGAGTCTTGTCGCGCCGCCGATGCGGCTCAACGTTGTGCCGAAATACCATCGCAGCCATCTCGCGCTCGACCCGGCCACGCGCACGGTGCTCGCTTCCTGCGACTTGGAAATGGCGCTTTGGCACCTGCCCGATTCGGGCACGGCCGCGCAGCGCCTGTCCGGCCAGTTCCCGAACAATTCCGCGTGGTGGCTGCGCGCGTTTGCCTACGCGCCCGGGCAGGGCCTGATCGCGAGCGACGGTGGTCAGGGCGAACTGCGCCTGTGGCGTGTGCAATCCGAAGCGCGCACCGGGTTGCGCGGCGCACCGCTGGTTTCGCCCGACGCGCGCGCGGACGCGGTACGAATCGTTGCAGTCGAGGGCAATGCCGTGCGCGTCGCCAACGCGATCGACGGCGCCGCCATGGGGCAGTCGATCACCTTGCCGCAGGCGCCGATGTTCGCGAGCTTGACGCCCGATGCGATGAGTCTCGTCGCCATTGCGGGCCCGGCCCTCTTTGTCTTCGATGCCGGCACGGCGGCGCAGCGCCGTCCCGCGGCCGCACTGCCGAACGATCCGGTACGTGTCGCGTTGAATCCCGACTCGCGCCACGTGCTGCTCATGTTCGCCGAATATCGCGACGGAAAGAACGAAGAACTCGCCCAAATCTGGAATCTCGATTCCGGCGCACCCTCGTCAGCGCCGGTCGCGTTCGACTTCGAATCCGAACCGCACTTCAGCGCCGACGGACACACGCTGCTCGCCTGGAAGGGCGACCGCCTCGAACTGCGCGATGCACAAAGCCTCGCGCTGCTCTGGCCCGCGATCTCGCTGGGTGTGCCGAAGAACCCGATCAACATCACCGAAGCGAAATTCTCGGCCGACGGGTCGGGCATCGATGTGCTTGCGCTCACTGCCCAAGACGAATACAGCGCGAGCCGGCTCTGGCAATTCGACGCACGCAGCGGCGCGGAACTCAAGCAGACGCCGCTCAGCGAAACCGGTGGCGGCGAGAGCTTCGTCTTCATGCCCGATCGGCACGCCCTCGTCGTGCAGCGCCCCGATGAGGGGCCCCTGTGGTGGAACGACACGCAAGGCGCAAAGGAACTGCCCGGGTTCGGTCGTCTCGAAGGCCGCGCGCTCGCGCTCGCACCCGACGCAGGCACGTTCGCGCGCGCGACCATCGGTGAGATCGCGCTCACCTCGACGCGCAGCCTGCAATGGCTCACGCCGCCGCTGCCGAGCGGGTTGGCGGAAGACGACCATCTGGCTCAGCTCGTTTTCAGCCGCGACGGCAACGCTATCGTCGGACGCAGTTACCGCAACGAGTGGTTGTACTGGAACGTGGCCCCCGACGAGCGTGTCGCAGCGCAACTGCAGCACGAAGTCGCCTTGCTGCACCCCGATGCAACGAAGGCCAAGGGCGGCGAGACGCCGCCGCTGGCTGCGACCGAGCGTGCCACGCTGCGCCACGAGGATCCCGGCATGCCGCGACGTGGCGGCGTACACCCAATCGGGATACCCGCGCGCCGCGCCGGGCTGCAGCCTGCGTTGCTCGACCTCAGCGCGAGCTACAACGTCCCGATTGACGTACCGGGCGATACTTCGCAGTACAAACTCAACGTCCCGGATTTCATGCCTGGCCTGCACCGGTTCCTCGGCGTGGACTACGACGCACGCGGCGCAATCCAACTGTCGATGAAAGGCTTTAACTCGGACCCGACAGTGTCGGGCAAGTCGCTGCCGTCGCGGATCGAAGGCATCGTCGCGGCCATGCCGTCGTTTGCCGCACTCGACTTGCTCGTCGCAGCTACGACCATATTGAATCGCGGGCCGCTGGCGTACGCCGTCGTCGAATTGAACTACCGCGACGGCAGCCGCGAACGACTGCCGATTCTCTATCAACGCGACGTATACGCATACTGGAAAGAGCCGGCGCAAGTCACGGCACGCATTGCCTGGCGTGACATCGACGCCGGTTCACCGTCCAATATGCACCGGCCGTTTCGCCTGTACAACGTGCATCTCGCCAACCCGCATCCCGAGCGCGCGGTGGCGAGCATCGCGCTCGAAGCGACAGACGAGGCCTGGAGCGCGCCGGCATTCTTGGCAATTACCGCTGAACCGATCGGATCGCCCACAGCGAAGTGAGTGGATCGTGAACACGCGCACCCAGATGAGGCGGATCACATGTTGTGTTGTCCTGGCGTTCGCGGCCGGCAACTTCGCGCAAGCGGCCGACGCGCCGGCGGACGCAGCCACCCAACAACTGTCGCAGCAGCTTGAAACAATCGAAGTACTCGGCTCGCATATTCGCAACGTCGATCTGGAAACCCAGCATCCGATGCTAGTGCTCGATCGCGCGGATATCGAACGCACCGGCCTGACCAGCATTTCCGACATCGTGCAGTCGATCGTCGCAAACGGCGAAACAATGAATCGAAATATCAACGGCGGCGCCAATCACGGCGCGCAGGAAGTCAATCTGCGCAATCTCGGTTCCAACCGCACTCTGGTGTTGGTCAATGGTGCACGCTGGGCACAGGAAATATCCGGCGCGGTGGACTTGAGCGCCATCCCACTCGCCCTGGTCGAACGGGTGGAAGTGTTGCTCGACAGCGCTTCGGCGATCTATGGCTCCGACGCAATTGCTGGAGTGATCAACATCATCACACGCAAGGATTACGACGGCGGAGAATTCGGCGCCTACTACGGCCAGACCAGCTACGACGACGGAGATCGTCATGCATATGACCTGAGATTCGGCCACAAAGGCGACAACTGGAGCGCGTCCGCCGGCATCGAATACAGTCGCGACGATCCGGTCTTCGCCGGCAACCGGGCACTTTCGGCCGTGCCGGTTTATGGCCTGCCGCCGGGCGCGACCGGCACGTTCTATACGCCGTACACCTTCCTTGTACCCATTTCGTACCTGGATGAGTTGTTTGGCCCCAATGGAGTGCCGCTGCGCCTGATCAATGGGCGGCCCGGCACCTCACCGAATGATTTTCGCCTGGTCGATCTCAAGCAGGATTTTTACAACTACGCACCCGCAAATTACCTGCAAACGCCGCAGCAACGGCGTGCGGTATTTGCGCAGGCGCGCTACGAGTTCAGTCCAAATTTGGCGTTCAGTGCCGATGTCCTGTTCAACCAGCGAAATTCCGCACAACAGCTAGCGCCTGCGGACATCCTTCTCGACACCACCAATCCTGCTTCACCAGACGCCATCGCGATTTCCTCGGACAATGTATACAACCCGTTTGGCGAACCGATCGCTTTGGCCTTTCGCCGCCTCGTCGAGGCCGGGCCGCGAATTTTTGACCAGACCAACGACACCAAACGCGTGCATGTCGCGCTCGACGGCCAGTTCGCCCTGTTCAGCCGTGATTTCGCCTGGGGCGCCGATGCCACGGCAACACGTTCGGACATGCATGAGTTCACCGGGACGTATGCCGACGATCGCAAGCTGGCGCCGGCGCTTGGGCCCTCGTTTCTCGATGCCTCCGGTGTCGCGCACTGCGGCACGCCCACCGCCCCGATCACCGGCTGCGTCCCGCTCAACCTGTTCGGTCCGCCAGGTTCGATCACGCCAGCGATGCTCGCATACATCGATGTGTTCGAGAACAATCGAACACGCGGCGATTCGCGTAATTTCGATGTTCACACTAGCAGCAACGATCTGGTTGCGCTGCCCGCCGGACCGCTCGGATTCGCTGCTGGCATCGAACATCGGCGAGAGAGCGGTGCCGTCTTACTCGATCCGCTCGAGAGCAGTGGCAATATCAATGGCAACGGCGAGTCGTCCGGGTCGACGAGCGGCGCGTATTCGGTTACCGAGGCGTATTTCGAATTGAATGCACCCCTGCTCGCGAACAGATCTTTGGCACGCGTGCTCGATCTGAGTTTTGGCTCGCGCTATTCGAACTATTCCAACTTCGGTGGTACGACCAACTCGCAGCTTGGGCTACGCTGGAAACCCGTCAACGATCTCCTCGTGCGCGCGAATGCGGCGCAGGGTTTCCGTGCACCCGCGATCACGGAGTTATTTCAAGGCGCAATACAATTTCAGCAATTCGGCATCAGCGACCCGTGTGATGCAGTCAATCATCCGACGTCCGCGATCTCTGCCCGTTGCCAGGCCTTGGGTGTGCCTGTGAACGTCAACTCACTCACAGCGCCGGGCAACGTCAGCGAGATTGGCAATCCGAATCTGAAGCCGGAAACCTCGTTCTCGCGCGGTCTTGGATTTGTCTACACACCCACCTGGCTGGAAGGGTTCGAGACAAGCCTGGACTGGTACGACATCCGCATCCGCAACGCGATCGGCGATCCCGGAATTCAGGCGACGATCTACAATTGCTATGCGCGCAACAGCGATGCGGCCTGCGCGCTGATCACCCGCGCCAGCGACGGCACGATTTTCCACGTCACCGACTTCGATCAAAATGTTCCTGGCGGCATCGAAACCGAGGGCTACGACATTGCGCTCAGCTACCGGCACGACACGCCATTCGGCCGCATCAGCGCGCGCTGGAACACCAACTATGTCGACTACTTTGGCGAACTCGGCAAGCCAGCCCCTGGCTCGCCGCTGCCGGACGGCTCGACTGCGCAAGGTAATGTCGTCGGTCTGAACAGCCCGAACCTCGCCATATCGTCCTTGTTCGGAGTGATCTGGCGCTGGCGTTCGCAACTGCAATTGGTTTGGGATCGCGCACCCTGGAGCGCCTCGATCACCGGCCGCTATTTTTCCCATATCGATGAAGATTGCACCTTCGTGATCAATACAGCGCTAAGGCTTGGGAATCCGAGTCTGGAGAGTCTATGTTCGAATCCGGATCGCTCGATCCTGATCAGCGGCAACCCGGTGCCAGAAAATCGCGTGCCTAGCGTGACCTTCACCGATCTGGAAGGCAGTTGGGACGCGCCCTGGCATGCGCGCATCACCTTGGGCGTGCGCAACGCGTTCGATCGCAGTCCGCCGGTTTCCTATTCGGCATACGCAAACTCGTTTTTCCCCGACTACGACCTGCCTGGCCGCTTCTGGTACGCAAGCTATCGACAGAGGTTCTGACGTTCGTGGCAGCGTCTCGATCTCGTCGACGCAGGGCGCTGTAATCGGCGGACGGAATTCCTGAAGCTGAGTAATGACGCGGGGCGATCCGGCCCCTGACTCAACGGAGACGCGGCTATGCCGGTTTTCAACTTCGATTTCAACCGCTCGGTCACCAACATCGACATGAGCGCCGCGCGCTCGGGCGTTTTCACGCCGTGCATCACCAGCCTCGAACTCAACGACGGCAAGCTGCGGCGCTTCAACGATCTCATCCGGCGTGTCGCACCGGGAAAGTCGACCTACAGCGCCGAGCAGATCGCCGGCGCGGCGCGGCGCGTGCTGCGCGCGTCGATGAAGGGTCAGGATTCGGCTTTCATCAAGGTGCGCATGCGCCGTGCCGGCGAGATCCGCGCCGCGTTGCAGGATGCGCAATGGGATATTCCGGCGAAACTCCTGGGGCCGATGCACGACATCATCGCCTACCTCGATGACGACGGGCTCGCGCTGATTCCGAACAGCGTTCCGATCGTCGGCCTGCTCGACGATGCGATCCTGATCGACGCGGCGATGGACACCTTGCGCGGCGAACTCGACGACTATGCCGACTTCTGCCGCTATCGAATCGGCGAGGCGGCGAGCCTCGGCGTCGCGCCGTCCGAGATCAGGATCGAACGCCGGCGCTGGTACGAAGATCGCCAGCAGGAACTGCGCCTGGAGCAGCAGTTGCGTCGAGTTCGCAGCACCGAGTATGGCAATTCGACCTCTGGGCGTCGCCGCTTTCCGCATCTGCTGAACGGCTGTCGCGCGGCCAGACTGCGGACGGATCGCCGTTGTGGCAGTATGCTGCCGCACGAACGCAGCCGGACCCTGGGGACTTCGCCGCAATGTCGCGGTTCGATACCACGCACTGGAGCATCGTCGCCCGCGCGCGCGGCGACTCGCGCGACGCGCGCGCAGCGCTCGAGGCGTTGTGCCGCGCCTACCGCCCGCCGGTTCTGGCCTACATCCGCGGTCGCGGCTACGCGATCGATGTCGCCGAAGATCTTGCGCAGACTTTTTTCGCGCGCTTTCTCGAAGATGCCTACCAGACCGTCGCCGATCCCGCGCGCGGCCGTTTTCGCGCCTTTCTGCTCACCGCGCTCAAGCGCTTTCTGATCAACGCCGATGCCGAGGCCCATGCGCTCAAGCGCGGCGGCGCGGTGCGCATGACCGCTCTTGCCGACGACCAGGCCTCCGGCACCGACTGGATGGCCGACAGCGGTTCGCCGGAGCGCGCGTTCGAGCGCGGCTGGGCATTGGCCGTGCTCGAAGCGGCCATGCGCAAGCTGCGGGGCGAAGCCGAGCAGTCCGGAAAGGGCGAGATGTTCGAACTGCTGCATGAATTCCTGACCGAACGCCCCGACGAGGAAGACTACGCGCGTGCCGCTGCCGCGCTGAATCTGCGGCGCAATACCCTGGCCGTCGCCGTGCACCGGATGCGCCATCGCCTGCGCGAACTGGTGCGCGAGGAAATCGCGCAGACCACCGTCGGGCGTGCGGAGCTGGAGGCGGAGTTGCGCGAGTTGCACGCCACCCTGTCGAACGTCATGGAGTAGTACCCGCCGCCGCCGACGCGGAGCGAAATACGGCCACGCTGCTATACTTCGCGACCTCGCAAGCAGCGCGGAGCCGTCCATATGCTCAACAACATCAAACAAGACGCACAGCAGCGAATGACCAAGAGCGTCGAGGCGCTCAGGCACGAGTTGCAGCGCCTGCGTACCGGCCGCGCGAGCGTCGCGCTGGTCGAACACCTGAAAGTCAACTACTACGGCTCGGACGTGCCGATCAGCCAGGTCGCCAATATCGCCGTTGCCGACGCACGTTCACTGACGATCACGCCATGGGAAAAGACCATGGTGCAGGCGGTCGAAAAGTCGATCCTGGCGTCCGATCTCGGGCTCAACCCGACCACCGCAGGGACGGTGATCCGCATCAACCTGCCGCCACTGACCGAGGAACGCCGCAAGGAATTGTCCAAGCACGTCGCCCACGAAGGCGAGAACGCCAAGGTTGCCGTGCGCAACATCCGCCGCGACGCCATGCATCATGTCAAGGAACTGCTCAAGGACAAGAAGATCACCGAGGACGAAGAACGGCGCGCCGAAGACGACGTGCAGAAGCTGACCGACAAGTTCGTCAAGGAAGTCGATGCCGTGGTCAAGGCGAAAGAAGACGAGTTGATGGCCCTATAAACAATGATGTCGCGCGCAGCGCGACGATCACTCCCCCTCTCCCTCCGGGAGAGGGCAAGGGGTGAGGTCGAAGTTGCCGCGCTCACGCGATGCCTTGACTGCGCGCGCCGGGAGCGGCGCGCGAACAGCGGAGCTGGCCCGGAGGGCGAGCACCATGGATGGTGCGAGTAATGGCATCGCGTGCGGCAACTGAGGAGGAGGCAGGCGACGGCAGGGATGCCGGAGTTAGAGCAACGCAGGAGCAGTTGCCGGATGCCGACTGGGGAACGCTCCACGGATGGCTACCCTGCACAACCGGCCCGATTGCGCGCGTTGCGCAACTAAGGCCGAAGCAAAGTGTCGTCGACGCCTCCGGCAATCCATGGAGACCAATCTGAGCCAGCCGCATCCAGCCCCGCCCTTGCACAATGTGGAAACTTCCACATTGCGGGTCCCGCATCACATTGCCATTGTCATGGACGGCAACGGCCGCTGGGCGAAACAGCGCCACCGGCCGCGCAGCTTCGGCCATCGCGCCGGCCAGAAATCGGTGCGTTCCGCAATCGAGTTCTGCCTGCGGCATAACGTGGCCGCGCTGACGCTGTTCGCATTCTCCAGCGAGAACTGGCAGCGCCCGCCCCGCGAGGTCAGTGCGCTCATGGAGCTTTTCCTCAAGGCGCTGGATCGCGAAGTCGCCGAGCTGCACGGCAACGGTGTACGCATCCGCTTCATCGGCGAGATCGAAGCTTTCGCCCCCGCGCTGCTCGAGCGCATGCGCGCGGCGATGTCGATGACCGCGCACAATCAGAAGCTCGCCCTCAACATAGCCGTGAACTACGGCGGCCGCTGGGACATCGCCAATGCGGCGAAGCTGGCCGCGCTCGCGGCGCAGCGCGGCGAGATCGACGCGGCGGCGCTCGACGAGCGCCTGCTGGCGCCGTTCTTCTGCCTCGCCGATTCGCCCCCGGTCGACCTTTTCATCCGCACCGGCGGCGAGCAACGCGTCAGCAACTTCCTCCTCTGGCAGCTGGCCTATAGCGAATTCGTGTTCAGCAACGTACTCTGGCCGGACTTCGATCAGGGCTGTCTGCGACAGGCGGTCGAGGAATTCGGCCGGCGCGAGCGCCGCTTCGGCAAGACCGGCGCGCAAGTTGCGACGCGGGCATCCGGGGTTACCAAGGAAAGATCTTGAAACAGCGTATCGCCACTGCCCTGCTCATTACGCCGTTCTTTATCGCGATCATCCTGCTGCTGCCGACGCTTGCCTTCGCTGCTTTCATCGGCGCCTTGTGCCTGGTCGCGTTGTGGGAATGGACGCGTCTGTCCGGTATGCGCTCGCGGCCGTGGCGCGCCGTGCTGGTCTCGCTCGCTGCGGCGGCGATGCTGGCGCTGTGGTGCTGCCGCGATACCTGGTTCTGGTGGCCGGTGATCAGCGCGGGCGCGGCATGGTGGGTATTCGCCATCGCGTGGCTCGGCAGATTTTCCTTCGCGGCCTCGCCCACGCGCGAACATCTGATCATCAAACTGATCGCCGGCGCACTGTCGGTGCTGCCGGCGTGGACGGCGTTGATGAAGATGCATCTTGGCCAGCCCACGCTGCATACCTGGGCGTTGTACTCGCTTACCCTGGTCTGGGGCGCCGATACCTTCGCCTATCTGGCCGGCAGCCGCTGGGGCACGACCAAGCTCGCGCCAAAAATCAGCCCGGGCAAGACCATCGCCGGTGTCTATGGCGCACTCGTCGGATCGGCGCTGATTGCGGTCATCGGCGGCTGGCTGCTCGGGGTGCGCGGCCTGACGTTGGTGGCGCTCGTGGTCCTGGCCATGATCTCGGTGTTGTTCTCGATCGTCGGCGACCTTTTCGAAAGCCTCATCAAGCGGCACGCCAGCGTCAAGGATTCCGGCTCCCTCTTCCCCGGGCACGGGGGCGTATGCGACCGCCTCGATGGCGCGTTCGCGGCATTGCCGATCTTCGTCCTGGGTAAAGCTGCACTCGGGCTATGAGGCGGGTCGCAATTCTCGGCGCGACTGGTTCGATCGGCGCCAGCGCGCTCGACGTCGTCGCGCGCCATCCGCAACGCTTTCGCGCCAGCGTGTTGACGGCCAACCGGAACATCGACGCGCTGGTCGCGCTATGCGTGCGCTTCCGCCCAGACCTGGCCGTGACATCCGACCCGGCTGCCGAAACGTCCCTCAGGGACAAGCTCGCCGCCGCAGGGCTGCCGACGCGAGTGGCCGCCGGGGCCGCCGGACTGCACGAGGCCGCGGCGGGCGAGTTCGGCGACACGGTGATCGCTGCGATTGTCGGCGCGGCCGGACTCGAATCGACGCTGGCCGCTGCGCGTGCGGGCAAACGCCTGCTGCTGGCGAACAAGGAATCCGTGGTCATGGCCGGCGCACTGCTCCTCGATGCGTTGCGCAGCGGCGGCGGCGACCTGATTCCGATCGACTCGGAGCACAATGCCATCTTCCAATGCCTGCCACATGGGCGGGCGAACCTTGCCGGGGCCGGCGCACGCCGCATCATGCTTACTGCATCGGGCGGTCCGTTCCGCGGCAAGCGCCGCGCCGACCTCGCGCGTGTCACTCCCGACGAAGCCTGCGCCCACCCAAAATGGCGCATGGGCAGGAAAATCTCGGTCGACTCGGCCACGTTGATGAACAAGGGTCTCGAGGTCATCGAGGCGCACTGGCTGTTCGGTGCAGAAGCCCGTCAGATCGAGGTCGTCGTGCATCCGGAAAGCATCGTGCATTCCCTGGTCGAATATCCCGATGGGTCGGTGCTGGCTCAGCTCGGCAATCCCGACATGCGAACTGCGCTGGCACAGGCGCTGGCGTGGCCGGAACGCATCGATTCGGGTGTCCCCGCGCTCGACCTCCAGCAACTGCGCCAGCTAAATTTCGAAGCGCCGGATCGCGAGACTTTCCGCTGCCTCGATCTGGCTTATCGGGCATTGGCGAGCGGCGGCACGGCGCCGACCATCCTCAATGCGGCCAATGAGATCGCGGTCGATGCGTTCCTCGCCGGCACCCTGCCGTTCCTGGCTATCGACGAGGTCATCGAGGCCACTCTTGCAACGCTGCCGTCAACCGCGGCAAGCGATCTGGAATCCCTGGTTCATGCCGACTCGACCGCCCGCAGAGAGGCGCAACGCGTGATCCAGCGCAGTTTTTGCTAGGTACCGTTCGCACCGGCCGAACAATAGTCCCCTGCGGGATTTCCTGGCGACACGAGCTTGGCTTCTGCAACGACATTGCGCGTATCGTCGCCTCGTAGCCCTGCCATTCCCGGCCTTTCGAAAACGAAATGATCGAAGCCGCCCCATCAGCGCTGCCCGCCTGGCCGCGTGATGCGGAATCGATGATTTACGCCGATTTAACCGCCTACGAAGGAGCGCAACGTATCATGCAGCGCAGTTTCCGCCGGGCAGGATTTTGTCGGGTCGGATTTCTCAGGGGCTCAACGGTCTGAACCTCTCTGCCGCCTGAATGGCTGGGCCGCCGTTTCGGCGGGTTCGCCATGGAAAGCGTTTATACTGCGCGCGGTTGTTGTGCCTGAAATTTGCCCGGGCGGACCCCATTTTGGGATGTGCCTGCCGGATTAGGTCGTGCACCGTAGCCAAGTGATGGTTTTGTCAAGGATTTGCGAAGCCTTTATTTTTAATTGCCCCTGAGGGGCACCTTACCTTTAACGCCTGCCGGATGGCGGGCACTGACGATGCATTGACAGACGTTAGAGGTGGGCGGGGTTGTGGAAGGCAATGCCGGACTTACTGACGAAGCGGCCACAGCCCAGATCGAAGGTAGACATTAGATGAGCGAGATTGTTGGTTCCGTGTGGTGGCTGCTCGTCACGCTCGGCATCCTGGTAACGTTCCACGAATTCGGCCACTACTGGGTCGCGCGGCGCTGCGGTGTCAGAGTCCTGCGCTTCTCGATCGGATTCGGCAAGGCGATCTGGTCGCGGACCGGTCGCGACGGCGTGGTCTACGCGATCGGCGCCATTCCCCTGGGTGGCTACGTCAAGTTTCTCGACGCGCGCGAAGCCGAACAGCCCGAACAAGTCAGCGGCCAGCCCGGCGAGTATTCCTCGGCGCCGGTGTGGCGGCGTATTGCGATAGCGGCTGCCGGTCCGGCGTTCAACATTGCATTCACCGTCGTCGCCTTCTGGGCGATGTTCGTCGTCGGCCGACCCGACATGCAACCGGTAATCGGCGAACCCGCTGGACTTGCGGCGCAGGCCGGGTTCAAGGCTGGCGACCGCTTCACCGTGGTCGGCGGCGAAAAAGTCGATTCGCTGAGCAACGCATTGCTCGAAGTTGCCCAAGGAGCAATGTTGCGCCAGGACGTTGCGGTTTCCGTGATCGATGCGCAGGGCAACGCGCGTGAACGCGTGCTGCCGCTGAGCAAATTGCCGGCCGACAGTGTCGACAACAGCAAGACCTTCGATGCGATCGGGCTCGTTGCGCAGGCGCCGCCGGCACTGGTCGCTTCAGTCACCTCCGACTCGCCGGCTGCGCGGTCCGGCGTACTGGCCGGCGATCGCATCGTGCGCATCAATGATGTCACGATCGCAGACTGGAACGATCTCACGCGCACCGTCGGCGCACAGGCCGCCAGAAACCCGCATCTGCACATCGTCGTGCGGCGCGGCAACGATGATGTTCCGCTGGACCTGACCGCGCAGCAGAGCAGCGACGCCGGAACGCAGAAATGGATGATCGGCATTTCCGGACAGGGTCGCCAGCGCGACGCAGTTGAACGCTACGGACCGCTTCAGGCGATGCCGGCGGCGCTGCGCGAGACCTGGAAGACCACGCGCAAGACTCTCGGCATGATCGGCAGCATGCTGACCGGTCAGGCCTCGACCAAGAATCTGTCGAGCGTCATCACCATCGCCCAGGTCGCGAACGACTCGGCGCAACAGGGCCTGGCGTGGTTCCTGTCATTCCTCGCCGTCATCTCGCTGAGCCTGGGCATACTCAATCTGCTGCCGATTCCGATCCTCGATGGCGGTCACCTGCTCTACTACTTCATCGAAGTGATCAAGGGCAGCCCCTTAAGCGAGCGTGCGCTGGTCGCCGGCCAGTACATCGGCCTCGCGCTGCTGGTCACGCTGATGAGTCTGGCGTTCTACAACGACATAGTGCGTATCGTCGCCTCATAGCGAGGCGGCCCAGGGCATCGATTACCGCTCGCGTCGCCGAGGACAAGAAGACACGAGCACAATGTATACATTGGGACAAAAACAAGATCATCGGCGCGACCGCTCCGGCGCGCCGACCAACAATCAACTGTTCTGGAAGTGACGATGAAGCGAATCGCCGCACTGCTACTGCTCGCCAGCCTTACCGCAAAAGCCTTTGCCATGGACGCGTTCGTAGCGTCGGATATCCGTATCGACGGGCTGCAACGCATTTCCGCCGGTACCGTTTTCACCTATCTGCCGGTCGAAAAGGGCGACAACGTGACCGGCGAGCGCGTGCAGCAGGCGATTCGCGCCTTGTACAAGACCGGGTTTTTCAGCAACGTGGACATTTCGCGCCAGGGCGACATCCTCGTGATCACGGTCAAGGAGCGGCCGGCGATTTCCAAGATCGAACTGAAGGGCAACAAGGACCTCAAGTCCGAGGATCTGCTCAAGGGCCTCAAGGACATCGGCCTCGCCGAAGGCGAGCCGTTCGACCGGCTCTCGCTCGACCGCGTGACGCAGGAGCTGACCCGGCAGTACTACAACCGCGGCAAGTACAACGTTTCGATCAAGCCGAAGGTGATCCCGCTCGACCGCAATCGCGTCGAGTTGTCGATCGTCGTCGCGGAAGGCAAGGTCGCCACGATCAAGCACATCAACGTCACTGGCAACCGTGCCTTCACGACCGACGAGATCCGCAGTGACTTCGAATCGAACACGTCGAACTGGACGTCCTGGTATTCGCACGACGACCAGTACTCGCGCGAGAAGCTCTCCGGGGACCTGGAAAAGCTCAACTCCTACTATCTCGACCGCGGCCATGTCGATTTCAGCATCGACTCGACCCAGGTCACGATCAGCCCCGACAAGCGTTCGATGTACCTGACCGCGAACGTCACCGAGGGCGAGGTCTACACGGTTTCCGAGGTCAAGCTCGCCGGCGAGCTGGTCGTCACGGAAGAAGACATGCGCAAGCTGGTCAAGATAAATCCCGGCGAAGTGTTCTCGCGCAAGAAGATCGTGCAATCGCAGGAAGCCATGATCGCTGTGCTGGCCAACATCGGCTATGCGTTCGCGCAGGTGACGCCGGTGCCGAACGTCGACAAGGAGAAGCGCACGGCGGCGGTCACGTTCTTCGTCAACCCCGGCAAGCGCGTCTACGTACGCCACGTCGTCTTCAAGGGCAATGCGAGCACGCAGGACGAAGTCATGCGCCGCGAGATGCGCCAGCTCGAAGGCGCCTGGTACTCGCAGGCGGCGATCGACCGCTCAAAGATCCGCCTGCAGCGCCTTGGCTTCTTCAAGAAGGTCGAAATCTCGACGCCGAAGGTGCCTGGCACGGACGATCAGGTCGATGTCAACGTGACCGTCGAGGAAACGTCCGCGGGCAGCTTCACCTTCGGCCTCGGCTATTCGCAGGTGGAAAAACTCATCGCCAGCGTTTCGGTATCGGAGAACAACTTCCTCGGTACCGGCGACGCCGCCTCGGCCACGGTGCAGAAGAGCTATTACCTGACGCGCTACAACCTGAACTACTACCAGCCCTACCTCACTCCCGACGGCATCGGCCTCGGCTACGACGCCAACTACAGCAAACTCGATTCGGCGCAGATCAACATTGCGAGCTACTTCAACAACACCGCATCGTTCTCCACATTCCTCGGCTTGCCGGTAACCGAGACCGATGCGGTGCGCTTGTCGATGGGTATCAGCAATACCAAGATCATCACCTACAGCACGGTGGCGACTCCGGTAGTCGATCCGACCACCGCCTTGCCGGCAGTGGACTTGAACGGCAACCCGATCTACGTGACCGATGCGAACGGCAACATCATCTACACGCGCCAGGATTTCTCGCCGGCGCCAATCGTCGACTACATCAAGAACCTCGGCCACGACACGTTCCACACCTGGGCGATCACGGCGTCGTGGGCGCATGACACGCGCAACAAGTACTTCAACCCGACGCACGGATCGCTGCAGCAGTTCCAGGCCGAAGTCGCACTGCCCGGATCAACGGTGCCGTACTACATCCTGACGTACAAGTACGCGCAATACATACCGATCACCGAAGGATTCACCCTGCTCGGCTCCGCGACAGTCGGCTACGGCGACAGCTACACGAACATCAAGAGCGTGCTACCGCCGACCGATCCGGCTTACACGCCGACCGTCAGCGGGCTGCCGTTCTTCAAGAATTTCTATGCCGGCGGCCTTTCCGACGTCCGCAACTTCCGCGACAACACGCTCGGTCCGTACACGCTGTATCCGGGCTGCATCTCGGTCAGCCAGGCCGACTACTGCCGCCAGCCGCTCGGCGGCGCATTCAAGACCGTCGGCTCCGCCGAGCTGATCATTCCGACGCCGTTCGTCAAGGACGACTCGGCCACGCGTTTGTCGTGGTTCGTCGATGCCGGCAATGTGTTCGCCAGCTACAACGACTTCTCGTGGAACGAGATTCGCGTGTCGACCGGCATATCGCTGCACTGGCAGGCGCCCGTCGGCCCGATCGTTATCAACCTCGGCCGGCCGATCGTCAAGAAGCCGGGCGATATCGCCGAAACGCTGCAGTTCAATTTCGGTACGACGTTCTGAATAGAGCCGGGACGCGGATCAACGCGGACAAATGCATCATTTGATGCTCGCTCGTCCGGGCAAATCCGCGTTTATCCGCCACAGGAGCTATTGCGCAGGTCGAAGCGGGCTCACCAGCAAGGACCAGCCGCCGGGCAGCGGGCGCAACCGGTCAGGACCGGCGTGGGGGTTGTTCAGACCGTCCCCCAATCAGGTTACTATTCGGCTTAGGGTCGCTGCCTGCCATCGCGGCCAGGCGAATGGGTGCGAGGTTTGGTCGGTGAGGCGATGCACAGGCGCAGTCAGCGGTATCGGCGGGGCGCTGCTTGCGCTTCTGGCCCTGCTGCCGCTGCAATCGGCCGCACAGACTCCCACCAAGATCGGCTACGTCGACCTCAAGCGCGTGCTCGACGAGGCCCCGCAGATGATTGAAAGCCGGGCCAAGCTCGAGCGCGAATTCGCTCCGCGCGACGGCGCGATCAAGGCCGCCGAGGCCAAGCTCACCGCGCTCAAGCAGCGCTACGAGCGCGACAACGCAATCATGAGCAAGGACGACGCCGAGGCTCTCAAGCGCGAGATCGACGCCACCGAGCGTGCCAACAAGCGCATGGTCGACGAGGCGCGCAGCGACCTTGCAACGCGCCGTGCGGCCGAGCGCGACCGCAACTGGCAACAGATGCAGGACATCATCATCGAGTATGCGCGCAGCCAGGGCTACGACCTCATCGAGGCAAGTCCGCCGCTGTACGTCAGCCCGCGCATCGACATCACCGACGCGGTGCTCGACCATCTCAAGCACGCCGGCGCAGGCCCGCGGAGCAAGCCGTGAACCGACCCGAGACCGGCTTCGCGCTGGCTCAGCTGGCGGAGCGCTTTGCGCTGGACCTGCGCGGCGACGGCAGCCGCATGATTTCCGGCGTCGGTACGCTGGCCACGGCGACCGCCGCCCAGTTGAGCTTTCTGGCCAATTCGCGCTATCGCGCCGAGTTGCGCGCGAGTCACGCCGGCGCCGTCGTGCTGCGCGCCGACGATGCCGCGGAATGCCCGGCCCCCGCTCTGGTCGCGGCCGATCCCTATGTGGCCTTCGCCAAGATTGCCGCGCTCTTCGACGCGCCTGCAGCCGGGGAACCCGGGATTCATCCGACCGCGGTCGTCGCGGCTGGCGCATCGATCGCAGACTCGGCCAGCATCGGACCGCACTGTGTCGTCGAGTCCGGCGCTTCGATCGCGGCCGGTGTTTACCTCGGGCCGCATTGCATCATCGGCACGGATTGTCATGTCGGTGCGGGATCGCGCCTGATCGCACGCGTTACGCTCGTGACGCGCGTTCACCTCGGCCAGCGCGTGCTGATCCATCCAGGCGCGGTGATCGGCGCCGACGGTTTCGGACTCGCGTTCGAACGCGATCATTGGCTCAAGGTTCCGCAACTCGGCGGCGTACGTATCGGCGACGACTGCGAGATCGGCGCCAATACGACGATCGACCGCGGCGCCATCGAAGATACGGTGCTCGAAGAAGACGTGCGCCTCGACAACCAGATCCAGATCGCCCACAACGTGCGCATCGGCGCGCACACGGCGATGGCCGGTTGTTCCGCAGTGGCGGGCAGCGCGACGATCGGCCGCTACTGTCTCATCGGCGGCGGCGCTGGCATACTTGGCCACCTGAATGTGGCCGACAGGGTGACGGTGACCGCCATGACGCTGGTCACTCATTCCATTGTCGAGCCCGGCGAGTACTCGTCAGGTACGCCGTTCCAGAACAACCGCGACTGGCGTCGCAACGCCGCGCGCTTCAAGCGCCTGGATGAACTTACCCGGCGCGTGCAGGCAATCGAGAAGGATCTGAAAACATGACCGAACCACACGCCGCCGACACGACGTCCATCGACGTGCGCGGCATCGCCGCGATGCTGCCGCATCGCTACCCGTTCCTGCTCGTCGACCGTGTGCTCGACTACAGCGTCGGCGAGCGCCTGCGCGCGCTGAAGAACGTCACCATCAACGAGCCGTTCTTCCAGGGACACTTTCCCGGCCATCCGGTGATGCCCGGCGTACTGATCATAGAATCATTGGCCCAGGCCTGCGGACTGCTGGTGCAGATGTCGCGCAAGCACGATCCGAACTCGCGCGCATTGTATTATCTTGTAAAAGTGGACAAAGCCAAGTTCACCCGGATCGTCGGGCCCGGCGATCAGCTGATCCTCGAGGTCGAGCTCAAGCGCATGATCCGCAGCATGGGCCTGTTCCATTGTCGCGCCAAGGTCGACGGCAAGATCGTCGCCGAGGCCGAGCTGATGTGCGCCGAGCGCAACGATTGATGGCGCAGATTCATGCAACTGCCCAGATAGCCGAAGCAGCCGGCATCGGCAAGGATGTCGAGATCGGCGCGTACTGCGTGATCGATGCCGACGTGGTGATCGGCGACGGCACCACGCTCGGCCCGCACGTCGTAGTGAAGGGTCCAACGCGCATCGGCCGCGACAACCACATTCATCCGTTTGCCTCGATCGGCGGCGATCCGCAGGACAAGAAGTTCAAGGGCGAGCGCAGCGAGCTGGTCATCGGCGACCGCAACAGCATCCGTGAATTCGTCACGATCAATCGCGGCACCGGCGACGGCGGCGGCGTGACACGCATCGGCGACGACAACTGGATCATGGCCTACGTGCACATCGCGCACGACTGCCGCATCGGCAACCACACGATTTTTTCGAACAACGCAACGCTTGCCGGCCACGTCGAGATCGGCGACCACGTGATCCTGTCCGGCTTCAGCGGCGTGCACCAGTTCTGCCGGATCGGCGCCCATGCCTTCATCGGCATGGGTTGCCTGGTCAACGGCGATGTTCCGCCATTCCTCATTCTGGCCAGCGACTACGGGCGCCCGCGCGGAATCAACACCGAAGGATTGAAGCGCCGCGGCTTTTCGCCCGAACGCATCACCGTCATCCGGCGTGCCTACAAGACGCTGTACATGTCGGGCCTGCAATTGAACGAGGCGCGCGAGCAGCTGGCGCAGATGGGCACGGAATCAGAGGATATCGCCGCGATGCTTGCGTTCATCGACCAGAGTCAGCGTCCGTTGATGCGGTGAAGAGAGGGCTGAAGGCTGGGGCTGAGGGCTGAGGGCTGAGGGCTGATCAAGATCGTACACCGCGCTGTTCTCGATGACTGCGCTCAATTGCCAGGCTCGTATCCGTTGCATGAATATTTCCAGTCCTCAGCCCTCAGCCCTCAGCTCTTCTAAAGACTCGGCCCTCAGCCCCCTCTTCATCCTTGTCGCCGGCGAAAGTTCCGGTGATCTGCTCGGCGCCGATCTGATCACCGGCCTGCGCCGGCGCTTTCCGAAGTCACGCTTCGCCGGCGTCGGCGGGCCGCTGATGGCTGCGGCCGGCATGGAGGTCTGGTATCGGGCCGAAGAACTCAGCGTCATGGGCCTGGTCGAAGTCCTGCGCCATCTGCCGCGCCTGCTGGCCCTGCGGCGCGACGTGTATCGGCGCACGCTGGCGTCCGCACCGGCGGTGTTCGTCGGCATCGATGCACCGGATTTCAACCTCGGCCTCGAAAGGAAATTGAAGACCGCCGGCGTGCGCACCGTGCACTACGTAAGCCCGTCGATCTGGGCCTGGCGCGAGGGGCGCGCCGCGAAGATCGGCCGCAGCGCCGATCTCGTGCTGTGTCTGTTTCCGATGGAGCCGCCGATTTACGCCCGTTACGGCGTCGATGCCCGCTTCGTCGGCCATCCACTTGCGGCGATGTTCCCAGTGACGCCGGACAAAGCCGCCGCACGCTCGGAACTCGGCCTGCCACCCGATGCGCCGGTGCTGGCCGTGCTGCCCGGCAGCCGCCTTGGCGAAATCCGTCGGCTGGCACCGGATTTTCTCGCCGCCGCAGGGGTCCTGCAGCAACAGCTGCCGGATTTGCGGATCATCGCGCCGATGGCCAACGCGAAGTGCCGTGACGAGTTCCAGGCGCGCATCGACTCGGCTTTCGCACAGTCACACCCGCTGCGACAGTCATTGAGCATCGTCGACGGCAATGCCCATTGCGCCATGATCGCTGCCGACGCCGTGCTGCTGGCGTCGGGCACGGCAGCGCTCGAGGCGATGCTGGCGAAGCGGCCAATGGTGGTGGCCTATCGGCTCTCGCCGTGGACCTATCGAATTGTCAGGATGTTCGGCCTCATGCGCACCGAGGTGTATTCATTGCCGAACATCCTCGCCGGCAAAGCCATCGTGCCGGAACTCATGCAGGACCGGTGCTCGCCCGACGCACTGGCCGCTGCATTGGTGCCTTTGCTGCGCGCACGCGCGCTCGACGCCGGCACCCTGGCCGAATTCACTCGGCTGCATGAATCGCTGCGCAGCAACGTCGAGCACGCAGCCGCCGAGGCAATCGCGGAGCTATTGCCGGCATGACGGACGGCAGCGCATCGCCGCGACACGGCGCGTGCGTGCATTGACGGCGTCGCGACCACACCTCACCATGTCGAGTCTCAACGATACTTTGCTCGCGATGGCGAACGCCGCGGCGCTGCCCAGGACCACCCGCATCATTACTGCCGTCGCAGCGCTGGGATTCGTCACACTGCTGATCTGCGGCCCGCTGCTCGAAGCGACACTGCACGAACAGTTGTTCGCGCTGGCGTTGCTGGTGACGGCAGTCGTGCTCATTGCGTTCGCGACGCGCCGTCCGGCCTTCTCGCTCGCGCTGCCGACGATCCTGTTCGGCGGCATCCTGATCGGCAGCGCCATGAAATTCCATTACCTGACCGCGCCGCTGCTGGCGCCGGATCTGGTGTACTTCCTCAATCGCGACCTGATCGACGTCGCAACGCGCTACCCGCCGATCATGTTCTCGCTGATTGCCGCAGCCATCCTGATCCCCGGCCTGCTGTATCTGGTATGGCGCATGGACCGCCCGCAATTCCTGGGTCACGTCTCCGTTCCGCGCCGGCACTGGATACGCGCCGTCGGCGTGCTTGCCGCTGCATTTCTGCTCGTCGCCATCGATTCTCCCGCCGGCCCGTTCCCTGACGTGTTCGTGAAGGGCATGTGGCAGACCATGAACGACAAGAGCTACGTCACCGACTTCTTCACCTCCTTCTATCAGACCGAAATCAAGATTCCTCCGCTGGCCGCCGACGCGGCCGAGCTCTCGTGGACACAACCCGGCAGCGACAATCCGCCGGCCTGCACGACTGCCGAGTGTGGCGGCGCCAAAGCCTTGCAGAGCACGCAGGCACATCCGGACATCGTTTCGGTGCTCGAGGAAAGTACCTACGATCCGACCATGCTGCCCATCTGCACGCTGCCGTTGTGCAAACACAAAATGTTCCAACCCGACGGCCGCACGCGCGCGCACGGCACGCTGACGGTGCACGTCTGGGGCGGCGGTACCTGGACCAGCGAGTTCGCGCTGCTGACCGGGCTGGACCACCAGATCTTCGGCGACGCCGGCCTGTACGCGCCGTACAACCTGGCGCCGCGCGTCGTGCACACGTTGCCGAAGGTGCTGCACGACGCGGGTTATCGCACGATCGCGATCTATCCGATGTCCGGCGATTTCATCAACGCGCGCAACGCCTACAAATTCTATGGTTTCGACCAGTTTTACGACGGCCAGGACTATGGCCTGTCCTGGGAATCCAGTGACAACGACTTGATGCAGGTGTTCGACCGCATCTATGCCGACGAAAAAAAGTCGCTCGGCGACAAGCCGCTGTTTATCATGATGCTGACTCTGCGCCAGCACGGACCGCACAATACGCCGTACAAGGAACAGCTGGCGCCGTACGACAAGCCGCTGTTCCCGGGCAAATGGAAGCCGAAAGACCTCGATGAGTGGATGAATCTCAACCTTGCCAATTATCTCTATCGACTGGACGGTTCCGATGCCGCCATGACGCACCTGGAAAAGACCCTGCTCGACGGCGACCGGCCGACGTTGCTGTTCCACTTTGGCGATCACCAGCCATCTTTCGATGGCGCGATGCGCGAGCTGCAAAAGATCGTGCCAACGTCGGTGCCCGATCCGAATTTCGTTACATACTACATGCTGAAGAGCAACTTCAAGCCGGCGCAGAACTACGACTATCCGGTGCTTGACCTCAGCTTCGGCGGCGCGCTGATCCTCGACATCGCCGGCATCAGGAAGGATGATTTCTTCGCTGCGAACGCGCTGATGCGCGATCGTTGCGGTGGCTTCTACCTCAACTGCACGAACAAGCCGGTGCTCGACGCGTACCAGAATTTCATCTTCCACGACCTTGGCGTGCTGCATGATTGAGCGCAGGGCCCGCCCGTTTCTGACTGCCGGCGTCGACGAGGCCGGGCGCGGCCCGCTGGCCGGACCAGTCGTCGTCGCCGCCGTGATCCTCGATCCGCTGCGGCGGATCAATGGCCTCGCCGACTCGAAGGTCCTCTCGGCCGCACGTCGCGAGATGCTCGACGTCCGCATCCGCGAGCGCGCGATCGCGTTCAGCGTCGTCGCCATCGACGTTACCGAGATCGACCGGATCAACATTTTTCAGGCAACGATGCTCGGCATGGCGCGTGCGCTCGCTGCCCTGATGCCGCTACCCGAACTCGCGCTGATCGACGGCAACCATGTACCGAAGCAGACGATCTGCCGGACTCAGGCGATTGTCGACGGCGATGCGAGTGAGCGCGCGATCAGTGCAGCCTCGATCCTCGCCAAAGTCGCGCGCGATCGAATGATGGTCGAGCTCGACGCGCAGTATCCCGGCTACGGGTTCGCCCAGCACAAGGGCTATTCGACGCCCGAGCACTTCGCCGCGCTCGATCGCCTCGGCCCCTGCTGCGAGCACCGACGCAGTTTCGCCCCGGTCGTACAGGCGCAACTGCCGTTTTCCTGAAAGCGGTGCAGGCCTGCGCTCGAAGACACGTCACGGCGCGAAGCACTTACGTCATCGGCCGCCGAATTGGCCCGGACCAGCAACTTCCCGCGTCCGGAAGGCGCCTGCCACGCCGCGTAGTGGCACCTCATCAAAATCACATGTTTCCCATTCAAAAACCTCCAGCGTGGCTCGGCGGCGCGCAATAGGATCGTCAGCAGCGTATTCGTTTCGGAACCCGGCATGAGAGCAGAGCATCGACCATTCGCTCGATCGCTGCGACAGCAGCTGTCGACGGCTTGGGCAAGCAAGGACGCAGCAAGAAGCCGCCTGTAATCCCCATCAGTCGATTCCCAACACTCCGCAAATGAGCCGCTTCAGCCGTGTCCGATAGGGATTTACCGCGGCCCTCAGACTCCCAACTGAAGGATCCAGCTTCATGATTGAGACCCTTGCAGCAAGGCCGCCGAGGAAAGTGTTTGCCGGCGCTCTCTTGATTGTTACCGCCGTTTCTGCCCTGTTACCCGGAGTGACGTTCGCCGCGGCAGGCTATTACCCGTACTCCTACGACCCCGGATTCGCCGGGGGTATCCCGCTCGACAACCGGTTCGCGAACGTCGAAACGAATGACTACACTGGAGAGCGCCTTGCGCGGGCCGCAAACGGCGACGTTGTCGTGGCAGGCATTGTACCGGCGGCAGGACAGAGCACGGGCAGCAACCTTGGTCTCGTCCGCTATTCGAGCGACGGCACGCGCATATCGTGGACCAATCCCACCGCGGCCTACGCCAGCTACTTCAACATCTATCTGACCTGGCCCAACAGCACGTCGGTCACCTACACGCGCGTCGACGCCCTGAAAATCCAGAACGGCTACATCTATGCGCTCGTCGATTACGCGGCGAGCGCGAGCAATTCGAACGTCTACGTCGTCGTCTTCCGCGACGACGGCACTTACATCGGGCAATTTGGCGCGTTCACGACGTCGCTCGACGAGCATGGCGCCGGACTCGTCCCGTACGCGTTTGGCCCGTCGCCGACCGAGCGCCTGATCGCGGTCGCGACCTACAAGAACGGTTCAGGGAATGATGTCCTTACCCTCAAGCGATTCTCGATCAGCGCCGGCGCATTGACGGTAGATACCTCGTTCGGGCCGTACGGCAACGGCGCGAATGACCTTCTCATTCCGCCGGCGCACTGCGACGCCGGCGCGGCGTGTGATATCAGCGCGTCGGCAGTCGCCGGCGTCGCGACCGATTCGAGCTCGCCACGCCTGTACGTGGCAGCGTCGGTCGGAACTGCATATTCGGGGTCGAGTACGGTTTACCACCTTGCGGTGGTTGGCATTGACGGCAGCAACGGTGGATTGCTGTCCGCGGTTGGCTCGAATTCCAGCGGCATCTACTATGCCAGCGATGAGAGCGGCATCGGCCCGAGGTCGATCGCTGCGACGTCCTCGGGCAGCGTGGGCTCGGATCTCATCTACCTGAGCGAGAACTATCAGTTCTGTTTCATTCTTTCCTGTTCCGAGTCGACAACGCTACTCAAGCTTCGCGCCAGTACGGGTCTGCCCCCACCGTCCGACGGCACGCTTCCAGTCTTCACATGGGGTGACGGCGGCGAGGTCACGTTCGCGGCCGGCGGAATCGGCGCGATCGCAGCCGATTCAACCCAGGTCATGGCGGTGGGTGGCACCGTCGACCAGTGCGCCGACGGACAGGGCGGCCTGTTCTATTGCGGCGAAGGGACAGCTGCGAGCTTCACCGCTGCATCCGGCGCCACACAGGGAAGCAACCTGCTGCCCGCATTGCGTAGTGGTGGCGGTACGTGGTCGTACGCCTCATGGAGCGACATCATCCCGGGGCCAAGCGGCGTATCGTTCACGGTGGCGGGAGCGCTGGGTGGGGTGCCGCCGAGTGACGCAGCTCAGTTCGGCACGAGCCAGATTGTGCCGGACCCGGACGGGGTCTTCCGGGCCCCGTTCGAATGACAGACGCCGCTTTGCAATTTTGCCCTTGCATCGTCGCGATGCTTGATGCCGGCGTCTCGTCGCGCGATGTCTGCGGCCGCTGAAGTCGCCCTGTCGAGGCAGTCGTCATGTACTGCTCGCGGCCGCGCAAAGCGCAATTCCGGGAAATCGGGTGCAACGGCACACCCATGCACGCATTTCGCGATTGGCAACGAGCCTGACGGTCGCGCTGGAAATCGCAGTGGCCGACCGCGCAGCGGCGGCCACATTCGTCAATGCCTGCCTCGGCCTCGGAACGAGCAGTCATGGCCTTGTCACGCTCCGCTATGCGATGACTCACAATTCGGCGCAGATCCCGATCTGCGGTCAACAATCTGACTATCCGCAGTTCGGCCGGCAATCCGATCGTGATTGATGCCGCGAACACACGGCGTGTGTTCGATCAAGGAGGAGCGTTCGGCAAGCCTTGCCTGACCCCCTACGCACGGCTACTCTGAGCGGAATACGTTTCGCGTCGCCATGAACCCCTCCTTCGTCCACCTGCGCATCCACAGCGACTATTCGCTGGTCGATTCGACGATCCGCCTGCCGGAAAAGCCCGAATACGGCGATCCGGCCAGGGCGCCGCGTCCGAATCTGATCAGCCGGGCGGTTGCTCTGGACATGCCGGCGCTGGCGCTGACCGACCAGAGCAACTTGTTCGCGCTGGTCAAGTTTTATCGCGCGGCCGAAGCCAATGGCATCAAGCCGATCGCCGGCGCCGACCTGTGGATCGCCAATCCGGGCGACAGCAGCAGCCCTTCGCGGCTCACGGTGCTGTGTCAGGACCGTACTGGTTACCTCAATCTGGCTCAGCTGATTTCGCGCAGCTACATCGAGGGCCGGCACGGCGATTTCGCCGTAGTCGATCCGGCCTGGCTCACCGGCCACAGCGATGGCTTGATCGCGCTGGCCGGGCGCGACAGCGATATCGGCCGAATGCTGCACCTGGGCAAACACGAGGTGGCGCTGGCGCGCACGCGCGAATGGCTGCATCTGTTCGAGGACCGCTGGTATTTCGAACTGACGCGTTGCGGGCATGCCGACGAGGAGCATCACCTCGAAGCGGTACTGCAGCTGGCGGCGGAGCTGGATTGTCCGGCGGTCGCGACCAATGACGTGCGCTTCCTCACGCGCGCCGATTTCGAAGCGCACGAAGCGCGCGTCTGCATCCACCAGGGCCGCTTGCTCAGCGACCCGAAGCGGCCTCGCGACTACACGCCCGAGCAGTACCTCAAGTCGCCGGAAGAAATGGCGCAACTGTTTGCCGATCTGCCGGAAGCGCTGCAAAATAGTATAGAAATTGCAAAACGCTGCAATCTGGAACTTTCGTTCGGCACCTATCACCTGCCGCTGTTCCCCGTGCCGGCGGGACAGACCCTCGAATCGCACATCCGCGCCCAGGCGCATGAAGGCCTGCACACGCACCTGACCGCTGCCGGCGTGGCGCCGGGGTTCGCGACAGACGACTATGTGCGGCGCCTGGACAGCGAGCTCGCCGTCATCGACACGATGGGCTTCGCCGGATACTTCCTGATCGTCGCGGACTTCATCAACTGGGCCAAGCGCAACGACATTCCGGTCGGCCCGGGCCGCGGCTCGGGTGCCGGTTCCGTCGTTGCCTGGAGCCTGGGCATCACCGATCTGGATCCGCTGCGCTACGGCTTGCTGTTCGAGCGTTTCCTGAATCCTGAGCGCGTGTCGATGCCGGACTTCGACGTCGACTTCTGCATGGATGGCCGCGACCGCGTCATCGACTACGTCGCCGACAAGTACGGCCACGACCGCGTCAGCCAGATCATCACCTATGGCACGATGGCGGCCAAGGCCGTGCTGCGCGATGCCGGCCGCGCGCTCGGCATGATGTACGGCCACGTCGACAAGATCGCCAAGCTGATCCCGATGCGGCCGCTGGATCTGAGCCTGCAGGACGCGCTCGGCAAGTCGCAGAAATCGTACGAGGAACCCGATCGCGTCGTCGCCGATTTCAAGGCGCTGTACGAAACGGACGAGGAGGTGCGCGGGCTGGTCGACCTGGCGATCGAACTCGAGGACCTCACGCGCAACGCCGGCAAGCATGCCGGCGGCGTGGTCATCGCGCCGTCGCCGCTGACTGACTTCGCCCCACTCTACAGCGAAGGCGGCGCCGACGGCGTGGTCACGCAGTTCGACAAGGACGACGTCGAAGCGGTCGGCCTGGTCAAGTTCGACTTCCTCGGCCTGCGCACGCTGACCATCATCGACTGGGCGGTCAAGGCGATCAATGCGCGGCGCGCGAAAAGCGCTGAAACGCCGATCGATATCGGTCGTCTCGTGCTCGACGATCCGGAGGTCTACGCGCTGCTGAAGAAGGCGCAGACCGTCGCCGTGTTCCAGCTCGAAGGCCGCGGCATGCAGGGCATGCTCAAGGACGCCAGGCCCGACTGTTTCGAGGACATCATCGCGCTGGTTTCGCTGTACCGCCCGGGACCGATGGAGCTGATCCCGAGCTTCTGCGCGCGCAAGCAGGGCCGCGAGACGATCGAGTATCCGGACGCGCGCGTCGAACCCGTGCTGCGCGAGACCTACGGCATCATGGTCTATCAGGAACAGGTCATGCAGATGGCGCAGATCGTCGGCGGTTACACGCTCGGCGGCGCCGACCTGCTGCGCCGCGCGATGGGCAAGAAGAACGTCGCCGAGATGGCCAAGCAGCGCGCCGTGTTCCGCGACGGCGCAGCAAACAATGGTTTGTCCGCCGCGCAGGCCGACGCGATCTTCGATCTCATGGAGAAGTTCGCCGGCTACGGTTTCAACAAGTCTCACGCCGCGGCGTACGCGCTGATCGCTTACCAGACGGCGTGGCTCAAGGTGCACTACCCGGCCGAGTTCATGGCCGCGGTGCTGTCGTCGGACATGGACAACACCGACAAGGTCGTCAACTTCCTCGGCGAAGCGCGCGCGCTCGGTTTGACCGTGTTGCCGCCCGACGTCAATGCGTCGGGCTACATGTTCGACGCGCTCGATCCGGAGCCGGCGTCGCCACGCAAGCGCTCGCATGCGATCCGCTACGGACTCGGCGCGGTCAAGGGCGTCGGTCGCGGCGCAGTCGAAAGCCTGGTGGCGGCGCGCGAGCGCGGTGGCGCATTCCGCGATCTGGCCGATTTTTGCAGCCGCGTCGAGGCGCAGAAACTCAACAAGCGTGCGCTCGAAGCGCTGATCCTGTCGGGATCGATGGATGCGCTGGCGAAGAACCGCGCCAGCCTCATGGGGCAGTTGCCCGCGGCGATGCGCGCGGCCGAGCAAACGGCCCGCGATGTGCTTGCCGGGCAGAACGACATGTTCGGCGCGGCCAGTCCCGTCGCGCAGAAGATCGACCTGCCCGAAGTCGAAGCCTGGCCAGTCAAGCAGTTGCTCGCCGGCGAACGCGAAACCCTCGGACACTACCTGTCCGGCCATCCGACGGACGAGTGGCGCGACCTGATCATGAAGATCGCCACCTGCCCGATCGGCGAAATCGACAAGCATCACAAGCCGCCTCCGCCCGAGCGCCAGTTCCGCTACGCCGACCAGCAGAGCTTCACGCTCGTCGGCGCAGTGATGGGAATCCGCAAACAGGGCGACAGCCGCGTGTTCGTGCAGGTCGAGGATTTCTCGGGCAAGTTCGAAGCCATCCTGTACCGCGAAGCATGGATCGAATTCGGTCCGCTGCTTACGCGCGATGCGATCCTGGTTTTCGAAGGCGCCGTTTCGATCGACGAATTCGCCGGCGGCTATCGCATGCGCACGCAGCGCATCTCGGCGATCGGTTCGGCATGCGAACGGCAGGCACGGCTGCTGCGCCTGCGCCTGAACGGCATCGATGCGGACTTCGCCAGACGCTTGCAGGGCGTCCTCGCCGGTCATCGCGGCGGCACGACGGCGGTGCGGCTGAACGTGCGTAACGCTGATGCACGCGGCGAGATCGAATTGGGCGCCGAATGGCGGGTGCGCGCCACCCCGGAGCTGCGCCAGACGCTGGAGAAACTGGCCGGCGTGCTCGGCGCGGAATACGTTTTCGTGCCGCCCGGAAGCGCCTGACCGGCAACCAGGCGGCCGTTCAACGCGCGGATCGCGGCAAGCGGCTATACTTCGCGACTTTGTCGTTGCACCACTGTTGAATGAACCCGAATTTCCTCGATTTCGAACAACCGATCGCCGAGCTTGAGGCGAAAATCCAGGAGCTGCGCCACGCCAGCCATGGACAAGCGTTCAACATCGATGACGAGGTCGGCAAGCTCAGGGACAAACTCAAGCGCAAGACGGCCGATATCTTCAAGAACTTGACGCCGTGGCAGATCGCGCAGATCGCGCGTCATCCGGCGCGGCCGTATACGCTCGACTACGTGCAGACGATCTGCAGCGAGTTCCACGAGCTGGCGGGTGACCGCGCGTTTGCAGACGACGCCGCAATCGTCGGCGGCCTGGCCCGCATCGACGGCCGCGCGGTCGTCGTGATCGGCCATCAGAAGGGCCGGGACACGAAGACCAAGATCCGGCGCAACTTCGGCATGCCGCGTCCGGAGGGCTATCGCAAAGCGCTGCGCCTGATGAAGATGGCCGAGCGCTTCAAGCTGCCGGTGCTGACCTTCATCGACACGCCCGGCGCCTATCCCGGCGTCGGCGCCGAGGAGCGCGGCCAGAGCGAGGCGATCGCGCGCAACCTGCTCGAAATGAGCGAGTTGCGCGTGCCGATCATCTGCACGGTCATCGGCGAAGGCGGCTCTGGCGGCGCACTTGCGATCGGCGTCGGCGACCGCACGATCATGCTGCAGTACTCGACCTATTCCGTCATCACGCCGGAAGGCTGCGCGTCGATCTTGTGGAAAAGTACAGAAAAAGCCAAGGACGCCGCCGACGCGCTCGGCATCACGGCGCCGCGCCTGCTCGAGCTCGGCCTGGTCGACAAGGTCGTGCGCGAGCCGCTGGGTGGCGCGCATCGCGACCCGCACGCGATGGCGATACGCCTCAAGGCCGTGCTGCTCAACCAGCTCGAAGCGCTCGAACGCGGCGACAGCGCGGGCTTGGTCGAACAACGTTATCGGCGCCTGCGCCGGTACGGCGCGATCAAGGGCGCCTGAGTCGTCGCGCCCGCAGCGGCGCAACCGGCGTCGCAACGCCGCAGGTCCTCGATACCGCGCTTGCCGCAGTAGCGAAAATGTCAGGTTCTGGCACCATGCGCGCATGTCTACGACGGCATTGATCGAACATCTGCAATCGGGCCTCGCGCGCCTGACGCCGGGCCCGATCGTCGTCGCTTTCAGCGGTGGTCTGGATTCGAGCGTGCTGTTGCATGCGCTGGCTTCGCTAGGGCCGGCGCGCGAACGCGGACTGCGTGCCCTGCACATCGACCACGGCCTGCACGCAGACAGCGCGCAATGGACCGCGCATTGCACCGCCTTCGCCGCACGGCTTGGCGTGCCGATCGAGGCAATCAAGGCTGGCCCTGTCACTGCCTCCGGCAAAGGCATCGAGGATGCCGCACGCGCTGCGCGCTATGCCGCGTTTGCCGGCAAGCTGCGCGCGGGCGAGGTGCTCGCGGTTGCGCAGCATGCCGATGACCAGGCCGAAACCGTGCTGCTGAAGCTGCTGCGCGGCGCCGGGCCCGAAGGGCTCGGCGGAATGCGCGTGCTGCGCGAATTTGCGCCCGGCTACCTGTGGCGCCCGCTGCTCGAGTTGCCGCGCGCGCGGTTGCGGGAGTACGCGTTGGCACAAGGGCTGAACTGGATCGAAGACCCCAGCAACAGCAACACGCAACTGCGCCGCAACTTCCTGCGCGAGGAGATCCTGCCGAAGCTCGGCACGCGTTGGCCCGATGCCGGAGCTGCGATCGCGCACAGTGCGCGCTGGGCCGGAGCGGCCGCCGATTTCATCGAGCAGGAAGCACAGCGAGCGCTGGCACGCGTGCAGGGCGTGGATCCAGCGACGCTCGCCTGGCGCCCCTGGCTCGAACTGCACGAGGCGCTGCGCGATCCGGTGCTGCGCCGCTGGCTGCGCGCGCTGGGACTCGATGAGCCGGCGCACTTCCATGTCGCCGAGCTCGAACGCCAGTTGCACGGCGCTGCCGAGGATCGGTCGCCCTGCGTGAGTTGGGAACGATCCGAACTGCGCCGTTACCGCGACCTGCTCTATGCGATGCCTGCGCTCGCGCCGATGCCCGCGGACTGGCAAAGCGATTGGCGGGCGCCATCGCTGCAACTACCTGACGGTGGCCGGCTTGAATGGCGGCAACGCGACGGCAACGCGCGCACTGCGCATCTCGATGCTCCCGCCCTGACCGTCCGCTATCGGTGCGGCGGCGAACGCCTCAAGCCGGCCGACACGACGCATACGCGCGAACTTCGCCTGCTGCTGCAGGAGGCGGGCATCCCGCCATGGCAGCGAGATCGCATTCCACTGATCCATCAGAATGCCCAGATGATCGCGGTCGGCGACATTTTCTTGTCCGATGCCGGGCGGAGACTTTGCGCTGAGGCGCAAGCGCAGATCGTGTGGGTGAGGGCTGAGGGCTGAGGGCTGAGGGCTGAGGGCTGCAGAGCGTTACGCTCTTCGTTCTTTTCTGTCAATTCGATCCGACCTGCTTGTGGTGAAATGCATTGAGGCCTTCTGTCGCAAAGGGCGTCCCCGGTCAACGATGTGTCAGTTCTTTTTCAGCCCTCAGCCCTCAGCCCTCGCTCTACCGGCATTGATTCCGCCTCGCCACTGCGGTAGCTTTCGCCTCATGCCGCAAGCCATGCCGCCAGCCAACGCACCGGGATCCAAGACTCTCGATGCAGCGGCTTCGGAGCCGAGCCGTGTCGCCGAATTCGAGCAGTCGCTGGACGAACTCGAGCAACTGGTGCAACGCATGGAGCACGGCGACCTGAGCCTGGACGATTCGCTCAAGACCTACGAGCGCGGCATTGCCTTGTACCGCAATTGCCAGGCGGCTCTGGAGCAGGCCGAGTTGCGCGTCAAGCTGCTCTACGATCCGGAAGCCCCGGAAGACGCGGAAGACTTCAGGCCCGATACGCCTTGAACAACGGCGTCGCGACCGCCTAGCTGAATGTCAACTGGCCCCAGTGATCCCGCGGCACCGCGCACCGTGCGGCTGTCGCCCGCGGCTCTTGCCTGGAGTGCGCGCGCAGATGCCGTTCTGCGGCGCGTGCTGCCGATGGAAAACGTTCTCCCTGAAGACCTGCATCGCGCCATGCGCTACGCCGTGCTCGGCGGCGGCAAACGGCTGCGCCCGATACTGGTTCATGCAACCGGCAACGCGCTCGGAGTCGCGCCGGAACGCTGCGATGTTCCCGCCGCCGCGGTCGAGATCATCCACGCCTATTCGCTGGTTCACGACGACCTGCCGGCAATGGACGACGATTCGATGCGACGCGGCCGCGCAACGTGCCACGTCGCGTTCGGCGAGGCGACCGCGATCCTCGCCGGCGACGCACTGCAGGCGCTCGCCTTCGAGATCCTGGCCGGCGATCCGCTTCAGGCCGACGCGCCGGATATACATGTGGAAATGTTACATACGCTTGCCACCGCCTGCGGCTCGCAAGGCATGGCCGGCGGCCAGGCGCTCGACCTCGCGGCCGTCGGGCAGACGCTGGATCCGGCCGATCTCGAACGCATGCACGTGTACAAGACCGGTGCGCTGATCCGCGCCAGCGTGCGCCTCGGCGCACTTGCCGCAGGTTGCCGTGACAACGAATTGCTGGCAACGCTGGAAAAGTACGGACATTGCGTCGGGCTGGCTTTCCAGATCCGCGACGATATCCTCGACGTCGAGGGCAACAGCGCGACGCTCGGCAAGACCGCCGGCAAGGACGTCGCCGACGCGAAGCCGACCTATCCGGCGATACTCGGCATGGCCGGCGCGCGCGCCCAACTCGAGGCGCTGACGCAGGCCGCTATCGACGCATTGCAGCCGATGGCCGCGCAGGCCGATGAACTCGTCGTGCTGGCCCGCTACGTGGCCGAGCGCGACAGCTAGGGGAGGAATAGGGCTGAGGGGCCAAGGGCCGAGGGCTGAGGGCTGAGGGCTGAGGGCTGAGGAAAGCCGGCAGAGCCCAACGGGGCCCTCGATGTTCAGCCCTTAGCCCTCAGCCCTCGCTCTTACTTTACCAACCGCAACGTGATCGGATACCGATAGGCCTGACCGTTGTTCGCCGCCAGTGCGGCAATGATGATGAAGAGCAGATCGAGCAGGCCGACGACCCAGATCAGCAGGAAGCCGATCAGCACGACCATCAGCACGATGCAGACAAGCACGGCAATCGCCATCGTGATCTGGAAATTCAGCGCTTCCTTGCCTTGGTCGTCGACGAACGGCATCTCGTTCTTCTTGATCTGCCAGATGATCAGCGGGCCGATGATCGAGCCGAACGGAATGATGAAACCGATCAACGCGGACAGATGCGCGAACAGCGCCCACTGCTTCTCTTCGGCACTCGGCGAAGCGGAAGATGGCGGCGGAGGCGTGCTCATATCGCTTGGCGGAACGCTCATGGTATTCCTCATGGCAGCCGGAACGGCAAGCAAACTGTGGGCTGAGCGCGGGCGGGTGTCAACTTAAGAGCGGGGCTGAGGGCTGAGGGCTGAGGGCTAGAAGCAGAGAAGCAGCGCGCGCTCTCTGCTTCTAGCCCTCAGCCCTCAGCCCTCAGCCCTGCTCTTCGATCAACTCCCGCCGATCGTCATGCGCTCGACCAGAATCGAACCGGTCAGGATCGACGAGCGCGGATCGACATCGCTGCCCACGGCGACGATGCCGGCAAACATGTCGCGCAGATTCGAAGCAATCGTGATCTCTTCGACCGGGTAGGCGATCGCGCCGTTCTCGACCCAGAATCCCGACGCACCGCGCGAATAATCACCGGTGACAATGGAAACGCCCTGCCCCATCACTTCGGTGACCAGGAGTCCCGTGCCCAGCTGCTTCAACATGTCGGCAAGATCGCCGCCATGTGCATCTACCATGAGGTTGTGGATACCGCCCGCGTTGCCCGTGCTCTGCAAGCCGAGCTTGCGCGCCGAATAGCTGCCGAGAACGTAACGCTGCAGCACGCCGCTGCGCACCAGGTCGCTGTCGGTCGTCGCGACGCCTTCGGCATCGAACGTCGACGACCCCTGGCCGCGTCGAAGGTGGGGGCGCTCGACGATGTTCACGAAGTCAGGCAGCACCTTCTTGCCGGCGTGGTCGACAAGGAAACTCGCGCGGCGGTAGAGCGCGCCGCCGCTGACCGCGGATACCAGATGACCGACCAGCCCGCGCGCGACCTCCGCGGCGAACAGTACCGGGCTGTCCCGCGTGTCGAGCTGGCGTGCATTGAGTCGCGCCAACGTTCGTTCCGCCGCCTTTCTGCCGATCGATGCGACGGCCGGAAAGTCGTCCGCCGCGCGCAGGCTTTCGTACCAGTAGTCGCGCTGCATGCCGACGTCGTCTTCAGCGATCAGCGTGCAGGACAGCGAGTGGCGCGTGCTGCGTTCCTTGCCGACGAAGCCCTGCGAAGTCGCATGCACCGACAGCGACCGGCCCGTTTGCACCGAGGCGCCATCGGAATTCGAAATGCCCGCAGACGCGCGGCCGGCGTCCTCGATCTCGATACCGAGGCCGATGGCATCCTGCGGCGTCAGCGTCCACGGGTGCCACAGGTCCAGGTCCGGAAATTCGCGCGCCAGGCGCGCCGGGTCGGCGAGCCCCGCGCACGGGTCTTCCTCCGTGTGCCGCGCGATCGCGCAGGCCTGCTCGATCGTCTTGTCAATCGAATCGGGTTGCAGGTCGGCCGTGCTTGCCGAACCCTTGCGCTTGCCGAAGTAGACCGTCACGCCGAACGAGCGATCGCGCGTGTGCTCGACCGTCTCGACTTCGCCCAGGCGCACGTTGACGCTGAGCCCGGCATCGACATTGGCGCCCACCTCGACCTCGCTCGCCCCTGCCGCCCTGCAGCGCGTGATCACGTCCTCGGCAAGGCTCGCCAGCCGATCAAGCTGTCGCCAGACTGTCATCCACATAGCGCACCTTCATTCCGTGCAACAACATTGTTCACAAAGCGATTCCTCAATTAATGTCGCCCTCCCCGGCGTTCAGCCGCAGCAAGCTGCGGCTGCGACGGCGGGAGTTACGCCCGCAGCTCTCCTGCGGGCGTAACGGTTATTATGGGTGATATGCGGCCCCACCCGAACGAAACCAACAGCAAAGACGAGACGGAGCCTCCGGGCGACGACGGCACCGAAGCCAGCCGCAGCCAGCGCCGCCGCGAAGCGCTCGACGTGCTCAAGCTCGCGCATGCGTTGAGCGACATGTCCGACGCCCAGCTCAAGTCGATCCCGCTCTCGGATGACCTGCGCGAGGAGGTGCAGCGTGCACGCGCGGTCAAGCAGCAGATCGCGCGCAAACGACAAAACCAGTTCCTGGCCAAGCAGATGCGCCGGCTGGACGACGCCGAACTCGATGCCATCCGCGCGGCGCTCGAACACGACCGCGATCGCGCACGCCGCGACACTGCCGAACTGCACCAGGTGGAAACCTGGCGCGAGCGGCTCATCGAGGGCGGCGACGAGGCGCTGACCAGTCTGCTCGCTGCGTATCCGCGCGCCGACCGCCAGCAGCTGCGCCAGCTTGCACGACACGCGCGTGTCGAGCGCGAACAGAACAAGCCGCTGCACGCGTATCGGGAGTTGTTCCGTCAGCTGCGCGAACTGATGGACGCCGAGACCGGGAGCGCGCACGACACCTGAAGCGAACCGCTTGCACGCCTCAATGGTTCGCCGAATTTCGCTTTGCAGCCGCCGGCACGTACGGATTGCGTCCCGTCGCTGCCAGCGCCGCCCATGCCGTCGCGGCGAGATGCGGCCGCCGAAAATAGTAGAAATCCGCTGAAGCGCTGTCGGCGCTCAGCGCCAGCCCGGTAGTGATTCGCGCTTCGCGCGTTGCATAGATGAATCCGCCCGGCGCGAATTGCCCGGCAATTGTCGCCAGCAGCGTGTTCGCTTCGTGCACCCGGCCGACCAGGCGATATACCAGGCCGGCCTGCGCCGTACCTTCGAGCCAGAGCCCGTCGCGATCCGCATTGAAATCGAAACCACCCGGCACGCCGTGTTCACGCTCGGCGTAGTCGAGCGCGCGCCGCCAATCGTGCGCGGCGTCAACCAGCAACAGGGGCCACAGCTGAACATCCAGGCCCGAAGTGCCGCGATTCGCAGTGATGCCGTCGGGCAACGTACCGACAATAAAGTGACCGCTCGTAGCGTCCCATTGCGCATCGAGGAAGCGTCGCGCATTCGACGCCTGCGTGCTCCACCGCTCGGTCGGCTCCATCTTGGCGAGCCAGCCAAACAACGCAACGAGGTCGACGTTGTGTTCGGTCGATTTCCACGGCAGCTTTTGCGGATCGGCATCGAATCCGTGCACGCCGCCACTGAAACCTCCGGCGCCACGGGCATCCGTCGCATTCGCGACGACCCAATCTGCGAGACTGTGCGCCGCCTCGAGCCAGCGGGATTGTCCGGTCGCGTCGTGCAGCGCAAGCATGGCTAGCGCCACCCACGCCACGTTGCCGGTGGCCGTACCGGCCTGATACGCATCTTCGAGCCAGCGTTTCTGCCCGGCATCCCACCACCCGTTCAGCAACGGCTTCTCGGCGACCGGCCCGGCACGATAGGCATTGCGCAAGCGATTATCCGAGACTGCCGCCATGCGCAGGGCTTCGCCGACACGCAGCGCCTGCGCGCGCCGGTCGCAGGCGAGCAAAGCGATTACTGCGAGCGCGTTGTCGTAGGTGAATGCAGCCGTGCGCAGCACGGCATCGTCCGGCTCGCCGCTGCCGCGGGAATCGTCGTAGCTGCGCAACAGTAGCGGCCCCTGAGCCGGCGAACGCTCGACGCGATCGCTCAATGCGGCGCAAGCGCGCTGCGCGACTTCACTGCCGACGGCGGCTGCCGGCGCGGCGCCATGTCCTGCCGTTGTGGCGCAGAGTAACGTCACGCAGGCAAGTCGGATTGCCGACAGGCGCATCCTGCAGCCGCGGTTGCTCACCGCGACAATTGTGCCCGTGCGCGACATCCGATGGTTTTCCGTTCTGTGTGACGTGCACGCTAGCAGTTGCAGTCCGCCCTGTGCAATCCTTCACGCAGGATTGATGCGCCATGCAGCGGGACGCGCTTCGGCCCAAGGCGTGGCCCTTTTGTCATCGATGCGGAGTTCGGATGCTGCACGCCTTCGAGGGATATTGCGAACCGTCACCGAACTCCATGGCGCGTCGATCGGCAGCGTTTTGCACGACTATGCTCCTGGCCGCAGCGCCGTTTGCCGCGTCCGCCGCGTCCGCACAGATCCCACGCTTCGACCATGTCGTCGTCGTCGTGATGGAAAACCACAGCTACGCCGACATCATCGGCAACACGAACGATGCGCCCTGGATCAACACGCTCGCCACGTCCGGGGCCAATTTCTCGAGTTCGTTCGCGATCGAGCACCCGAGCGAGCCGAACTATCTGGATCTGTTCTCCGGCTCGAACCAGGGCGTCACCGACGACAGTTGCCCGCATACGTTCAGCAACACCGCCAATCTCGGCAGCCAACTCATCGCCGCCGGCTTCACGTTCGTGGGGTATTCCGAGGATCTGCCGGCGGCCAAGCCGAATAGCTGCACGTCCGGCAATTACGCGCGCAAGCACAATCCGTGGGTCAATTTCACCAACGTGCCGACGGCGAGCAACCAGTCGTTCGCGGCATTCCCGAGCGATTTTTCCTACCTGCCGACGCTGTCGTTCGTCGTGCCGAACCTGTGCAACGACATGCACGACTGTTCGATCGCCACGGGCGACGCGTGGCTGCAGGCTCACATCGATCCCTATGTGCAGTGGGCGCGCACGCACAACAGCCTGCTGGCGCTGACTTGGGACGAGGACGACTACTCGCAGTCGAACCAGATTCCGACACTGTTTTCCGGTGCGCTCGTGATCCCTGGCAGCTATCCCGAGGAGATCGACCATTACGCCGTGCTGGCCACGCTGGAAGCGATTTACGGCCTGACCCCAATCGCCGGTGCGGCAACGCGGAGCGCCATCACCGACGTGTGGGACTCGACGATCTTCAAAGCCGGTTTCGATTGACCGCGCAGGTTCCTACGCCGCCGTTCCGCCGACTGTCATCGACTCGATGCGCAACGTCGGCTGGCCGACGCCGACCGGAACGCTCTGGCCTTCCTTGCCGCACACGCCGACGCCTTCGTCGAGCTTGAGATCGTTGCCGACCATCGACACGCGCGTGAGCACTTCCGGCCCCGATCCGATCAACGTTGCGCCCTTTACCGGCCGCGTGACCTTGCCGTTTTCGATCAGATAGGCCTCACTCGCCGAGAATACGAACTTGCCGTTTGTGATATCGACCTGGCCGCCGCCGAAATTGACGGCGTAGAGTCCGCGCTCGACCGAGGCGATGATCTCCTGAGGATCATGCTTGCCGGCCAGCATGTAGGTGTTGGTCATGCGCGGCATCGGCAGATGCGCGAACGACTCGCGCCGGCCGTTGCCGGTCGCCTTCATGCCCATCAGGCGCGCGTTGAGCTTGTCCTGCATGTAGCCGACGAGCACGCCATTCTCGATCAGCGTCGTGCATTCGCTCGGCACGCCTTCATCGTCGACGCTCAACGAACCGCGCCGGTTCGCCAGCGTACCGTCGTCGACGACGGTGACGCCGTCGGCCGCGACCTTGTCGCCGACGCGGCCGGAGAATGCCGACGTGCCCTTGCGATTGAAATCGCCTTCGAGCCCATGCCCGATTGCCTCGTGCAGCAGCACGCCCGGCCAGCCGGGCCCGAGCACGACGGTCATGCTGCCGGCGGGCGCCGGCACCGATTCGAGATTGACCAGCGCCTGACGAACCGCTTCGCGCGCCAGTGCCTGCGCGCGACCGTTGGCCAGCAACTCGCGATAACCGTAACGGCCGCCGCCGCCTGCCGTGCCCTGCTCGCGCCGGCCGTTCTGTTCGGCGATGACCTGCACGTTGAGGCGCACCAGGGGACGGACGTCGGCCGCGAGCGTGCCGTCGGCCGCGGCGACCAGCACGGTATCCACGACCGCCGACAGGCTGACGATGACCTGGCCGATGCGCGGATCGGCGCCGCGGCAGAATTTGTCCACTTCGCGTAAAAGTATAATCTTGTCTTCGTTCGGCAATGACTCGACGGGATCGATCGCGGCATACAGCGATGCCGAATCGCGCGCCGCCAGCGCATGGCCGCCGCCTTCGCGTCCGCTCTGCGCGATGGCGCGCGCCGACTGCGCCGCGGTGAGCAGTTCCGGCAGGATGATCTCGTCCG
Organism: uncultured Gammaproteobacteria bacterium; assembly: GCA_963738115.1. GTDB lineage: Bacteria > Pseudomonadota > Gammaproteobacteria > Xanthomonadales > Rhodanobacteraceae > Rudaea. The sequence goes on along the minus strand of CAVTVN010000006.1, from coordinate 66,648 downwards.
AGTAGGCGAAGCCAGTCTTCTCGCCGCTCATGGCGCGCACGCCGACGCCTTGCTCGATCGAATGATTGCCCTCCTTGACGATGCCATCCTCGAGAACCCACGACTCGCTGCGCGAGTGCTGGAAATACAGGTCCGCCGCGTCGATCGACGGCCCCATCAGGCGCGAGAAAACGCGATCGAGGTCGCCGCTGGCGAGGCCACCGGGTGTCAGCAGCCGTTGTTCGGCCAGGGCAAGCAAGGTCATGTTCGGTTCTTCATGGACGGCATCGGAGTAATTTTGGGGCGCGAAACCGGGACACAAGCAGCCGACGGGTCACGCCGGTTCCGCGCTTCGGCACGGCATCGGCCGGCGGCGTCTTGCCCGGCGGTGACTCGGTACTTGGCGTTGGCTTCTTCGGCTTCACGGTTTCCTTGGCCAGCACCGTGACCTTGGGGTTGTCCCAGCTGCCGGTGACCTTGTACTGCGCGCGCGCGACAGAATTGATCTGGTTCCTGAACACCCCCTGCAGCAGGACGCCCGCTGCCGCGCCTATCGGTCCGCCGATCAGTGCGCCGCCGATAGCGAGCGTGCCGCCGACATGCGGCGTCACTTCGACGGTCTGATCCCAGTCCTTGGTCTTCAAGCCCATGCTGCCTTTCAGCAGCATGTCCGCGGTAGGGCTGTGCACTTCGAGATTCTGCGTATGTGCAGTGCCGTCCTTGAGCGTGAACAGGCCGTCGATAGTGTCGAAACTGAAACCCGACTTGAACAAGTCGCCGAAATCGAACGCAAGCCGGCGCGGAATGGCTGCCAGGTTGAACAGGCCGAGCACGCGTGCCCCGCCCGGATCGGCATCCGGAATACGGCCGTTCTTCATCGAAATCTTCAGGGTGCCATCGAGCCGTGCCAGCGCGAACGTGGAAGGCGCACCGGCCCAGTTGCCCTCGATGCGGGCAACCGTCGCGCCGCCGACGATCACGCCGGCGTAGCCGAACGCATCGAGCATGTGACCGACGTTGTGCGCGGTCATCTCGATGGAAAACGCCGAGCGGTCGCTGCCCGGCCTGCCGGTCCAGTCGCCGTGCGCGCGCATCTCGATGTTGCTCGAGTGCGCGCTGACCTGCTCGAAGTGCGCACCGCCGGCAATCGGATATGTTTCGACGCTGGTCTCGCCGAAGGTCTGCTTGCCGAGGCGGAAATCGGCGATGTGGATATGCAGCGGCGGAACGGAGGCCGGATTCTCACCGTTCATTGCGCTGGATTCTGTCTCAGGCGCCTCGGGCCAGTACAACCGCGCGAACTGCGCGGTCACGCCGCGCTCGCGCAGGTTTGCTCCCGGCAGATGCAGCGTACCGTCGATCTGCGCGCCGTTGAAGCCGAGATCGATGCCGTCGGCCGCGCGCGTCAACGTGAACTTCGCCACACCAAAATCGCGTTCGTACGCCGTCATCGAATCGGACTGGATATCGATGCTGCCGAGCAGGCCGCCGTCGCCTGTATTGCCGGAAGCGAACGCCATCCAACCGGACAGGTCCAGCGCTGCGGTCTTGCCGCCGATCGCGAATCCACTCTTCGGCGGCGCTTCCTCGCTGGCTCCGCCCAGGGTGACGCGCGCCGCGAACGGGCTCGCCGGCGAGGCCAGGTGCCCGCGCAGATGCATCAGATTGCCCAGATGCAGGTCGATGCTGCCGCCGGCAAGCGGCATGCCGAGCGTCAAGTTGCAGCGGCAGCGCCGCCGCGGCGTCCTTGTTCAGCGGCGCAGGGAGATCCGAAGTGATGCCGTGCAGATCCGAGCTCACCAGCAACTGCTGGCCGCCGTTTTCGGCCGCATCGGCATTGAAGCTCGCGCTCCAGTTCGCGCTGCCACCGATATGATCGCCGTAGGCGGACAATGCCGGCACATAGGTCAACACCTTTGCCGCCGGCAGATTGGCGCTGAGGGTCGCTTCGACTACGTGGCGCTGATTGCCGGTAAATGCGCCGACCGCGATCCCGAATGTCGCCGGCTGATCGTGCATCGTCACCGCGAGGTCGTCGGCGGAAAAACCCGACTGGCTGAATCGGATCTTGCCGTTGGCGTGATTCAGGCGCAGCGCGTACTTGGCGTCGGCCAGTTCAGCGTCGGTCAGCAGCACCGTGCCGGTCAAAGCCAGCTGTTCGGCCTGCTTCACCGGAACGTGCAAGTGAAAGTCGACCTTCCCCTGACCGCTGACATCGACGCCGAGCAACTGCGTGCCGAAACGCTGGCCGATCGGCGTTGCCTTGAGCAGGGTGAGCAAGTCGTGTCCGGCGCCCTGCGCGTTGACGTCGAGTTCGAGCACCGCCTCGCCGAGGTCGATCACATCGGCGCTCGCACGATTGAACTTGTTGCCCTTGACCTGGCCGTTGTCGGCTTCGACGCGCAGGGAAGTGTTGACGAAGTCGGCGGACACATGCACGTGTTCCGCTACCGGCCAGTCCGGCAGATATCTCAGGGTCAGATCTTCGACCTCGGCGCGCGCTTCGAAGCGGCCGCCGAGAGCGCGGAACGGCCACTCGGCCAGATCGCCACGGATCACGGCACGCCCGCTCGCACGGCCGGACTCGAGACCTCGATCGAGCCATGCCACCGCAGCCGGCGGCATCACGTTGATCGGCCAGAACAGACGCGCAGAAGGCACCGTGGCGTGGCGCACGATCGCATACGCATCGATCAATGGGCGCCCACCCGCGTCCGGCAAATCCATCGCACCGGTAACTTCTCCGCCATAACCCTCACCCTCGAACGCGAGGGCATCGGTTTCGACACGCCAGGTCGTTTCCGTGCGATAGGCGGCAAGCGTACCCGACAGCTCCGAGAAATCGAACGGATGCCGGAATACATTCGGTTCGTAGACACTCAACGCACTGCGTGCCGGCAAATCGACGGTCATGGCCTGCTCGTCGCCGATCACCACGCCACTCACGCCGCGCGCACCTGGCATCTTGTCGACCGCGCGCCAGCCGAGTCCGGCGACGTTCGCGGCGATGTCGAAGTCGTTCGCGCTGGTCCAGCGCAGGTTGGCCGAACGCACGGCACCTTCCGGATTACCGACGTACAACCAGCGCCGCCATGCGCTCGGCACGGCCTCGGCGAGCATCGCCAGTGTCGCCGGCGCGGCGACGTCGATTTCCTGCAGCTGGACGATGTATTCCGCAGCGCTGTCGTCATCGCCTTCCACCTTTTTCTCGACGTGCGCAAACGCCGGCGCCAGTGCGATTTCCTGGCGCTCGAGCCTGAGATCGGCCAGGTCGGCCGACCAGCCGTGCTGTGTGTCGTGTCCAGCGCGCGCCGAAGGCAATTTCATTGAAGTTCACGCGCGGCGCCAGGCGCCGCTTGTCGTCGAGCTCGATCGGCGTCTGCGCTTCGAGGAGCAGGTCGTTGAGCGCAACTTCGAGCCGAGCGTCGGTCGGCTCGTTCGCATGCCAGTGTCCCCACAGCTGTGCGCGGCCGGTGCCGCGCACAATCGTCGCGCCGAGCACCGGGAAACCGCGCAGGATCGCGGCCAGGTCGAGCGAACTACCGCCAATGTATGCAGTGCCGCTGTCCAGTTCGCTGTCGTATTCGATCACCGTATCGACCGGCGCCGATTGTGTCTGCAGGAAGCGCATGCGCGCGGCGAGGCGGTGTGTGTCGCCGGAATTGATCAGGCGCAATTCGTCCGCGGCGAAGCGGAACTGACGACCGCTACCGGCGTCGTTGACGCTCAGCGTCAGGTTGCGCAGCACGATTGCCCCGAGGTCCAGCAGCGCGCGCTGGTCGCTGGTATCGCTGGTGTCGCCGGCAGCCAGACCGCGCAATTGCCAGTGGCCATCGCTATCGTGAAGCAGGTTCAGGTCCAGTCCGTCGAGCCGGAATTCGTTCCAGCGTGCGTTGTGATTCCAGACGAACAGATTGATCTTCAGGCCGGCATGCGCGATCAGCAAAGCCGGTTGGCCAGGCTCGTCGACACCGATGTGCACGCCTTCGAGATTGAGCAGCGGCCCGTTGCGCTCCCAGCGCGCTTCGACCTGGTCGATGCGCACGGGCCGATGCAGGCGTTCGCCAAGGAACGCGCTGATGCGTTCCGGATGGCTGCCCAGCCATGGCAGCACGACCAATTGCATGACCCCCACGACGACGGCGGCGACGATCACGATCGTGGCAACCAGGGCCTGAATGCCCAGGCGCAGGCGCCGCAGTCGGACGCGCCAGGAAGTCATGCGCACGCGTCCGCGAGAGCAGAGCGGGAGGGCTGACGGCTTTGTGGAGCGAGGGCTGAGGGCTGAGGGCTGAGGGCTGAGCATGCCCGACAGGCAGACGAAACCTCCCCCAGCGACGAAGCCGTCAGCGCACGACGAGCCACGCGCGATAGTTGCCACATCATTTGTGGGAGCGACCGCGTCACGAGCCCTCAGCCCTCGGCCCTCAGCCCTCGTGCTCTTCCCAGCCCTCAGCCCTCGCCCTCAGCCCTCGCTCTACAGGAGCACGACATCGTATTGCTCCTGCGCGTAGTGCTCCTCGGGCTGGAAGCGAATCGTCTTGCCGGTGAACTCCTCGAGCTCGGCCACCGCCGCAGACTCCTCGTCGAGAATGCGGCCGACCACTTTCGGCGCCGCCAGCACGAGCAGCTTCTGCGCGTCGAACTGGCGTACGGCTCGCGTGATCTCGCGGAAGATCTCGTAAGTCACGGTTTCTGCGGTCTTCAGGCTGCCGCGCCCGTCGCAGGTCGGGCACGGTTCGCACAGTTGCCGCTCCAGGCTCTCGACCGTGCGCTTGCGCGTCATCTCGACCAGGCCCAGATGCGACATCTCGTAGACGGAAGTCTTGGCGTGGTCGTGGGCCAGCGCTTTTTCCAGCATGCGCAGCACCTGGCGCTTGTGCTCCTCGTCGACCATGTCGATGAAGTCGATGATGATGATGCCGCCCAGATTGCGCAGGCGCAGCTGCCGTGCAGCGGCCTGCGCGGCTTCCAGATTCGTCTTGTACACCGTTTCTTCGAGATTGCGGTGACCGAGAAAGGCCCCGGTGTTGACGTCGATGGTGGTCATGGCCTCGGTCTGGTCGATGATCAGGTATCCACCGGACTTCAATGGCACTTCCTTCTTGAGCGCACGCTGAATCTCGTCTTCGACACCGTACAGGTCGAAGATCGGCCGCTCGCCGGGATAGTGCTCGATGCGGTCGGCCAGATCCGGCATGAACTGCTGCGCGAAGCGGATTGTTTTTTCGAGTGTTTCGCGCGAATCGACACGGACTTTCTCGACCTCGCCGCGCATCATGTCGCGCAGCGAGCGCAGCGGCAGCGACAAGTTCCTCGTAAATCCTCTCGCCGACCTTGGTCTGGGCGATTCCCTCCTGCAGCGAAGCCCATAGCTTGCCCAGGTAGGCGACGTCCTCGGCCAGCGCTTCGCGCGGCTGCCCCTCGGCGTTGGTGCGCACGATGTAGCCGAGTGCGCCGTCGGCGGTCAGCGCCTGCATCAACTCCTTCAGGCGCAGGCGCTCGGTCTCGTCCTCGATGCGCACCGACACGCCGATCATCTTGGCGTGCGGCAGCAGTACCAGGTAGCGCGACGGCACCGACAGATGCGTCGTCAAGCGCGCGCCTTTGCTGCCGATCGGGTCCTTGACCACCTGCACGACGATCTCCTGGCCCTCGTGCACCAGTTCGGCGATCGGCGGCGGCGGCGAGGGACCGTTTTCACCGGCCTCGCTGAGCAGTGCTGGGATGGCGCGAACGATGTCGGACGCATGCAGGAATGCCGCGCGCTCCAGGCCGACCTCGATGAACGCCGCCTGCATTCCCGGCATGACCCGGCTGACCCGGCCCTTGTAGATGTTGCCGACGTAACCTCGCCGCAGCGCGCGTTCGACATGCACTTCCTGCAGCATGCCGTTCTCGACGACCGCGACGCGGGTCTCGCGCGGCGTGACATTGATCAGAATTTCTTCGCTCACGGCAGGCAGTTACCTAATTTTCATAAGACGACTTATAGCCTGCGCCGGTCGCAAAGGCGAGCGGCGGAAGCCACGCTTGGGGTCGAGCATGAATACCTCGCCGATTCGATGCAAGCCGTGGCCGGCGACCGGAGCAAGCCGACTTGACTCGCCCGCGGGGCTTCAGCCGGTTCAGGCGGGCACAATGCCGAAGCGCCGCAGCAAGTCCGCCGTCTCGAACAGCGGCAGCCCCATGACGCTCGAATAACTGCCGGAGATCCGCGCGATGAACGCAGCCGCCCTGCCCTGGATCGCGTAGGCACCGGCCCGGCCCATCGGCTCGCCGCTCACGACGTACGCCGCGATTGTCCGCTTCGGACAACGCGCCGAATTCCACCGTGGATTCATTGAACGCGCGTTCCTCGCGGCCGGCGCTCATGCACCAGACAACGGTGATCACCTGGTGCGCCCGACCCTCCAGGCGCCGCAGCATTTGCGCCGCATGGACCGCGTCCGCCGGCTTGCCGAACACCTCGTCGCCCAGCACGACCTCGGTGTCTGCGCCGAGCACGACGGCGCCGGGAACGCCCGCAAGTTTCAGCAGGCCAGCTCCGGCCTTTTCGCGAGCGACGCGGCTCACGTAGTCGGCCGGCGACTCGCCCGGTGCGCGAACCTCGGGCACGTCGACGTCGATCGTGTCGAAGCGCACGCCAAGTTGTTCCAGCAACTGACGGCGCCGCGGGGACTGCGATGCAAGGTAGAGCAAGGTTGTGGATCCGTCGCGAAGCGGCGCGGACAATAGCATGTGCCGCCTCGAGTCGTCGGTTGGCACGCCGCATTGCCCTCCACGTCGCAACTGAATCTCCCGCGCCCGCGTCGCGCCTTTCCCGGGCAGGCTAAACGGGGCAAGGCTTCACGCCGAAAATGTCCGCTTCCATTCCGGAATCTCGTATTCCCAAGTCAAAGGTCGTATCGGACGTCCTTTCGGCTTGGATTCCATCGATGCTCATTACGCACAGACCAGTTTGCATGCCAGCCATTCGAGGCCCTCGGCTTTCTCGCTGGGTCATCCCTGCGGCTGCGGGCATGCTCGCGATCGGCAGCGCCCACGCCGACACTTATTGCGTGCACAGTGCCTTCGAGTTGGGTACCGCTCTGTCGGATATCAGCACCGGCGGCACGGCCAACGGCAGCGACCACACGATCATCTGATCGGCGGTACGTTTCTTACGTCGGGACGGCGTTCACCTATCACGACGAGAGCGGCTCGACGTTCACGATCGATGGCGGATGGGACAGCACCTGCACGACACAGGACCCGACTCCGGGCGTGACCCGGTCTCGATGGCGGAAACGCAACCGTGGTCCTGCACATGGAGACCAATGGCACGATCAACGCGAGTCACTTGACGATTCAGGGCGGCAAGAACGACGGGTCCGCCGGCGCGGGCGCGCAGATGTACCTGAGCGACGCCGCGGCGGTGCTCGTCTTCGAGAACAATCAGGTCGTCAGCAATAACACGACGTACGGGACGGGCGGCCTGACCGCATACGGCGTCGGCGGCACTGTCCATATCAACGGCAATCTCTTTGCCGGAAATACGGCGCCGGCAGCCGCTGCGCTGTCGACCGCCATGAATTCCGGCACCGTCTACCTGACGAACAACACGATCGTCGGCAACTCCAGTTCGCTCGACGGGGCGATGACGATTGCCTTGGCCAACGGTGGCGCCAGCGGTGTGGTCAGCAACAATATCGTCTATGGCAATACCGCCGCCTATGATTTCGAACTCGCGGCAAACGATTCATGGCAGTTCCACAACAACGATTTCCACAACATCAAGGGCGTGGCGTTTCCGAGCGGCAACATCGATGTCGATCCGAAATTCGCCGGCATCGACGACTATCACCTGACTTCAACCTCTCCGCTCCTGCGTGCCGGCGTCTTCGCGCCACCGGGCGGCTTGCCGGCGGAGGACCTCGAAGGCAATCCGCGCAGCGTCGCCGGCCGTGTCGACATTGGCGCCTACGAAAACGTGGACGTGATTTTCGCCGACGGATTCCAGTAGGTCTATCGAGCCCCGGCAACGAACACTAGCCGCGGTGATACGGATGATTGCCGAGTTGGCTGACGGCGCGATACAGCTGCTCGGCAACGACGATGCGCACGAGCGGATGCGGCAGCGTCGCCGGGCCGAGCGACCAGCGCTGGTCGGCACGTTCGAGTGCGGCCGGTGCGAGGCCATCCGGTCCGCCGATGAGAAATGCGAGGTCCTTGCCCAGCATGCGCCAGCGACCGAGTTGTGCGGCGAGTTCCTCGCTGCTCCATGGCTTGCCGCGGCCGTCGAGCGCAATCACGTGCGCGGACTTCGGCAGCGCGGCGAGCATGGCCGCGCCTTCGTCGGCGATCGCGCGCGCGACATCGCGGTTGCGCGATTTTGTGGAAATCTCCACAAGTTGCAACGGCAGGTCATGCGCCAGGCGCTTGGCGTATTCGGCGTAGCCCGCGCTGACCCAGCCAGGCATGCGCTCGCCGATGGCGATCAGATAGGCGCGCACGTCTTGAGCGGCGCGGGCTGAGGGCTGAGGGAAGATCAAGCGAGCGGCAGACGGCTGCAGCTGGGATCTTGCCCTCAGCCCTCAGCCCTGCCCGTCCCTCAGTCGGCGTTGGCGGCCACCGGCATGTCGTCGCCGACGGTCCACAGGCGTTCGAGTCCGTAGAACTCGCGGATCCGCGGCAACATGACGTGGACGACAATGTCGCCGAGGTCGACGAGAACCCACTCGGCCTCGCGCTGGCCTTCGACACCGAGCGGCATCATGCCGGCCTGTTTGGCGTACCTGACGACTTCGTCCGCAATGGACTTGACGTGGCGCGTCGACGTGCCGCTGGCGATGACGAGGAAATCGGCGATGCTGGTCTTGCCGCGAACGTCGATCTCACGCACGTCTTTCGCCTTGAGCTCTTGGAGCGCCACGAGGACGCGCTGGCGCAGGTGTTCGACCGGATCGATGGCAACGGCGGGTTTCTTGCGGCTACGCGGTGCGGGGCGCGGGCGCGCGGGCGCAGCGCTGGATTGCTTTGCTGAACTGGCCAAACGTGTTTCACCTCAGGGTTGGACAAAGGCGGGCCCAGCCCGCAGCATGGAATATACGCCGATTTTGTGACAGCGGAAGGGTCGGCAGGGCTACCCGGAACGGGGCTGGAAGGCGGAGGTCTGGCACGCTCTGGTGATAGGGTTCGAGCAGCGCCGGATCGGCAAAAAGCGCGTCCGGCACGAGCCAGCGCGGCTCTTTGCCGGCTGCAAGCAGCGAGCGCACGGCGCTGGCGGAAATCTCCAGCGGCGTGACCGCAAGATCGAGCACCTTGCCGAAGGGCGCATCGCGCAGCGCAGAGGCGGCCGAGACGCGCCGGGCACGCGATCTCCGCGACGAGTTCGGCGGGCAGGTCGCCGCCATGGCCGGGACGCGTCAGCACGGCGACATGGGCGAAGCCGAAAAGCGCGCGCCATTCGTGCCAGGTGGGCAGTCCGGCGAACGCATCGGCGCCGACGAGCAGGATCAGCGGCCGCTCGGGGCCGAACTCGGCGCGCATCTCGCGCAGTGTGTCGATCGTGTACGAAGGCCTGTCGCGGCGCAGTTCGCGCTCGTCCAGCTGCAGGCGCGACTGGCCCGCCAGCGCTGCGCGCAGCATCGCGACTCGCTGCGCCGGACTGGCGACCGGCGGCGCGCGATGCGGCGGTACGTTGGCCGGCATCAGGCGCACATCGGCATCGAGCGCTTCGGCGGCTTCCCAGGCAACGCGCAGATGGGCGTTGTGCACCGGATCGAACGTGCCGCCGAGGATGGCGATCGGCCGCCCGGCCCTGGCGCCCGAGGACATTTGCGCTATGCCGACCGGGTGAGAAATCCCGAGCGCGGCTGGGCGATCGCCGCGATCAGGCGTTCCAGTTGCAGCCAGGCGTCGCCGCTGTCGCGGCCCTTGCTGAGCTTGTCGATCAACGACGCCTCGGCGAGGCAGCGCTCCCAGTGCGCGGCATCGGCGCGCTGCAGCGCCTTGCGGTACAAGCCTTCGCGCGCAGGCCAGATGCGTTCGGTGCGCAGCGCCGCCGAAAGATTGCCGGCACCGGCCAGGCGCGCGAGCGTCTGCAGCTGGTTCAGCATCCAGCCCATCAGTCCCGGAACCTGCTCGCCTTCGGCGCGCAGGCCGGCAAGCACGCGCAGCGCGCGTGCGCCTTCGCCGGCGAGCGCGGCATCGGCCAGGCGGAATACGTCGAAGCGCGCACTGTCGGCGACGAGGTCCTCGAGCGTGGCGGCATCGAGCGGCGCGGCGCCGTGCAGCAGCTTGAGCTTGTCGATTTCCTGCGCCGCGGCGAGCGAGTTGCCTTCGACGCGTTCGCCGAGCGCCTCGATCGCATCTGCGATCGGGCTTCAGACCGGCGCGCGCCATGCGCTGCGCGATCCACTCGCGGAATTCGTTCGGCTTCAGCGGCCACAGCGGAACGAACGAACCCGCCTTCTCGACCGCCGTGACCCACGCGCCTTCGTGCTGCTTGCTCCACTGCGTGCAGCTGATCAGCAGGATCGTGTCCGGCGGCGGCTGCTCGCAATACTCGACGATCGCCGCGCTGCCATCCTTGCCCGGCCGGCCGCCCGGCAGGCGCAGATCGATGAGGCGACGCGTCGCGAACAACGACATCGACGCCGCCGCCATGGTCAGGTCGGACCAGTCGAATTTCCCCTCGGCGTCGAGCACTTCGCGTTCGATATAGCCCAGCTCGCGCGCGCGTGCGCGCAGCGCATCGGCGGCCTCGAGCAGCAGCAGGTGCTCTTCGCCGGCGAGCAGATAGACCGGCTTGAGCTCCGTTCCGGCGATCTGCTTGTGGAATTGCGCGAGCGTCAGCGACATTTCCGGTGCGCGGTCTCTGGCATGGCGTCAGCGCGGCGAGCCGATCAGCCCTTGAGCTTGCGCTCGGCGCTCTCGATCTTGCGCAGCACGACCTGCACCATGTCGCGCTCCATTTCCTTCTTGATCTCGTCCTGCTCGGCGCCGGTGCCGATCGCCTGCGTCTGATCGAACGTGAAGACGCGCGACTGCTCGATCACCTGCTTGGGCAGCACGACCTTGCCGGCCGCGTCGTTGATCTGCAGTTCGATGTGGTAAACCATGGTGAATTCGTTGACGCGCGCATTCGCGCTGACCGAACGCACGATCGGCGCCAGCGACACGGCGCTGAACTTGACTTCGGCGATGCCGTCGCCGGACTTCGATTCGATCTTCGCGCCGGAGCGCTCCAGCGCCTTCTCGACGTTGCGCTTGAGCGGGCCGAACGGATCGGCGCTCTCGACATACACGCGCTCCATGCCGGGCGGCAGCTGGGCCTCGCCGCGCAGGTGGTAGCCGCAGGCGGTCAGCAATGGCAGCAGGATGCGACAGCAAGGACGCGAAAGCGATGCGGCGTGGAGTCATGTTCGGTTCCGTACGGATCGGATAGTGCGTGGGGCAGATGATACGGCGAATGCACCGGTTGCGCGCTCGTCTTGCTCCCTCTCCCCGACGAACGTCGGGGGAGAGCGCTGGGGTGAGGGTGGCAGCCTCAATCGCGTAGCCCTTCAGAATTTCCAGCGTCCACCCTCACCCAACGCCTTGCCGAAACGAGATTGCGGAGAGGCGCTCTGATCTTCTCGCTCAACGGGAGAAGGGAGGCGGCGGTTCTCGCCCGCGGTGATATCAAGCGACGATGTTCACGATCTTGCCGGGCACGATGATGATCTTCTTCGGCGGCGCGGTGCCGACGTATTTCGCGACGTCGGCGTTCGCCATGCGCGGTCTGTTCGATCGCCTCGCGCGGCGCATCGACCGCGACGTCGATCGTGCCGCGCAGCTTGCCGTTGACCTGCACCGCAAGAGTCACCGATGCCTTCTTCATTGCTTCGGCATCGGCCTTCGGCCATCCGGCATCGAGGATGTTCCCGCCGCAGCCGAGTTCGTTCCACAGTGCATGCGCCGACGTGCGGCGTGATCGGAGCGAGCAACCGGAACAGGATCGACAGGCCTTCGCTGCGCACGAACGCCCGCTGCCGGTGAGCAAGCACCAGCTTGTCGTCTCCGGCACCGGCGCTCGCCGGGACTTCCGCCGCAGGAGCCCCGAGACCTTCCAGCGCGTTGAGCATCTTCATCGCGGCAGACACGACCGTGTTGAACTGCTTGCGCTCGTAGTCGTAATTCGCCTGGCTCAGGATCTCGTGCACCTGGCGGCGACAGGAACGGGCGCCGTCGTCGGCGTCGCCTGCGTTCCAGGCAATCCCGTCGACGCCTGCTGCGTATGCCATCTGCACGTCGCGGCAGAAGGCCCACAGCCGGCGCAGAAACCGCGCCATTCCTGCCACGCCGTTTTCCGACCAGTCGAGCGACATTTCCGGCGGCGCGGCGAACATCGAGAACAGGCGCACCGTGTCGGCGCCGTACTTGCCGACCATCTCCTGCGGATCGACGCCGTTGTTCTTCGACTTCGACATCTTCTCGACGCCGCCGATACTGCACCGGCTTGCCGTCGGCCTTGAGTACGGCGCCGGTGATGCGCGCTTTTTCGTCGCGAATGACCTCGACGTCGGCCGGATTGATCCACTCGTGGTTGCCGTCGGCGGCTTCGCGGTAGAACGTCTCGGCGATGACCATGCCCTGGCAGAGCAGGTTCGTCACCGGCTCGTCGCTGTGCACCATGCCGGCGTCGCGCAGCAGCTTGTGGTAAAAGCGAAAATACAACAAGTGTAAAATGGCATGTTCTATACCGCCGACGTACTGGTCCACCGGCAGCCAGTAGTTCGCGCGCGCGTCGATCATGTCGGGCGCGCCGGGACTGGTGTAGCGCGCGTAGTACCAGCTCGACTCCATGAACGTGTCGAACGTGTCGGTCTCGCGCTCGGCCGGGCCGCCGCACTGCGGGCAGGTGGTCTTGCGCCACTCGGGATCGGCCTTGATCGGCGACTGCACGCCCATGAACTTGACGTTCTCCGGCAGCACGACCGGCAATTGGTCTTCCGGCACCGGCACCGCGTCGCACTTGGCGCAATAGACGATCGGGATCGGACAACCCCAGTAGCGCTGGCGGCTGACGCCCCAGTCGCGCAGGCGATAGTTCACGCGCCGCGCACCGCGGCCTTCGCTCTCGAAGCGTTTCGCCAGCGCGTCGAACGCACCGCGATAGTCCATGCCATCGTATTCGCCGGAGTTCACCAGCCAGCCGTACTCGGTGTAGGCGCCCTTCTCGATGATGGCGCGCTCGAACTCCTGCACCAGTGCCAGCGCGCCGGGCGCCTCGACGACATCGATCGGCTTGCTCTCGCCGAGCGCCGCACTCATCGCATCCTGGTTGCCTTCGGCTTCGCGGCCGAGTTCGCGGATCGCGTCGCGCACCGCGTCGCTGACGATGACCATCCTGATCAGCAGGTCATACTTGGTCGCGAATTCCCAGTCGCGTTCGTCGTGGCCCGGAACGGCCATGACCGCGCCGGTGCCGTAGCCCATCAGCACGAAATTGGCGATCCACACCGGCAGCTTGTCGCCGGTGATCGGATGGATCGCGTGGAAACCGGTTTCGACGCCCTTCTTCTCCTGCGTTTCGATGTCGGCTTCCGCCGTGCCGCCGTGCCGGCACTCGTCGATGAAGGCCTGGATCTGCGCATTCGCGGACGCCGCCTTCAGCGCCAGCGGATGCTCCGCGGCTATCGAAAGAAACGTCGCGCCCATCAACGTGTCCGGCCGCGTCGTGAATACGGTCAGCGGTTCTTTCTCGCCTTCCACGGCGAACTGGATTTCCAGGCCTTCGGAGCGGCCGATCCAGTTGCGCTGCATCGTCTTGACCGAGTCCGGCCAACCCGGCAGCTTGTCCAGGCCATCGAGCAGTTCCTGCGCATACGCCGTGATCTTCAGGAACCATTGCGGAATCTCGCGTTTCTCGACGACCGCACCGGTGCGCCAGCCGCGCCCGTCGATGACCTGCTCGTTGGCGAGCACGGTCTGGTCGACCGGATCCCAGTTGACGACGGACTGCTTGCGATACGCCAGGCCCTGCTTGAACAAGCGCACGAACATGCGCTGCTCGTGCACGTAGTAGTCAGGCCGGCACGTCGCGAACTCGCGCGACCAGTCGATCGCATAGCCCATCGACTGCAGCTGCGCGCGCATATGGTCGATGTTGGCGTACGTCCACTTCGCCGGCGCGGTGTTGTTCTTGATCGCGGCGTTTTCCGCGGGCAGACCGAATGCGTCCCATGCCATCGGCTGCAGCACGTTCTTGCCGTTCATGCGCTGATAGCGGCTGATCACGTCGCCGATCGTGTAGTTGCGCACATGCCCCATGTGCAGCGCGCCGCTCGGATACGGCAGCATCGACAGGCAGAAGAACTTCGCCTTCGAAGCGTCTTCCCTGGCCTCGAACGCGCGCGTTTCATTCCAGAATTTTTGCGCAGCAGCCTCGACCGCCGCGAAGTCGTAAGTCTCTTGCATCAGGTTCCGGCCGGCTGGATGCGCGGCATCGTCGTAGGAGGACGGCAGACTACCGCACCGCAGCAACGGCGCCAACCCCGCGGCCACGCAATGGGTAAGGCCAATGAGTTAGGCTACTGCAGCCATGTCGGACAATACGTCCACCTCCCCGCTCGGACCGCTGGCCGCCTTGCTCGCAGAGATCGCGCGGGCGCCGCCGCTGCCGCAGTTGCTCGAGCAGACGCTCGATGCCGCTTGCCGGCTCGCGCACGCCGATACCGGGATCATCGGCCTCTACGACGCCGGCGCCGATGTCATGCGCACGATGGCTTCGCACGCGTCGGTCCAGACCCGCGTCGCCAAAGTCTACGAGCGCGGCGACGGTGTCGGCGGCCAGATCCTCAGCACCGGCAAAGCCTTCATCGGCCGCTATGGCGACCTGCCGAAGCCGATCGTCGACACGATCGTCGATCATCAGGTCATGGGCCTGCCGATTCGCTGGCAGGAGCGCCTGCTCGGTTACTTCGCCGTGAGCCTCGCGCCGCCGCGCAAGTTCCGTGAGGCGCAGATCGAGGTCCTCGAACTGATCGCGCGCATCGCCGCGATTGCGATCGAGCATTCGCGCCGCCAGGAAGACGAACGCCGGCGCAGTCTGCGCTTCGAGCTGATCGCGCGCATCGCCGCCGACATCCATCGCGAACCGGATTGCGATGCGCTGCTGCAGCGTGCCGCCGACGCCATCCATAGCGTGCTCAAATTTCCCAATGTGGATATTCCTCTGGTCGATCCGGACGATCCAGGCACGCTCGTCGTGCGCATCCGCGGCGGCAGCTACAAGCGCAAGATCGACAAGGAGGATCGTCTGTCGATCAGCGGCAGCGGCATCATGGTCACTGCTGTGCGCGAGCGGCAGACACAGCTGGTCAACGACGTGCGCTCCGATCCCGCGCTACATGTGCCCGCCCGGCGTGACCCCGGCACAGGCGGAACTGGCGGTGCCAATTTGCGTGGGCGATCGCGTGCTCGGCGTGTTGAACGTCGAAGGTAATCGAAAGTTCGATGAGCTCGACCGGCGCAGTCTCGAGGTGGTTGCCGACTATCTCGCGGTCGCGATCGAGAACACACGCCTGTCGGGTCGCGCCAGCGAAACCGCCGTGCTGGCCGAGCGGCAACGCCTCGCCCGCGATCTGCACGACAATGTCACGCAAATCCTGTCGTCGATGAGCCTGCTCAGCCAGACACTCGGCGCGGCGTGGCAACGCAGTCCCGCCGAGGGCGAAAAGCGCGTCGCGCGCCTGCAGCAACTCGCACAGACCGCGTTTGCCGAACTGCGCATGCTGTTGCGCCAGCTCGCACCGCCCGAGACCATGAACCAGCCCACCATCTCGCGGCAGGGGCGCTCGTTCGCCGGATTGGAAAACCTGCGCACACAGGCGCTGCCGGGCGCCCTGACCAAGCTGCTCGCGGTGATGATGCCCGAGGGGCTGGCGATCAAGACCAATTTTTCCGGCTATGTCCCGCAGCGGCTGGAGAACGAGGAAGCGCTGTATCGCGTCTGTCAGGAAGCCGTCTCGAACACGCTGCGCCACGCTGCCGCAACACGCGTGCGCATCGAAGCTGCTGTCACAGGGGACGAAGCGGTGCTGCGAGTCGCCGATGACGGACGCGGGCTGGCTTCCGAATTCCGTCCCGGGGTTGGGCTCGGCAGCATGCGCACGCGCGTCGAAATCCTCAAGGGGCGTTTCCGCATCGCGCCGAACTCGCCGCACGGCACCCTGATCGAAGCACGTATTCCGCGCGCCGACCGCGAAGACGGAGGGCCGACTTGACGAAAGTCAGGTGCGCAGCCTCCCCTGCGACCGTATCGCCGCGGCCGGCGCCACGGCATAGTTCCTCTCGCGTGCTTCGCTGGACGGCACGTTCGACCTGATACCGACGGCAATTCTGCTCAGCCTGAACTCGGTCGTTTCCGACCTGGTATTTCACGACGGTGCGGACTGAACGGCGTTGCGGTCGCGATGAATTGCCGGTTCCCGCATGGTCGGACCCGGCCAACGGCCATGCCCTACCTGACTTAAGTCAGTAGCGTGCGCGCATCGTTGCAGGCTACACAGTGCCCACCGGACAACACCGCCTCCGGCAACGAACCAACGACAGGACCAGAAGCTACAATGCAAGCGAGTTTTGCCGAGTCCATACCGGAGACGGAGTTGCCGCCGATCCGCATCATCCTTGTCGACGACCACGCCATCGTGCGCGAGGGCGTACGCGCGATCCTCGACGGTCGCGATGACATGCAAGTGATCGGCGAGTTCGCGAACGGCACGGAAGCGCTTGCGGTGGCGGCAAAGCTCGCCCCCGACCTCGCACTCGTCGACCTGAAGATGCCGGGGATTTCCGCGGTCGATACGATCCGCGGCCTGCACGCGCAGGTTCCCGGAATCCGCGTGCTCGTGTTCACCAGTTTCGGCGAGGATGCGCTGATCCGGGCCACGCTCGATGCCGGCGCGATCGGTTATCTGCTGAAGGATGCGCTGCAGAGCGACCTGGTGCGCGCGATTCGCAGCGTCGCGGCCGGCGAGGCCTTCCTCGCCCCGGCCGCGCAGCGCCAGCTCATGGAGTTGCTGCGCAAGCCGCGCTCGGAACGCGAATCGTTGACCACGCGCGAAGCCGATGTGCTGCGCCTCATCGCCGAAGGCCTTTCGAACAAGCAGATTGCGCGCCGCCTGAACCTGACCGAAGGCACAGTGAAAGGTTACGTCAGCCAGATTCTGGCCAAGCTGCATCTGGAAGATCGTACGCAGGCCGCTCTCTACGCGGTGCGCGAAGGCATCGTCGGCAACGCGACGTGATTGAGGCCGCATCGCCGCGGTGCTTCGTGCGCGCGTGCCGGCATTGCCAAACACGCGCTGCGATACGGGTCACAAATACTTACGTCGCGACGCCCAGCTTTCGGCATAGGCGCGCCCCGGCGTTCCGCGTAACATGCCGCGATTCCCAGCAGGAGTCGCCTCCATGCGCATCGCCCCCATCGCCGCGGCCATCGCCGCGCTTGCCGTCACCGACATTGCGCTCGCCGCCGAAGGCGCCGCGGCGAATGCGCCGATCGCGCTGCACTGCGGTCACTTGATCGATACCGCCGCCGGCAAGCTGCTTGGTGAGTCGACGATCGTGATCGAAGGCGAGCGTATCAAGGAAGTTCGCAGCGGCCGCAACGATGTCGCCGGAGCGACCGCAATCGATCTGGGCACTTCGACCTGCCTGCCGGGCCTGATCGACAGCCACGTGCACCTGACCTCGCAGACGAGCCCGAACCGTTACAGCGAACAGTTCCGCTGGAACGCCGCCGACTACGCGATCCGCAGCACGGTCTACGCGCGACGCACTCTCGAAGCCGGCTTCACCACCGTGCGCAATGTCGGCGACAACGACTACGACTCGGTATCGCTGCGCAACGCGATCAATGCCGGCATCGTGCCAGGGCCGCGCATATTCACGGCCGGCACGGCCATCGGTTCGACCGGCGGTCACGCCGACGACACCGACGGCTACCGCCACGACCTCGAGGGCGACCACGGCGCGAAGGACGGCATCATCAACTGTCCCGACGACGCCTGGAAGGCGGTGCGCCAGCATTACAAGGAAGGCGCCGACCTGATCAAGATCATGCCCTCGGGCGGCGTGCTCGATGAAAGTTCCAGCGTCGACAACGCGCAGCTGACGATCGACGAGGTCAAGGCCATCGTCGCTGCCGCGCATGACTACGGCTTCACGGTTGCCGCGCACGCACACGGCGCCGAAGCGATACGCCGCGCCGTCGTCGGCGGCGTCGATTCGATCGAGCACGGCACGTTCTTGAACGACGAGGACATCAAGCTGATGAAGGAACACGGCACCTGGCTCGTGCCGACCATCATCGCCGGCAAGTACGTGCAGGAGATGGCCGAAAAGCCCGGCTACTACCCGCCGCAGATTGCCGAAAAGGCGAAGATCGTCGGGCCGCTGATCCAGGCGACGGCGGGCAAGGCCTACAAGGCCGGCGTCAAGATCGCGTTCGGCACCGACGCGGCTGTCTATCCGCACGGCATGAACGCCAAGGAGTTCACCTACATGGTCGAAGCCGGCATGCCGCCGATGTTCGTGATCCAGGCCGCGACCACGCATGCCGCGCAGCTGCTCAAGCACGAGAAGGACTTGGGCAGCGTAACCGCCGGCAAGTATGCCGACGTGATCGCCGTCGCCGGCAATCCGCTCGACGACGTCGCCCAGCTGCAGAAGGTCAGCTTTGTCATGAAGGCCGGAAAGGTCTACAAGCGCGACGGCGCTCCGCTGCCGCTGGTCAGCGAGGCGAGCGAGCCGACGCCAGGGTTACGCGTTGCCGGCGGAGTGATTCGCGCAGTCCGACGCGGCGGTCGCAACCGTTGCGTCAGAGACTGCAGTCCGGGTGGCCGCCCAGAGCGGTGGGAATCGGACAGCACACCTCGACGCTGCGGTCCGAGGTCATCGTAACCGTGGTGTCCTGCAACGTGAAGCCGTCGCCGTCGTCGGTTCCGCTCCAGAATCCCCAGTCGAATCCATTCAACGGATCGGCGTGAAGTTTGGCGACGATGCCGGGGAAGATCGGAGCCGTGATCGTCGTGGAACTGTCCGGCGAGCCGTCGCCGATGGTCACGTTGCACCAGGCGAAGTCGTTGTTGATCGTCAGGGTGAACGGAGCCTCAAAACCGTTCGGGAAAATCTCCTCGCCAGGCAAAGGGGTCAGGGATGCGGACCCGAACCCGGGGCCGGGCAAGCCGACCCCGGCGGACGCCGACGCGGACAGCGCCATGAGCAGTAGCGAAAGCAACCGTCTGCACCGTGCCATGAGACCTCCTGCGCTGCAACGTCGAAGCGATTCCCCGAACGCCTGAGTTGCTGGTGAGGCCGGAAAGGTTCACTGCCGTCGCCCGAGGAATGCCTCTCGCTCGAAAGACGCGCCGTTGTATTGGTAGTATGCTGAACGAGGCGGAGCCTGTGTAATTACCGCTGCGCTTTCCTGTATTACCTGTTTGGACAGCGGCAAATTCTGCCGCGCCAGATAGCTATGCAGGGACGTGCTCGTTGCCACTTGAGTCCATCATCGACCTTCAACCAGGGGATGCCACTATGGCCACAAAGAAGAGCGCAAAGAAGAGCAAGAAGCCCAGCAAGCGTGCACCAGCCAAGGCTGCAAAGAAGAAGTCCAAGGCCGCCGCCAGGAAGACCTCGCCCAAGCGGAAAGTATCCGCTGCCAGCAAGACCAAAAAGACCGCAAAGCGTAAAGTGAAAAAGGCAGTGAAGGCGAAGAAGGCGGCGCGGGTCAACACACCCGTTCAACCGAAAAAAACGGCAGCCAAGGTCAACTCGCCGGTTCAACCGGGACAGGCGACCAGTCAGGTGAAAACGGCGGCCAAAGTCAATTCGCCAGTTCAACCGGGCCTGATGCCCAAGGTCAATTCACCGGTCCAGCCAGACTGAATCGTGCTCTTGGGTCTTGCCTGGATTAGCACTACCGAGCCGAGAATATCCATCTTCCAACCCATAGGAGGGTTTCGTCATGGCTATGTCCAAGCAAGAAGCCGCAGCGATCGCAAGAGTCACGAAGGCGATTCATCTAGCCGCAAGCACGTTGCCGAAGCCGAAGGCGTCCGTGCAGACGATCAAGCTGACAGCGAACGGCGGGACAAAGGCACCCGTGCAGTTCCTGTCCGGGAAGGTCAACAATCCGGTTCAGCCGAGTTACTACGTCGCCGTGATCATTCCTGTCTATCGAGACTCTTAGATAAATCACCCAAGGGTTGGCCTCAACCCTTGGGTTTTGACGTCAACCTGGCCAGCACCCAGCCGAATCCGTGCGCGTTCGCGGCGGATTCCAGTCGCTTGCGCTGGTCTGCGGCAGTCGGATCGCTCATCTGCTGCAGCAACTGGACCGCCCCGAGGCGTGCTTCGAGCGCGAGCGAAATCCATTGACGTTTTTCCGCGTCGTCCGCCAACGCCAGCAGGCGTGATGCTGCCTGCTTCTGCTGCCCGCTGACGCCGAGCAATCGTGCCAGCTCCACGTCGATGGTCGCCCCCGGAAGACGCAGCGTAATCGCACTGCGCAACTCGCGCGCGCGTGCGGCGGCACGATCGCGCTCCTCGTCTTGTCCCAAGGCGGCATGACAGAGCGCAGCCAGCGCCTGTGCTTCGGCCTCGGTCGCGACGACCTCACCCTCGGCAAAATACGCGATGGCTTCCTGCAGGCGTTTGAGCGCGGCGGGCATAGTCCATGCCAGCAATGTCCACGCTCGCCAATGACATGGCCGCGGAGGCAGACCTTTCCCTGTCGCCATGCTCTCGCGGCAAGATCCAGCGTGCGCTTGATTCCTGAGGTGAACGCCTGCATGTCCCCGCGGTCCAGCGCGACGAGCGCGCAGCGAAGCTCGGCATAGGCCACGTCAGCCGGGTTCGTTGATTGAACAGCCTCCGCCTGCGCTTGCTTGCAGACGTCGCGCGCTGCGTCGAGATCGCCGCGCAGTTGCAGCGCTTCGCTGTACTTTTCCAGGGCGAGCAGATGATTCGACCGCTGTCCCGCGCGATCGTCGAGCTCTATCGCGTGACGATAGGTATCCAGCGTGGCGTCGCTCGCGGACTCGTCCAGCTGGAGTTGCGCAAGCGTCAACAAGGCCCAGCCTTGCCCCCAATGTCGCCCGTCTCGCGCCGGATCTCGAGCACGCTTCTGGTCGCGGTCTCCGCCGCATCCCGATCGCCGCGGTCCCATAGCAAGGATCGCCATGTTGCTGTACATGGCGGCAAGCCCATTGCTGATCGCCGATGCGCTGGAAAATCGCGAGCGCACGTTCGTATTCTTCACGCGCCGGCTGTGGTTGATTCTTTCCGGCAAGCAAGATTGCCAATGAAGTGCGCGCCCCAGCTTCCCCTTTCGGATTTTCGACGCGCTGGAAGTCCGCAATCGACTCGCGTACGAGCCCCTCGGCTTTGTCTTGCTCTCCCAGGTTGACCAAGCGCTATTGCCAAGGAACGCTTGGCCAGCGCGGCGAGTCGCAGGTTCGTCGCGCTGTTGTGCACTTGCCAGCGCGCGCTGGGCATGCAGCGACTTGGGCTTTCGGGTCGCCGCGGATCATGCTCGATATTCGCCGGCTGCCAATTCGACTCTCGGGTCGTCTGCACCAGGCAGTGCACGTAATTTGGTCAGAGCAGCGTCAGCGGCGTCTGGCTGTCCTGCCGTCCAGCAAATCATCGATCAAATCCAAGTGATGTTCCAGATTCTTTGGCTCGAGCGCAAGCAGTTGCTTATCGGCTTCAATGCGTCTGACCACTGCCGCTTCTGGATCGCTACCTGACGTGTGATCTGGAGGCGCTGCACCGGAGGCAGATCCTTCGCATTCGACGCTGCTTGCTGTGCGTAAGCCAGGGCCTTCTCGTCATTTCCCAACAACTTCCAGGCCTGCGCCAGGTACACATACGCGGGCGCATAACCCGGCGCCGGCACGAGCGCCTGCAGAAGTTCTTCCTTGGCGCGCGCGGCATCGTATTTGCGCAACGCGTCCACGGCCAATGCCATGCGGTCGCGCAACTTCGGTGTTGGGAGGCTGTGCCTTGTCCGTTCTCTGCTCAGCGGCAAGCACTGCCGGCGCGAAGCCTGATCTTTCGCGCAGGTTGGCGCCCGCCTTCTCGACCAGCGACGCCAATTCCGCCAACGGGCCCGACTGTGCGAAAGTCGCCCGCGCATCACCTGTGCGCGTGTCCTGCAGGGCAAGATCGAGGCGAAGAGTCGCGTCGGTTCCACCGCCGACCAGGTAGCTGCCGCTCAGGATGTAGTCGGCGCCTAGCCGCTTGCGCAGCGTGGCCAGGCTCTTCATCGCGTAACCGCCGGCCAATGGCGCCGCAAGACCCGCGCGTGCATCTCGAACGAGCTCGTCAGGAAGCACGCGCACCTTGCCTCCTGCCGCGAGTTCCGTGGCAAGCATTTCGGAGAGCGCTGTCGTGAGCCAACCGTTGTCCGCATTCCGCGACAGGTTGTTGAAGTCGACGATGGCCAGCGACGTTCCCTGCGGAACCGGCGGCAGCGCGATGCGATCGCGCAACTCGAAAATCAGCGTCGCCGCGGCGATCGCCGCGACCATGAAGCTGGCCGCCAGTCCCGTGCGATGCCGGCGCACGAATTTCCAGCCGCGATAGAACACGCTGTCGCGCCGGGCCGAAATCGGATTGCCGCCGAGGAAATTCTGCAGGTCGGCAGACAGCGCGGCGACGCTGGCATAGCGCCGTTCGGGTTCGCGCCGCAACGCGGTCAGGACGATTGTGTCGAGATCGCCGCGTAGACGCCTTTGCGGCAACGGCGGTGCGGTGAGCTTGAGCCGGCTGGGCGCCGTCGGATCGGAGGCTTCGATGATGCGCAGCACGTCCTTGGGCTCGTGCGCGCCGCTGAAATCGTAGGAACGCTTGCCGGTGAGCAGTTCGTACAACACGCAACCGAGCGCGTAGATGTCCGTCGCCTCGGTGATCTTGTCGCCGCGGATCTGCTCGGGCGCGGCGTAGGCCGGCGTCATCGGCCTATCGCGCTGCAAGTGCGTGATCGCATCCGGACTGCTGTCGTCCATTTCGAGCAGCTTGGCGATGCCGAAGTCGAGCAGCTTGACGCCGGTGGTCGCAGTCACGAGGATGTTGGACGGCTTAAGGTCGCGGTGCACGACGTGATGTTCATGGGCGAACTGCACCGCCGCGCAGACGTCGATGAAGAACTTCAGGCGTTCTTCGAGCTTCGCGCCACGCTCGTGACAGTAGCGCAGCAGCGGCAGCCCTTCGACATATTCCATGGCGAAGTACGGGCGTCCGTCCGCGGCGATGCCGCCATCGAGCAGATGCGCGATGTGCGGATGGTCGAGGCGCGCTAGGATCTGCCGCTCGCGCAGAAAGCGCTTGAGGACTTCGTCCGAATCCATGCCGCGCTTGATCAGTTTCAGCGCCGCGCGCTGTTCGAACTGGCCGTCGGCGCGCTCGGCCAGCCAGACGACACCCATGCCGCCGCTGCCGAGCTTGCTGACGAGGCGCCAAGGCCCGATCTGGACTTCGGTCTGCTGCTGCTCAAGGGGAACTTCCGTCGTCGTCTCGATGGTCAGCGAACCATGTTCGAGCTTCTGCTCGAAACGCAGCGCAGAGTTCTCCGACTCCAGCATCGACACGACGAGCTTCTTCAACTCTGCATCTTCGCCGCAGAGGGTCTCGAGCAAGGCCGATCGCTCGCCTTCGGGTGCACCGAGCAGGCGCTCGAAAACATTGCCGGCAAGATTCCAGCGCGCGGTATCCATGCTCAGCTTGACCAGTCCGAGTGTGCGCGCAAGCGCATCGTTGCCGCTGACCGCCGTTGTCCGGCTGTTGTCGTCATGCGCTCGTGGCCCGTGCGATTCGTCATTCGACTATAGATTCCCGTTCAGACAGGTACAAGGGCAACAAGTGGGAATGGCTCCGACAGCGCCGTCGGCGCCAGGCCCGGGCCCTGCGGGCATCCGACGAACGTCGATCCGTGGCGGGCGGCGGGTGCTTCAGCTCACCCGGCATGCCGGGCGAGCTAACCGAGCTGTCCGATAGGGCAGGATCGGATTTCCGTTACTTGCGGATGTCGAATCCCGGGTTCTCGTCGAGCGTTCCGTCGGCCTTCAAGATGGCGAAATGCCGGCGATCGGAATCGAAAACCACAGGAATTGGATCCTTGAACATCGGCCGCCGGATGAACTTGAGTTCCCAGCCGAATTTCTCGAGCTCGGTCAAGGCCAGGACCTGATCCTGATTGAGTTCGCGTTTCAATGCGTTGACGTGCTTGGCTTCCGTCTTGCGGCGTTCACTTCCCGTCACGGTTCCCCCGAAACATTCTGTCGTCTGCTCAAGTTCAAGCTTGCCACCGATCGGCTCGCACGAAGCGCCCCCGTCACGAGCGAAAATAACAGGACGCTGCCTGAACTACCAGCCGCGCATTGTTCAGCCGCGCATTCGCCCACGCCCGCAGAAAGCGGGAGTCAGCGGGTGCACGACGGCACGCGGTCGGCGCCGCCTCGAGCCGGATTCGCGCAAGCATTGCGTTGCTGGACGCACACCTTGATAGCATTGGCCGACGCCTCCACGTTCTCGCATCACGCCAGGAATCCCCATGCCCGCGACCGCAAACGTCTTCGACGCCACCGAACAGAACTTCGAAACCGACGTTATTCGCGCGTCGCTCACGACGCCCGTGCTCGTCGACTTCTGGGCGGCCTGGTGCGGCCCGTGCAAGACGCTCACGCCGATTCTCGAAAAGGTCGTCGCCGGCTATGACGGCAAGGTCAAGCTGGCCAAAGTCGACACCGATGCACAGATGCAACTCGCAGCCGCGTTCGGCATCCGCAGCCTGCCGACCGTCGTGCTCGTAAAAGACGGCCAGATGGTCGACGGATTCATGGGCGCCCTGCCGGAGTCGGCCGTGCGTGAATTCCTGCAACGCCATATCGGCGCAGCGGAAGCAGAGGCAGAAGAAGAAGTGCTCCCCACCGATGACGCGGCGCCGGTCGAGACGCCCGAGCAGACGATCGCGCGTCTGCAGCAGGAGATCGCGCTGACACCGGACAAGGCGGAGTTGAAGCTCGACCTTGCGCTGGCTTTCATGCGCGCGGGACTGGCCGATGCGGCGCAAACCGAGCTCGATGCGCTGC
This sequence comes from uncultured Gammaproteobacteria bacterium, assembly GCA_963738115.1. GTDB lineage: Bacteria > Pseudomonadota > Gammaproteobacteria > Xanthomonadales > Rhodanobacteraceae > Rudaea. Next base: position 41,542 of record CAVTVN010000006.1, on the reverse strand, counting down.
CGCCGAACGTGGCCGAGGATGCGAAGGCCAAGCGTCTGCGCCACCAGCTCGACTTCGCCCGGGTATTGAAGGATGCGCCCGATCTGGCGACGTTGCGCGCGCGCCTGGCGAAGGATCCCGCCGACCACGCTGCGCGCGACCTGCTCGGCGTGCGCCTGCTGATCGAAGGCAATGCCGCCGCGGGCCTCGATGAATTTCTCCACATTTTGCAAACGCAGCGTGACTGGAACGATGGCCAGGCAAAGAAGCGCCTGGTCGCCGCGTTCGCCACGCTCGACGACGAAGACCTGGTCGGCACCTACCGGCGCAAGATGGCGTCGCTGTTGTTCTGACTCGCGTCGCGCCCCGACGCGGCCAGCCGCCGCGATCCAATCTCCCTCGCGCGACCTTCGGCCCGCAATAGCTTGACCGCGTTGCGCCATCGGCACGTAGCTGGTCGTGACACTGCCGCTGCGATTCATCTCTCTCGATCTCGCGCTCGCTTCCCGCTGCGATGCCGCGATCGCAAGACACGCAGCGACTGGCGACGCCAGCCATCGTTTCGCAGCTGCGCCGCTTCGCTACCTTACTGCTGGGGCGTGATGATTGTGCAATACTCGTCCTCGACACTGGAGATCGTATGAATCGGGACTATCCTGTCTGCGCTCCACGATTTCGCCGCAAGCAGATTGCGCTTGCATCGCTTCGGTCTTCTGCCTGCCGCACCGACAGCCACGCTCGCCGTACGGTTACTTCCTGTCTCGATGATGGCGGCGGCGGGGCTCTCCGCTCGGTCATCACCGCGCTGCGGAAGGCGCTACCGTTGACTTCGCCGGATTGGATTGCACCGGTACATCCAACACTATTACCCTCGCAAGTTCCGCATATCCAGATCGCCAGAATTCATTGATCATCGACGGTTCGGGAGCGCTCACCCGCTGTCGATCGATGCCTCGGGTCTTTACCAGGGTTTCGCCGACAGCCGTGTTCTCACCCATATCGGTACCGGGACCTTGGCCGTACATAATCGACGCTCGAGAACGGCTATATCCTGCACGTCAGCCCGACTCATACGGCGGTTGCCTCTGGTCAGCAGGCAATGTGACGCCTGGACTCCGGCTACCGTCACCAATGCACAATCAAGCACGACGGCGGGGTGCCGCCAAGTATGGCGGCGCCATCTACGATCGAAAGGCGACCTGAGGCTGAAGAACAGTACTGTCAGCATCAGCTCCGCCACCGGTACCGCAGCGCCTTGTGGGGAGGTTCTCGTCACGTGCGATTTCTGAGCTATGCCGCACCTCAGCTGACGGCGGCGCGGCGCGGTGAAGGCGGGCGGTTGCATCTACTCAAAAGGCTCTGTCCAAATCATCTCTGGCAGTCATTTTCTTGCGCGGCTCACTCAACCGGTGCACGTGCATATGGCGGAGCCATTTTCGCGGCGAAGCAAGTCACCATGAAGTACGGCAGTGTCATCAGCTCGGATGCAACCAGCGATGTCGATAGGGCCTCCGGCGGAGGCGTTGTTTGCGCGGCACCGGCGTAGGCACGAAGTTCTCCACTTTCAACCTAAACCAGGCTGGTCGGGGCAGCGGCAAGCTTTGGCGGCGGCATTTTTTCTCTCGCTACTGATCTCAAGATCAAGAAGCTTTTGACCACGATCTCCGGCAATTCAGCGCTAGGACCGGCGGCGGTGTGTCTCCAGCTGTATGTGTCGGGATGTACGGCGCGTGATCTTCCTTCGAGTTCACGATTTCATTGGCAAGACACACGTCTTCAGCCCATACGGGCGGCGTCCTCGCGTCATGCACCCGATTCCAAGTCATCACTGAATTCGACAATCGCGTTCAACTACTCGCCCGACCACAATGGGCTATGGAGGCTACCTCGCCTCGGGGCTGGCGGTTTTTGCGAGTGCCACTACCACGTTGAAGTCTTCAAAGCACGATCATTTCCAACAACAGCTTCGCTGCAACGAGCGATTTCGACATGACGGTTCGCCGGACTGGGTTACGTTCGCGTTCGACGCGGCCTCATCGAACAATCTTGTTCGTGTCGACCGGGCAACAACTTCGCTGTTCCCGCGGTTGACGGCGTTTGTCCGTTCCTTGTGCCGCTGGGCAACAACGGCGGCCTGACGGAAACCCACGCCTTGAGCAGCAACAGCCTCGCCCTCAACACCGGCAACAATCCGCAGGGCTATACAATCCGGATCAGCGCGGAAACTCGACTGTTTGTATCCCAGGACGTCAGGCCCCGCGGCCGACATTGGTGCTTACGAGTCAGCGAACGATATTGTTTCAACAAGGACGAGTTGTCTCCCTTCGTTCTACGCTGGATATACGACGCGCTGTAACTAAGCTCCATTGACGGTGGCAGAAGCGGCTCTTCGACAAAGAGCCCATTCCCACGCCGTTCGACTTCAGCGCTCTGCGAACGGTGGCTCGGGCGCCGCGATCGCCGGCGAGATTCGGGCCTTCGGTGCTATCGCTGCGTGGCGGCATTTGCGCGACAATGCCGCCATGAGCGAAGACGACGTCAAGTCCGTGCCGGACGGGGAACCGGCTGAACCTGCAGCGCCGCCGCCCGCCGCGGCCGAAGCGACGCAGATTCCCGCGGTCGACTATGCCCCGGGCACCGAAGCCAAGCCGCCGGAACAGACCGTCGAGCAGGTGCTCGGCAGCGTCCACACCTCGAACTTCCCGGACATCCTGCGCGAACTCGGCGGTTGCATCATCCTGAGCACCTACCAGGCCGGCAAGCTGGTCATCCTGCGGCCGGACGGCAATTCCATAAATACACATTTCCGCACCTTCAACCGGCCGATGGGCATGGCCGCGGACCGCCAGCGCCTGATGCTCGGCGCGATGATGGAGATCATCGAGTTCCGCAACATGCCGGATGTCGCCAAGCGCCTGCATGATCCGCCCGTGCACGACTCGGTGTACATGGCGCGGCGCGGCCACATCACCGGCCATATCGACATCCATGAGATGGCCTGGGACGCGGACGGTGCGATCTGGTTCGTCAACACGCTGTTCTCATGCCTGTGCACGCTCGATACGAAGTCGAGCTTCGTGCCGCGCTGGCGGCCGAAGTTCGTCAGCCATTACGCGCCGGAGGACCGCTGTCATCTGAACGGCCTGGCGATGCGCAACGGCATCCCGCGTTACGTCACCGCGCTCGGCGAAACCAACGCGCGTGAAGGCTGGCGCGCGAACAAGCGCAACGGCGGCGTGCTGATCGACGTGACGACGAATCGCGTCATCACGCGCGGCCTGTCGATGCCACATTCGCCGCGCTGGTACGACAATCGTCTGTGGGTGCTCGAATCCGGACGCGGCGCACTGTGTACGGTCGACGTCAAGACCGGCGAGCGCACCGACGTCGCGCGCGTGCCGGGCTTCTGCCGCGGCATCGATTTCATCGGCCCGGTCGCGTTCATCGGACTGTCGCAGCTGCGCGGCACCACGCCGTTCACCGACATACCCATTACCGACGACAATTCCGATCGCCTGTCCGGTGTGTGGGTCGTGCACATCGGCACCGGCAAGACGATCGCGTTCCTGAAGTTCACCGGCGGCGTGCAGGAGATCTTTGCCGTGCAGGCCGTGCCCGGCGTGCTGTTTCCCGAAATCGTGCATGAGGGCGACCTGCTCGCGTCGGCTTACGCGCTGCCGGAAAAGGCGCTCAAGGAAGTCGATTTCTCCGCTCCGCCCTTGCCCATCGAGCCGCCGACGCCCGGCATCGGCTACAGCCCGGCGAACAGCACCGCGGATGCTGCAGGAGCATCGAAGTGACCACGCATTCCGCATTTCGTTACGTCGCGCACTGGCAGACCGACCTTCCGGACGAGGGCGAAGCTGTGCTCGAATTCTGGCGTCGCGAAAAAGCGATCGGCGATGAAGCGCAGTCCCGGCAGCGCTTGAAGGAAATCGTGCTGCACGCACGCGACGAGAACGACGAGATCGCCGGCGTCTGCACTGCCGCGGCTGTAACGCTGCCGCGCCTTGGCCAGCCGATGTACTACTACCGCACCTTCATCGGCGCCAAGTGGCGGCATACGATCCTTTTTCTGCATTTGTGGAACCGCGCGCTGGAAATCCTCGAGGGCTACGCGCGCAACCACGGCTTCCCCTGCATCGGCGTCGTCATCGAACTTGAAAATACCCGCTTCGGCGAGAACGGACGCGACCCGGTCTGGAGCAAGTCGGGCTTCACGTACATCGGCCGCAGCCAGCGCGGCCACGACCTGCGTGTGCGCTACTTCAAGGGCGCCACACTCAAAGCGCCGCCGAAGGCCTGACCACAGCGCCGCGGATGGAGAATGCAGCCGTGAAGCCTTCGAGCCTGCGCCGCTTTCTCAGGATCTGGCCGCCGTTCCTGTTCTCCGGAATTCGCCTCGAAGCGCTCAGTGACGACTGGCGCTACGCACGCGTGCGCCTCAAGCTCGCCTGGTACAACCGCAACTACGTCAAGACGCAATTCGGCGGCGCGCTGTTCATGATGGCCGATCCGTTTTGGATGATCATGGTCATGGAGTCGCTCGGGCGCGACTACATCGTCTGGGACAAGGCCGGCGCCATCGACTTCGTCGCTCCCGGGCGCGAAGACGTGTTCGCCGAGTTCCTGCTCGACGATGCCACCCTCGACGACTTGCGCGCGGCGACGGCCGGCGGCGAAAAAACTCTGCGCTGGTTCGAAGTCGACGTGAAGACGGCGCGCGGCGAGGTCGTCGCGCGCGTGCGCAAGCAACTGTACGTGCGGCGCAAGCAGGCAGCCGCCTCGCCGCGTCAGGACGCTACGAAACCGAGCTGATACTGCGCACGCCGCGGAACTGCGCCACGGCATCCACCGCGATCCGGCACACGTCGGCGGCCGGCTGGTTGGCGTTGATCACGAGCGCGTTGCGCGGCGGTTCGTCGAAGCGAGCCTTGACCTGGTAAACGATGTCCGGCTTCCGATTGCGGGCAGGGTGGTCGCCAGATTCCATATCCCTGGCAATGCGCGCGCTGGCGACCTCGGGCGGACAGTCGAGGTACACCGGGATCATGGTGAAGGAATGCTGCCGCGCCATCGCCTCGACCTTCTCCAGGTCGCTGCGACGAGCAAAAGTCATGCCGTCGAGCACGGTGGACTCGCCGAGCAGGCAGTTGATTTCCAGCGCGAGCATGACGCCGCGGAACGCCGCGGCGTTCTCGGCAAACGAATAGGAGCACTGCGGGAACAAGGCCTGACGTATTGCGTCACGACAGACGCGGCGCAGCATGAGCTTTTCGGCGAGCGCGCGCGCCACGACGCTCTTGCCGGCCCCGGGCAGGCCGATCAGGGCGACGACTACCGGCGTCGGTTCGGCGGAACCGCCCGCATCGACTGCGGCGCGTGCCGTGCGAGCGGACAGCCCCTCGATTGGTGTCGATGATTCCATTGCTTGCAAGCCTGCCAGAGTACGGGCCAACACGCCATAAACGATCGATCCAACGCCCCGGAACGGTTTGGCTACAATTTCGCCCCCTTGCCACATCCGCTACTATCCGCTCGGGGACGAATCCGGGCCGTCATGGATAAAGCAAAAATCGAGCCATCGCCGCAGATCGCGGGGTACGACATTACCCGCCGACTCGGCCGAGGGGGCATGGCCGACGTCTATCTGGCCACGCAGGTCTCTCTCGGCCGCCCCGTTGCCATCAAGGTGCTGTCCACGGAGCGCACCGTCGGCGAAGAAACCGTCACGCGTTTCGAGCAGGAAGCACGCACCATAGCGCGTCTGGATCATCCCAATATCGTCAGTATCTTCGACGTCGGACGGACCGAAGACGGGCGCCTGTATTACGTCATGCCGTATCTGCCGAATGGCGACCTGTCGACGCGCGACCTGCGCGAAGACGAAAGAGAGATCGTCGCCATCGTGCGCTCGCTGGCACGCGCGCTCGGCTACGCGCACAAGCACGGCGTCGTGCATCGCGACGTAAAACCCGAGAACGTGCTGTTCGACAAACTCGACCGGCCGTTGCTCGCCGATTTCGGCATCGCGCTGGCTTCCAGCGATTTTGCGCGCGTCACGCGCGAGGGATCGACGATCGGATCATCCGGCTACATGAGCCCGGAACAGGCGCGCGGTTTCTCCATCGACGGACGCGCCGACCTGTACAGCCTCGGCGTGGTCACCTACGAGATGGTCAGCGGCGACCTGCCCTACCACGGACCGGATACGTTGTCGGTCGCCCTCGCCCATGTGGAGCAGCCGATTCCGCGCCTGTCGTTGCGCCAGCGGCGTTGGCAGCCGTTCATCGACAAGGCCATGGCCAAGTCGCCGGAGGAAAGATTCCAGAGCGCCGAACAGATGGAGGGCGCGCTCGACGCGATCGCCGAGCAACTTGGCGACAAGCCGGATGAAGCGTACGCAACCAAGCTGCTGCCGAGGTTGAGCGAGGCGCCGCCCGGTTCGCGAAGGAGGTCGGGAATCGTGCTGGCCATCGTGCTGAGCGTGGCCGGCGCCGCGCTGATCGGTTACGCGCTGATGCGCTTACGCCAGTCACCGGCAGTGGTCCAGGAGACCGTGGCTGCGACCGCCGTTCCTGCCGCAAGCGAGCCGGTGCCGGCAGCATCAGCGCCACCACCCGCCGCCGATGCGCCGGCGCCAGCGATTGCGGCCGACGCTAACGCCGCTCCCGATCCTGGCGTGGGCAATGCCGGCGCAGCCGATCCTCCGCAGAGTTCAGGAGCCGAAGTAGCAGCCGTGGCGCCGGCCGCGGAAAGCGCGCCGCCCGAAGCGGCGGCGAAACCCGACCCGCCAAAGGCGCCCAAGCCGAAGCCGGCAAAGCCAGCGAAACTGCGTGTGTCGGATCTCGCTGCCGGTGCGGCGTTGCGCGACAGCGGCGGTCCGGAACTTTCGTTCGTGCCGGCCGAGCTTGCGCGTGATGGCCGGAAGTTCGACGTCGGCCACCCCTTTGCCCTCGGCCGCTACGAAGTGACGCGGCGCGAATATGCCGCGTTCGCGAGCGCCACCGGCCGTGCGGCGGCGAAGTGCCGCGAGCCGCACTCGCCGCTCTCGCTGTTGCGCAAGCTGAGCTGGCGCGAGCCAGGCTTCGACCAGGACGATTCGCATCCCGTCGTATGCGTCAGCTGGGACGACGCCAATGCGTTCGCGCAGTGGCTAGGTACACGCACACGCGCGCGCTATCGCCTGCCGACGCACGCGGAGTGGGCCCATGCGACGCACTGGAATTCGAGCAAGGGCCAAGCCTGCGAGCTCGGCAACATGGCGGACGCGCCGACGCGCCGCGGCGAAGCTGCGCCATGCAGCGACGGTTACGCCAACACCGCTCCGGTCGGCAAGTTCAAGCCGAACCAGCTTGGCATCCGCGACCTCGTCGGCAACGTCAGCGAATGGACGCGCGACTGCAAGAACGGCAACGCCGACGACAATTCCTGCAAGGATCGCATGTTCAGCGGCAGCTCCTGGCGCGATGCGCCCGGTGGCGCCATCGACGTGCAGGACGATGCCGGAGTCGACGTCGGTTACACCACGATCGGATTCCGCCTGCTGCGCGAAATCGACGACGACAATATTCCGGCAAGCGTCAAATAAAGCGCGGCCTGCCCATGGCCACGCTATGATGTAGGGCCCTGGCAACAACCGGATTCCATGCGCCGACTTCACCTGCAACGCTACCTGATCACCGGGTTGCTCACGTTCATTCCGCTCTGGCTGACCTGGGTCGTCTTCGCTTTCATCTTCAGCTTTCTGTCGCACGTCGGTGCGCCGGCCGTGGCCGGCCTGTTCGCCGCGCTCAGCGCGGTATTCCCCGGCGCCGCAACCTGGCTCAGCCAGTTGTGGTTCCAGTCGATCATCGCCTTTGTCGGCACGATCGTCGCGCTGTATCTGGTCGGCTGGGCCGCCAACCGCGTATTCGGCCAGCGCTTGCTCGCGGCGCTGGACAGGATGATCGAGCGCATTCCACTCGTGCACTCGATCTACGGCGGCGCCAAGAAGCTGATGACGCTGATGCAGACCAAGCCGAGCGGAACTCAGCGGGTCGTGTTGATCGGCTTTCCTTCGCCCGGAGCTGAAGACCTTCGGTTTCGTCACGCGCGTATTCCGCAACACGCACGGCCGCGAACTGGCGGCGGTCTACATTCCGACGACGCCGAATCCGACCGGCGGCTATCTCGAGATCGTTCCTGTAGAGGAATTGATCACGACCGACTGGAGCGTCGATCAGGCGATGGCGTTCATCGTCTCCGGCGGCGCAATCGGCCCCGACATTCTGCCGTCGGGGTCGCATCCAGCGGATCGTGTTCTGCCGTGAGAGAGGAGCAGGGCTGAGGGCTGAAGAGCGCAGTGATCTACTGGCGCAGTGCCGCTCGTTCGGCCCTCAGCCCTTGGCCCTCAGCCCTCGCTCTGTCCTTTCTTGCCGCCATGGCTTTCGGCACTGGCCGCATGTCACGCTCTGAGCAACGCTGCGCAGGGGCTTGAGGCCCCGATCGTTTGTCCTTTCGGCGGCCGGCATCCCGGCCGCTTTTTATGTCAGGTAACCCGATGCTGCACCGCCGTCTGCCACGCGCTGCGCTGCTGATTGCCGGCAGCGTGGCGGCATTGTCGTTCGGCGCCGGCGAACACGGCCTGGACTTGCACTACCTCGACGCATCGACGAGTCCCTGCCGCGACTTCTTCGAATACGCCAACGGCGCCTGGCTGCGCACCGATCCGATTCCCGCCGACTACTCCGTCTGGGGCGTCGACGAGGAAATCGAGCAGCGCAACTTCGGTATACTAAAGGACATTCTGGAAAATGCGGCAGCGCAGCCCGGCGCGCATGGAACGATCGGTCAACAGATCGGCGACTTCTATGCCGCCGCAATGGATGAAGCGTCGATCGAGCGTGCCGACTCGGCGCCCTTGCAGAGCGAACTCGCCGAAGTCGACGCGCTGAAATCGGCTGCGGATGTCGCGGCGCTCATCCGCACCTGGCACACGCGCGGCATCGACGTCGTATTCGAACTTCAGGCCCAGGAGGACCTGAAGGACTCGGACGTCGACATCGCCTATGCCGGCCAGGGCGGCCTCGGCCTGCCGGATCGCGACTACTACTTGCGCCAGGATGCAAAGTCAGTCCTGCTGCGTGCGCGCTATCGTACGCATATCGCGCGCATGCTGCGGCTGAGCGGCGACGGCAACGCCGCAGAAGCTGCCGCCTGGGCGCTGCAACTGGAGACAACGCTGGCCAAGGCCTCGCTCGACCCGGTTGCGCTGCGCGATCCGATAAATTCCTACCACATCCACACGACACAGCAGGCCGATGTCCTGACGCCGCACTTTGCGTGGAGCGCGTTGTTCGCTGGCGCCGGACGCGATGACGTGCAGCGATTTTCGCTGGCGCAGCCTGATTTCTTCACCGCGGTCGACAAGGCGCTGGCCGGCCTGCCGGTTTCGCACTGGCAGGCTTACCTGCGCTGGCACCTTCTCGACGATGCGGCGCCGTACCTGAGCCGCAGGTTCGTCGATGCCGATTTCGACTTTCGCAGCCGCACTCTGCGCGGCATCAAGGTCGACAAGCCGCGTTGGAAGCGCGTGATAGCCAGCACCGACGCCGCACTCGGCGAAGCGCTCGGCCAGGCTTACGTGGCCAAGGTGATGCCGCCCGAGGCGCGCCAGCGAGCGCTCGAACTGGTCGCCCACCTGAAGGCCGCGATGCGCGCGCGCATCGGCAATCTCGACTGGATGAGCGAGGAGACGAAAGGCTCGGCGCTGGCCAAGCTCGATACGCTCGGCACGAAGATCGGCTATCCGGAACGCTGGCGGGACTACTCGAAACTCGACATCACGCGCGATTCGTACTACGCGAACATCCGTGCCGCGGTCGCCTTCGAGGCGCGGCGCCAGTTCGCCAAATTCGATCGTCCGGTCGACCGCGACGAATGGGACATGACGCCGCAGACCGTCAACGCCTACAACAACCCGATGCGCAACGAGATCGTATTTCCGGCGGCGCAGTTGCTGCCGCCCTATTTCGACGCCGGCGCCGACGATGCGGTCAACTACGGCGCGATCGGCGCGGTGATCGGACACGAGATGCTGCACTCGTTCGACGACCAGGGCAGCAAGTTCGACGCGCACGGCAATCTCGCCGACTGGTGGAGCAGCGAGGACCGCGCGCGCTTCGATGCGCGCGCCGCAGTGCTGGTGCGTCAGTTCGCCGACTACGTGCCGATCGACAGTCTGCATGTGAACGGCCAGCTGACACTTGGCGAGAACATCGCCGACCTCGGTGGGTTGCTCGTCGCCTACGATGCGTTCAAGTCGACCGAACAGGGACGAGGCACAACTACCGTCGATGGCCTTGCTCCCGACCAGCGCTTTTTCATCGCCTACGCGCAGAGCTGGCGCGAACTGCAGCGGCCGGAACAATTGCGCCGCCAGGTGCAGTCGAACGAGCACGCACCGGCCAAGTACCGCGTCAACGGCCCGGTCAGCAACGCTCCTGCGTTCGCCCAGGCTTTCGGCTGCAAGGCCGGCGACGCCATGGCCCGCAGGGACGGGGCAAACGTAAAAATTTGGTAAGACCGTTTTGACATGAGACTGCAAACGATAAGGTTGCGCTTTCACCATCAGGACTCCGGCCGCTATCCGCGTGCGGCCGGCTGCAATCGACAAGACATTCACAACCCACGAAAACGAAAATCAGGATAGGGGTCGCCGCATGAAAATCTTCCGCATCAAACCGCTGGCGCTTGCGCTGGCTCTCGCCGGCGTCACCAGCGTCGCCAATGCCGATTCGGTCGGCTGGATCAAGTCGAGCGAGTTGGACACCACGATCAGCGCGTGCTCCGATCTCAACGGCTTCGTCAACGCGAAATGGGTCGCCGCCAATCCGATCCCTTCCGATCGCACGCGTTGGGGAGCGTTCGATCAATTGTCGGAAAAGAGCCTCGACGCCCAGCACGAGATCGTCGAAGCATCGGCGAAAAATGCCGACTCCGCGAAGGCCGGCTCGAACGAGCAGAAGCTCGGCTGGATGTATCGCTCCGGCATGGACGAAGCGGCCGTCGACAAGGCCGGCTTCGATCCAATCAAGCCAGATCTGGCGAGGATCGCCGCGCTGAAGACGGGCAAGGACATCGCCCCCTACCTGCGCGAATCGTTTGCCAACGGCCGTGGCGGTGTATTCCGCTTCGGCTCGCGCGCCGATTACAACGATGCCAAGACGCAAATCGCTTCCGCCGGCCAGGGTGGCCTCGGCCTTCCGACACCGGACTACTACAGCAAGGATGACTACGCGGAACAGCGCAAGGCGTACGTCGAGCACATCGCCAAGACACTGGAATTGACCGGCGTCGCTGCCGATGACGCGAAGAAGCAGGCTGACACCGTGCTCAAATTCGAGACGCGCCTGGCTGCTGCCTCGCTGTCGCGTGTCGAGCTGCGCGACCCGAAGAATCAGTATCACTTCGTCAGTGTCGCCGAAGCCGATCAGGTGATGCCGCACTTCGCCTGGGAGCCATTCTTTGCCGCACAGGGCGTCAAGGTCGAGAAAGGTTTTTCGCTGTCGCAGCCCAAGTTTTTCGCCGAGTTCGACAAGATGCTCGCCGACGTGCCGGTCGCGGATTGGCAGGCCTACCTGCGCTTCCACACGATCGACGGTGCATCGCCGTTCCTGTCGAAGCCGTTCCAGGACCAGCACTTCGCGTTCCACGGCCAGGCGCTGAACGGCCAGAAGGAACAGAGTCCGCGCTGGAAACGCGTGCTCGAGGCGGTCGACGGCGGCATGGGCATGGCGCTGGGCGAAATGTACGTCGCGCAGAATTTTCCGCCGCAGGCCAAGGAGCGCGCGAAGCAGCTCGTCGACGACGTGCGCAACGCGTTGCGCGCGCGCATCGAGAGACTCGACTGGATGAGCGCCGAGACGAAGAAGAAGGCGCTGGCGAAGTGGGACACGTTCCTGCCGAAGATCGGCTATCCCGACAAATGGCGCGACTGGTCTGGCCTGACGATTGCGCCGGACGGCTACTTCGCCAATGTGCGTGCCGCGCGCAAGTTCGATTACCAGTACGACGTCGCCAAGGTCGGCAAGCCGACCGACCGGCTCGAGTGGGGCATGACGCCGCAGACAGTCAACGCCTACTACAACCCGACCGACAACACGATCAACTTCCCGGCCGCGATCCTGCAGGCGCCGTTCTTCGACTTCAAAGCCGACGACGCGCTGAACTACGGCGGCATCGGCGCGGTGATCGGCCACGAGGCGACGCACGGCTACGACGACCAGGGCAGCAAGTTCGACCAGGACGGCAACAACAACAACTGGTGGACGGACGAAGATCGCACCAAGTTCGAGGCGCGCACGCAGAAACTGACCGACCAGTTCAACGCTTACGAGCCGCTGCCTGGCAAGCACGTCAACGGCAAACTGACGCTCGGCGAGAACACGGCCGATCTCGGCGGCCTCAACGCGGCCTACGACGCACTGCAGCTCGCGCTGAAGAAGAATCCGCAGGAAGCGAAATCCAAGATCGACGGCTACAGCGAAGATCAGCGCTTCTTCATCGCGTTCGCGCGCGTATGGAGCGGAAACATCCTGCCCAAGGCCCAGGAAGTTCGCCTCAACACCGACCCGCACGCGCCGGCGCAGTACCGCGCGATCGCTGCGCCGTCGAACATGCCCGTGTTTGCGCGCACGTTCAGCTGCAAGGCCGGCGATGCGATGGTGCGCGATGACGAACTTCGCGTGACGATCTGGTGAGATGCGACGAATACAGCGCTTGCCGATAGCTTCTCAGAACACCATCCCCACCCTACCCTCCCCTTGAAGGGAGGGTCAAAACAAGGCGCGGATCGCTCCGCGCCTTTCCGTTGCTGCAGACGTCGACAGTTACTTGACGTCGAAGTCCTTGATGCCGACCTGATTGCCGTCGATGGTGATCGCCACCGTGTAGGCGCCGAGCGGGAAGCCGCTCGGCTTCTCGATGTGGAACGTCGTCACCGACGGTCCGGAGGCCGTCACGGTCTGCGAACTGTCGCTCACGGGCGTCGTGCCCTGGTAAACCCATTGGGCGGCGATCGTCGCCGGCGACGAACCGGTGTTGTTGGTCGACACGACGGCATAAATCGTGTCATTCGGCTTGAACGCGGTTGCCGGCGGGCCGGTCAGCTTGCCGGCAGCATCGACGGCATTGCCGAGGACAACCGACTCGAACTTGGTGGCGGAGGCTGGGGCCTGCGCGGAGGCCGGCGCCGGTTCGGCAGCCGGTGCCGGGGTCGCAGCCGGAGCGGCAGGCGTAGGAGCCGGATTCGCCGGCGGCGGCGGCGCTTCGGTCTTCCCGCAGGCCGCCAGGGCGAGCGCGCCGGCCATCAGGACAATCAACTGGGTTGCACTGCGAGTCGGATTCATGAGCTGCTCCTGCAATCAATTGGGGTTACTTCGCGGGGATGCGCAACACCTGACCGGGATGGATCATGTCCGGGTTGCTGATCTTGTCCTTGTTCGCCTGAAAGATCGTATTCCACGCGTTCGCGTTGCCGTAAAACTTCTTCGCGATCTTCGACAGCGAGTCGCCGGCGACGACCGTATAGCTCTGGTCGGTTGCCGCGGCGGTGGAGCTGCCCGATTTGACGTCGCTGAAATCGGGCGCCACCGGTTTCACCGGCGTGGTTGTCGCGCCGGCCTTGACGTCGGAAAAGTCCGGTTTGCCGGGATCGTTGCTCATGCCTGGTCTCCTTGCTTGCGAATTCTGCCTGTCGTGCCTGCGGCGGCGGTGCGCTGCGCCGCGCCAGCGCTGAAGGCCCTACCGGATTGCCACTATCCGCGAGCCCTGTTCAATTTTTGTAAACATCGCGGCAAGCGGCCACGAGCCGTTAGAATCCGTTCATGGCATTTGCACCGGGACAGCGCTGGCTCTCGCTGGCCGAACCAGAGCTGGGGCTCGGCACGGTATTGCGCGTGGAACACCGCACCGTGCAAGTCGCGTTTGCCGCGACCGGCACGGTGCGCGCCTACGCGACCCACGCGGCTCCTCTGCAGCGCGCGCAGTTTCGCGCCGGCGACAAGGTCGCCGGCGGCGGCCGCAGCTTCGTTGTGGAGCGCGTCGAGTCGAGCAATGGCGTGCTGCGCTACGTCGGTGCCAGCGATGTGCTTGCCGAAGGCGAACTCGATGATGTGCAGGACCTTTCCAAGGCCGACGAACGCCTGATTGCCGGGCGCGTCGACGCGGCGGAGCGTTTCGATTTTCGCGCCGCCGCGCTCATGCATCGTGCGCATGCGCGGCGTTCTCTCGCCTGGGGACTGTTGTCGGCGCGCATCGATCTGATCGCGCATCAGCTGCGTGTCGCCGAAGTCGTCGCACGCCGCCGGCCGGTGCGCGTGCTGCTCGCCGACGAAGTCGGTCTGGGCAAGACCATCGAAGCCGGCATGATCGTGGCGCAAATGCTCGCTGGAGGCCGCATCGAGCGCGCGCTGATCGTGCTGCCCGAGACGCTCGTCTACCAGTGGTTCGTCGAATTGCTGCGGCGGTTCAACCTGCAGTTCTCGGTATTCGACGAAGAGCGCTGTGAGGCGATCGAACTTTCCGGCGACAAGCGCAATCCTTTCCTGGACGAGCAGCTCGTGCTCGTCGACATCGCATTCCTGCGCGACTCGCCGCGGCGCGCCGAACAGGCGCTCGGTGCCGGCTGGGACCTGCTGGTCGTCGATGAAGCGCACCACCTGGCCTGGAGTCCCGACGCGGCCAGTCGCGAATATGAGTTGATCGAGCGTTTCGCCCGCGCCACGACGAACCTGATCCTGCTGACGGCGACGCCCGAACAACTCGGACGCACCGGCCATTTCGCCCGCCTTCGCCTGCTCGATGCCGCGCGTTACGGCGATCTGGAACGCTTCCAGCACGAGGCGGAAAGTTACGCGCAGTTATCGCAGATTGTCGAGAAGTTGCAGGGGGGAGCGCCGCTCAGCGATGCCGAACAGATGCACGTTGCCACGATGCTGCGCGACGATGTCTCACTCGTCGGTGCTCTTGCGGTTGCCGGCATCGACGGCGCAGCCGCGAGCGCTGTGCTCGATGCGCTGATCGACCGCCACGGCACGGGCCGCGTGATGTTCCGCAACCGGCGTGCCGCAGTCGGCGGCTTTCCGCAGCGCATCCCGCAAATGACCGAACTTGCCGGCGGCGACTTCAGCGACGACTTCCGCCAGCATCTGCTCGTCGAGTTCCTCTCCGATGCACAACAGCCGCCTGCGGTGCTGGCGCTCGACTACGCCAACGACCCGCGCCTGGCCTGGCTGATTGAACTGCTCGAGCGTCACGCGACGGAAAAATTCCTGCTGATCTGCCGCAGTCAGGCCAAGGTCGTTGCACTGGAGGAAGCGCTGCGCACGCGCAGCACCGTCAAGCTCGCCCGTTTCCACGAGGCGATGACGATCGTGCAGCGCGATCGCAACGCGGCGTATTTTGCCGAGGAAGACGGCGCGCGCCTGCTGCTGTGCGCCGAGATAGGTTCGGAAGGCCGCAACTTCCAGTTCGCGCACCATCTGATCCTGTGGGATCTGCCGCTCGATCCGGACCTGCTCGAACAACGCATTGGCCGTCTCGATCGCATCGGCCAGCGCGGCGACATCCACATTCACATCGCCGTCGTCCCCGGCAGCGCGCAGCAGGCCGTTTTGCGCTGGTACGACGCCGGCCTCGACGCGCTGCGCAGCAGTCCGGCCGACGGGCGCGAACTGTACAAGCGCTTCGGCGAGCGACTGCACGCGCTTGCGGTCGAGCACGCGCGCGGCGGCGAGAATACCGACGCCGAGATCGATTCCATCGTCGCCGAGACGCGCGCCGCGCACGCCGAGTTGTCCGCGCTGATCCAGAAAGGCCGCGACCGGTTGCTGGAACTGGCCAGCCAGCGCGAAGCACGGCTGCAACTGCTCTACCGCGCGCTCGCCGCCGCCGACGCGGAGCGCACGGTCGAAGAGTTCGCCCTGCGCCTGTTCGAGCAGTTTGGCGTCGAGAACGAAGACCAGGGCAGGCGCACCTACGTGCTCGATCCGGAATATCTGAGCACCGACGGTTTCCCGGGACTGCACGACGGCCCGCAAACGGTCACGTTCGACCGCGCCACCGCGCTCGTGCGTGAAGAGCTGCCGTTTCTCGGCGCCGATCATCCGATGGTTACCGGCGCACTGGACCTGTTGCTCGGCAGCGAACTCGGCAATGCCGCATTTCTCGTCGACGAGACGTTGCCAGCGCGCAGCGCAGTGCTGCAGTGCATCTTCATTCTCGATCCGGTCGCCGCATCGAGCCTGCAGGCGCAGCGTTTCCTGCCGCCGCTGCCGATCCGCTGCGCCGTCGACACGAAGCTCGGCGCGCGCAGCGAATGGCGTCCCGGCAAAAATGCGCTGGCGCGCACGAGCGAGCGCTCACTGGAAGTCTCGCGCTACCGCAAGTTCCTGGCCGCGCTCGTGCCGCCGATGCTCAAGCGCTGCGAAGAACTGGCGCGCGAACAGGCGAACGGCGAGATCGCCACCGCGGTCGCGGCCGCCGAGCGCGAACTCGGCGCAGAGCACGAGCGGCTGGTCGCGCTGGCACGGGTCAATGCCGCGGTGCGCGCCGAGGAAATCGATGCAGTAGCGCAGGAACTCGGATCCCTGCGCGATGCGCTGCCGCGGGCGCTGCTGCGGCTGGATGCCGTGCGCTTCGTCTGCAGCGCGGATTTTCTGTCGCTGCGCTGAAGGCTGATGGCTGTGGCGCGGATTTTCTGTCGTGGCGTTGACACAGGATCGGCGGCACTGCAGAAATGGAGTGCTGCGTGAAATTCCGTTCGCCCTGAGCCCTTCGCCTGGCTCAGGACAGCTACGGCGCGAAGCGCCGGAGTCGAAGGACCTGAGACGTTTCGACTTCGCTCGCTGCGCGAGCTACGCTCAACGCGAACGGATATTTTCAAAGGGGAATGCGCCGATGCTCAATGCTCTTGGAATCAGCCGTGCGGCTTTGTTCGCAGCAGCCATCCTGGCGTATTCGCTGCTCTCCGCGCAGGAATCTCCATCGACACCGATCGTGCTGCATGCCGCGCGCCTGCTCGACGTCGACAGTGGCAAGATGCTCATCCCCGGCGAGGTACTCGTGCGCGGCGAGCGCATCGCGGCGGTGGGCAGCAAGGTCGAACATCCAGCCGATGCGCGCGTGATCGATCTCGGCGACACGACCTTGCTGCCGGGCCTGATCGACGCGCACGTGCATCTGTTCCTGCATCCCGGCGGCG
This sequence comes from uncultured Gammaproteobacteria bacterium, assembly GCA_963738115.1. Lineage (GTDB taxonomy): Bacteria > Pseudomonadota > Gammaproteobacteria > Xanthomonadales > Rhodanobacteraceae > Rudaea. Next base: position 24,318 of record CAVTVN010000006.1, on the reverse strand, counting down.
AGGCAGAGCAGACGTTCAACGAATCGGTCGCGGAACGGACGATCCGCGCAACGCTGGCGGCGCGCGACGACTTGATGGCCGGATTCACTGCCGAGCGCGACATGGGCACCGAAGGTGCCGGTGCGGCCGATACCGCGGTGCGCGATGCGATCGACCGCGGAGCGATTCCTGGTCCGCGCCTGCGTATCAGCGGCAATGCCATCGATATCCTGGGTGGTCACGAGGATGCGAATGGCCTGAATCCCGAGCAGCATGCCCTGCCGAACGCGACTCAGGCGAACAGTGCCGATGAGCTCGTCTCCGCGATCCGCGCGCAGGTCAAGCTCGGCGCGGATTTCATCAAGATCTACGAGACCGGCAGGGACCGAATCGCCGACGGCGTGTTTTCCACGCCATACCAGTTCAGCGAAGAAGAACTGCGCACTGCTGTGCGCGAGGCCGCGCGCACCGGCCGCCGCGTCGCCGTGCATGCCACCGGCGAACCAGGCGCCGGCTACGCCGCACGCGCCGGCGTCGCATCGATCGATCACGCCGACCAACTGAGTATCGAGACGATGAAGCTGATGCGCGAGCGCGGCATCTTTGCCGTGCCGACGTTCACCGTCGTCGAATACTTCGCCGACCACGCCTCGACGCCGCAAGCCGCGGCGCGCTATCGGGCGATCCATGCCTACCATGTCGGGCAGTTCAGGCAACAACTGGCGGCGCATGTGCCGATCGCTATGGGATCCGATGTCGGTCCGTTTCCGCACGGCACGCAGGCGCGGGAATTCGCGCTCCTCGTGGAATACGGCATGACCCCGCTTGCCGCGATCCAGGCCGGCACGATCAACGGCGCGAAGCTGCTCGACTGGGAGCGCGACATCGGCCGCCTGGCCGCCGGTTATTACGCGGACATCGTCGCCGTGCCCGGCGATCCGCTGGCCGACATCACGGCATTGCAGCGCGTACGTTTCGTGATGAAAGGCGGTCGTGTCGCGCGCGACTGATCAGGGGCGTGGCCGCGCCGGCTGGGCACGCCAGTACTGGATCAGCACGAATCCGACGATCGCCCCGCCGAGATGCGCGAAGTGGGCAACGCCGGCCTGCGTGCCGGTGATGCCGAGGAACAGTTCGAGGATCATGTAGCCGGCCACGAAGATCGGCGCCGGCACCGGAATCGGCACGAAGATCAAGGCCAGTCGCGCCCGCGGATAGAACATCGCAAACGCGAGCAGCAGTCCGAACACGCCGCCCGACGCACCCACGGTCGGATAGAACTGATCGGGCTGGAACAGGGCAATCACCGCCAGCTGCGCGCAGGCCGCACCGATGACGCAGGCGAAATAGAAGAACGTGAAGCGGCGCGGGCCGAGCGCGGTTTCGACCGGACCGCCGAACATCCACAAGGCAAACATGTTGAACGCAATGTGCGTAAGGTTTCCATGCAGAAACGCGTACGAGAGGATCTGCCAAGGCTGAAAAGCCACGCGTACGAGGCTGCCGTTGTCGAGATGCGTCACCTGTGACTGGCCCAACGGCCACAGTGCGAAATGCATGAGCATGGCCTCGCCGCCGGCCTGCTGAAGCATGAATACGAGAATGTTCGCGATGAGCAAGGCCGCGGTGACGGGAGGCATCTTGGACATGGGCAGGCGCTTTTGTCGGGTTATCCTTGCAGCCATGATGCCCGATTCGGCCCTGCCCGCGCACGTTGCCGCGGATCTGCAACGCAGCGGCTATTGCGTCGTCGAGGATTTCCTCGATGCGAACGCGATCGCGGCGCTTGCACTCGAGTGCAGATCGATGCACGAGCGCGAAGAGTTGCGCCCTGCGGCAATTGGGCGCGCAAGCGGACACATCGTCGATGCGGGCATTCGCGGTGACCACACGCGCTGGTTCGACCCGGCGCAGCTCACGCCGGCGCAATCGACCTACTGGTCATCCATGGATTCCCTGCGCACGTCGCTGAACCGGCAGCTGCTGCTCGGCTTGGACGAGATCGAAGCGCACTACGCGCTGTACCCGCCGGGCACCCGCTATGCGCGCCACCGCGATCGCTTCCGTGACGATGACGCGCGCGTGCTTTCGTCGGTGCTCTATCTCAATCGCGAGTGGTGCAAGGCCGACGGCGGTGCGTTGAGGATCTATCTAGGCATGGCTGGAACGTCCGAGCCCGAATCACATATTGATATCGCGCCGCACGCCGGTACGCTCGCGCTGTTTCTCAGCGCGGACTTCGAGCACGAAGTCCTGCCCGCTTCGCGCGAGCGAATGAGCGTTGCCGGATGGTTTCGCCGCTCACGTTGAGCGGTTGCGGCCGCCAACGCAAACAGCGGATTCCCAGTAGCGTGCGACGCTACGACGCGCTGCGCCGCCGCACACGCAGGCGCAACGCCGCGACCGCGCTCAACACGATCGCCAGCAGCGAATAGAGCCACGCGCTTCCCGCCGGCGCCGGCGTGGCCGGTGTTGCGGGCGCAAGCACCTGGATCGTGCCGAACATGCCGGCCCCGGGAGAGCCGTGCGGTTCACAGAAATAGCCGACCATGCCGGGCTCATCCAACGTGATGGTCGCGACCCAGAGATCGCCGCTGGCATTGCCGTTGCCGCCATGTCCATCGCCGTCGCACCCGTGCGCGCAGCGGAAGGAGCCGTCGTCGGCGACGACGTTGTGGTTGCCGCCGAGGTTGAGGAATGTCACCGTGTCGCCGGCGTGGATCGTGATGAACTGCGGCGAGAATGCGACGCTCGCACCGCCGGACTGCACATACCACTGCGTCGCGTGGGCATCCACCGCCACAAGCAGGCCCAAGATGAGAAAGAGGGCCGCGACGCGCGAATGGTTTGACACGATCCTCGACAAGCTCGCGACCAATCGATCCATGCGATGCCGCATCATCCCAGAAACTTCATGTAGCCCGCTGCGGGGTCATAGCTCGTCGACGCCGAGAAGTTGCTCAGGTTCGGGAAGATCGTGGCAATGTCGCTACCGCTCAGGCCGAACCAGTTCGCCAGCGTCGCCGCGTACTGGTCGACGGAGGTCGTCGGAATGATACGCCCGTTGCCGTCGCCTGGGTCGTTTAGGTTCGGCGATGCGACGCCGTAGCTAGACGGCGTCGGATTGAACAGGCTCGGCATGACCAGCCCATAGTTCGCGCTGGCGCCGCTGAAGCCACAGCCGTTGCCGTAGAACTTGCCGCCCTGCACCGCGCCGCCGACGACGAAGTGGTGCGAACCCCAGCCGTGATCGGTGCCGCCGTTGTTCGTGGTCATCGAGCGGCCGAAGTCCGACGCGGTGAACGCTGTCGCAGCGTCGGCCAGCGTGCCGGCACCGGCCGGGACACTGTTCAGCGCATTGTAGAAACCCGCCAGCGCGCGCGACAGCACCGGCAGCAAGTCGGTGTGCTGATTGAGTTCGTCGCTGTGCGTGTCGTAGCCACCGGTATTGATGAAGAATACCTGCCGCGTCAGACCACTGTAGGCAGGCACGCTGTTGAAATAGGCCGCATAAATCAGACGCGCCGCCGTCTGCAACTGACTGTCGAAATTGTATCCGTCGGCTTGTGGGAAAAATGATGCGAAGGTCGGCACGCCCCCGGCATTCAGGGCGGCGAGGACGATCTGCGCGGTCGATCTGGCGTGATTCATCGTCGCCGAAAACGTACGTTCGAGAACGTTGGCCTGCGTGCCGTTCGCCTGCAGCGCATTGAAGGCGGTCGTATAGATTCCGCCGCTGTCGTAGTTCGACGGCAGATCGACCGTCAGCGGAATACTCGCGTTCATGATGTAGCCGTTCACATTCTGGCCGCGAATGAAGGCATCCTGCCCGGCGAACGAAGTCATGATCGGGATGTTCGCAGGATTCGCGCTGGCAACCATGTCGCAGATGCGCCCACCCCAGCCGGTCGTCGGTGTATTGCTCGGCGGCGAGGATTGCCAATACGCCGCCTGGTCGGAATGCGAATACAACTGCGGCGGCAGATTCGGATTCGTGTGCAGGTATTGGTTCTGCGTTACCGGCCCGACCAGTGTGCCGACGTTCCCCATGATTGCGACCGGACTGTTCACCTGATTGAACAAGGCCGCCAACTCCGGCATCTGCGGATGCAGTGCGTACTGTATGCCGTCGCCCGAGGTGGCGGTCGCGTTCAACGGATGCAACGTCGAATAACCAAGATCGGCGGCGCCGCTGAGGGCCAGCTGCGGACGAACCGGCTTGAGCACGCCGCCGCCACCATAGAAACTGTGAAATGCGCTGGGTGTATAGGGCACTACGGTGTTGAAGCCGTCGTTGCCACCGTATAGAAACACACAAACCAGCGCCTTGTAGTCGGAGAACGAATAGCCCGACGCGCGTGTCGCGGCCTGCAGCAGTTGCAGGTTGCCGAGGGCGGAATATGCACTGGCGCCGCCGAGCGCGGCGCTCAGCGTCTGGCGGATGAACTTGCGGCGATCGGGTCTCATGGCCGGCCCCTATTTCTGAATCATGTATTCGGGTGACGTCAGGATCAGCATGAGCAGCGCGTTGACGCGCTGCTTGCTGCTTCCGCCGAGGGAGTTCAGATATGTCAGCAGTGTCTGCCGCATGAAAGGCGACATCTGTCCCGACATGAACAGCTTGTTGTAGCGGTCGATCAGCGCCGCATTCCCGTTGGCCGTGAGGAATGCCATGTCGGACGAACGATCGATCGCAACTTCGCCGGGCGGCCCATAGCCGCTGCAGGCGGGCGCATCGCTGACGTCGAAGCCCGATCCGTAGAAATCGAAGATTGCGTTGGTCGAGTTGCTTATCAATGTATCGGTGTTGATCTGGAACTCCGGCCCCGACAAACCGGCCGCGGCCATCTCACCGCCCGGCATGTAACCGGGCTTGAAGAAATTGAACACGGTGTCGGCCTTGATCGGTGCCTGGCCGACGCCATTGCCGTAAATCGTGTCGTTTGTACCGTAGGCAAGGTCGTATCCCGCGTAGCGGTACGCGTTGACGTAATCGCCGTTCACGTAGCCGGCCGCGCCACACTGATGCCGTGCGCTCATCACACGCCAGAAGTGCGTAATGCGCAGCAACGGTTCGCGCAGCTTGCCGAAAACCTCGGGATCCCGGAACTGCCCGTAGCGCGCTTCGGGATCGAGCAGAATGGCCCTGACCACGGCCTTCAGGTCTCCGCGCTGATTGCTGCCGTTGTTGTTGAACACGTTGCTGACACGCCGCACGTATTCCGGACTCGGGTTGCTCGTCACCAGCCGCTGGATCAGCTGCTTGCTGATGAATGGGCCGACGTTCGGATGGTGGAAGATGTTGTCGAGTGCGAACGCGAGGTCCGTCGTCGGCGTGCCGCCGGCAACCAGCACGCCACCGTTGACCGCGGCCGGCAGATCGGGATTGACCTCGTAGTTGGGCGGTGGATAGTTCAGTAACTGCTTGCTGACGATGTCGTTCGTCAAATCGGTGCCGTTGTCGTGATGTGCCGGAAACGACGCCATCGGCAGGACGAAATCCGATCCGTGGTAGCCGCAACCGGAAAAATTGCCGGTGTCGCAATCGGCCCAGTTCCAGCCCGTGAAAACGTGGGCAAAGTTGGTGACGACCGACTGATCGTAGGTCGGAACCGGGCTTGCCGGCGGACAGGAACGGCGTGCCGTCCTGGTTCAGCACGACCAGACCGATGCTGAAGAGCTGATTGATTTCGCGTGCGTAGTTCTCGTCCGGATGCAGATTTTGATTGAGGTTCGCGCGCGGGTTGCCCTGCATGTTCAGATAGACACCCATCGCCGGGCTCAACGTCACCTGCTCGAGCAGCGTGCGAAAGTTGCCGAACGCGTTGTTGCTGAGAATGTCGTAGAAGTAGGTCTGCCCATCGGGATGCTGGTCGATCAGCGTGTTCTGGTCGGAGATCACGAAGATCTCGCTCAGAGCGAACGCGACGCGCTGGCGGAGTTGATCCGTGTGGTTCCTTGCCGCGTTGGCCGGAAACTGCGGGTCCGGGCCCCCGAGCGCGCCGAGGAACCAGGCCTCGATGATATCTTGGTAGCCGGCGTTCTCGTCGAGACCGCCGGGACTCGGTCCAGCGACCCAGTTGTAATACGTGAGCATCGATGACGGCGGCGTCTGCACCGCATCGAACTGTTTGTCGAGCCATGCCACGTAGCCGCTGGCGCGCAGGGCGGCGATATCAGTGTCGGTCGGTCCAAACGTCGCTTGCGCGAGGAAGCGCGCGGCATCGGCATCGTTGAACGGCCCGGCGGTCGGACCCTCCATGCCGTCATGAAACATCGGATCCGGAAAATGACTCAAGACCGCGGCCGCAACCGGTGCCGCACCCAATGTCGACGCGGCAAGCATGCAGAGGATGCGCCGGCGCCACGAAATTCCTTGCCAAGCGATCATGTCGCCGCTCTCCCCTGCCCATCCGTTTCCCGCATCGTTCTGCTCCGTAGGTCTTCGAGGGTCATTTCGAAGGCAACGATCGACCGCGGGCAATCCGAACATCGCGGTCGAAGTTGCAATTCCGTGCTGGACAACCGATCGTTTTCGCAAGGGCTGATCGGCGCCGCTGGAACTACAATCTCTACGCAAAATCGACGGTCACACGGGCACGCGAGGGACGATTGGCATCAAGGCGCTGACGACCGGTGTGAATTGGTGAAATTCGCGGTTTTTCAGATGGTGACGGCGGTCACGATCAGCGCATGGCCCACAACTCGGCGTCGAGATTGCGCTGCCAGCCGAAGCGCGCGAGATCGACGCGCCCGTTGGAAACGATCACGCCTTCGTCGATGAGGCGCGCGCGCTGCTCGCGAAACCCGCGGCTGCCGGGTGCGAAGGCAAAGCGGCCGTCTGAGCGCAGCACGCGGTGCCACGGCAGTTTTGCTTCCGAACCGGCGTCGCCGAGCACGCGCCCGACCATCCGCGCACGGCCCGGCAGGCCTGCTCGCGCGGCGATTTCGCCGTAGCTGGCAACCCGGCCGCGCGGGATCGCTGCCACCACGCGGCGGATCGCCAGGTGTTCGGGTTTTGCAACACGGGCTTGCGTCATGGGCCGGGCACGTTAGCATAGGCGCCAGCCATTGGAGACGCCGGTGCAATCCTTCGAAGAAGTCCGCTCGTACATCTCGGCGCAGCAGCAGCTGCGCATCAACGATCCGTACCTGATCAGCTTCGACCTGCTGATCGAGGGCGGCAAGCGCCATCAGGGCCTGTACTTCGCCGAAATCGATGCCGAGGACGGCCGCAAGTACCTGCGCATCTCGACACCGATCGGCCCGCTGACCGGCATGGACGCCAAGCGCTGCCTGCGCTTCAACTGGGAGCAGCGCGTCGGCTTCCTCGCCGTGAGCGACCTCGACGGCTCGCCGTACCTGCATTTGTGCGAGAACCGACCCTACGAACTGCTGTCGACGGAAGAACTCGACCGCCTGATCGACGAAATCGGCCCGCTCGGTGATCGCCTCGAGGAAGCCATTTCGGCCGGCGGCGACGCGTTCTGACAAATCGGTCAACGCCTTCCTTGCCCACGCGGTGCAATGCGGGGCGCTCTGCTACGCCCGGCACGGCTTGAACGCCGGCGCGGCGATCCCATCTGCTTTCCCTGCCCCAGGACTTGGAGCCGCCATGCAGCAAGCGACGATCCAGTTGATCAAGAACTACTACGCGGCATTCAACGCCGGAGACATGCGGACGTTCGAGAGTCTGCTAACCGATGACGTCGTGCACGACGTCAACCAAAGCGGGCGTGAATCCGGCAAGCCGGCATTCCAAGCGTTCATGCAGCGCATGAACGGTGCGTATCGGGAACATCTGACCGATATCGTGGTGTTTGCAAACGCCGACGGTACTCGCGCGGCCGCCGAGTTCATCGTCAATGGCGAGTACCTCGCCAGCGACCCGGGCCTGCCGCCGGCACACGGCCAGAAATACCGCCTGCCGGCGGGCGCATTCTTCGACGTGCGCGACGGCAAGGTCGCGCGCATCACGAACTACTACAACCTGCAGGATTGGATCGCGCAGGTCAGTTAGGGACGCTCGTCGCCACGGCAATGAACAACGGCAACGACACCTTCACATTCAAGCGCGTCATCGGCAAGGACATTGCCGCGCACGTGGACGAACTGGCGCGCCTGCGCATCGAGGTGTTCCGCGAGTTTCCCTATCTGTATGACGGCGACGAGGAATACGAGCGCAAGTACCTGCAGACTTACGTCAACTCGCCGCGCAGTCTCGCGGTGTTGGTCTACGACGGCGTCGAGCTGGTCGGTGCGTCGACCGGCCTGCCGATGCAGGACGAAACGGCGGAATTCCAGCGGCCGTTCGTCGAACGCGGTTACGACGTCGCCAAGGTTTTCTATTGCGGTGAGTCCGTGTTGCGCAGGGCCTATCGTGGCCGCGGCATCTACAAGCACCTGTTCCAGGCGCGCGAGCAGCATGCTGCCGGGCTGCCGGGAATCGAGCTGTGCACGTTCTGCGGCGTTCGGCGCGCTCCGGATCATCCGCTGCGCCCGGCCGACTATTCGCCCTTGAATGCGATCTGGCAGCGCTTCGGCTACACCGAGCAGGCGCAGCTCGAGACGAGCTACACATGGAAGGACATCGACCAGAGCGAGTCCAGCGCCAAGACGATGCGCTTCTGGACCAAGTCGCTGCCGGCGGACGGCAAACCCGTGCCACAGCCGTTCCGCATCGCTGCCGCGCAATATCCGATCGAATTCCTTGGCGACTGGGCGCGCTACGAAGCCAAGATCGCGCGCTGGGTCGAGGAAGCCGCGCACAACGGCGCGCGCCTGCTGCTGTTCCCCGAATATTTCAGCATGGAACTGGCATCGCTGTTCCCGGCGGAAATCCATTCCTCGCTGCCGGCACAACTGCCGGCGCTGCAGACCGTGCTGCCACGCTTCCTCGAGCTGTTCGCCGCGCAGGCGAAACGACACGACCTGATCATCTGCGCCGGCAGTTTCCCGGTGCGCGTCGGCGACGGCTATCGCAACCGATCGTATCTGTTCCATGGCGACGGCCGCAGCGAGTTCCAGGAAAAGCTGCAGATGACGCGCTTCGAGAACGAGCAGTGGCTGATCCAGGCCGGTGACGACGTGCGCGTATTCGATACCGCGCTCGGCCGCATCGCGATCGACGTGTGTTACGACAGCGAATTTCCGCTGATCGCGCGCCGCCAGGTCGAAATGGGCGCCGACCTCATTCTCGTGCCGAGTTGCACCGACACCGTCGCCGGTTACTGGCGCGTGCGCATCGGCAGCCAGGCGCGCGCGCTGGAGAACCAGTGCTATGTCGTGCAGGCTTCGACCGTCGGCAGCGCACCGTGGTCGCCCGCGGTCGACGTCAATGTCGGCGCCGCCGCCATCTACACGCCGGTCGATCGCGGCTTTCCCGACGATGGCGTGCTCGCGAGCGGCACGCTGAATGCCGCGCAGTGGGTCTACGCGGACGTCGATCTTGGCGCCATCGCGCAGGTGCGACGCGAGGGCCAGGTGTTCAACTTCCGCGACTGGCCCGGACAGCTGCGCCTCACTGAGTAGCAATCGCGCGCCAGCGTGCGCGCTTCCTGGCAGTCAACTGCGATGACCACGTCGCAAATTGATTCGGCACGCCAGGGCCGCTCGCGTGAACGAATTCTTAATAGTTTACTTGTGCAACGATCCGCACCGATGGTTCCCACTGCGTTCAAGTGCGCTGCGTAATATGCGATGTGGCCGTTGAAGTACCGGACGCACTGCGCTTGCGCATTCGCCGCCGGGCCAGCGACAAAGGTGCGAGCGGACGCTTCGCATCCGCCGCGTCCGCAACTTTTTGGAGACCGCTAATGGATACCCGATCGATCACCGCGCCGTTGTTGGCGGCCACGAAGAATCTCGTCGCCATCGCCCGGAATATCGGCGACAAGGGAGCGCAGTTGCGCAACTCATTTCACGAGGAAGAGGTGCGCAGGCAATTGATGGTGGCTGCGGAGACGTTGCGCGATGCCGCATTCGATGCGACGCGCGCAGCCCGCTCGGCAGCCGCTCCGTACGCACAGAGTGCACAGGAAATCGCCATATCGACGCAGGACCATATCGCGTCCGGCGCCAAGGCGATGGCGAAGCGAATGCGCGAGCCGAACATCGTCAGCCGTCATCCTTACGCGACCGTCATCATCGTTGCCGGGGCTGCCTCTGCCTACCTTGCCATAGTCCAGTGGCGTCGCCGCAGCGCCGCAGCGCTGGCCAGCAAGAAGCGGCCAGCGGTCGCAGCAAAGAGAGCCAGAGCCACGAACAGTGCGAAGAAACCGGCTCCGCGCAAGCGCACCCCGGCTGCAGCATCGAATGCCAAGCCGGCCGTAGCGGTTCATTGAGCGCGGCGGCATCGCCGCATTCCTGGACGGAGTCAGCTCGCTCGTAACATGCGGGTCCGGCAATGGGCCGGCGCGGCCGGCGGGGCTGTCCAGATCGCCGTCGTGGCCAAGTCCGAGGTTATCGATCCGCAGAAATTCGGCGGCGTCGCCGCGAAATTTGGCGCGTCGACCAACGCATTAGCCGCCGAGGCCGACGCCATTGCTTGGCTTCGCGCAACTGCCTGATTGCCATATCAGTATCGTCAGGGGCAGCTAAGGAACCGGGCCACGCCGCGACAAGCGTCGTCGACTGGAAATACGCGCATGGGAGTTCGACCATCGCCGACTTTCACGACGCCTCGACAACTCGTTAGTATCTGGGCCTGATTTCCTTCGCGGGTGCAACGCCGATGCATCATTGCCGCGCCATTGCTTTGCGCAGCGTGTTCGCCTGCCGACGAACCCGCTGATGTCGCGCGCGCGCCTGTTCGTCCTCGTCGTTCTGACCATGATTGCCTTCGCCGGCAATTCGCTGCTGTGCCGCGTGGCGCTGAAGAACACGCAGATCGATGCCGCGAGCTTCACCTCGATCCGCCTGGTTTCCGGCGCGATTGCGCTGTGGCTCATCGTGCGGCTGCGCAACGGGGCGCTGGCCGACGGTGCGAATTGGTGGTCGGCTTTCGCGCTGTTCGCCTATGCAGTCACGTTCTCATTCGCCTACATCAGCCTGCCCGCCGGAACCGGCGCCCTGCTGCTGTTCGGCGCCGTGCAGGCGACCATGATCAGCTGGGGCCTCTATCGCGGCGAGCGGTTCCAGCTGCGCCAGGTGGCCGGGCTGTTACTGGCATTCGCTGGCCTCGTCGGCCTGATGCTCCCGGGCATCTCCGCGCCGTCGCTGCAGGGATCGTTGCTGATGCTCAGCGCGGGTGTCGCCTGGGGCGTCTATTCCTTGCGCGGGCGCGGTGCCGGCGACGCCACGCGCACGACCGCCGGCAATTTCCTGCGTGCGGTTCCCTTTGCCGCCATCCTGAGCATTCGCCGCATTGCCGTGGATGTCGCTCGATCATGCAGGTATCCACTACGCGATCGCGTCGGGTGCCCTGACCTCGGGCGTCGGCTACGCGATCTGGTATACGGCCCTCAAGGGCCTGAAGGCCACGCATGCGGCTACGGTGCAATTGAGCGTGCCGGTGATTGCCGCAGTCGGCGGTGTGATTTTCCTGGACGAGCACGTCTCGGTGCGGCTGGTGATCGCCGCCGCTGCGATTCTTGGCGGCATCGCGCTGGTCGTGCTCGGCCGGCAGCAGGCCGGGTAGGCAGCCGAGCGGCTGCGAGGGCGCATGCACGTTCTGCGCCGCCAAACCTTAACGGAATTTTTCAGCAAATTTCCCGCGTGCCCAACGGGCAAAGGCGCAACGTCAGCCAAACCGACACGCGGAGGTTCCCATGCAATGTTCCTGCTGCCGCTCAGAAAGCGAGAATCTGCGCGAATATTCCTTGTCGGCGACTGACGACAGGAACCGCAAGACGATCCAGACGTTCAATCTGTGTGCGATCTGCCGCATCGTCTACCTGATCAAGCCCTTGCACATTTCCGCTCGCACCCGGCAAACCATGGGCACGACGGTCGCGCGCCAAGTCGCATAATCACTCTGCCTTTGGCACCGCAACATAGTTGACTCGCGCCGCGATTCGCGTCGAATCGGATTGTCTATTGCGGCGGCGGCGCGGATGCGTAGATCGAGCAGCGCGCGCGCATACCCGGGCGCGGTCGGTTCGTGCATGAAGTACGCGAACGTCTCGCCCCAGCCCGTTGCGGCGACGCGCGCAGCCCAGCGTTGCAGATCGTCGCTGGAATACTCCTCCAGACGCAGGCGCAGGTAGCCCCACGGGGCCGTTTCCACCAGCGGCGGCGGCGCGTTGTCTTCGCGCTCGGACAGCACCAACGCCGCGTTTGCCTGCCGCAGTAGCGCGTAGACTTCTTCGTCGAACCAGCTCTCGTTGCGGAACTCGAACGCCGCGCGATGACCTTCCGGCAGCATCTTCAGAAATGCTTCCAGCCGCGGCAGGTCCTTCTTGAGGTTCGGCGGCAACTGGAACAGCACGGCTGCGAGCTTGTCGCCCAGTGAGACGAGCATGCGGTAGAGGTAGGCGACCGAGTCGGCCGCGTCGGCCTTGATGCGCGCGTCGTGCGTGATTCGCCGCGATGCCTTGATCGCGAAACGGAAATCCGGCGGCGTCGCCTGCGCCCAGTTCTCCAGCACCGCAGGCTTGGGCATGCGGTAGAACGTGTTGTTGATCTCGACCGTCGGCAGGCGCTGCGCATACCAGGCCAGCATGTCTTCGGCCTTGATCTTGTCGGGATAGAAACTGCCCTGCCATTCCTTGAACGCGTAGCCGCTGGCGCCGGCCAGGAGCTTTGTTGCTGCCATTTGTGCGACCTCCGCTAGAATCCCGCCGTGGTCAAGAAAAACAGCCTCAGCGAATATTCCGCCAAGCGCAGCTTCAACGCCACCCCCGAGCCGCCAGCAGAGCAGGCGGCGGGACGGCGCGGGCCGCTGCTGTTCGTCGTGCAGCAGCATGCCGCGCGCCAACTGCACTACGATTTCCGCCTCGAATGCGACGGTGTGCTGCTGTCGTGGGCCGTGCCGAAAGGACCGTCGCTCGATCGCGGCGAGAAGCGCTTCGCCGCCCAGACGGAAGACCATCCGTACGATTACGCTTCGTTCGAAGGCGTGATCCCGCCGAAGCAATACGGCGCCGGCGAAGTCATCGTCTGGGATTGCGGCGTCTACAGCCCGGACGAAGACGGCCTGTGGTTCCATGATCGCGACGAAGCCGAAAAGCAGATTCGCGATGGCATGGTCAAGGGCAAGCTCAGCGTGCAGTTGCGCGGGCTCAAGCTCAAGGGTTCGTTCGCGCTGGTACGCATGAAGGAAGCCAAGAGCTGGCTGATGCTCAAGCACAAGGACCGTTTCGTCAGCAGCGAAGACGTCACCGCGCAGAACCGCTCGGTCCTGTCAGGTGCGTCGGTCGCCGATTTGAAGATCGTCCCGGCGCATCGCATTCCGGCGGCGCAACTCGTTCCGGCGGGCGAAGTCTCGGCCCTGCCGGCGAAGCTCGAGCCGATGCAGGCCGAGACTGCCGACGCGCCATTCAACGATGCCGGCTGGATGTGGGAACCGAAACTCGACGGCTACCGGGTCATCGTGTCGATCGACAAAAAAGGCGTCACGCTCCGTTCGCGACGCGGCCTCGACCTGACCGCCTGCATTTCCGGCACTGGTCGCCGAACTGGCGAAGCAGGGAATCGATGGGATGGTCCTCGATGGCGAGATCGTCGCCCTCGACGCTGCGGGCAAGCCGTCATTCAACGCGTTGCAAAATCGCGTGCAACTCAAGACCGCGCGCGAGCTGGCCGCGGCCGACCAGAACGCGCCGGCGATTTTCTTCGCGTTCGACCTGCTCTACTTCGCCGGCATCGACCTGCGCCATGCGCAATACCAGGACCGGCGCCGCTATCTCGCCCAGTGCCTGCTGCCCTCTTCGCTCGTGCAACTCGTGCACGCCGAGGACGACGGCGTCGTTTTGCACAGCGCTGCCGTCGCCAGCGGATTCGAAGGTGTGATCGGCAAGCGCAGGAACAGCCGTTACGAAACCGGCAAGCGCTCGGCGGCGTGGCTGAAGGTCAAGCCGACCCACAGCGCGGACTTCGTCATCGGCGGGTTACACCACCGGCAAGGGCTCGCGTTCCGCGCTCGGCGCAGTGCTGGTCGGCTATTGGGACAAGCAGAAGAAACTTCACTACGCCTCGCACGTCGGCTCCGGTTTTGACGACCGTTCGCTCAAGCAGACCAAGGCGCGCCTCGAGCCGCTGGTGACGCGCACTTGTCCCTTCGTGGAAAAACCCGAGCTCAATGCGCCGACGACGTGGGTCCAGCCCGAAATCGCCTGTGAAGTCACGTTTCACGAATGGACCGCCGACGGGGCGCTGCGCGCGCCGGTGTTCCTGCGTGTGCGCGACGATCTGGATCCAGCGCAGGTGCGCCGGGTCGAGCCGGGCGCGACGCCGCGCGCCGCCAAGAGCGACACCGTCGATCGCGGGATCGATACAATTCTCGCGCAGCTCGCGAGCAAGAAAAATGCCTTCGACTTGATCGTCGGCGCCGATCGCATTCGTCTGACGCACCTGGATCGCGTGTACTGGCCCGCCGATCCGGCACTGCAGCAGCCGGCACTGACCAAGCGCGACCTGCTGCGCTACTTCGCCCAGGTCTCGCCGTACATCCTCACGCACCTGGCCGACCGGCCGCTGACGATGATCCGCATGCCGGACGGAATTCGCGGCCAGCGATTTTTCCAGAAGCACTGGGAACAGGAGCGGCCGCCGTTCACGCAGACGATTACCGTGTACTCCGGTCACAAGGACGAAAGCCACGAATACCTGCTCTGCAACAACCTGCCGACGCTGCTTTGGCTCGCACAGTCCGGCACGCTCGAGTTCCACATCTGGCATTCGCGCGCGAACCTTGGCGCCGATACGCCGAACAAGAACACCGACTATGCCACTTCGCTCGAATCGCTCGAGAGCTCGATTTTGAACTTCCCCGACTACGTCGTGTTCGACATCGATCCGTACATCTACTCGGGCAAGGAGAAGGCCGGCGCCGAACCTGAGTTGAACACGATCGCCTTCGAGAAAGGCAAGGAAGTTGCGTTCTGGCTGCGCGAGTTGCTGCACGGCATGTCGCTCGAAGCAGTCGTCAAGACCTCGGGCAAGACCGGCCTGCACGTATTCGTGCCGATCAAGCGCACGATCGATTTCGACACGGCGCGCCACGTCTGCGAACTGGTCGGCCGGCACCTGCTGCGCCAGCATCCGAAGATCATCACGATGGAGTGGAGCGTACCCAAGCGCACCGGCAAGATCTTCATGGATCACAACATGAACGTGCGCGGCAAGACCCTCAACGTGGCCTATTCGCCGCGCGGCGAACCGGGCGGCCCGATCTCGATGCCGCTGACCTGGGAGCAGCTGGCCAATGCCCACCCTCTCGACTTCCGCATGACTAATGTGATAGACATGTTGACTCGATCCGGAGATCATTGGCGCAACGCCCTGAAAAACAAGCAGGATCTAGGGCGGGCGCTCAAGAAAAACATGGGGGCCTGAATAAGCCCGGTACCTTCGATGCCTGCGGGACAACAGGTATCGGATTCACGCCGGATGCAGGTGCCACGGCTTATTCAGGCTTTTATATCTTGCTAGCGGAGAAGGTCATGGCAGCGCGTTCCATCGCATCATTGACGATCACGTTCGGACTCGTGGCGATTCCGGTAAAACTCTATTCGGCAACCGAGGCGAGCAAGCAGATCCATTTCAATCTGCTGCACAAGACCTGCGGCTCGCGCCTGAAGCAGCAGTACATCTGCGCGCGCGAAGAAGTGCCGGTCGGGCGCGACGAGATGGCCAAGGGCTACGAGTTCGCCAAGGACCAGTATGTGATGTTCTCGAACGACGAATTGAAGGCGCTAGAGGAAGCCGGTACCGGCGCCGCCGACATCACCGAGTTCGTGCCGATCTCCGCCGTCGATCCGGTCTACTTCGACAAGGCGTACTACCTCGCCCCCGACAAGGGTGGCGCAAAACCGTATGCGCTGTTCACCAAGGCGTTGAAGGAATCCAAGCGCTGTGCGCTCGGTCGCTGGGCGGCGCGCGGCAAGCAGTACATCGTGATGCTGCGCCCGGCCGAAGACGGCCTGGTCATGCAACAGCTGTTGTACGCGGGCGAAGTGCGCTCGATCAGCGAAATCGACATCCCGCACATGGACGTCAAGCCGGCCGAGTTGAAGCTCGCCCAGCAGCTCATCGATGCGCAGTCGTCCAACCGCTTCGATCCGAGCGCCTACAAGGACGACGTGAGCGAGCGCATCGAGAAGGCCGTGCAGAAGAAGGTCGAGGGTGAGGAAGTCACGCTCGCCGAGCCGGTCGACCACGGCGGCGGCGCCCAGGTCATCGACTTGATGGAAGCGCTGCGCGCGAGTCTTGCGCGCAAGGGCGTCAAGCCGTCGAAGGACAACGAAACCGCCGAGAAACCGGCAACGACACGCAAGCCGGCAAAAACCGCCAGCGCCGCACCGGCTGAAGCCGCACCGCGCAAGAGGGCCAGGAAATAGTCTTACTGAAATCGCAGCCAACGCAGCAGTACGGCGTCGCCGACGTCGAGAAACTGCTGCGGATTCCCCGCCGAACGTTGCGTGCTCTCGTCGGCGCCGGCTTCGTCACCCCGACGCGCGGGCCGCGCAACGCGTGGCTGTTCTCGTTCCAGGATCTGATCGTGCTGCGCACCGCGCAGGCGCTGGTCGATGCCAACCTCACGCCGCGCAAGATTGCGCAGTCGTTGAAGGCCCTGCGCCGCCGTTTGCCGGAGTCAATGCCTTTGTCCGGCCTGCGCATCCGCGCCGTCGGCGACCGCGTCGTCGTCAGTGAGCGCGGCGGCCGCTGGCAGGCCGACTCGGGACAATACCTGCTCGCCTTCGAAGGCGACCCGGCGGAAGGTTCGCTCGGCGTGATCGAACCGGCTTCTGCCGCGCCGCAGAGGACAGCGGCCGCAGATTCCTCCACCGAGGTGGATTTATTCGATCGCGCAGCGGCGCTCGAATCCGGCGACGCCAGCTCGGCGCGCAAGGCTTACGAACAAGCCATTGCGCTCGATCCGACTCGCATCGACGCGCACATCAACCTGGGCCGTCTGCTGCACGAAGCCGGTCACCACACGCATGCCGAGCGCGTCTATCGCGATGCCCTGCGCCGCGGCGCCCACGACCCGCTGCTGAATTTCAACCTCGGCGTGCTGCTCGAGGACATGGGCCGCAAGGCCGATGCGATGCGGGCGTACGAAGCGGCACTGCACGACGACCCGAATCTTGCCGACGGCCACTACAACCTCGCGCTGCTCTACGAATCCGTCGGCCGCGCCAAGGATGCGATCCGCCATCTGGCGCGCTACCGGCGGCTGACGCGGCGACCTGTTTGAAGCAGCCAGGGCGAGGCGCGAAACTTCGATCGGCTGGTGACAGGAACCTGCGCGCATGGACCGGATTTCAGCCAAAGGCATGTTCTTCCAGAAACGGATCTTTCCGTTCATCTGGTTCGGGTTCATCGCCGTGTTCGTTGCCACGGCTGGCGTTGCCGGCGTGATGCAGAAGGACCCGGTCTTCCTGCTCGTGCCGGTCGCCATGGCGGTTTTCGGCTACCTTCTCATGCGCAAGCTGGTGTGGGATCTCGCCGACGAAGTAACCGACCACGGCACGTACCTGCGCGTGCGGCGCGGCGCGGTCGAGGATCGTATCGAACTCACCAACATCATGAACATCGACAATTCGTTTCTCGTCAATCCGCCGCGCGCCACTTTGCGCCTGATCACGCCGGGAAATCTCGGCAAGGAGATCGCGTTCTCGCCGAAACGGCCATTCACGTTGAACCCCTTCGCCAGAAACCCGATCATCGAGGATCTGATCGAGCGCGTGCATCGGGCGAAATCCGGCGCGGCACGTTAGTGCCCGTGGCGGCGCAAGCTCGACGCGACACGGTATGGCGGCGATGAGATGATGTGCAGAGAATTTCTCGCAGGAGATGGAAGGTTATGCCCAGAATCGTGAAGTGCGGACTGATCCAGACGTCGATGGCGTGCGGCGTCGATGAAAGCGTGGCGACGATTCGCAACGCCAACATCGAAAAGACCCTCGCCTTCGTCGAGCAGGCAGGCCGCGAAGGCGTGCAGATGCTGTGCATGCAGGAGATATTTACCGGGCCGTACTTCTGCGCCGAGCAGAATCCGCGCTGGTACGAAGCCGTGGAACGCATCCCCGACGGCCCGACCGTGAAGCTGATGCAGGAACAGGCGCGCCGCCACAACATGGTGATCGTCGTGCCGATCTACGAGGAAGATGAGCCCGGCATCTACTACAACACTGCCGCGGTGATCGACGCCGACGGCACGTACCTGGGCAAGTACCGCAAGCACCATATTCCGCATTGCCTGCCGGGATTCTGGGAGAAGTTCTATTTCCGTCCCGGCAATCTCGGCTATCCGGTATTCCAGACCAAGTACGGCAAGGTCGGCGTCTACATCTGCTACGACCGACATTTCCCGGAAGGTGCGCGAGCACTCGGCCTCGGCGGCGCCGAGATCGTGTTCAACCCGTCGGCGACAGTCGCCGGCCTTTCCGAATACCTGTGGAAACTCGAACAGCCGGCGCACGCCGTGGCCAACGCCTACTTCGTCGGCGCGATCAATCGCGTCGGCACCGAAGCGCCATGGAACATCGGCGAATTCTACGGCCAGAGCTACTTCTGCGATCCGCGCGGCGCGTTCCTGGCGACCGGCTCGCGCGACCGCAGCGAACTGATCACGGCAGAACTGGATTTCGACAAGATTCGCGAAGTGCGCAACATCTGGCAGTTCTATCGCGACCGCCGGCCCGACTCGTACGACGCGCTGGTAGCACCCTAAACACCTTGTCGGGAATACCAATCAGGCGTCCCCGAGGGACACCTGCAGTCCGGCACGGCTACCGCCGCTTGCGTCCTTTCGGTACCTTGAGCGCTTCCAGTCGGCTGTGCGCCTCGCGCTTGCCGAGTGAGCGGATTGTCGCGAGCGTCGCCAGTTGCTCCTTGCGCGGGCTGGTCTTCTTCAGCTCCCAGTTGTAGATGGACTGATCGCTCACGCTCATGAGCCGCGCCAGATCGGATGCAGACAAGCCAAGCCGAGCGCGCAGTGACCTAAGCCCTTTTGCCACGAATCGCGACGCTCGGACCGGCTCGCCGGCTTTGTCGTTGTTGCCGCCGGCCTGCACGGCGCGCTTGGCGAGTGCGCTCGTGCGCCGCTGCAGTTCCTGCACCTGGCGCTTGAGCGCGGCGATGTCCCGGCGATATCCGGCCGACACCTTGCGCACGGGCTGCACCTGCTTGCGAATCTCCCTTCGGCAGAGGCGTGAAATTTCGTCTTTAAGGATTGCGCCGATATTTGGCATAAGCTCTCTTGCGACGTGTACTTGGGAAGCCAATACTACACTTCACCGCACAAATTCGCGCAATGCGGCCTCAGCGGCGCCAAGTTGCCGCGCAATCATTCCGGGCATGCGCGCGTTCTCGCGCTCGATGCTCGAAGGGCCATTGGTTAGCTGCCAGACCGTCCAGGCTGCGCGATACCGATAATCATGGCTATTCCGCAACATGTGGACCACTATGCAAGGTCCATCGTCCTGCGAGGAGCCGCGCCATGAGCCGCGACGTAATCAAGAGTCACTGGCCCCGGTTGCAGGGGAAACTGCGCTCCAAGTGGAGCAAGCTGACCTACGAAGACGTCAGCTTCGGCGAAGGCGACCGAAGTTATCTGATCGGACGCCTGCGCGATCGCTACGGGCTCGACGAGAGCACCGCGACGATCAAGGTCGCGCAATTCGAGCGGCTACTATCCTAGCCCCTTTCGTCTCGGCAGCAAGGCGGTGAAGCGGCGCACCAGCCGCGCGCCGCGCCAACGAAACCTATACCGTTCCTGCCGCGCGCCTGCCAAAAGATGACTTTGCCCGCATAAACAAGGCCGACCGGACCGGGACACGCGGGGAAAATCGCGCTAGAGTGGCTTTGACGTTCTGCTTACCGCAAGCAGATTTGAAGTGGACATTCGGTCATGCACGGCAAGACCATCGTGCTCCTCCTGACCGCGGCTGCCAGCCACGGTATTTGTGCCGGCGAAATCTATCGTTGCACGGCAGCGAATGGCGATGTGATGTATACCAATCTCGCGTGCCCGGCAAAGAGCCAGGTCCAACACGTTGCCAGTTACGTGCCCGAGAAGGATTCGCCGCCTCCGGTAAGGGACCTTGCGGCCGAGGCAGCGGCGCTCAGCGCGCAGCAGGCACGCGAAGCGGCGGAGCAGGCGCAAGCCGCCGCGTATCAGGCTGCGCAGGCGGCGTCCTACCAGGCCGACTACGAGACGGAAACTGGTGCGCACTCATACGACGACAACGTCTACTATCCGGCGTGGTTCGGCGCATCCCCGTTCCTGCACTCGCGTCATGATGGCCACCATCATGGTCCTGAGGTCGGCCATCATGGTCATGGACATGATGTTGTCAGGCCCTGGCCCAATCCCAGGGGGCCGCAGCGCCCGATGACGCCGGTACGAGTCAACGCCGTTGCGCGAATGCGCTGACGACAACGCGAATGCTGGCTCCTCCGGAGCCCCCGAGCGCATCTACACCAAGTATTCCGACACGCTCGGCACAAGCTGGAATATTCCGTTCAACGCATCGTCCTGGCTAAACGGGGCGCAACTGTCGCTCGCCCCTGCGGGAGCGTGGCATGGCTTCCCCCACAGGAAACGTCTACTTCGCGAAATTCTGAAGGGAAGTCCGGACGCGGCACGCAATGGACGACGCGTTCGGCACGAATTTCCCCACACCCTCGGCGCGCGCGATGGACTAACCGAAGGGCGTACGAAGCAGAACGCCGGCTCAAATCAGACGCGGCCGGACCTTGCCTGCCGCCAGCTTCGCGCTTCGACGTGCGACCTCGACATCCGCATCGTGCGCCAGCGCGACGCCCATGCGACGTCTGACGAAGCTCTCGGGCTTGCCGAACAGCCGCACGTCCGTGTTCGGCACGCAGAGGGCATCGGCAACTCCGTCGAACACCAGAGGCTTGCCCTCGACGCCGCCGTAAATCACGGCCGATGCGCCAGGACTCTTGAGTGTGGTATCCACCGGCAGGCCGAGGATCGCGCGCGCGTGCAGCTCGAATTCGTTCTGCCACTGCGTGATCATCGTGACCATTCCGGTGTCGTGCGGGCGCGGGCTGACTTCGCTGAACCACACTTGCTCGCCTTTGACAAACAGTTCCACGCCGAATATGCCCTGTCCACCGAGATCGTCGGTGACCTTCTTTGCGATCTCCTGCGAACGCGCCAGCGCCGCCGGATGCATCGCACACGGTTGCCAGCTTTCGACGTAGTCGCCGTGCACCTGCACGTGACCGATCGGGGCGCAGAAGGAGGTTTCGATCGAGCCACCAGCATTCCTGGCACGAACGGTAAGCAACGTGATCTCGTAGTCGAAGTCGATGAAGCCTTCGACTATGACGCGATTGAGGCTGACGCGCCCGCCGGCCATCGCGTAATCCCAGGCCTTACTGACGTCGCCGGGACCGTCGATCTTGCTCTGGCCTTTGCCGGACGAACTCATGACCGGCTTGACGATGCAAGGATAGCCAACGCCGGGCAGGAGCCCAGGTGCGTCGGGCAGAAGCCCGAATGCCGCGGAGGCCATGGATGGCCGAGAGGGCCTGCCGCCGTCGATTGCGGCTTGTAACTCTGCGAGCGAGTCGCAGAACCTGTAAGGGCTCGTCGGCAATCCAAGCGTCTCGGCGGCGAGGCGGCGAATGCCCTCGCGGTTCATGGTCAGGCGCGCGGCGCGAGCGGTCGGGATCACGCGCACGACGCCGGCTGCTTCCAGTTCTTCGAGCATCGGCGTGGCGATCGCTTCGATTTCCGGCACGACGACATCCGGCCGCTCGGCTTCGATCAGCGCCTTGAGTTGCTGCGCATCGCTCATCGCGATCGTCCGCGCGTGATGAGCGACCTGCTGGCCGGGCGCGTTTTCGTAGCGGTCGACCGCGATCGTCTCGACGCCCAATCGCTGCAGCGCGATCAGCACTTCCTTGCCGAGTTCGCCGGCTCCGAGCAGCATCACACGGGTTGCGGCGGCGGAAAGCGGCGTGCCAATGGCGGGGAGCCTGGGTGCGGTCATGGATTCATTCCGGATTGATGGCGTTGGCCATTATCACGCAGGTTCTGAGGATCGGGCAGCCCGGCACGGTGCCAACGATTGACCGGCGGGCGAATATACTTGGCAGCGCGTACAGTCAATCGAAAAAGGGCGACCGCCCGACAACGCAGGAGTTGCCCCGCATGACGATGCTGATCCTTGGCCTGGTCTTGTTTCTCGGCCTGCACTCGGTGCGAATTCTTGCCGTGCGCTGGCGCACGCGGCAGATCGCGCGCATGGGCGAAGGGCCGTGGAAGGGAATCTACTCGCTGATCTCGATCGCCGGCTTCGTCCTGCTGATCTGGGGCTTCGCCGAGGCGCGGCTGCAGCCGGTACTGCTCTATGTGCCGCCGCTGGCGTTGCGACACGCGAATGGGTTGTTCACGCTGATCGCATTTGTACTGGTCGCCGCCGCGTTCATTCCGCGCAATCACTTCAAGGCGAAACTCGGGCATCCGATGCTTGCCGGCGTCAAGGTCTGGGCACTCGGCCATCTGCTGGCGACCGGCATGCTGCATGACGTCATGTTGTTCGGAGCATTTCTGGTCTGGGCGATTGCGGGTTTCACCGTCTCGCGACGGCGCGACCGGCTTGCGGGTGTCCTCTACCCTGCCGGTACGGCTATCGGAGATGTGCTGACGATCGCCATCGGCATTGCCGCGTGGGCCGCCTTTGCGTTTTTCCTGCACGCGAGATGGATTGGCGTGGCGCCATTCGGCTGATCACGTTGGGGCCGACTCCACGTACGCAGTCACTCCAATTGGGCCGTTCCAGGCGCCTTGGAGCCCTTATTGGAACCATATTTGCATGGTACAAACGCTGTTTGGTTAGTATCACCGGGTCATTCGCCGCGAAGCCGCGAGCAATGGCCTTTGCCGGTGCATGTTCAAGCCGGCAATGAAGGCGGGCGTTCGTACGGGAATGTAGTGCTGGACAGGATAACGACATGGACCGGTCAGGAGCATCTGGCGTGAAAATTGAGTTCGAACATTTCGACCAGGACGGCACATACGTGGTGTCGAAGGGCGAGTGTTTGGTCGTCGATGTCAATTGTCGCAACAGCGATCTGACGGAAGCGCCGGCCAAGGCGATCCGCCGCGGTCCAATCGCGGCATGCGCCGGGCCGCTCCGTCTTGAGGGGTTACGACTGTGTCCGGCCGAGCCGCGGAGGCTGGTCGACGTCATCGCTGCCTGTCTTGTCGTCGGAGGCACCCATGGCGACGATCCTGGTCGTTGACGACCGCCCGGTAAATCGCGATTTCCTAGCTACACTGCTTGGCCATGTCGGTCACGCGGTGCTACAGGCGTCGGACGGCGCCGAGGCCTTTGCGATCGTGCGTGCCCAGCATCCAGACCTGGTCATTACCGATCTGACGATGCCGACCATGAGTGGCATCGAGTTTGCCGGCCGCGTGCGCGCCGAATCCGATGTTGCGGATACTCCAATCATCTTCTACACGGCAACGTATGGCGTGAGTGAGGCAAACTCCGCGGCAGAACAGTGCGGCGTCGCCGCCGTCTTGATCAAACCGGTGCAACCGCAGGCCGTGCTCGACGCTGTCGCAGCAGCACTGGACGCCGGCCCGTCCGCACTCCTCCCGGCCGACGTCGCCGAGCGCACGTCCGAATTCATGGATGTCGCGCAACCGGACTACCTGCACAGCCTGACTGCACTGCAAAGCTCCTTGCGTGAAACCCTCGACGATGCGATCGGCAAGGCCGATTCGCAAGAACACGCACACGGGGCCATCGCGCGGGCCGGGATCAGGGCGCTCTATCCGTTCAGCCTGCGCCTCGAGGCCTTGCTGCAATTGAATGTCGCGTTGACTTCAGAGCGGGATCCACAGGCGATGCTCGCGCTGTTCTGCCGCAGCGCGCAGAAAATAATCAACTGCAAGTATCTCGCCCTTGCAATCCTCGACCGCGACCGCAAGCACTTGCGCAGCATCACCACGCGCGGCCTGAGCAATGAAGTGCGCAATCACTTCGAATCGATCGATCCGTGGTCCGGGGTGTTCGGCGAGGTTGTCTCGTCGGCGAAAACGATTCGCATCGAGGGCGACGGCGCAGCCGACGACTGCGGACTGCCGGCCTTCCATCCGCCCGTTAAGCAGCCTCCTTGTGCTGCCGATCCCGGTCAACTCCGCGATGCATGCGTCAGGCTGGCTTTATTTCGCCGACAAGTTGA
>CAVTVN010000005.1:0-439392 GCA_963738115.1 uncultured Gammaproteobacteria bacterium | reverse complement strand
GCCGGCAGGCCTGCAAGATTCACGGCGACCGTGTTGACGTCGGCGGCGTACATCGCCAGCGGATCGTTCGCCTTCTCGCCGAGCTTGAACGCGACG
The DNA here is from genome assembly GCA_963738115.1 of uncultured Gammaproteobacteria bacterium. Taxonomy (GTDB): domain Bacteria; phylum Pseudomonadota; class Gammaproteobacteria; order Xanthomonadales; family Rhodanobacteraceae; genus Rudaea. Next base: position 439,296 of record CAVTVN010000005.1, on the reverse strand, counting down.
GTCGGCGCGGTCGGCCCGGCGATCAGGTCGACTTGCCGGAACGCTTCGGCGAAATCGTTCGCGATCAGCCGACGCACGCGCTGTGCACGCAGGTAGTACGCATCGAAATAGCCCGCCGACAACGCATACGTGCCGACGAGGATGCGGCGCTTGACCTCCGCGCCGAAGCCTTCGGCACGGCTGCGCATGTACAGGTCCTCGAGCGACTGCGGCGCGCTGCAGCGATGGCCGTAGCGCACGCCGTCGTAGCGCGAGAGGTTGCTCGAGGCTTCGGCGGGCGCGATGACGTAGTAGGCCGGAATGGCCAGGTCCGCGTGCGGCAGCGCGACGTCGACCAGGATCGCACCCAGTTTCTCCAGTTCGGCCAACGCGGCGCGCACCGTTGCACCGACGCCCTCCTCGACGCCGCCGCCGAAGTACTCGCGGGCGACGCCGATGCGTATACCTTTCAGCGATGTGGACAATGCGCCGACGTAGTCGTCGACCGGGCGATCCATGCTGGTCGCATCGCGCGGGTCGTGGCCGGCGATCGCCGCGAGCACGTGCGCGCAGTCCTCGGCGCCGCGCGCGAGCACGCCGCCGCAATCCAGACTCGACGCAAACGCGACCATGCCCCAGCGCGACACGCGGCCATAAGTCGGCTTGAGTCCGGTGATGCCGCAGAAGGCTGCCGGCTGACGGATCGATCCGCCGGTGTCGGTGCCGGTAGCGAATGGCACGATGCCGGCGGCGACCGCGGCAGCCGAGCCGCCCGATGAACCGCCGGGCACGCGCGTAGGATCCCAGGGATTGCGTGCCGGGCCGAAGAAACTGTTTTCGTTCGACGAACCCATCGCGAACTCGTCCATGTTCGCCTTGCCGAGCGTGACCGCGCCGGCGCCGGCGAGCCGTTCGACCACGGTCGCGTCGTACGGCGGCACGAAACTTTCGAGCATGCGCGAGCCGCAAGTCGTGCGCATTCCATTTGTACAAAAAATATCCTTGTGCAGCAGTGGAATACCGCACAATGCCGGCGCATCGCCTCCCGCCAACCTCAGGTCGGCGCGCTCTGCCGCCGCAATCGCGGCGCCTTCATCCAGCGTGATCGTCGCATTCAGGGCGGCGTGTTCACGCGCCCGCGCGAGCGCCTGCTGGGCGAGATCGAGCGCCGAGTTCCGCCGCGCACGAAGCGACGCCGCGAGTTGCGCAATGGCGGAAGTCACGCCGCCCTCACTCGATGACTTTGGGAACGAGATAAAAGCCGCCGCGCGTCTCCGGTGCAAGCGCCAGCAGGACGTCAGCGCGGTCGCTCTCGGTCACCACGTCGTCACGCCAGACCAGCGCCTGCGCATGCGGATGCGCCATCGGCTCGACACCGTCGATGTCGGCCGACGCGAGGTGATCGGCAAGTTCGAGCACGCGGCCGAGTTCGCTGGCGAGCGCGGGCAGTTCGCCGTCGCTGATTGCCAGTCGGGCGAGGCGCGCGATGTGGCGAACGGTGGCGTTGTCTATCGACATGCGAACGAGGAAGGCGGTTTTGCGGCATAGCAGCATCGTAGATTCATCGGGCATGCGCAAGCCGTCCGCTCGCCGCACTGCCGGAGTGAGTCATGAAGCCGCCTCCGCGCGGCCTTCTTTCCGGGCAAAAGTGAGAACTGCGCCATGCCGCTTAACAGCATTTTTCCTTGCTTCGCCTACCCCCCGTAACTACACTGTCGCGCTTTTCTCTCTATTGCCAGACAGGCTGCGGCCTGCCCACCGGAAGTTGCAATGCTAAAACGTTTTCGCGGTCTGTTTTCAAACGATCTGTCGATCGATCTCGGCACCGCCAATACCCTGATCTACGTGCGTGGCCAGGGCATCGTGCTCAACGAACCTTCGGTCGTTGCCATTCGCCAGGATCGCGGTCCGGGCGGCCCGCGTTCGGTCGCCGCCGTCGGCATGGAGGCCAAGCGCATGCTCGGCCGTACCCCAGGCAACATCGTCACGGTGCGGCCGCTGAAGGATGGCGTTATCGCCGACTTCTCGATGACCGAGGAGATGCTCAAGCAGTTCATCCGCAAGGTGCACCGCACGCGCATGTTCCGGCCGAGTCCGCGCGTGCTGGTGTGCGTGCCGTGCGGCTCGACCCAGGTCGAACGCCGTGCGATCAAGGAATCGGCCGAATCGGCCGGCGCCCGTGACGTCTACCTGATCGAGGAACCGATGGCCGCAGCGATCGGCGCCGGCATTCCGGTGCACGAGGCGCGCGGCTCGATGGTGCTGGACATCGGCGGCGGCACGTCCGAGGTCGCGGTCATTTCGCTCAACGGCATCGTCTATTCGGCGTCCGTGCGCATCGGCGGCGACCGCTTCGACGAGGCGATCATCAACTATGTGCGCCGCAACCACGGCACTCTGATCGGCGAGTCCACAGCAGAACGCATCAAGATGGAAATCGGCTGCGCGTTCACGCAGGCCGAGGTCAGGGAGATCGAGATTTCCGGACGCAATCTCGCCGAAGGCGTGCCGCGCATGTTCTCGATCAACTCGAACGAGGTGCTCGAGGCGCTGCACGAACCGCTGGCCGGCATCGTCGCCGCCGTGCGCTCGGCGCTGGAACAGACGCCGCCCGAACTTTGCTCCGATGTGGCCGAACGCGGCATCGTGCTGACCGGCGGCGGCGCCCTGCTGCGCGACATCGACCGCCTGATCTCGACCGAGACCGGCTTGCACGTTCATGTCGCCGACGATCCTCTGACCTGCGTCGCCCGCGGCGGCGGGCGCGCGCTCGAACTCGTCGACCAGCACGGCGGCGATTTCTTTACCGCGGAAAGCTGAAGAGGGCTGAGGGCTGAGGGCTGAGGGCTGAGGGGAAGAGCTTGGCGTTCGAGTGACTTTGGCGCAAGCTGAGAAATTCGCAACGCGACTCACTTCGAAAGCTGATTTGGAAATGCCGATCAACAGCGCCCGCATCCGCCTGACTTGCATGCACTGCGAGGGCATCGGTATCAAGCGACAATCCCTGGAGCACACGCAGGTGCGGCACTGCGCTCGCGCGCGGCGCGAAGACTGCACCTGGAATTGTCGCCAGGCCGCGCGGCCCTCAGCCCTCAGCCCTCAGCCCTGATTTACCGCAGTGGCCATCGCCCGCAATGATGCTTCGCCGCTGTTTGCCGACAGCGCATTGGGCACGCTGAAGCTGACCTTTTATCTCACCGTCGCGATCGTGCTGATGATTGCCGATCACCGCGGCGACTATATCGAACACGTCCGCGGCACTCTCAGCGCCGCTATCGAGCCGGTCTACCGCGTCGCCGCGCTGCCGGCGCAGCTCGGCCACGACGCGCGGCTCGCGCTGGCCGACCGCAGGCGGCTCGCCGAGGAAAATGCCGAACTCGGCCGGAAACTGATGCTCGCGGACGCCGCGCTGAATCGCTACGCCTCGGTCGAGGAACAGAACCAGCGCCTGCAACGCCTGCTCGACGTTCAGCACAGCCTGGGCCTGAGCGCGCAGCTCGCGCGCCTGGTCGAAGTCGACCCGGGTCCATTCCATCGGCGCATCGTGTTGAACGTCGGCAGCGACGACCGCGTGGCAGTCGGCCAGGCGGTGATCGACGCAACCGGCATCATGGGCCAGATTGTCGAGACCTTGCCGCACACCAGCACGGTCATGCTGATCACCAATCCGTCGCAGGCGATCCCGGTGGCGATCGAGCGCACCGGCTTGCGCACGATCGCCAAGGGCGGCAGCAACGCCGACACGCTCGAGCTGCCGACGATTCCGATCAGCGCCGACATCAAGATCGGCGACCGGCTCATCACCTCGGGCCTGGGCGGCGTCTACCCGGCCGGATTTCCGGTCGGCGAGATCCGCGCGATCAGCAACGATGCCAGCGGCCTGTTCGCCGCCGCCGTCGCCGCACCGAGCGCTTCGCTCGACCGCAGCGGCGAAGTGCTCGTACTGCACCAGATCTACGATGCGATCGGCCCGCCGGATCTTGCGCCGGTGTTCGGCCCGCCGACGACCCTGGCCGGTGACATCGAGCCGCCTCCGCCGAAGGCGGCCAAGCAATGATTCTGGATGGCAGTTCCTCAGCTTACCCCTCACCCCTTGCCCTCTCCCGCAAGCGGGAGAGGGGGAGTGATCGTCGCGCCGCGCGCGACCGCGTTATTTCATTGGAGCGGCGGTGAACCGCTCGCGCGCGCACAGCGTGCTGTTCTGGGGGAGCCTGGCACTCTGCTACGTGTTGCAGCTGATGCCGCTGCCGCCGGCACTGCTGCCATTCAAGCCGTTCTGGCTCGCCCTGGTGGTGATCTACTGGTCGCTGGAAGCACCCGAACGCGTGGGCCTCGGGCTCATGTTCGTGCTCGGCCTGATCGGCGACGTGCTTGGCGGCGAGCTACTCGGCGAGCAAGCAGCACGCTTGTGCGTGCTCGGCTTCATCGTGCTGCGCTTTCGCGCACGCCTGCGTTTTTTCCCGATGTGGCAGCAGTCGATTGCCGTACTCGCATTGCTGCTCAACGATCGCATTTTCCTGCTCATGATTCACGCCTTCGCCGGCGATCCGCTGCCGCCCGCGACATTCTGGCTGGCACCGGTGACCGGCGCGCTGGCCTGGCCGTGGCTGTTCCTGCTGCTCGACGATCTGCGCGCACGCTTGCGCACGCACGACGCATGAGCCGGCGTCTTCTTCTGCGAGGCCATGGCCGTGGCCGCTAGTCCCGACAGCCGGCACGCCCGGATCAAGGATTCGCGCCACGAGTCGACGCAGTTCCGCGCGCGCGCGATCGCCGGCTTCCTGCTCATCGCCGCCTGCCTGAGTCTGCTCGGCGCGCGCTTCTTCTATCTGCAGGTGTCGCGGCACGAAGAATTCGCTTCGCGCTCGGATTCCAACCGGATTTCGATTCGCCGCATCGTGCCCAGCCGCGGCCTGATCTACGACCGCAACGGCGTACTGCTGGCCGACAACACGGCCGCATTCCGCCTCGAGGTCGTGCCGGAACAGGCCGGCAACGTCGATGCAATGCTGGGCCAGCTCGGCGCCGTGGTGCCGTTGAGCGACGACGACGTGCAGCGCTTCAACGCGCTGCGCCGGACCAAGCGCCCGTTCGACAGCGTGCCGTTGCGCCTGAAGCTGAGCGAGGATGAGATCGCGCGCTTCTCGGTCGAACGCTGGCGCTTTCCCGGCGTCGATGTCGTGCCCTACCTCACGCGTCAGTATCCGTTCGGCGCGGAGTTCGCGCACGTGGTCGGCTACGTCGGCCGCATCGACATCAACGAAGCCAGTCGGCTCGATGCCGACCTGTATTCCGGATCGACGCACATCGGCAAGACCGGCATCGAGCGCAGCTACGAGGCGCAGCTGCACGGCAAGCCCGGTTACGAGCAAGTCGAAGTCAACGCCGACAAGCGCGTGCTGCGCTCGATCAAGCGCGAGGCGCCGACGTCGGGCAGCAACCTGTACCTGACCATCGACGCGCGCCTGCAGAAGATCGCCGAAGACGCATTCGTCGGCCGTGCCGGCGCCGCGGTGGCGATCGATCCGCGCAACGGCGAAGTGCTGGCGATGGTCAGCGTGCCGAACTACGACCCGAACCTGTTCGTCAACGGCATCAACCAGATCGACTACAACACGCTGCTCAACGCCGAGGACCGGCCGCTGCTCAACCGCGCGCTGTCCGGCAGCTACCTGCCCGGCTCGACGGTGAAGCCCTACGTCGCACTGGCCGGGCTCGAGCTCGGTGTGCGCAAGCCCGAGGACACAATCGTGTCGACTGGCGAGTTCCACATTCCCGGCGACAGCAAGCGCGCCTATCGCGACGATGTGCGCTGGGGTCATGGCCGAGTCGACCTGCGCGAAGCAATCGCGCAATCGGTCAACACCTACTTCTATGGCCTCGCGCTCGAGATGGGCATCGACAGGTTCAGCAGTTCGCTCGGCAAGTTCGGCTTCGGCGCGCCGACCGGCATCGACCTGATCGGCGAGGCTTCCGGCGTGCTGCCGTCGCGCGAATGGAAGCGCGGACGCTTCAACCAGGCCTGGTATCCGGGCGAGACGGTCATCGCCGGCATCGGCCAGGGCGCCTGGGTCGTCACACCGATCCAGCTCGGCCAGGCGGTGAGCATCATCGCCGCGCGTGGCGTGCGCCACCCGCCGCATCTGCTGCGCGCCGTGCAGGAAGGCATCAATACCGATCCCTACCCGGCGTCGACGCCGGCCGCGCTGCCGAGCATTATCCACAATGGAGCAAACTGGACGGCGGTCGAGGAAGGCATGATCCGCGTGGTCAACACCCCGAGCGGCACTGCGCACGGGCTCGGCGAGGGCTTTCCCTACGTGATCGCCGGCAAGACCGGGACCGCCGAGCGCTTTTCGCGCACCGACGAGGAATGGACCAGCATCGGTTCTTCGCCGATCCAGCGCCACCAGGTGCTGTTCGAGTGCTTCACGCCGGCCGACGACGCGCGCATCGCCGTCGTCGTCGCGCTCGAGGCCGGACGCAGCGGCGCGCACGATGCCGCGCCGATCGCCAGACTCATTCTCGACGCCTGGGCGCGCTTCGACGACGTGCAGCGCGAGGTGACGTCGCGATGATCGACGCCGCCACGATCGATCAGTTCCTCGTAAATGCGCGAGAGCGCGTGGTGCGCGCGGTGCGGCGGCCGGCGCTCGACTTGCCGCTGCTGTTTGCACTGCTGGTGCTCGCCATCATCGGCCTTGCGACGCTTTACAGCGCCAGCAATTTCGACCGCCATCTGGTCGCCAACCAAGGCTTGCGCTTCGTCCTCGGCGGCATGCTCATGCTGCTGATCGCGCGCGTGCCGCCGACCGTGCTGCGCAACTGGACGCCATGGCTGTACATCGCCAGCCTGTTGCTGCTGGTCGTCGTCGCCGTGCTCGGCCAGGGCCGCGGCGCGCATCGCTGGCTGAACCTCGGCATCATGCGCTTCCAGCCGTCCGAGCTGGTCAAGCTGACCTTGCCGATGATGGCCGCGTGGTACCTGCACGCGCGCGAATTGCCGCCGCGCTGGACTGCGCTCGCCGCGCTCGCGCTGCTGATCGGCGCGCCGGCGCTGCTGATCGCCAAGCAGCCCGATCTGGGCACCGCGCTGCTGGTTGCCGCGAGCGGCGTGTTCGCCGTGTTCCTCGCCGGACTGGCCTGGTGGCGCATCGGCATTGCGCTGGGCGCACTCGCCGGCGTCGCGCCGCTGGCCTGGCACTTCATGCATGAGTACCAGCGCAACCGGCTGCGCATGTTTCTCGATCCGGAGTCCGACCCGCTCGGCAACGGTTGGCACATCATCCAGTCCGAGATCGCGGTCGGTTCGGGCGGCTGGTTCGGCAAGGGCTGGCATCACGGCACGCAGTCGCAACTGGAGTTCCTGCCCGAGCACACGACCGACTTCATCTTCGCCGTGTTTTCCGAGGAGTGGGGCCTGATCGGCGTGCTGCTGCTGCTGGCCTTGTATATTTTTATCGTCGGACGCGGCCTGTGGATCGCAGCCAACGCGCGCGACACCTATTCGCGCCTGCTCGCCGGTTCGATCAGCATGGCGTTCTTCGTCTACGTGATGGTCAACGGCGGCATGATCACCGGCCTGCTGCCGGTGGTGGGCGTGCCGTTGCCGCTGATCAGCTACGGCGGCACCTCGGCCGTGTCGCTGCTCGCCGGCTTCGGCGTGCTGATGTCGATCCACTCGCACCGCCGCCTGCTGCCGCGCTAGGACGAGCTTCGTGGCGAAATCCGCCCGTTAGCGCCAATCCGCGGCGTGAGGCAGCGCCGGAAACATTCCTGGTGTCCAATACCATCGTAGGAGTGGCCCGGCGACGTGCCCAAGGTCCAACTGTCAGGCGCAGCCGGAAATGGCATAGTGCATTGCAGCACAAGTTTGCCGGAGATACGTCATGGCATCACCCACCGCGCGCTGGAGCGAGCGCCAGGCGCTGGCCGAGAAGGTCAACAAGCTGTTGCAGCGCCGGGTCGGCATTGCGCAGGAGAATTTCAAGCGGCGCGTGCGCGACGCCTATGAAGCGAACATCCGGGAACTGCAGTCGAAGCCGATGACGCCGTGGCAGATCTGGTCCGACGGCAACCGCTACGCGGTCGACTTCGCGCAACGCTCGGTGCTGCTCTGGGACACGCTGCGCCAGCGCGGCAACACCTTCATCGAGCGCGCCAAGGCCGGGCTGCCGCCGGTTCTGCACTTCGATTACGAGACCGTCGTCGACGGCAGCACGCTCGAACGTCCGGTCAACTATGAACTCGTGCGCATCGTCCCGCCCAAAGGCGTGAAGGTCGATAACGAGCGCCGTCCGTACCTGATCATCGATCCGCGTGCCGGTCACGGTCCGGGCATCGGCGGCTTCAAGGACGATTCGCAAGTCGGCGTCGCGCTGCGCGCCGGGCATCCAGTCTACTTCGTCGTCTTCCACCCCGAGCCCGAGCCCGGGCAGACTCTGCTCGACGTATGCAATGCCGAGCTTGCGTTCGTGCGCCGGGTGCGCGAGTTGCATTCAGCTGCGCCGAAGCCTGCGATTATCGGCAACTGCCAGGGCGGCTGGGCGGCAATGATGCTCGTGGCCGCCAATCCCGACGACACCGGTCCGATCGTGATCAACGGCGCGCCGATGTCGTATTGGGGCGGCGCCTGGAACGAAGGCGAAGGCGACAACCCGATGCGCTATTCCGGCGGCCTGCTCGGCGGCACGTGGCTGGCATCGCTGTTCTCCGACCTGGGCGCCGGCAAGTTCGACGGTGCGTGGCTCGTGCAGAACTTCGAGAACCTCAATCCGGCAAACACGTTCTGGGACAAGTACTACCACGTGTTCGCGAACATCGACACCGAGCCGCCGCGATTTCTCGATTTCGAGCGCTGGTGGGGCGGCTTCTACCTGATGAACGGCGAAGAGATCGAGTGGATCACGCAGAATCTTTTCGTCGGCAACAAGCTCTCGTCGGGCACGGTCAAGTCAGGGGCGGGTGGCACATTCGATCTGCGCGAGATCAAGGTGCCGATCATCCTGTTCGCCTCGATGGGCGACAACATCACGCCGCCGGAACAGGCCTTCAACTGGGTCGCAGACGTCTACGGCAGCACCGACGAGATCAAGGCGCGCGGGCAGGTCATCGTTGGACTGCTGCACGCAGATGTCGGTCACCTCGGCATCTTCGTGTCCGGCAAGGTTGCCAGGAAGGAACACGCCCAGATCGTCGAAGTGATGGAATCGGTCGAGGCACTGCCGCCCGGCCTCTATGGGATGCAGATCAGCGAGAAGAAAGGTGCCGACGGCAAGCCCAGCTACGAGGTGACCTTCGTCGAGCGCAGCCTCGAAGAAGTCCAGTCGCGCCTGAACCGCTTCGAGCGCGCCGACGAAAAACCGTTCGAGGCCGTCAAAGCGGTGTCCGACCTCAACCAGCGCGCCTACGAGTTGTTCGCGCGGCCATTGGTCAAGGCCCTGAGCAACGAAACGAGCGCCAAGGTCGCGCGCACGCTTCACCCGCTGCGTGCGCAGCGCTGGGCTGTCTCCGACCTCAATCCGTTCTGCTGGTGGCTGGGGCCGGCTGCAAAGGTGGTCAAGGAACAGCGCCAGGCGCTGCCCGCCGACGATCCGGCACGCAAGGCCGAGCGCATGGTCTCCGAACTGATCAGCGCTTCACTGGATCACTACCGGGCCCTGCGCGATGCATATAGCGAGGCGGCGTTCTTTGGTCTCTACGGCAACATGTTCTCCCTCTACGAGTCCGCACCGGCGGCCGCTGCGGCGCCGGAGCAGGCTGCAGATCCACGCACGCTGCCGTTTGCGCGCGAGGCGCTCGAGGCGATCGATCAAGGCGGTTATGCCGAAGCGGTATCGCGCGTCGGCTACCTGCTGGCCCGCAAGGGCGAGCCGTTGCCGCTTGCGCGCCTGCAGCTCAAGCAGGAGTTGCTGAAGAAATATGGCAAGTTGCTGCCGGCGGTCTCGCCCGCCGAGGCGCGCCGCATCCGCGGCGAGCAGGAGATCGTCGTTCGCTACGATGCGGAGAAGGCGGTCGCCACCTTGCCGCTGCTGCTGGCCAAGCGCGGCGATCGCGAGAGGCTGCTCAGCCTGCTCGATGACGTGCTCTCCGACGCGCGCTTGCAGAGTGGCAAAGCCACAGCCGAGCAACGCGCGATGCTGGCGCGTATCCACGCCGTGCTGAGCCCCGCGAGTCGGCCAGCAGCGCGCCGGAGCGTGGCGCAGAAGAAGGCCAAAGCCAAGAAGAAAACCAAGGGCAAGAAGAAAACCAAAGCCAAGGAACGGGCATGAACGTCCACCGCAAGCATGAGAAGTACGAGCGCCTCCTCGCGCGGGCGAAGGAGGTTCCCGCTGTCACGACCGCAGTGGTTCATCCTTGCGATGAGTCCTCACTCTCTGCCACGGCGGACGCGGCAACGGCCGGATTGATCGTGCCGATCCTGGTCGGACCGCGCGCGCGGATCGAGGCGCTGGCCAGGGAGCATGGCATTTCGATCAGCGGCTATGAGATGGTCGACGCGCCGCACAGCGTAGCGGCGGCAGCCGAAGCGGTGAAGCTGGTCCGCGCCGGCCGGGCCGAGTGCCTGATGAAGGGCAGTCTCCACACGGACGAACTGATGGGCGCGGTAGTGGCGCGCGAAGGCGGCTTGCGCACCGGCCGGCGCGTCAGCCACTGCTTCGTCATGGACGTGCCGACCCACGACGACGTGCTGATCATCTCGGACGCCGCCGTGAATATCGCGCCGTCGCTCGAGGTGAAAGTCGACATCGTGCAGAACGCAATCGACCTCGTGCGCAACCTTGGTATAACCGAGGTCCGCGTGGCAATTCTTTCGGCGATGGAAACGGTCAGCTCCAAGGTGCCCTCCACGGTCGAAGCCGCAGCCCTGTGCAAGATGGCCGACCGCGGCCAGATCACCGGCGCGGTTCTCGATGGGCCGCTGGCGCTCGACAATGCGATCAGTCCCGAGGCGGCGAAGATCAAGAAGATCAAGTCCGAGGTCGCCGGCCGTGCCAACGTACTGATCGTGCCCGACCTCGAAGCCGGCAACATGCTGGCCAAGAGCCTGAGCTTCCTGGCCGACGCCGACGCCGCCGGCATCGTGCTCGGCGCGCGCGTGCCGATCATCCTGACCAGTAGGGCCGACTCCGTCCTGACCCGGCTCGCCTCGTGCGCGATCGCCTCGTTGATCGTCGCGGCGAAACGCAAAGCGCCCGAGCGGCACATCGCATGAGCAGCCGTTTTCCGCGCGACGCGCGCCACGACCGCTGCGCGCGGCGAATCGCGCGGTCGATGTTGAGCGCGCCGACTGCCTTCGACAGACGTTCTTAGGCTCGGTCATGGCTGACGCAATCCTGGTACTGAACGCCGGCTCGTCGAGCATCAAGTTCTCGGTGTTCCTCGCGCACGGTGGCGCACTCGAGCTGCTGCTGCGCGGACAGATCGAGGCGCTCTTCACCAAGCCGCGTTTCGAGGCAAAGGATCCCGACGGCAACAGGCTCGAGGCGAAAGCGTGGCCCGATGGCACGCAGCTGGGTCACGCCGGCGCGCTCGACTACCTGGTCGGATACCTGCGCGCAGAGTGTGGCGAACACGAGTTGCGCGCAGTCGGACACCGCGTCGTGCACGGCGGCCTGGCCTATTCGGCACCGGTACGCATCGATGCGGCGGTGGTCGCAACGCTCGAACAGTTCGTGCCGCTCGCGCCGCTGCATCAACCGAACAATCTCGCGCCGATTCGCGTCTTGCTGGAACGCCAGCCGAACCTGCCGCAAGTCGCCTGCTTCGATACGGCATTCCACAGCACGCAGCCGGCGCTGGCGCAGAGTTTCGCGCTGCCGGCGGAAATCACCGATCGCGGCGTGAAGCGCTACGGTTTCCACGGCTTGTCCTATGAATACATCGCCTCGATGCTGCCGGGCATCGATGCGCGTGCCGCAACCGGCCGCACCGTCGTGCTGCATCTCGGCAACGGCTCGAGCATGTGCGCACTCCAGGGCAGCCGCAGCATTGCGAGCACGATGGGCTTCACCGCTGTCGACGGCCTGATGATGGGCACGCGCTGCGGCGCGATCGATCCTGGTGTCATCCTGTACCTCATCGACGAACTGCGCATGGACGCGCGCGCGATCGAAAAGCTCATCTACCAGCAATCGGGGCTGCTCGGCGTATCGGGAATCTCGAGCGACATGCGCACGCTGCTGGCGAGCGACGAGCCGCGCGCGAAACTTGCCGTCGACCTGTTCGTCTACCGCATCACGCGCGAATTGGGTTCACTTGCCGCAGCGCTCGGAGGACTCGATGCCATCGTGTTCACTGCCGGCATCGGCGAGAAAGCCGCGCCGATCCGCGAGCGCGTCTGCGCCGCAGCCGCATGGTTGGGTGTCGAGCTCGATGCGTCCGCGAACGCCGCAAACGGGCCACGGATCTCGACGCCGCAGAGCAAGGCCGCGGCGTGGGTGATCCCAACCAACGAAGAATTGATGATCGCACGCCATACCTTCGCCGCGATCTGACGGAGAGACGACCATGGTCCAAGTCCCCCAACCAGTGCTGAAGGAGCGCAAGGCGCTCGTCGTCGGCATCGCCAACGACAATTCGATCGCCTATGGCTGTGCCCAGGCGTTCGCCGAACTCGGCGCCAATCTCGCCATCACCTATCTCAACGAACGCTCGCGCCCGTATGTCGAGCCGCTGGCGCAACAAGCTCGGCGCCGAAATCTTCATGCCGCTCGACGTTGCCAAGCCGGGCGAACTCGAGGCGGTGTTCGAACGCATCCGCTCTCAGTGGGGCCGTCTCGACCTGCTCGTGCATTCGATCGCGTTCGCGCCGAAAGCCGACCTGCAGGGTGGGTTGCTCGATTGCTCTGCAGAAGGCTTCGCGCAGGCCATGGATGTTTCGTGCCATTCGTTCGTGCGCATGGCGCGGCTGGCCGCGCCGCTGATGGACGAAGGCGGCGCGATGTTCGCGATGAGCTATCACGGCGCGCAGAAGGTCGTGCCGAACTACAACGTCATGGGGCCGGTAAAGGCCGCACTTGAGGCCTCCTGCCGCTACCTTGCCCATGAGCTCGGAGCCAAGGGCATTCGCGTGCATGCGGTTTCGCCGGGACCGCTGAAGTCGCGCGCCGCGTCGGGCCTGAAGGATTTCGACCGGCTACTCAATGATGCCGTCGAGCGGCGCCGGTCGGCGAGCTCGTCGATATCCTGGACGTGGGTTTCGCGGTCGCCTATCTCGCCACGCCCTATGCGCGCCGCATCACCGGCAGCACGCTCTATGTCGACGGCGGTGTGAACATCATGGCCTGAGGTCGCAGTGGCGGCCTCGACGCGACCGGCACCCCACCCGCTGCCACGCCTGGCCCCGGCTTGGTGCCGAGGCAACGTGTTACGCTACACCACGCGCCAAAGCAAACGAGAATTTCACGCGCCCTACCCGATGCCCGCCGTACGCCGTTTTTCGTTTGTTTGCGCCGTTCTGGCGCTGACTGCCGCCGCCGCAGCAAGCGCTTCCGCCCCCGACCCCGCCGCGTTCGCCGCGGCCGAGCAGAAATTCGCCGACGACATCGCACGCGAAGGCGGACTCGATCGCGCCGAGGTGCTGGCGACGGTGTCGAAGGCGCGTTATCAGCAGACCGTGATCGACGCGATCTCGCGTCCGGCGGAAGCCAAGCCGTGGAAGGACTATCGTCCGATCTTCGTCACCGATCGGCGTATCGACGACGGCGTGGCGTTCCTGCGCACGAATGCAGCGTTGCTCAAGCGTGTGGAAGGCGAGTTCGGCGTGCCGGCGCCGGTGATCGTGACGATCCTCGGCGTCGAGACGAACTACGGCCGCGTCACGGGCCGCTACCACGTGCTCGATGCGCTGGCGACGCTGGCGTTCGCCTATCCGCCGCGCCAGGATTTCTTCCGCAGCGAACTCAAGCAGTTGTTCCTGCTGCACGGCGCATCGTTTCCGTATCCGATCGACGGCCTGATGGGCTCGTATGCCGGGGCCATGGGCTGGGGTCAGTTCATGCCCAGCAGCATCGCCAATTTCGCGCGCGATTACGACCACGATGGAAAAGTGGATTTGTGGAATTCTCCGCCGGATATCGCCGCCAGCGTCGCCAACTACTTTGCCGCGCACGGCTGGCAGAAGGGCGGACCGGTCGCGGTGCGCGCCGAGGTCGCGGCCGACGCGCATGCGTTCACGCCGGCGGGGCTGGAACCGGCCTACCCGCTGCAGCAGCTGGCTGAATGGGGTTATCGCGCCGCCGACAGCCGCAGCATCGACAAGCTCGATCGGATGACGCCGGCGAGCCTGATTTTTCTCGACGGCGAACAGGGCCGCGAGGTATGGATCACGTTCGAGAATTTCTACGCGATCTCGCGCTACAACCGCAGTCCGCTCTATAGCCTTGCGGTATACCAGCTCAGTCAGGCCATCGCCACCGCGTCGGACGACACGCCGTGACGAACGCCCACGGGTACCCGGGCGCGCTGCCGGCCGCGGCACTCGCGCTGGCGGCGCTCGCCGGATGTGCGCACCAGCCTGCTGGCCACCCGGCGGGGTCGTCGGCGAAGGCGGCACCAACGCCCACCGCACCACCGCAGAGCGGCGGACGCTACAGTCAGGATCGCGATTCGACACCCGCGGGGCCGCCGCCGGACCTCAGCAGGATTCCCGAACCGGTGCCGAAGGCTGAACCGCCCTCGCAATACGGCAACAAGTCGCCGTACACTGTGCTCGGCGAAACCTACCGCGTGCTGCCGAACGCAAAAGGCTATGTCGAGCGCGGCATAGCGTCCTGGTACGGCAACAAATTCCACGGCTACACCACGTCCACGTTCGAAAAGTACGACATGTACGCCTACAGCGCCGCGAACAAGTCCCTGCCGCTGCCGAGCTACGCGCGTGTGACGAACCTGGAGAACGGGCGCAGTGTGATCGTTCGCGTCAACGACCGCGGACCGTTTGTCGCCAACCGCGTCGTCGACCTGTCCTACGTCGCTGCGGTCAAGATCGGTGTCTGGCCGAAGGGCACGGCGATGGTCGAGGTCCGGGCAATAGATCCGGACCATGCCGAGGCGGAAGCGGTTGCGCCACCGGCGGTCGCGGCGCGCGCCGGCGCCGCGGTGGCGCCCGGAAAAGCGCCCAAGCCTGCGCTATACCTGCAGGTGGGCGCCTATGCCGAGCGCGCGAATGCCGAACGCGCCGCGGCGGCGATGCGCGCGGCTCATCTGGGCGACGTGCGCATCATCGAGGCCCAGGTCGGCGGCAAGACCGTGCAGCGCGTCCGCCTGGGACCGCTCGCGGATGTGGAGACCGCCGACCGGCTCACGCCGAAGGTGCGTGCGCTCGGCCTCGGCGAGCCGCGCGTGGCGATCGACGATTAGAGATATTTTTCAACTGCAAGCAACGCAACAACGGAATCGATGATGAAGCATTTGCAACAAAGATACTTTGCCGCATTGGCGGTGCTTTCCCTCGCGCTTGCGGCAACGCCTGCGATCGCGCGCACGCCGCACACGACGCGCGCCAAGACCACGACGCCGGCGCAGACGCAAAAAGATTCGTCGACGACTCCGGCGCCGGCCGAGTCCGCCGCCGCGGTGCCGTCCGACAGCGCGCAACTGCCAGGAGCGAAACCCGGCGCGCTCAACGTGCCGACCCCGCCGCCGCCCTCGCTGACGGCGAAAAGCTGGGTGCTGATGGATTTCGCCACCGGGCAGACGCTGGCCGAAGCCAGTGCGAACGACCGCGTCATACCGGCTTCGATCACCAAGGTCATGACCTCCTACGTCGTCTCGGCCGAGCTCGCGGCCGGCAAGGTCAAGATGGAGGACGAGGTCTTCATCAGCGAAAACGCCTGGCGCGGCGGCGGCGCCGGCACCGAAGGCTCGACCAGTTTCCTCGCGGTCAACACCAAGGTGCCGCTGAAGGACCTGTTCTACGGCATGGTCATCCAGTCCGGCAACGATGCCGCGATCGCGCTGGCGGAACATGTCGCCGGCTCCGAGCAGACCTTCGCCGAGCTGATGAACCAGTACGCGGCCAAGCTCGGCATGACCGGCTCGCATTTCACCAACGCGTCCGGCCTGCCCGACGCCAACCACTATTCGACGGCGCACGACATCGCGGTGCTGTCGCGCGCGCTGATCCACGACTATCCCGAGGAATACAAGGTCTACGCGATCAAGGAATTCGAGTGGAACGGCATCAAGCAGCACAACCGCAATTCGCTGCTCTGGCGCGACAGCTCCGTCGACGGCATCAAGACCGGCCACACCAAGGAAGCCGGGTTCTGCCTGGCGACATCGGCCAAGCGCGGCGACCAGCGCCTGATCGCCGTGGTCATGGGCACGCCGAGCGAGAAGGAGCGCGCCGACGACAACCAGGCGTTGCTGAACTACGGCTTCCGCTTCTATGAAACGCACAAGCTCTACGATGCCGACAAGCCGCTGACCACTCCGGAATTGTGGAAAGGCGCGAGCACCACGATCGCGCTCGGCGTCGACAACGACGTGGTCGTGTCGATGCCGCGTGGCCGCTACAAGGATCTCAAGCCGACGATGGAGCTGCCGAACCGGCTGATCGCGCCGTTCACCAAGGGCCAGCAGGTCGGCACGCTGCGCGTGACGCTCGATGGCAAACCGCTGGCCGAACGCCCGCTGGTTGCCCTGGCCGATGCGCCGGCAGCGGGATTCTGGGGACGCATGTCCGACGGCATCCTGCTGTGGTTCAAGGGCGACAAGAAGAGCGACGTGTCGGCGGTGCCGAATACGAAGTGAGGCTGAGGGCATGATTTTCTATCCCGGATCGCGAGGCATGGAGTCCCGTCTGCCCGTGCAGCTTGAAGATGCCGTTTCGGCAGCCATCTAGGGCGAATGCAAACTCAACCACTGATGAAATCCCTCGACGACCTTCAGCCGCAGAATCCGCAGCAGGGGTTCCAGTTCCCCGGCGCGTTCGAGGTGACGGCGATGGGCAACGCCGGCGCCGGGCTGGATCGGCGCGTGGCGGAAATCATCCTCGCCCTGGGCCTGTCCGTGCTCGAAGGCAGCCAACGCGCGCGCCTGTCGAGCGAGGGCCGATATGTTTCGGTCAGCGTGACGTTTACTTGCCCGTCGCGCGAGAAATACGACGCCGTGCACACGGCGCTGCGCGCAGATCCTGATGTAAGGTGGACGCTGTGACGAGGGCCGGGAATCGGGAATCGGGAATCGGGAATCGGAAAAGCAGCCATCCGCGATTCCCAGTCCCTCGCTCGACGATTTCCGGTACTGACCGGCTTGCCATGTCCGCCGCCGATTCCCGACTCCCGATTCCCGACTCCGGGCCATTGCTCGTCCGCCATTTCCCCGACCTGCAGCCTTACGAGCCGATCTGGCGCGCGATGCAGGCGTTCACCGACGCGCGCACGCCGCAGACGGCGGACGAATTGTGGGTCGTCGAGCACGAGCCGGTGTTCACCCTCGGCCAGGCCGGCAAATGGGAGCACGTGCTCCTGCCTGGCGACATCCCGGTCGTGCCGGTCGACCGCGGCGGCCAGGTCACCTACCACGGGCCCGGTCAGATCGTCGCCTATCCGTTGATCGACCTGCGCCGTGCCGGCATCGGCGTGCGCGAGTTCGTCCAGCGCATCGAGCAGGCCATCATCGACACGCTGGCCGAATGGAACATCGTCGCCGCACGCAAGGAAGGCGCTCCCGGAGTCTACGTGGCCGGGGCCAAAGTCGCCGCACTCGGCCTGCGCGTGCGCCGCGGCTGTACCTTCCACGGCCTGGCGTTCAACATCAACATGGATCTCGAGCCGTTTCAACGCATCAATCCGTGCGGATTTCAAGGTCTTACCGTCACGCAGGTGCTAGACTTGGGTGGCCCTTCGCGGCTTGCCGATGTCGAAACCGTGCTGGTGAGCGAGTTGGCGCGGCAGTTCGGTCTGCTGGCGCAATCGGCCCCAGCCCATACTTCCGGCGCTGGTGCCGCCACGGCCGATGTTGCTAGGGTTTCCGACTCCCTTCTCCCGCTGGCAGAAGGTGCCGGAGGCAGGCCGGCGTAGTTTCACTGGAAAGAAAAAGCGTCCCGCTCACGCAGCACACTGACCCCACCTGCAAGTGCCGCGCGTGGGAGGCAAGCTTCAATGTCGCACCCGGCACTTGCAGGTGAGACGACCTCTCCTTGAGTCAAGGAGAGAGGAACCACCGGATTGGAAAACAGGTACCCGTGGAAAAGATCATCCCCATCTCGATCATCGCCGACGGCCCGCCCGCAGAAGGCGCCAAGCAGCTCGGCGAGGACAAGATCGCGCGCAATCGCGCCGGCTTCGACACCGACGTGCCGGTACTGCGCAAGCCGAGTTGGATCCGCGTACGCATTCCGCCGGGCAACGCGGTGGCAAGGCTGAAATCGAAACTGCGCGCGAACCGGCTGGTGACGGTGTGCGAGGAAGCATCGTGCCCGAATATCCACGAGTGCTTCGGCAAGGGCACCGCGACATTCATGATCCTCGGCGAAGTGTGCACGCGGCGCTGTTCGTTCTGCGACGTCGCGCACGGCCGGCCGAAGCCGCCCGACGCCGATGAGCCGCGTCATCTGGCCGAGACGATCCGCGACATGGGTCTGCGCTACGTCGTGATCACCTCGGTCGACCGCGACGACCTGCGCGACGGCGGCGCCAGCCATTTCGCCGATTGCATCCGCGCCGTGCGCGCCGAGAATCCGTCGACCAAGATCGAAATCCTCACCCCCGATTTCCGCGGCAAGGGCCGCATGGAGCGCGCGCTGGAGGTGCTGGCGATTTCTCCGCCGGATGTGTTCAACCACAACCTGGAAACGGTGCGCGGCCTGTATCCGAACGTGCGCCCGGGCGCCGACTATGACTGGTCGCTGACTCTGCTGAAGCGCTTCAAGGCACAGCACCCGGAAATCCCGACCAAGTCCGGCATCATGCTCGGTCTGGGCGAAACCCCCGAGCAGGTTCACGCTGCGTTGAACGATCTGCGTGTACATGATGTCGATATGGTGACGATCGGCCAGTATCTGCAGCCGACGCCGCATCATCATCCGGTGCTGCGCTACTGGACGCCGGATGAGTTCGATGCGCTGGCCGAGTTCGGCCATGCACTGGGCTTCGACCACGTCGCCTCCGGACCGCTGGTGCGTTCGTCGTACCACGCGGACCAGATGGCCCACGCGGCCGGCTACGTGCAAGAAGAAGTTGCGTAGGCCGCTCTTCTAACAGTCAAGGACGATTGCAGGAACAAATTCCCAGCAATGGATGGCCGGTTAGTGATCCTCACAACTAGGAACAATGGATTCCCGCTTGCGCGGGAATGACGGCAAACAAAATCTGAAAGGTGCTGGAAATGTCGTTGCGTAAATACCCGTTTCTGATCGCGCTGGCGCTGACTCTGAGCTGCGCCGCGTGGGCCAAACCCGCGCCGGAAAACGCCGACGTTGCGCTCAAGGCAACGCCGACGCAGGCACAGACCGCGGTCCTGGCCGCGCGCTTCCTGACGCGCTTCCACTACAAGCCCGAAGCGCTCGACGCGAAGATGTCGGTGCAGATCTTCGATCGCTATCTCGATTCGCTCGATGCCGATCGCCTGTTCCTGCTGCAGTCCGATGTCGACCATTTCGCCACCATGCGCGACAAGCTCGGCGAAGCGATCTACAACGAAGACCTGTCCGCGCCGTTCGCGATCTACAACGTCTACATCCAGCGCGTGACCGAGCGCACGAACTACGCGCGCGAGCAGCTCAAGCACGACTTCGATTTCAGCAAGGACGAAAGCTACCAGTACCAGCGCGAAAAGACGCCGTGGGCGAAGACCGCCGACGAACTGAACGACGTCTGGCGCAAGCGCGTGAAGAACGACTGGTTGCGCCTGAAGCTCGCCGGCAAGAAGGACGCCGACATCCGCACGACGCTCGACAAGCGCTACGCCAACTACATGGACCGCCTGCGCCAGCTCAACAGCGAAGACGTGTTCCAGACCTTCATGAACGCCTACGCGATGGCGATCGAGCCGCACACGAATTACCTGAGCCCGCGTTCGGCGGAGAACTTCGACATCGCGATGAAACTGTCGCTCGAAGGCATCGGCGCAGTCCTGCAGCGTGACGAAGACTACACGGCGATTCGTGAAATCGTGCCCGGTGGTCCGGCCGCGCTGTCCGGCAAGCTCAAGGTCGGCGACCGCATCCTCAGTGTCGGCCAGGGCGAAGCCGGGTCGCTCACCGACGTGATCGGCTGGCGCCTGGACGATGTCGTCGACAAGATCCGCGGCGCCAAGGACACGACCGTGCGCCTGGAAGTGCTGCCGGCCGATGCCGGTCCCGACGGCAAGCATTTCACGATTGCCCTCGTGCGCAAGAAAGTATCGATCGAGGAACAGGCGGCGAAGAGTTCGGTCATCGACGTCAAGGATGGCGAGGTGTCGCGCAAGATCGGCGTGATTTCGCTGCCGACGTTCTACCAGGATTTCGATGCGCGCCGGCGCGGCGACAAGGAATACAAGAGCGCGACGCGCGACGTCGCCAGGATCCTCGCGGACCTCAAGAAGCAGAACGTCGACGGCGTGCTCGTCGACCTGCGCAACAACGGCGGCGGTTCGCTGTCGGAAGCCACCGACCTGACCGGCCTGTTCATCGGCAAGGGTCCGGTCGTGCAGGTGCGCAGCGCGAACGGCCGCATCGAGGAAGAACAGAACACCGACACCGGCATGGCCTGGAGCGGTCCGCTCGCCGTGCTGATCAACCGCAACTCGGCGTCGGCCTCGGAAATCTTTGCCGCCGCGATCCAGGATTACGGCCGCGGCCTGATCGTCGGCGAAAACTCGTACGGCAAGGGCACGGTGCAGAATCTCGTCGATCTCGATCAGGTCAAGGGCAACGAGAAACCGTCATTCGGCGAGTTGAAGATGACGATCGCGCAATTCTTCCGCGTCAACGGCGGCTCGACCCAGCTCAAGGGCGTGGCGCCGGACATCGCGTTCCCGCTGACCGGCGATTTCGACCAGAACGGCGAACAGGCATTCGACAATGCGCTGGCCTGGACCTCGATTGCCCCAGCCGGTTACACGCCGTCGGCGAACCTGTCGACGATCGTGCCGATGCTCGAGGCGCGCCACGAGTCGCGCGCGGCCAACGACAAGGAGTGGCTGGCGCTGCAGGCCGACATCTCCGACTTCCGCAAGCTGCGCAAGGAAACTTCGATCTCGCTCAATGAGCAGGCGCGGCGCGAAGAGCGCGACGAGCAGGAGAAGAAGCGGCTCGAACGGCATCCGCAGCTCGCTGCCGCAGCCAAGGCTGGCGCGACGGGCAAGGAAAACATCGCTTCGGCTGATCCGGGCACGAATTCGAAACGCGCGGATGGCAAAATTCCGCGTACCGAACTAGAGACTGCTTCTCCGGTAATCACAAAGGACAAGGCGGCGGCATCGCCCGGCAAGGCCAGCAATGATCAAGCGCTCGCGGCGCAATCCGGCGAGACGAGCAAGGACAAGATTGCCAGCAGCGGCTCGGATGCCGCGGCCGCCAAGGATGACGTCGTGACCGACGACGGCCTGCAGGCCGACGAGCGCAGCCTGAAGTCGGACCTTGCCGAGGAGCGCAAGCGCAAGATCGAGAAGGACGTCGCCTTGAACGAAGCGGCGCACATTCTCGCCGACGAGGTCAACCTGATCCACGCCGATACCAAGCTCGCTTCACGCGTGCTGCCGCACAGCGTAATCGGGAAAGATGCGGTCGACTGATTCGAGAACGTGAGGTCGGCCGCTGCGCGGCCTCGTGAGATCGGCGGCTTCGCCGCCTCGTCAGGCCGCTCGCGTTCGCTCGCTCGTGAGGAGTAAGGCCGGCCACCGCCGATTGCTTCTGCGAGCGCGCGCCAGCGCGCGACCTCACTTGCAAAAAAGATCCGGTCCTGCGGCGCTGCGAGGGGCAAATCCCACAACGCCGCACGGACCGCGCGCGACCCGTCCTAGGAGCGCGTGTAACGACTTCTCAGCGCGGAGAATATGGCGCGCAGTCCTTGCGCTTCGCCCCCTTGTGGCCGTCCCGGCCGGTCGCTGTCGTTCCAAGCGTAGACATCCAAATGTAGCCACGGCGTGAAATGCGGTACGAACTGCTGCAGGAACAACGCCGCCGTGATCGCACCCGCCTGGCGTGAAACTCCGCCGTTGGCGAGGTCGGCGACGCGCGAGTCGAGCATGCTCATGTACGGCTGCCACAGCGGCAATTGCCACAGCGGATCCTGTTCGGCGCGCGCCGCTGCCATTGCGCCGGCTGCCAGATCGTCGCGGTTGCAGAACATCGCCGGCAATTCTGGTCCGAGCGCCACGCGCGCCGCGCCGGTGAGCGTGGCGAAATCGACGATCGTGTCGGGCTTCTGCTCGACCGCGTAGGCCAGTGCATCGCACAGCACGAGGCGCCCTTCGGCGTCGGTGTTGTCGACCTCGACGGTCAGCCCGGCGCGTGTGCGGATGACCTCGCCGGGCCGGTAGGCATTGCCGGCGATTGCATTCTCGACCGCCGGGATCAGCAGCGTCAGGCGCACCGGCAGGCGCGCACGCATGACCATGTCGGCCAGCGCGATCGCGTGCGCGGCGCCGCCCATGTCCTTCTTCATCCAGCGCATGCCGTCCGCGCTCTTGATGTTCAGGCCACCGGTATCGAAACAAACGCCCTTGCCGATCAACGCCAGATGCGGATGCGCGGCATCGCCCCAGCGCAGCGCGACCAGTCGCGGCTCGTTCGGGCTCGCGCGGCCGACGGCATGGATCGTCGGAAAATTCGCTGCCAGCAGCTGCGGCCCGACCCATTCCTGGAAATCGGCGCCATGCGCCTGAGCGAGCGCCATGACGTCACCGGCCAGTGCCGCAGGCCCCAGGTCCTCGGTCGGCGTGTTGACCAGATCGCGCACGCGCCAGGTGCCCGCCAGCGGCGCTTCCACCGCCTTCAGCGTCTCGGCATCGACTGCCAGCCGCGCCGGCAGGCGCGAGGGTTTGCGATAGCGCGCGAAGCGATACGCGCCCATGCCCCAACCCAGCGCAGCCCTTTCGCTGTCGAGTTGCAGCCCGGATGCATCGAGCCGATACGTGCCGGCGGGCAGGAAGTGCGGCAGCCCCGCGAGCGCGTAGACATCGTCGGCTCGGCTGACACCGACGAGCACCGCGCGCAGGCGTCCGCGCGTGTCCGGCACCAGGCAGCAGCGGCCAGGCTCACCGCGAAAATCGCACGCGCGCACCCACGAGGTTGCTGCTGCGCCCAGCCGCGCAAGTGTTTCGCGCAGTAGTCCCCGCGTCACAGCGATCAAGGCGGTGGCACGCGGGGCACGGCGCAAATCGACTAGTGCGTACATTGCATTCCTCGTTGGGGCCGGTGCCGGATGGCACCTGCCGCAAGACACAATGCAATCAATGTGCCTGAACCGTGACCTTTGTCTCAGGCGACAGCTTGCGTTCGGTCAAGCATGGCCGCGAGTTCCCTGAGATCGCGTGCGACCAAGTCGGGTCTGACGGCGTGATCCCATGCGGCGCCGCTGCGGTTAAGCCAAGCGCTGCGCAGGCCGGCGGCGAGAGCGCCGAGCACATCGAGCGCGGGATCATCACCTATGTGAAGAACTTCCGAAGGCGGCAGATCGAGGCCGGCGCAGGCCGCGTGGAAGATCTCCGCGGCGGGCTTGGCCTTGCCGAAACTGCGCGAAGAAATGGAAAAGTGGAAAAAGCGCGCCAGCCCGATGCGCTCGAGATCAGCGTTGCCGTTCGAGAGGCTGACCAGAGGATAACGCGCAGCCATGCGTTCCAGCGCCGGCAACGCATCGCTGTAGCATTCGACCTCGTTGCGCGCTGCGTAGAACTCGGCGAACGCGGCGTCGACGTGCTGCTCGCCATAGCCGTGCGGCTGCATCGCCGCACGCAGGCACAACAGGCGCTGGCTGGTGAAATCATGCGCCAGGTCGGGATTCTCCCCGGCCACGCGGTCGCGCAACGCACGCATCGCGGCAATCGGATAGGCGGCGGCGACCGGCGGGCAGTGCGTGCGCAGCCACGCGTCGAGGCGCTCCTCGGCGCGCAGCATCACCGGACCGATCGGCCAGAGCGTGTCGTCCAGGTCGATCGTGATGGCGCGGATGCGCATGCGTTTAGCGATTGCTGGGCGGTTTTTCCGCCATCTGCTGCTTCTCGGCCTGAAGCCGTGCGGCGCGCTCCTTCGCCTCCTGCGTCTCCGGCGCATTCGGCGCCATGCGCGTCAGGAAATCCGCGGTTGCGTTCGGCGCCGAAACCGGCGTCGGCGTGGCTGACGCCTCGTACTGAGCGGCCGTGATGCCGGGGCGCACGCGCTCGTCGATCCAGGCGATACGCTCCTGCTGCTTGGTGACCAGATTCTGCCCCTCGGAGTAAGGCACCAGCCCGTGGCGGCGCAGGACCGCCTGCGCCGGCTCGGTCTGCGTGTACAGTGCGAACTTGACGATCGCCTCGTGATTCTTGCTGTCTTCGCGCGCGGCAAGGAACAGCGTCGAGTACAGCGGATAGCTGCCATCGGCGATCGAGGCCGTCGACGGCGCGATGCCTTCGATCGCTATCATCTTCAGCCCCGCGTTCGCGTGCGCCGACGAATAGGTCGACACCGCCAGTCCGCGCGGATCGAGTGCCATACCTTCTTCGAGCTTGTCGAGGTTCACGTACAACCGCGGTTCCGAAACACCCTGGTCGCCGTGGTGAAAGAGCAGATCGCGCAGGCTGTACTCGTTGCCGTCGAGCGGCGCGGATATGCCGTACAGGTCGATCTCGCCCGGCGCGCCACCGAGGTCGCTCCAGTTCGTGACCTGACCGAGATAGACGTCGTGCAACTGTTTCAGCGTCAGGTTGCTGACCGGATTCTTCGGCGAGGTAATCATGACCAAGCCGTCCCACGCGATCGGCAGGAAGTTCGTGGTCTGTTCCTCGACACGACCGGGCATCGGCGGCCGCGAACTGCCGGCGATGTCGGCCGTGCCCGCATTGACTGCGTCGAGTCCGGAAACCGTGCTGAATGGCTGCAGCGTGAAGCGTCCCTGCCCGGTTTTTTCGTAGTCGGCAGCCCACTCCTTCATGAACGCGCGGGCGACGTTGTGATCGCCGCGCCAGATCAGCACCGGCCCGGTCGGCTCGGGTACCTTGGCTGCTTTCGCCTTGGTCGCTGTTTTCTTCGGCGCCGCGGCGGCCGGTTTCTTTGCCGCATCCTGCGCGACGGCAACGGCGCAGAAGCACAGCGTCAGCAATAACGCGCATGCGCGCAACACAGTTTTCGTGTTCACTCGATCAGTCCCCATGCAACGGCTGGAGGAAACATTATCCTCCAGCCGGCACGTTACTGCATCGTCAGGAACGTGATATTTCGTGCGCGCACGACCGCCAGCTGCAGCTGTTGCGGCTGCCGCGCGAGCAGGCGCTTCAAATCGTCGAAACCGCCGATTTCGACCTGGTTGACCGCCACGATCAAGTCGCCGGGCTTGAGGTTGTTCTGCGCCGCGCGGCTGCCGGCGGCCACGCGCACGACGCTCACGCCGTTGAGCCCCTCACGCCGCGAGCGCTCGCCGGCGTTGGCGAGTTCCGCGCCGGCCAGGCGCGGGTCGATGCCCACGCCCTGGCTGCTGGAGAATTCCTCGGCCGACCAGGCGCGAGCGCAGCGTCAGCGGCTTGCCGTCGCGCAGCACCTTGAGCTCGAGCGTGGAGCCGATCTTGGTGATGCCTTCGATGTTGTACAGGTCGTCGTCGCTGTTCACCGGGCGGCCGTCGATCGCCGTGATCACGTCGCCGGGTTTGATGCCGGCTTCCTCGGCCGGTGACTTGAACTGCACTTCGGTGACGACCGCACCCTGTTGCAGGTTCGTCTGCAGCAGGCGCGCGATTTCCGGCGTCAGCGTCTGCGCCTGCAGGCCGAGCGAGCCATGCTGCACGTGGCCGCTGGCGATCAGCTGGCGCATCGCGTCGGTCGCCAGGTTGGACGGAATCGCAAAGCCGATGCCGACGTTGCCGCCGGACGGCGAGTAGATCGCCGAATTGATGCCGACCAGTTCGCCGCGCAGGTTGACCAGCGCGCCGCCGGAATTGCCCGGGTTGATCGAGGCGTCCGTCTGGATGAAGTTCTGATAGCCCATGCCGCGGAAGCCGGTGCGGCTGAGCGCCGAGACGATGCCGGACGTCGCCGTCTGGCCGAGGCCGAACGGATTGCCGAGCGCGACGACGAAGTCGCCGACGTGCAGCTGGCTCGAGTCCGCCAGCGGCAGCGCGACGAGGTTCTCCGCAGGGATCTGCAGCACCGCTATGTCGGTCTGCGCATCGCTGCCGACCAGGCGTCCGGGCAGCGTGCGGTTGTCGTGCAGCGTGACCGAAATATCGTCGGCGCCGTCGACGACGTGATTGTTCGTCAACACGTAGCCCTTGGCCGCGTCGATGATCACGCCCGAGCCGAGCGACTGCTCGATGCGTTCGCGCGGCGCGTTCTGCATGCCGAAGTACTGGCGGAAGAACGGGTCGTCCATGAACGGGTTGCGCACGCGCACGCGGGTCTTGGAATTGACGTTGACCACCGCCGGCACGACGCGCTCGAGCATCGGCGCCAGCGACGGCAGCGGCTGGTTGTCCAGGGCCACTGGCAGGGCCGCCTGGGTCGCGCGCGGCGCCAGTACCTGCGACAGCCCGAAGGCGCAGGCCAGCGTGGCCGCGATCAGCGCCCATGGGCGCCGGGTTACCTGTTCAAACATGGTCGGATTCCCGAAAAAATATTGTGGATGCGTTGCAGACCGCAACCGGCGGCGGCGGTTTCAATTCGGTGACATGGGGTGCTGGTGCAAATTTTGCGCTGTTCACAAATCAACGGAAATAGCCTTCGCAAACGGTTGAATTCCATGGTCAAAAAAAACGTTTGACAACGCCTTTCCACCGGCGTACTTTTGTGCCCGAATTCACAATATGTTGTGCCCGGTCCCCGCAGAAGCCCCAAAATATACGGGTCGCGGGAGACAACAGGCGGTGCGGCAGGTGGGGCTGCGGGGACGGTAAATAGCGAACGATAGCGACAGTTCGGCGTAGAGGAACCCGGGACGACCCGGCGACCTGAGCCGAGGGCGAAGCTTTCTTTGCGGAACGGTGAACGCGCGGTGGCGGCGTGGTCTAAAAAAACAGAAAGCAGCGGAACGCATGGAATGCACCGCGGCTTCAAGAAGAAGAACGGTTTGGACAAAACCGGGAGGACGAGAACGAGATGAGTACGGTGCGCCTCGAAGCTTTGGGACGCGGCCTGGCGGATATTCCGCTGCAGTCCGCCTCTTACGACATCTGGGACAAGAAATACCGCCTGAAGACGAAACAGGGCGAACCGGTCGATGCGAGCATCGACCATACCTACCAGCGAGTCGCCAGGGCCCTGGCCGGGGCCGAAACGACGGCCGAGAAGCAGACCTACTGGTACGAACGATTCCTCTGGGCGTTGCGCCGCGGCGCGATCCCGGCCGGCCGCGTGACCTCGAACGCCGGCGCGCTCGAGCACAAGCCGGCGACGTCGACGATCAACTGCACCGTGTCGGGCACGATCGAAGACTCGATGGACGGCATCCTCGACAAGGTGCACGAGGCCGGGCTCACGCTGAAGGCCGGCTGCGGCATCGGCTATGAATTCTCGACGCTGCGTCCGCGCGGCGCGTACGTCTCCGGCGCCGGCGCGTACACGTCCGGGCCGATGTCGTTCATGGATATCTACGACAAGATGTGCTTCACCGTGTCGTCCGCCGGCGGCCGCCGCGGCGCGCAGATGGGCACGTTCGACGTCGCGCATCCGGACGCCAAGGATTTCATCCGCGCCAAGCGCGAAGACGGGCGCCTGCGCCAGTTCAACCTGTCGCTGCTGATCACCGACGGCTTCATGCAGGCGGTCGAGAAAGACGCCGACTGGCCGCTGGTGTTCCCGATCAACGCCAAGGAAAAGGACGAGATCGACCTGGCCGACGCCGACAAGATCATCTGGCGCGAATGGCCGACGCACAAGAACTACGTCAGCCGCGACGACGGCCTGGTCGCCTGCAAGGTGTATGGCCACATCCGCGCCAAGCACCTGTGGGACATGATCATGACCTCGACGTACGACTACGCCGAGCCGGGTTTCATCCTGATCGACCGCGTCAACGAGATGAACAACAACTGGTGGTGCGAGAACATCCGCGCGACCAACCCGTGCGGCGAGCAGCCTTTGCCGCCGTATGGCTGTGCCTGCTCGGCTCGGTCAACCTGACGACCTTCGTGCGCGATCCGTTCGGGCCGAAGGCGCGCTTCGACTGGGACGAGTACAAGGAAGTCGTGCGCGTGTTCACGCGCATGCTCGACAACGTCGTCGAGATCAACGGCCTGCCGCTGGAACAGCAGCGCGGCGAGATCCTGAGCAAGCGCCGCCACGGCATGGGCTTCCTCGGCCTCGGCAGCACGCTGACGATGCTGAAGATGAAGTACGGCTCGAAGGAATCCTGCGAGTTCACCGAACAGGTCGCGCGCGACATGGCGATCGCCGGCTGGGAAGTCGCGCTGAGCCTGGCGCAGGAGAAGGGCCCGGCGCCGATCATGAGCGAGGAATTCGACGTCACCGCCGAGATGCTGCGCAAGCGCCCGGAAATGGTCGCAGGACGGCTACAAGGTCGGCGACAAGGTGCCCGGCCGCGTGCTCCATGCCATGTACAGCCGCTACATGCAGCGCGTCGCCGGCGTGGCGCCGGAACTGGTCATGCAGCTGGCCGAAACCGGCGCGCGCTTCACGCATCACAGCTCGATCGCGCCGACCGGCACGATTTCATTGTCGCTGGCCAACAACGCCAGCAACGGCATCGAGCCGTCGTTCGCGCACCACTACAGCCGCAACGTGATCCGCGAGGGCAAGAAGTCCAAGGAAAAGGTCGAGGTGTTCAGCTACGAACTGCTGGCCTACCGCGAGCTGATCAATGCCGCCGCAATTCCCGGCTCGGACAAGCCCGAAGAACGCCTGCCGGACTACTTCGTGGCGGCCGACGACATCTCGCCGGTCGAGCATGTCGACATCCAGGCGGCGGCCCAGTTGTGGGTCGATTCGTCGATCTCCAAGACCGCCAACGTGCCGACCGATTACCCGTACGAAGACTTCAAGGACATCTACCGCTACGCCCATCAGCGCGGTCTGAAGGGCTGCACCACGTTCCGCTTCAACCCGGCCGCCTTCCAGGGCGTTCTGGTCAAGGAGGCGGATCTTGAAAACACCCTCTATCGCTTCGAGCTGGAAGACGGTACCGTAATCGAGGCCAAGGGCAACGAAGAGATCGAATACGACGGCGAAACGCACTCCGCCGCCAATCTGTTCGACGCCCTCAAGGAAGGCTACTACGGCAAGTTTTGACCGTGGCAAGATTTGTTGAAGCTCACGGCAATTTTGACCGTGGCGAATCGCGATGAACGTTCACGGCAGTTTTTTTGACCGTGGCAACATCGCAGTGAACGCTCACGGCAATCCTCGAGGAAAGGCTTACGGTACGTTCCGCAAAGTTACAAAATATACAATGTAGCAACGCGGGATCTTCTCCAGCTCAAGCAGACATCGTCGGAGGGAATATGCAGAACGAACACACGCCCATGGGCGAAGGCGCCGCCAACGCGGTCGATGCCGTCGTCGAGAAAGCGCAGGAAATCGGCTCGGCCGTTGCCGAGAAGGCAACGCAGGTCGGCCAGGCTGCCGCCGAGAAGGCCGCGAGCGTCGCGACCAACGTCAAGGACGCTGCCGTACAGAGAGCGGTCCAGGTGAAGGACGCCGTCGTCAAGCAGGCCGCCGCCGCCGGCCAGGCCGTCGCCAAGCAGGCCACTGCTGCGGGCCAGGCCGTCGCCAAGAAGGCCGCCGCCGTGAAAACGGCCGTGACGCAAGCCGTCGCGCCGAAGAAGGCTGCGCCGAAACCGGCCGCGAAGAAAGCCGCGAAGAAAGCTGCCAAGAAGGCAGTGAAGAAGGCGGTAAAGAAAGCCGCGAAGAAAGCTGCGAAGAAAGCCAAGCCCGCGAAGAAAGCAGCCAAGAAAGCGGTGAAGAAGGCCGCGAAGAAGGTCGCACGCAAGGCCAAGAGCGCAAAGAAGGCGGTGAAGAAGGCAGTGAAGAAAGCCGCGAAGAAGAAAACGGCGAAGAAGGCGGCACGCAAGCAGGTCCGTCGCACCAAGGCAAAGAAGAAATAAGGTGTTGACGGGGCCGCTGCGCGCGGCCCCGCCACGCCGGTAACAGGATCGAAGGAGTTGCACCCGTGACAATCAAGATTTCCAAGAAGATAAAGGGCTACAGCGTCGGCAAGCCCGAAGACAAGGCCCTCATTCCGACCGCCGGACCCGATCCGCGCGACGTCATCGAGGTGCCGGTCAAGGCCGAAGTCATCCAGATGCACGAAAAGGTCGAGCGCCCGGAGACTCTGGTCGGCGCCACCTACAAGATCAAGTCGCCGCTGTTCGAGCACGCGCTGTACGTCACGATCAACGACATCGTGCTGAACATGGGCACCGAATACGAACTGCGCCGTCCGTTCGAGATCTTCATCAACTCGAAGAACATGGACCACTTCCAGTGGATCGTCGCGCTGACGCGCATCATGTCGGCCGTGTTCCGCAAGGGCGGCGACGTGACGTTCCTGGTCGAGGAATTGAAAGCCGTGTTCGATCCGCGCGGCGGCTACTTCAAGGCCGGCGGCGTGTACATGCCGTCGATCGTCGCCGAACTCGGCGCGATCATCGAGCAGCACCTGAAGTCGATCGGCCTGCTGCACGATCCCGAACTCGATCCCGAGCAGCGCCGCCTGATCGCCGAGAAGCGCGCCGCGTACGAAGCGCGCGTGAGCCGCGACAGCTCAAAAAAAAAATCTGAGCGAAACCTAGACAAGATCAACGCCGCGATCAGCAACACGCTGAGCGGCGACCTCGCCGGCGTGCTCGGCGAGTCGGCGCGCAAGTCCGCCCGCACCGAAATCGCCGACGCAGCATCCGACGATGCGTCGTCCGAAGCGTCCGCCTTCCCGCCCGGCGCGACGATGTGCAACAAGTGCAACACGAATGCCGTGATCCTGATGGATGGGTGTGCGACTTGTTTGAATTGCGGATATAGCAAGTGCGGGTAGAAGGATGCCCGGCCTCAGGCACTATGCAGAGGAACTTTCGCGCGCCTTAGATAGATTTGCGATCTTGGGCGCAAACCTCCGAAGGGGCCGATTCAGGGAATACGAGGCGGCGTTGGTTCAAGCCGCTGACGATCCGGAAAATGTCGATCCTCGATTGATAAATGCTGCAATAGCTGAAGCGATTGATCTATCCTCGATTTCCGCTCTGCCTGACGCTTCTCTCGTCGCCAACTTAGCTAGGGTTGCACACATCCCTGATGGCGAAGCAATGTATGTTGATGCGGGAAACGATGATCCTGGCCGTCAGATGGCGTTTCCGTTTATCGTCGCTCGACAATTCGCTATCGCTGGCGCACAAATCTCTCTTGAAAACCCTTCAGACGTCGTGGTCGAGATAGACGGCGAAAGGATTCTCATTGAGTGCAAACGCGTTAGGACTCAAGCCGCACTTGGCCGCAGGCTACGAGAAGCATATAGGCAAATGTCTGAACATCGGCGGGACGGCTTGGCAGGGCTCGGCGTTATCGCTGTCGAGATTTCAAGCATCCTAAACCCCGAGTTCTTGGAGTTGGCAGTAGCTGAACCCGAGCCTCTTGCAGACGGCCTGCAGCACGAAGTAGAGGCACTATTTGCCAATGCGCGGGAGCACTTGCAGAGGGCCGCGCGGAATCGAAGGCCTGATGCGTTGGTCGATGTGCTGCTTTTCAGAGCACAATGTTTTCTGCGAAGACCGGGGGAAAGACGCCGCACGTGTGGCATCTCATGGCGCGCACAGCCAACCGCAGCGATTGGGAGTGATCGATTCGTCGAGATGAGAAATATCCTGGGGAGAATGCCGGCGTTCGTCCCGACGACAGGGCAGGCTCCAGTAGATGACGAAACAGCTGGTGGTCACTAATGCGCTAATCAATGTTCATGCGCTAGCTTTCGTTCAATTCTGGAAAAAGGGGACGGAAGTACTTAAGGCGAGTTAGCTCCCTCCGGCCCCTTTTTTTGAGAGCACGAAGATGCGTCTAACACGGTCCGTATCGTTGCTTCGGGTGGCTGTTCGAGATCCAATTTCGCCGCCCTGGTCGGGCTCATTTGAATCACTCGAAGTTGTGCTGTCGGCGACCGAGACATATGCCGAGTACGTGCCACGCGCGCGTCCGATCTACCGTGTCGACCTGACGGTCTCGGGAAGTCTTGAGATCAGCGAGGAGTTGCGGGCCTCCATTGCTCGGATGCGGTCCCCAAATGTGATCACGCCCGGAAGGCACACTATTCTCTTTGACAGGGTACCAGCGGAAGAACGCGACACACTACGAGAGGAGTTGAAGCCTGTCTTTGATTGGGACGCTGCCGCAGTCCGTTATCTCGCGACGTTTTTAGATGCGTTCAAATGGTTGCTGAATGGCGAGGTAACGGTGACGGGACTCAGTGACATACTGACGCTGGACGGGGAGACGCTGGACAAGGGCTGGTCGAGCCTTCCAGGTAGATATGCGACTGCAGACCTAGACGTGTCGCGAATCGATGAAACTTGCAAGCATTACCATGGAAACGAGGTTGAAGTCGGAGTCTTGCGAGAGGCAGCAGAGTTGGCCCGCCGGGGAGTCCCAGAACCGGTTCGCCTCTACCTTGAAGGTTCAGAAGCTCGGCTGTCGCCTCGCTTACAGCTCATGATTCTGGTTGCGGCGGCGGAATGGGCTGTCAAGTCGCGCATTGTTGCGGTGAAGCCAGACCTTGAGTGGGTACTTACCAAATTGCCTTCTCCGCCTATCCTCAAGCTCGTAAGGGAGTACCTGCCGACAATTCTTCCGGCGTTTAATGAAGCAGCATTTGGAAGTGAAGATCGGCGGAACCTGAAAGATGCGGTCGAGTGGCGCAACCGTATGGTTCATGGCAGCAATACTAAGGTCGACGAGAAGTCGGTCGACGAACTTCTGGCCGAACGATGGCCGATAGTTGCCACCTCAATCCGCAGGCTAGTCAAAGCTCTCACGCAGGACTAACGGAAGAAACCGGAACGGGCAGAGTGCCTTACGGATCGAGAAAAAAAGAAACGGCAGAACAAAGGGGACGTAGCTAATTAAGGCGCGAAATAATGGGATCAGAGCGCCTTACGGATCGGAAAGGCACTCTGACCCCCTTCTCGCCAGACGCTCCAGTTTCCAGGCGCACCGAGAATCCTGCCGACGTAATACCGGCCGTAGTAGATGTGCCAGTACTCGCTTCCGCCTGCGGCGACCGAGGAGAATTCGAGAAGGCGATCGGCCATGCGCCGATCATAGGCGCGCGCGTCTCAGCTTCCACGACGCAGCATTTACAAAACGCGATTACCTGACACTTTCGTCAGCCAAGTTCGAGGCAGGAATTGCACGGACAGACCCGTTCGTGGGAGGCTTGGCGTGGGGTCGGTCAGGGGGCGGTTGGTTCAACCCGGGGTGAAAATCTAAGTTGCTTTCTTGCTCAGGACGCACCAAGGGAGGTCGCCGTGCATGTATTCAAGCGCAGTTGGTTTACACCGACACCTCAGCACCCGCAGCCACGATCTCTCGCTGCCTGTCTAACCGCGGCGCTCGGCTTGTCCGGGGTTGCCGACAATGCGATTGCTTCAACGATCACGGTCAGCGACTGCACGGAGTCGGCGCTGCGCTCGGTCGTCGCCGCCGCCAACGAAAACAGCGGCGTCGATACCATCGACATGACGGGTCTTGGCCTTAGCTGCAGCACGATCACGCTCACCAGCGGCGACCTGGTGATCAGTGGCTTCGACATGACGCTGCTGGGGCCGACCGATCACGCGCTGACGATCGATGCCGCGAAGACAGGCCGCGTCGTCGCTCATACCGGCCACGGCACGATCGCAATCGATCATTTGACCGTGGCGAATGGCTCTCCGCCTAGCTATCGGACAACCGGGACTTTGTCCTCCGGTGGCTGCATCAGATCGAGCGGCTCCGTGCGCTTGATTCATTCAACTGTTAGCGGCTGTCACGCGGACAACGGTGCCGGCGTATACGCGGTGAGCGGCGTTGAAGTTCATTACAGTCAAATCAGCGGAAATCGTTCATACAATCAAGGGGGAGGGCTGCTCGTAAAGCCGGGGAATAGCCTCGGGGCTGCAAAGGTCTACTCAAGCACGATAGTCGCCAACGCCGCTAATGTCTGCGGAGGAGCTTCTGCCTATACCATCGTCATGACCGATAGTGTGGTGACTGGCAACTTTGCTTCATATCTCTTAGTTGACTTTAATTCCCCGGCAAGCGGCGGAGGCATCTGTGGTAATGACATCACGCTGACGACCAGCACAGTGACGACAAACTATGCCCCATATCTCGGTGGTGGCATCTACGGTAATTCCGTGACTATTGTCCAAAGCACAATCGACACCAACAGCGCGAACCGAGTCGGCGCGATTTACGCGAACAACCTCAGCGTGACCAGCAGCACCATCTCGGGGAATTCTGAAAGCGCGGGCGCCAATGTCAGCTGCAACAATCTGACGTTGATAAATAGCACGGTGGCTTTCAACCACAGCATCGATGCCACAGCCGGGATCTTCGTCGCGACATCGGCACAGATAACGAGCTCGATAGTGGCGCGAAATTACGTGGCCAGCTCCAGCGGTGCGGACGACCTGGCGATTGTAACGGGTGCGCC
Source organism: uncultured Gammaproteobacteria bacterium (assembly GCA_963738115.1). Taxonomy (GTDB): domain Bacteria; phylum Pseudomonadota; class Gammaproteobacteria; order Xanthomonadales; family Rhodanobacteraceae; genus Rudaea. The sequence continues at coordinate 404,566 of CAVTVN010000005.1, read as the reverse complement.
AATTACCGCTTCCGCGAACCTGATCGTGTCGTCGAATCTGGATACGGGATCCCTGAAATCCGATCCGCAGCTGACGCCATTGGCCTTTCACGGCGGCCCAACGCGAACGCACGCGCTGCAGGCAACGAGCCCGGCTATAACGCAGGCAACGCCGATGGACTTACTACCGATCAGCGCGGCACGGGCTTCGCTCGTGTCGTCGGTGCTAAGGCCGACATCGGCGCGTACGAGCGCCAGCTCAACGATGACGAGATTTTCTACGGGGGCTTCGATTAGGGCGTGCGGCTGGGTTCCCGGGCACGCTTCTTCCTCAGCCCCTCGCTTATCCACGTCAGGTGCACGACGACATGATGCAGCTCAGCCGCCAGGAACTCGCAGCGCTCGATCGTCGACCAGAAACGGTGACAGGTTCACTTACGGCCGTTTGAATCGGCTGCGCGCCGTCCGCAGCACTCCTCGAAGGGCCGATCAGGATCGTTTCTCGCAGTCTCAATCGGCGAGACGCGCTTGCGTTCCAATACTCCCGTGCCGCTCGGCACGCCGGTGCCGGCCATGGGGGCTGACGCCGGAGTCAATCAACTGGGAGAAGATCGCATGTCGCAGAACCTCGTTTCGTGGAACCTCACCGATGCGCAGCTCACGGCCGTCGATTCGGCACTGACGGAGTTGGAAACACAGCTCGTCGGGCTGATCGCGTTGCCCGACAAGAAGTCGTACAAGAAGATGGGCAGCAAGTCGGAGGCATTCTGCCGCCAGACGTTGCACGTGCTGGAGCAGAATCCGCAGATGGTGCCGCAGAATCTCGGCCTCGCGGACGCCATGGCGGATCTCAACGGGATCGAGCAGTTGCGACCGCGGCTGGTACGGCTCGCGCGCTTGAGCGAACGCGCGTCGGACACGAGTTTCGCACTCGGCAGCGATGTGATGGCAGCGGCGCTGGAGGGTTACAACCTGCTCAAGCGCTCGGGCAAGTCCGAAGGCCTCGACTCGCTGCGCAAGGAGCTGGGCTCGCGGTTCTCCCGCACGTCGCGTCAACCGACGCCAACGCCTACGCAAGCAGAGGCGCAGCCGCAGGTGCTGCCGTTCGCCAAGGCGGCGTAGCCTCTTTCGCCTCTCCAGCCCAGGGAAGGACGAAGCCGCAGCGATGCGGCTTTTTTTGCTCTCGACGAACACATCGCCGATGTCGATGACGACATCCTCGACCGCGTGCTCGATGTCGCCGACTTCATCCCCCGCGCCAGCGACATCAGGCGCCACGTCGGACCACGTCATGCGTCAATCGGCGAAGCCGTGCTTCACGTCGGCGACGTGGTGGCCCGTATCAGCGGAGCCGTGTTCCATGTCGTCGATTTCGTGCGCCGTTCCGGCGATGACGTTCCCCTACGTCATTGGGGCCATGCGCCGCATCGACCGGGTCGGAGTGACGTTCGACCGTTTACAAGGGGCCGCGGCACCCGTGTCCGTATAGTAATCTTCACCGATGTTGCGGCGACCTGGATCGTGGCGGTGCGCGAATGCATCGTCGCGCCGGCGCCGGCTGACCGCCTATCGCTTCCCGTCGATGCTCCTCGGGTGATCGCAATGAAACTCTTTTGCCTTGTTTCGGCCCTGCTGGCGACGACATCCACTGCGCTGGCCGAACCCTACGCTTTCAGCACCGGAACGCCAAGCAATCAGCTCGCTGCGGCAGCGCGGCCCGGCTCGGCGTTCAAGGAGGCCGCGGACGACTTCGTGCTGCCGCTGCAAACGACGCTCACGGGCACGACATTCACCGGCTTGCTGCCGAGTGGCGGGTCGGGGTCTTCAATCGGCGATGTCGTCGTCAAGATCTACCGCGTGTTTCCGCTCGATTCGACGAACCCTCCTCCGCCAGGCTCGCCGACTCGCACCAATTCACCTTCCGACACCGCTTACGACGCGCGCGACACGGCGACCGACGACCTCAGCGTCACGTTCACGCTGCTGAACCCGAGTTTCACGGCGTTGAATTCGGTGCTCAATGGAATCAATCTGGCGCCGAACAACCTGACCGGCGGCGAAGGTCCGGTGTCAGGCGCAGAGGGTATGCTCACCGCGACCTTCATTCCCGCGATCACGCTGCCGGCAGGCCACTACTTCTTCGTCGCGCAGGTAGCACTCTTCAGCGGCGATTTCTACTGGCTCTCTGGATCGCGTCCCATCGTGTCGCCCGGCACCCCGTTCGCATCGGACCAGCAGGCCTGGATCCGCAACGCGAACCTTGCACCGAACTGGTTGCGCATCGGCACCGACATCATCGGCAGCAGCAGCTCGTTCAATCTCGCGTTCACGCTGAGCGGCCAGGATGACCGCATCTTCGCCGACTCGTTCGGGCCGTAGCCATCGCGAATAAGTAAACGGTACGGAGGATTGTCCGTTTGAGTGGCAATTAGGGGTCAGGGTGCCTTTCAAATCAGATAAGCCACTTTGACTTCCGTTCTTCCTCGCGATATCCAACAGCCTTTGTCACAATCGTTGCGATCGGTTTCACCTCGTTCAACCCTACCCACTACTGGGCTTGCAGTACACTTTCCCCATGACAGAGAACGCGGCGAGCAAAGTAGCGCCGGCTGCCGGGGAAGCGTTGAAGTCCTCCGACTACCTTCGGATCTGGGCGAGGCTGCCGGATGCCTGGCTGATTGCGGCGCGCAATCTGATTCCCGTCGTCGGAGTCGGTTTCTTTGGCTGGTCGCTGGCGCTGACGTCGTTCAACTACTGGTTCGACGGCGTAACCTCACTCGCGGCACTGATCGGCGTCGTACTTTTCAGCGGACTCACCGCTTCAACCCATGGCCGGAATCTGCCGCTCGTCGTGGTGGCAATGCTGTGGTTGATGTTGATGGGCATCGTTTTTGGGATATGCGGGATTCCCTATTGGCTGCTCTTGAACTCCCATCTTGGCGTTCTGCAACTGGATGTCGTCGGAAAACAGTTTGACCAGACACCGGGCCTTTGGTTGACTTTCGGCGCCATCATCATCGGCAATTTCTGGAACGCCTGGCGCGCCGGCTACGCAGGCATGGCCAACGATCAGTTGAAGCAACGGTTCGACATGCAGTTTTGGGCGCTGCTCGTCAGGGCAGGCGCGATGTCGTCATCATGATTGGTTTCGGCGGCGGTCTTCGTTCCGCTGATGGCGCTGGTGGATTGCCTTGGAATCCCGGCCATTGGTGCGCGAAAGAATTGATAAAGGGGACGTAGCCAATTCAGCGCAGATGACGGAGACGTAGCTACCTTCCTGCCCTTTTTCGCTACGCTATCGCCGTTTCCGATCTCCCCCACCCATGAACGCATCTGAAGAGCGCGCCGACACCATCGCGATCAACCGCCGCATGACGCATTTCGACGGCCACTCTCAGGTGTGGCTGTTCGGCTACGGCTCGCTGATCTACAAGGCCGACTTTCCCTATATCGAGCGCCGGCCCGCCAGTATTCGCGGCTGGGCGCGACGCTTCTGGCAAGGCTCGCACGACCATCGTGGAACGCCGCAGGCGCCCGGTCGGTCGTCACGTTGATCGCCGAACCGGATGCCACTTGTATCGGCGTGGCCTACCTGGTGAGTCCCGAGACTTTCGCTGCGCTCGACGTGCGTGAGAAGAACGGCTACCTGCGCCTTGCGACAGAACTCACCCTGGACGATGGCCGGCATGTGAACGGACTGGTTTACATCGCCACGCCGGCAAACGCGGCATTCCTCGGCGCCGCCAGCGAGCGCGAAATTGCGCTGCACATCTCCCGATCGCACGGTCCCAGCGGCGCCAATCGCGACTACGTGCTGCACCTGGCCGATGCCTTGCGTCAGCTTGGCGCGGACGATCCGCATGTCTTTGCCATCGAGCGCGAACTGCTGCGCCTGGAGATGTGTAACAGGCTCCAAATGACGGAGTCAGAGTGCTTACCCGGTCGCGGGAAAAGGGAGGTAGCCAAACGCGCAATAATTACCTCCGACCGGTCTTTTCCGGGCGGTATGTTCAGCAGTGTCATCTGTTCGAAGGCCGGAACCGAGCATGAGCCGATACGCCGCCTGTCTGCTGCTGTTGCTGACGGCCAACGCTTGCGCGTTGAGTGCCGAATCCGAAGCGAAGAATCAACCGGTCGCACCGTTCCGGATCGCCGGGAACGTGTATTACGTTGGCGCGTCTGACGTGACCTCGTACCTGGTAGCGACGTCGCGCGGCTTGATCCTGATCGACGGCGGCTTCGCCGAAACGGTGCCGCAGATCGAAGCGAACATCGTCACGCTCGGTTTCAGGCTCGCTGACGTCAAGGTCATCCTCAACGGCCATGCGCATCCCGATCATGCCGGCGGGCTTGCGCGGCTCAAGCAGGACAGCGGTGCAAGTTCGAGGCCATGGCGCAGGAAGTCGTGCCGCTCGAAAACGAGGGGCGCGGCACGTTCTATCGCGGCGACCGCAAGTTGTTCGAATCGATCAAGGTCGATCGAACGCTGCACGACGGCGATACCGTGCAACTCGGCGAAACGACGCTCATGGCGCACCTGACCGCCGGCCATACACCCGGTTGCACGACGTGGACGACGAGGGTGCGCGATGGCAGGCGCGAGCTCGACGTCGTCTTCACCTGCCAGGTGACGCTGCCAGCCGATACGCCGCTCGTGAACGACTCCGTCTATCCGACGATCGCCGAGGATTTCGCCCGGACGTTCGCAACGCTCGCGTCACTTCCGTGCGACGTTTTTCTCGCCGAACACGGAGCGCGTATTCACTTCAGGGCAAGATCGCGCGCATGAAAGCGGATCCGCGAACGAACGTGTTCATCGACCCACAGGGCTATCGCGATTTTGTCCGCGCTTCGCGCGCGGAATTCGAAACGGCGCTGGCGAGCAGCACGAGGGAAAAAGGAGGCGGATAATCAGGGTAATCAGTGCATTGATGGCGCTGCGGCCGGATTTGACAGGTTGCGCGCGCGAGGCTACCAGCCACTCCCCGCGACACGACAAGTGTCAATACGCCTTTCCGCGCGCCGAAACCGGCCAGACCACCTCGACTTTGCCGTTACGACGCCCACGTACCAATCATGCAGGTTGCACGTCGGGTCGCAGTGCCCGGGAACGAGCTTCAGTTTTTCGTTGATGCGCAGGACGCTACGCCGATCTTCGATCACGCCGTGTTCGTCAGACGCGCTGACATACTTGATGTCGTTGCGGCCATGAATGACGGGAAGCCCGCTGTCGAGCGACAAGACCTTGAGTCCTGCATCGCAGACTGCCTGGTCGGACTTTGCATGGCTCATCACTGATGTCAGCACGAAGAGAGCGTTCTCCCATTCGTCCCGGTCGATGCGGTTTCCATGCATGTTCTTGATGCGTCCGTAGTCCGCATCCATGAAGGCGTAGCTGCCGCATTGCAACTCGTTGTAGACACCCGAATTGGATTCGAAGCGATACGAGCCCGTGCCGCCGCCTGAGACGATATTGGGTTTCAGGCCGGCTGCATGCAAAGCCTCGACGACGTCCTTCACGAGCGCGATCGCGCCATCGAGCTTGGCCTTGCGGTCCTGATAACTTTCCAGGTGCTGCATGGCGCCCTGGTAGGCCTGGATGCCGCTGAATTTCAATGCCTGCGCGGCGTCGATGGCTTTGGCGATTTCGATCACCGCTGCGGTCGTCCCGACACCGCAGCGCCCCGCGCCGCAGTCGATTTCGATGAGACATTCCAGCGTAGTGCCGTACTTCCGTGCTGCAGCCGAGAGTTCAGCGACGTTCGCCAAGTCATCGATGCAGACCATGATCCGTGCGCCGAGTCTGGGCAGGCGGGCGAGTCGGTCGATCTTGCTCGGGTCGCGCACCTCGTTCGAGACGAGAATGTCCCTGATGCCGCCGCGCGCAAAGACCTCGGCCTCGGAAACTTTCTGGCAGCAGACTCCGACCGCGCCGCCCAATCGCTCCTGCAACTTTTGCACGTCGACCGACTTGTGCATCTTTCCGTGGCTGCGGTGACGCATGCCATGCCCTTCGCATACTCGCCCATCTTCCTGATGTTGCGCTCCAGCGCGTCCAGATCGAGGATCAGGCACGGTGTCTGGATATCAGCCTCATCCGTGCCCGGCACGGCGGGAATGTCATAACCGACTTCTACATCGGCAAAATCCGTCTTCGGCCTCATGCATTCTCCAGCTGCTCGCCAGGACCCAGGACAAGCGTCAGATCGAAAACCCTAAACAGGGATCAGACTATCTTTCCGACCGCGAAACTGCGAAGACTACCGACATCCTGACGCCGGCGCACCACATCGCGAGCACTGTTCCGCTTTCTTGTGCCCTGCCGCGTGCAAGTCGCCGCCGTCAGGCCGATACTTGCGGTTGGGACACCAAGGAGTTTCGATGAGCGACCTGATCACTTCCGCCACCGACGCTGATTTCGGCACGCAGGTCATGCAATCCGAAACGCCGGTGCTCGTCGACTTCTGGGGCGAATGGTGCGGCCCGTGCAAGGCGATGGCGCCGATGCTCGATCAGCTCGCGGCCGATTACGCCGGGCGCGCGAAGATCGTCAAGGTCGAGATGGACAAGAACCAGAAGACGGCAATGGCCTGGCGCGTGCGCTCGGCGCCAACGCTGGTGCTGTTCAAGCACGGCGCGGTGCAGGCGACGCACGTCGGCATGGCGTCGAAGGCGCAGCTCGCGAAACTGATCGACGCAGCGCTGTAACCGCATCGCTGTGCACATCGCGCTGCTGCGCGCGGTCAACGTCGGCGGGCGCAGCGTGGCGATGGCCGATCTGCGCGCGATGCTCACCGATCTGCGCTGCGCCAATCCGCGCACGCTCCTGCAAAGCGGCAACGCGGTATTTGCGCTGAACGCCAAGACCTCCGCGGCGGCGCTGGAGAAGAACTCGAGGCCGAAGCCGAGCGCCGGTTCGGCTTCGCGGTCGCGTTCATGCTGCGCACCGCGGCGGAGTGGGATGCGATCATCACGCGCAATCCGTTTCCCAATGTAGCGAAGAAGGATCCCGCGCGCCTGGTGCTGATGGCGCTCAAGGGTGCGCCGGACGCCGCCGCCATCAAGGCACTGCGCGATGGCTCAAGGGGCCGGAGACGATCCACGTCGCCGGGCGCGATGCGTACCTGATCTATCCCGAAGGCCAGGGCAATTCGAAACTGACCAATGCGCTTATCGAGCGCAAGCTCGGTGTGGCCGGCACGGGGCGCAATTGGAATACGGTACTGAAGCTTGCAGCGCTGGCGTCCACTTAGGCCGCGAGCAAACCCATCCCCACCCAACCCTCCCCTTGAAGGGGAGGGCCAAAGACCACGCATCAGGCGCCCCCCCCCCCCCCCCCCCCCCCCCCCCCCCCCCCCCCCCCCACCTTCGGTAACCGGCTTTCCCCTTGAAGGGAGGGCTTAACCTCGTTCGCTCTGTCAATCTTCTGCCGCTGAAACAGTTGTAGCGCTGGTTTCGCCTTCGGCCTGCTTCTGCGACGCCGCGCGCAGCAGCAGCGCTGCGGCATACAGCACGACGACGACGACGCCCCAGCGCAGCGTCGTCAGCGGCAGCGACTTGACGACATAGGCGGCCAGCAGCACGGCCGGAATGCCGCCGAGCGCGAGGCCGAGCACGACGCGCAGGTCGATGCGCTCGCTGCGCACGAAGCGCATGCCGCACACCGGCATGAGGAACGCGCACGCGCCCATCATGATCGGAAATGCAGCCGTGGGATTGAGGCCGAGCAGGCTCAGCAGGATCAACGACGGCGCATACAGGCCGATGCCGAACGTCATCAGCGCGCCGAGCACGAAGTGCACGGCGACGGCGACCGCGAACAGCGCCTGTGGCAGAGCCAGCGCATCGCCGCCGGCGGGCAACAGACCGAGGTTCGACAACGCGTAGAGTCCGGCGGCGATCAGCAGCGCAAGGCCACGATGCCTTGCACCGCGCGCACCGGCAGACGCACGACCAGCGGCGCGCCGAGCGTCGCGCCGGCGACCGCGGCAGCGATGCAGCAGGCGAGCAGCACCGGATCGACGCGCACGAGGTTGATGAAGATCAGCGCCTGCGCGATTGTCGGCAGCGCATGTCCGCTGTTCAGTGTCGCCGGCAGGAAGCTGTCGGGCACCAGCCTGCGCAGTTTCAGCCACGCCGTGGTCGGCGCGAACGAGCCGATGCCGAGCGTGTCGAAGAAATTCGTTACGGCGCCGAGGGCGATGGCTTCGCCGTTCGGGCGCAACTGCCTGCGGCTGGATGCGACACGCAGCAGCAGCCATACGAAGGCGAGCGCAAGTACGCCGAGCGACACGAGCAACGCGAATACGACCATGCGACTCCCTCGACAGGAAGCGCTCGCCTGAAAGCGATCCTTGTCAGGCCGCAGGAGTATGCCCGACTGTCGTCCGCAATGCGTGGCCCGGCGGGTTGTGCGGCGGCCGGGTAAGATTGCATCCGGGGAAAGTCATTCGGTGCGTGGGGCTTTGCCTTCTGTGGGGAGCGAAGGCACGAACAACATCGCCAACGAGGAGGAACTCCATGTCGTCTTGTCCCAAGTGCGGTGCGAGCGTCAGCCCCGGCACGCACGCCTGCCCCGAATGCGGCGCCGCGTCATCTTCCATCACGTACCGCACCCGCACATCGCCGAGCGCAAGGAACACGGGCCGTTCAAGCGCCGCGACCTGTTGCCGGCTGCGAACGCGATCCAGCGCTTCAACTCGATGCTGGCAGTGAAGATCACCAGCGCGGTCGGTACGATGTGGTGCGCGTATCTGTTCGGCGCGCTCGCGCTCGTCAGCCTGCCCGAAGCGATTCGCGGCGGCACGAGTACGCTGATCGCGTGGATCGCGCAGACGTTCCTGCAGCTGGTGCTGCTGTCGATCATCATCGTCGGCCAGAAAGTCGACGGCGCGGCGTCGGACAAGCGCGCAATCGAAACCTACAACGACGCCGAAGCGGTGCTGCACGAGGCGCTGCAGATCCAGGAGCACTTGGCCGCGCAGGACAAAATTCTCGACGAGCTGATTGGCGAATTGCGGCGCGCGCGGCCTGCGTGACCCCGGCTTGCCGCGGTAACGGGGGCCCACAATTCGTCCCGGCGTGACGACGCACGGCCGAACGCGAACGTTGTTCGCATTCCGGCGCGAGACACGTTTGTATTGTGTTGACGCGCATGCGCGCTTCCGCAACGAATGGAGCCTCTGAATGAATCGACTTTGCCTTGCTCTGATCCTTCTTGTCGCCGCGACCGTAGCGCGAGCCGACGCCGCAGCGGACAACGCGGCCGCGGAAAAACAGATCCGCGCCGCACTCGCCGGCTGGGTCGAAGCAGCCAATCGCGGCGACTACAAGGCCGCGCTGGACGTGTGGGCGCCGGACCTGATCGGCTGGAGTCCCGATGGGCCGGACGACAGCTATGCGCGCGAAGCCGCCGGCGCCAAGGCACCATCGGGCCCGGTCACGACGACCTACGCGTTGACGATCAACGAGGTCATCGTCGACGGCTCGCTCGCCGTCGTGCGCGATACGTGGACGCAGACGACGAACCAGGATTCCGGCCCGGACAAGGTCGCCACGTTTCGCAGCTACGAAGTCTGGCGTCGTCAGCCGGACCGCACGTGGAAGATCAGCCGCTGGATCGACGGACCCATGAGGCCGGCGCCGGCGAAGAGCTAGCGTTCGCACAAGCCTCAGGCGACTTCGTCGACGATCGCCTCGAAGCAGCAGCGTGGCAACGTCGCACCGCGATCGCAGCAGTCGTTGACGGCGACGCCGAGGCGACGCGCGATGACGCCGGCAAGGACGCTGCACAACTCAGGATGCGCGACCACCATCGAGGCGAGCGGACAATCCGTGCCGCGCAGCCGGACCTTGTTTCCGGCACGCTCGACTTCGACGCTGGCGCCGATCGTTGCGAGCAATGCCTGCGTGTCGGCCAGTCGCTGGCCGAAGCTTGCTTCGGCGGATGGTTGCCGGCTAGCCGGTCCGCTGCGGCGTAGAGGATTTCCGCGTAGCCCCCGCGCCGGCGCGCTCGCGCGCGGCGTCGAGCACGACATCGAGCATCGTGTCGTACGCCTTGGGGGTGAGCGCGTGCGCTTCGGCGGTCAGGCGATAGACGTGTGCCGGTTTGCCGACGCCGTGCCGCTGTCTTTGTTCCAGCACGACAATGCCGTCGCGCTCAAGCGCGGCAAGGTGCGACCGCACCGCGTTCGCACTCAATGCCAGGCGCCCGGTGAGCTCGCCGATCGTCGCCGGAGCACCGCGCAGTCTGTACATACGGCCACGCGTTCCGGCGAGAAGCCGCCTCAGCCAATGATTAGTTGCCACGATACCGTCCAGATCGTTGCCGATGGCAGACGTTAGCACATTTATCGCATATTAACTATATTAACCATATTATGGTGTATATTAGATGACGCGGCCAATCGGACCGCGCCAATCCATCCGCTTCGGGAGCATTCCAATGATTACGAAACGACTTTCATTGCCTTTCGCCGTTCTTGCCGCCCTCGCCGCCAGCGTCGCCATGGCTCAGAAACCCGCGGTATCCGACGCGCAATCGCGCAGATCGTCGTGACCGCGAACTCGATCGATATTGCCAACGGCCAGATCGCAATCGAGCAGTCGAAGACCGCGAGCGTCGACGAGTTCGCCAACCTGATGATCAAGGACCATACCGCGGTCAACAACAACGCCGCCGCACTTGTCACGAAGCTCGGCGTGACCCCCGAAGCCAGCGACACGAGCAAGAGTCTGCAAAGCCAGGCCGACACCGAACAGCGAAGCTGCGCGGCCTCAAGGGCGCTGCCTTCGATCGCGCCTACCTCGAAACCAGGTGGCGTATCACCAGCAGGTTCTCGGTGCGATCAGCGACGTGCTGATTCCGAATGCGCAGAATGCCGAGCTGAAGAAAATGCTCGTCGACGTGAAACCTGCATTCCGGCGCACCTGATCATGCGAAGCAATCGCTGGCCGCGCTCGAGAAGCACTGACATGCACGGCGCGTTGCGTAGCGTGATGGTCGGTGCTGGCCTTTTGGCCAGCGCCGCGTTGTACGCGGCCGAGCCGCCGATGCTGGCGGTGAAGATGGAAAAGGAATCGTTCGTGCCGGCGAAAGTCTCCGCCACTACCGGAACACAGGTTACGTGGACGAACACCGATACCGTTCCACATTCGGTCACTGCCGACGACAACCGCTTCGATTCCGGGCCGATCCTGCCGGGAAAATCGTTTCAGTGGACGGCCACCAATACCGGCACGATCGCCTTATCACTGCATCTTTCATCCGAGCATGACGGCGCAACTGACCGTTCGCACTGCCTCGGGCACGAACGCGAAGTAGAAACCCGATTGGCCGGGCGCGACTGCGCCCGGCCTGTCATTTCGCCGTCATGGTCCTTTGTTGCGGCAGATCATCCCAAAAGAGAAGCGCAGAAACACTTGACTGGATCAGGCGCGGATATGAAAAAGCTTAATATTGCTCCGATCCGCGTTGATCCGCGTAGATCCGCATCCAAAAGGCTCTGATCAGGCTGCCGCCGCAATGCCAGATGCGCTCGGGTTTCGCGACAACAACTGCCGTGGCCAGATCGCCGGTGACGTTGAGCGCCGTGCGGCACATGTCGAGGAAACGGTCGACGCCGAGGATGATGCCGATGCCTTCGGGCGGCAGATGCAGGTAGCCGAGGATCACGGCGATCACCGGCAGCGAACCCGCCGGCACGCCGGCCGTGCCGATCGAACCGACGATGCACAGGCCAAGCACCGCGAGTTGCTGGCCGAGCCCAGATCGAGACCGAAGCATTGCGCGAGGAACAGCGTCGTCAGGCCCTCGAACAGCGCCGTGCCGTGATGGTTCGCACTCGCACCGATCGTCAGTACGAAGCGCGCGATCTGCGGCGGCAGCTTGAGGTTCTCTTCGGCGACCTTGAGCGTCGTCGGCAAGGTGCCGGTCGATGAGGCAGTCGAGAACGCCGTGATGATCGCCTCCTCGCTGCCCTTGAAGAACTGCCACGCGTTCATGCCGCCGACGTAGCGCACCCACAGCGGCAGCACGACGAACATGTGCACGGCGATGGCGAAGATCACGCAGAACGCATACAGCCCGAGCTGACCGAGAATGCCGGCGCCGAACCGCGCGATCAGCGAGAACATCAACGCCGCGACGGCGTATGGCGTCAGGCGGATGATCAGTTCCATCAGTTTCATGACCAGGTCGAGCAGGCCCTGCACGGTGGTCTTGAACGCCTCGGCAGCCGGCGTGCGCTTGAGCACGAGCGCGATGCCGAGCATCACGGCAAAAAACATCACGGCGAGGAAATCGCCGTTCGCGGCAGCCTTGAACGGATTGTCCGGCACGATGCCGAGAATGATCTGCACGCCGGACAGCGATGGCTTGGCCGCGGTGATTTCGCGCGCTGCCTGCGTGTTCGCCGTGAGCAATGCGTCGCGGATCGCCGGATCGAAGCCGACGCCCGGCTGCACGAGATGGATCACGATCAGGCCGACCGCGATCGCGATGCTGGTCAGCAGCAGCGTGTACAGCAGCATGCGCCAGCCGACGCGGCCGAGGCTGGCGATGTCGCCGATCTCCGTGACGCCGACGACCAGCGCGCAGAACATCAGCGGCAGCACGAGCATTTTCAGGAACTTCAGGAACAGCTGTCCGACCGGCAGCGTGAACGTTTCGACGAAGCCCGAGACCAGTCCGGCATCGCCGCCGTGCTGCGTCCACCAGAAAACCGCGACGCCGGCGACCGATCCGCCGACGAAACCGATCAATACGCGCGCAGGCAGGGACAGCGTCATGGCAGCTCCGGAGAATCGCTACAGTCTCGAGTTCTCCGGCGATGTTACACGAAGGCGCCGCTTGCTCCGGCAGGCCGCCGTAGCTTCCGAATTTTCGCTTCCCGCTCCGCCGCGATCAGCTGCTGGCGGCGACTGACGCGCGAGCGATCGCGCTATCCGCGCTTATTGCCCTCGGCCACGCCACTGCGCTGCGCGCACAGATCGAAGCCGCGGTGCGTGACGACACGGCCGTCGGCGAAGACGACGCGCAGATCGCGCAGGCAGCCATCGTTGCTGTTGCGGATCGCTACGGTCGTTGCAGCGCCCTCTTGCAGTGGCACAGCGCCGAGGCGCAGCGCGTGGAAGCGCTCGCTGCCGGCGCGCGCGACTTCGAGCGATACGATGTCGCTCGTCGCCGTGTTGACCAGATCAACATAGTAGACCGTGCCGGCGCTGGCGACGCTCGACGCCAGGGTCAAGGCTGCTGCAAGAATGATGCGCATGTGCTATTCTCCTGCGGTTGGAAAGTCGAGGCAAGCCGCCCCGTCGGCGTTCCTCGCGGAAACCGTTGTCGAAATCGCTCGGGTTGTAGTGCCTTGGATGCGCGGCACCGGCGTGGTTGCGTATTACCTATGGCATATGCGCGTTGGCGGCGATCAGCCGCGCCGGATCAGCGCTCGCTCGTGCGCGCCTGTCCGAGATCGAACGGGTACAGCGCCGGCAGCACCTCGCCTGCTGCCGCGTGCACCGGCGCAGCAAACGTCGGGCCCGAGCTGAATGCGTCGCCAAGCCGGCGCGCGAGCGCCGGATCGGCGCTCGCGGCGCCACCGTAGAGGGCGCGCTCGAGTTCGGCCAGCACGGCAGACTGGTTCGCATCGCTGACTTCGCGTGCGAGTTCGCCGAGATTGCGCAATGCCGGACGGTCGCGCTGGGCGCGTCGCAGCAGCACGCGCGCAGCCGCGTTGAGATCACCGCGCGCACAGGCCGAGCGGAATTCGTAACTGCCGGCGCCGGGCTGCGCGGCCTTCGGCTCTGTCGTGTCACGCGCGGCGCGCCGCCGCAGCAGCCAAGCGCCAATCAGCACGGCGGCGACCGTCAACAGCCACAATGCGAGCGCCGCATAGGCGAGCAAACGCCAGCGACTGGCCTCGACATCGGACGTTGCCGTGATCGGCGCAACCGGCGGCGCCGATGTCGACGCTTTTGCTTCGGCAGGCGGCGCTGCGACAGGCCGTGCCGGCTCCGGCGTCGAGCCCGCGAGCGCGGGCAGGACTTCGATCGTCTGCGCCGGCACGGTGCTGACTTCGGCGCGGTTGTGTGCGGTATCCCACCAGGCGATGCTCACGGCCGGCAACGCGAGCTGACCGGCGCGCGACGGAACGATCGCGAACTTGCGCTCGCGCTGGCCGTAGATCCAGTTGCCGTCGTCGCGGTTCTGCGTCGTTTCCTTGTCCGGATAAAGCTCGGCACCCTCGATCTTCGGCAGTTTCAATTCCGGCAACTGCTCGAACGCAAGTCCCTGTGCCTTGAGTCGCACGGTCAGCGTCAGCGGCTCGCCGACCCGCGCGGTCTTGTCCGCCTCGGCGCCTTCGACATCGAGCGTCAGCGATTGCGCCGGCAGCCAGGTGTCGCTGCCGGATCCGGGCGGGCGCGCACGTACGTCGAGCGCAATCGGATCGGACTGCGCCGACACGCTGCGGCCACGGCTGAAGAAGCTGTTCATGTCGCCGGGATCGAGCCCGCGCCCGCGGAACACGATCGGCGGCAGGTCGAGCGTGCCGCTGTTGTCCGCGCTCGCGGCATAGTGGCGCTCGACGACGCGATAGCGGCGGCCGTTGACGTCGGCCGTGTAGTTGCTGTCCTGGCCGAGCTTGCGCACCACCAGGCCTTCGAGCTTGGGATCGTCGAGGTTGCCGTCGATCAGGCTCAGCGCATAGTACAGTTTCACCGTCAGGCGGATTTCCTGCTGCACGTACGGCGAGCGCGGTGTCGCTTCGGCTTCGACGAACAGGTCGTCGCCGGCCTTGCCGACAGCACCGGTTGCGGCGGGCAGGACGGTCAAGCTCAGCGCTTGCGTATGTGCGCTGCCGACCGTGAACGCTGGAATCGTCAGGTTGCCGGCGTGCTTGGGCTGCAAACCGACAGCCCAGAGCAGCTTCGAGCTGGTCTGGCCATTGACGATGCTGACCGATGACGAGCTCTGGGTGCCGAGCATGCCGAAGTCCCCGGCGATGGCGCTGAAATCCGGCTGGCTGGCGCTGCTGTCCCCGGAAATCTCGACATTCAAGGTGACGGTTTCGCCCATGTGCATGCTGTTGCGATCGAGCCAGGCGCGCGCTTCGGCGCCAACCGCTGTTCCACAAATCCACAATGCGACAAAGCCGAACGCTGCGGCGAAGCGTTTCAACGCTGCGGTGGTCATGGCGAATCTCCACTGTCACCGCCCTGCTGGCGGCGCTGGTTTTCGAGCTGGAACTTGCGCCGCAGCAGGCCGCCCGGATCGTCCGGCACGCGCTGCAACCACTGCTCGACCGCCTGCTGCTTTTCGTTGTGCGTGGCACCGTCCTCGCGTGCGCCGAGACGCACAGGACGCTTTTCCTTCGTTTTCCGTACCGTTCTTCAACGCCTGATCCATGCTTTGCTGGAATTGCTCCTGCGCTTGCTGCTCGGCCGCTTGCGATTCCGGCTGGGCGCCGGCCTTGCCGCTGTTTGCCTTGTCGTTGTCCTGGCTGGATTTGCCCGATGAAGCGTCTTTCTGTCCCTGGCTTTCGCCGGCGCTCTGCTCGTCCTGCTGGCTATCCTGCTGCTTGCCGTCCTGCTGGCCGGAGCCTTGGCGATTCTGCGCGTTGCGGTCATCGCCCTCCTTCTGCTCGCCGTTCTCGCGGTCGGCACGCTGCTGCTGTTCGTCGTCCGACTTCTCGCCGGCGCCATCGTCGTTCGACTGGCGCTGCTCGTCGTTCTTGTCGCCTTGATTGCCGCTCTTGCCATTCTTGCCCTGCTTCTGCTGCTTGAGCCAATCCTCGATGGCCTTGCGGTTGGCGATCGCATCGTCCATGTCCGGCTGCTGCTTGAGCGCGCGATCGTAGGCGGCAATCGCCTCGGCATACTTCTTCTGCTTCGCCAGCGCATTGCCGAGGTTGTACTGCGCATCGGCGCGATCCGGGCGATCAAAATCCTGCGCCGCGCCGGCGTAGTCCTCGGCTCGATAGGCCGCCGAACCGCGCAGCTGCGGATCGCGCGCGAGCGCCTGCGCCTCCTTCGCGTCACCGGCGTCGAGTGCCGCCTGTGCTTGCTGATCGGGCCGCGACCACAGATCGGCCCAGCTCATCGCACTGGCGCGCTGCGGCTGCATCAGCAGTGCGAACGGCAACAACATCAGCCAGCCGCGCCGGAATCCGAGTGCGGCCAGCGGCACCAGCAGCAACAGCAGCCACGGCCCGCGGTCGAGGAAACGCGCAGTCTGTGCGCCGCTCGCCGACGTGTCCGCGGCAACGTGTGGGCGCAGGTCGTCGATCACACTGTCCAGATCGCGCGCGTCGCCGCTGTAGTCGGCGTAACTGCCGCCGCCTGCTGTCGCGACCGCAGCCAGTGCCGCCGAGTCCAGTTTCGGCATGGCGATATTGCCGGACGAATCCTTGAGGAAGCCGCCATTGGCCGTCGCGATCGGCGCGCCCTGTCCTGTGCCGATGCCGAGCACCGAGACGCGCACGCCGGAAGCCAGGGCTTTCGCCGCAGCCGCCGCGGCCGCATCGCTGACTGCATCGGCGACGAGGACGATCTCGCCCTCGTGCAGGCCGGCCTGCTGCACGAGCTTGACGCCGAGTTCGATCGCGCGCGCCGTGTCGTTGCCGGCCACCGGCATGATGCTCGGCTCGAGCGCGTCGACGAGATTCTCGACCGTGTTCGCGTCGTCGGTCAGCGGCGCGACGACGAAGGCATCGCCGGAGTAGGCGATCAGCGCGGTCTGCGCATCGCTGCTGCGGCGCAGGATGTCGACGATCTTGTAGCGCGCGCGTTCGACGCGCGTCGGTTTGACGTCCTGCGAAAGCATCGTCGGTGACAACTCGAGCGCGATCACGCGCGCCGCACGATTCTGGAACAACGGCATCGGCAGGCGCTCCCACGCCGGTCCGGCGAGCGCCACGCTGGCCAATATCCAGGCGACGCTCAGCAGCCAGTGCGGCGAACGGCCGCGCACGCCTTCGTCGCGCTCGAGCAAATGACGCAGCAGGTGCGCATCGACGGCGCCGCGCCACGCCTGCGCCTGACCATCGCCGCGGCGCAGCGCGAACCACAGCAGCGGCAGCGCCAGCAGTGCAAGCAGCCACAGCGGCCGCAGGAAATGGAAGTCGCCGAAAGCCGGCATCATGGCGCGACGCCCTCGCGCGCCGGCGTAGCGGCAAAGCCTCGCCGAAGAGGCAGGCCCGGCGCCGCGGCCAGCAGCGCGAGCAGCAGCGCCACCGACAGCGGCCAGTAGAACATTTCGTCGATCGGCCGGAACTGCTGCTTGGCGTCATCGCTGGGTTCGAGCCGGTCGATGTCGGCGTAGATCTGCGCGAGCTCGGCCGTGTTGCGCGCGCGGAAGAAGCGGCCGCCGGTCTTGTCGGCCATCGCCGTCATCATCTTCTCGTCGAGGTCGGCCGACGGATTGACCATCTGGCTGCCGAAGAAACCATCGACGCGCATCGAATCGGCGCCCATGCCGATGGTGTAGATTTTCACATGTTCAGCGATCGCCAGATCGATCGCCTTGCGCGGGTCGAGTTCGCCGGCGTCGTTGACGCCGTCGGTGAGCAGCACGAGGACGCGGCGATCCTGCGGCCGTTCGCGCAGACGCTTGACCGCAAGGCCGACCGCATCGCCGATTGCCGTTTCCTTGCCGGGCAGGCCGATGGCCGATTCGGCGAGTTGCTTGAACACGGTGTCGCGGTCGAACGTCAGCGGCGTCAGCAGATAGGCCTGCGTACCGAATACGATCAGGCCGATGCGGTCGCCGGCCCGGCGCTTGATGAAATCGCCGGCGATCGCCTTGATCGCGGTGTAACGGCTCACGGCGCGTCCGTTGATCGCCATGTCCTGGATGCTCATGCTGCCCGATGCATCGACCGCGAGCAGCAGGTCGCGGCCCGTGCGCGAAAGCGCGACCGGCTCGCCGACCCACTGTGGCCGCGCGGCCGCCGCGATCAGCGCGCACCACGCGGCAAGGGCCAGCAGGCGCCGCCAGCTCGGCACGGGATTCGCACCCGTGGCGGCATCGAGTCCTTCGAGCGCGTACGGCAGACGCAAGGCATCGCCCGAACGCGTCTGCGCCGCACGCAGCAGGCGTGCCGCAAGCCAGGGCAGCGGCAATGCGAGCAGCATCAGCGGCCATGCCCACTCAAGCATGCGCACCCCCCGCCGCGAGAGCGCTCCGCGTCCAGCGCCGCACCAGTGCGATCAGTGCCGCGCTGTCGTATTGGACGCTCCGCCGAAACGGCGCATCGACCAGAACGCGGCCGACGCCGCGCGTGAATTCGTCGCTGTCGATGCCGCGATCCAGATGCTCGAGCCACGGTTCGCCGGAGAGCGCCGCCTTGGCGGCATCCTGATGCTTGCACAGACGCCGCACGAAATTCGATAACGCCGCCGCGAGTGCCGCAGGATCGTTGCGCACACTGCCGATGCAGCGGTCAAACTCTGTCATCACGGCGCGGCGGTAGCGGCGGCGGCGCCAGATTCTATACAAGTACACAACCAACCATGCGCTCAGCGCGACAGCGAGGATTGCCAGTGCCCACCAGCCCGGCGCCGGCGGCCACCAGCCCGGCGCCGGCGGCGGGTGGATATCGCGCAGCGCTGGACCGGCGTCGGTTGCCGGATTCATGCCGCGCTCCGCCGGCGTGCAGCTTGCTCGAGCAGCGCGCGCATCGCCGCTTCGGGCTCGGCGTGTGTGTCGAGCACGGTGTGGCCAAGCGCGCGGCGGCGCAGGGCGTCGACCCACGCCGCACGCCGTGCCTCGAACCACTGCGCCCATTGCGCGCGCGTTGCCGGCGCAGAGAAGTCGAGCTGGACGCGTCCGCTGTCGCTGTGCAGCGCGTAGCGTGCCGGTGGTGGCGCATGATGCTCCAGGGCATCGGACAGCAGCACGGCGCCGACGTCACAATGGCGCGCGAGCATGGTCAGCAGCGATTCGCTGGCCGCGTCATAGTCGAAGCCGTCGCCGAGCAGCAGGATCTGGCTGCCGGGCCGGGCCAGGCGCTGCGCGCGCTGCAGTGCCTGCGACAGCGGCACGGTGGTCCTGCCCGCTGCCGCAATCGCGTCCCACTCGCGCAATGCACGCAACACGCGCAGCGCGCCGCGTGCGCCGCCGCCGGGCTTGACCTCGGCGTTGAGTCCGGGGCCGTAGCCGATCGCACCGATGCGATCGCCATTCATGGTCGCCGCCCAGGCGATCAGCGCTGCCAGCCGCGCCGCCTGCACCGATTTGAAGCGCACGCGCGTGCCGAAGTGCATGCTCGGATTGTGCGAGACGACGAGCAGCACGTTGCGTTCGCGTTCTTCCTGGAACAGCTTGGTGTGCGGGCGGCCGGTGCGCGCCGTGACGCGCCAATCCATCTGGCGGATATCGTCGCCGGGCTGGTAGTTACGCGATTCGGCGTAGTCCACGCCGCGGCCGCGCAGCCGCGAAGCGTGCGCGGCTCCCCGGCTGCCGACGACGCGCTTGCGCGTGGCACGCTCGAAGCGATAGGCCTGCAGGCGCATGGCGATGAGTTCAGCCAGATCGACGCGGACGCCCTTGAGAGCGAGGGCTGAGGGCTGGCCTGAAAGCAGGGCCGAGGGCTGAGGGCTGAGGGCTGGGGACATCGCGGCGAGCTGGGAGTCGATGAAATTCTTTCGAGGTTCTGGTCAGACAAAGCGAGTCGACGCAAGGGCAAGCCGCGCTTTTCTTTCGGCCCTCAGCCCTCGGCCCTCAGCCCTGCTCCAATCACGGCAACGGCACACGCTCGAGCAAATTGCCGATCAGCTTGTCCGGCGTGACGCCTTCGGCTTCGGCTTCGTAAGAGAGCAGCACGCGGTGGCGCAGCACGTCGGCGGCTACGGCGTGCACATCTTCCGGCGCGACGAAATCGCGGCCGTTGAGCCAGGCGTGCGCACGCGCACAACGGTCGAGCGCGATCGTGCCGCGCGGGCTCGCACCGTACGCGACCCAGCGCGCCAGATCGTCGCCATACGCTTTCGGCGTGCGCGTGGCGAGTGTGAGTTGCACGATGTATTCCTCGAGCGCCGGCGCCAGGTGCAAGTCGAGCACTGCTGTGCGCGCCGCGAAGATCTGCTCCTGGGTCAGACAACGCGCCGGAGTCGCCACGTGATGCAAGGCGTCGCGCGCACGCGCGCGGGCAAATTTGAGGATCGCTGCTTCCGAGGACGCATCCGGATAGTCGATGCGCACGTGCATCAGGAAGCGGTCGAGTTGCGCTTCCGGCAAGGGATACGTGCCCTCCTGCTCGATCGGGTTCTGTGTCGCCATGACCAGGAACAGTGGCGGCAACAGGTACGTCGTGCGCCCGACAGTTACCTGGCGCTCGCCCATGGCTTCGAGCAACGCCGACTGCACCTTGGCGGGAGCACGATTGACTTCATCGGCCAGCAACAGGTTGTGGAAAATCGGGCCGCGCTGGAACTCGAAGATCGCCTGCTGCGGGCGATAGATTTCGGTGCCGGTGAGATCGGCGGGCAGCAGGTCCGGTGTGAACTGGATGCGATGGAAGTCGCCTTCGATGCGCGCCGCCAGCTCCTTGATTGCCGTGGTCTTGGCCAGACCCGGCGCGCCCTCGACCAGCAGATGGCCATCGGCCAGCAGGGCGATCAACAGGCGGTCGACGAGCGCGGCCTGGCCAATGATGCATTGGCTGAGCTGGTCGCGAAGCGCGTGAAAGGCGGTGGTCAGCCCGGCGTCGGAATTGGATACTGGCATGTCCATGCGGGTTCGGTTCGAAGGAGGCGAATGATCGCACGATGGGCGAGCCGGCGGCATGCGTACGGCCGCCAATTCCCACGTTGCAGGCCTTCTGTGACATCGCAGACGGCGCGCCGGTTCCGCGAGTGCCCGCAATCAGGCGTATTTTCGACAGCGCTCAGGCTGCGGATGAGGCGAGCACCGACTCGATGCTTTGCGGGCGGCCGATCAGATAGCCCTGTGCATACTGGCAGCCCAGATCGCGCAGATGCGCCAGCTGCTGGCTGGTCTCGACACCCTCGGCAATGATGTCGCAGCGCAGTGCGGCGGCCATGGCGACCACCGCGCGTACGATCGCCAGGCAGCGCGGGTCATCGAGCTGGTCGACGAACGCCTGGTCCAATTTGAGCGTATCGAACGTCAATTGGTGCAGGTGCGCCAGGCTCGAGTAGCCGGTACCGAAGTCGTCGAGCGCGACGCCAATCCCCGCGTCGCGGCAACGGGTGAGGAAAGCGGAAACCTTGGCGTAGTCGAGCATCAGACTTTCGGTGATCTCGATCTTGAGCTGCGCCGGACGGATTGCGTGCTCGCGGATGTGCGCCACGACCCGATCGATGAATGCGGGATCGTCGATCTGGCGACCCGATACGTTGAGCCCGATGTAGATCGCGTGTTCCGGACCTCGCCCAATCTCGCGCAGGACCCGGCAGACTTCGCGCAGCACGTAGTCGCCGACCGGTACGATCAGCGAAGTCTCCTCCGCCAGTGCAATGAATTCGGTCGGCGATATCGGCCCGCGTTCCGGATGATTCCAGCGGATCAGCGCCTCATAGCCCGCCACGCGCGAAGTGATGATGTGCTGAATCGGCTGCAGGCGCATATCGAGGCCGCCGCTTTCGAGTGCGTCGCGCAGCTGGCCTTCGAGGCGGATCTTGTCGTGCGCGGTCGCCGCGTCGCTTCGTTCCGCGGGCGCGCGCACCGCTTGCCCCGTCTTGCCCGTGAACGTAGCCAGCGCGACGCGGTAGCGCGCGAACTGGCTCAGCAGCAAAGCGCGCAGGACCGGATCGGCAGCGGCCAGGCGCTCGGCAAACTGGTTGCGATCGATCGCCGTGAGCACGCACGGCTCCAATGCCGTCGCCGTCGCCGTGCGCGGAGAGTCATCGAGCACCGCCACCTCGCCGACCAAGGCGCCGGCATCGACATCGCCGAGCATCTTCTGCTGGCCGTCGACGGTTGCCGTAATGCGCAGCCGACCGCTCTCGATCAGGAACGCTGTAGTCGGGGCATCGCCTTCGCGAAACAGGGCCTGCCCGGTCCCAAGTTCAATACGGTGCGCCGAAGACATGCTGCCTGCGCTGCTGCTCCATATGGATGCACGATGCTAGCAGCTATGCCGAAAAAAAGGGCCGCATTGCTGCGGCCCTTGTTCTCAACAGAGGACAGCGACCTGTCTAAGGACCGTTGCCGCATCCGGGGCTTGATCCGTTCGTGTTGGTACCGCTGACCGTGACGATGGCCGTCGCGTTCACATCGCCCTGCGAGTACGTGAACGTACACGATCCGGACGGCGCCGTTCCGGACTCGACGCAGAAATTGAGCGTCGTGATTGTCGCGACCGCAATGCCAAGCGGGCTGCCCGAGGTACCGGTTCCGGTTATGTATTGCGACGCGTCCAGTGAATCGTGCCACCACCGCTGGCGCTGCACTGACCGGTGATCGTGGCGTTCGGGATGAGATTGCCGAGGCCATCCTTCAGCGTGAGCTTTATCGCTTCTTCATCCGAAACCGTAGCATTGGCGCTGCTCGGGAAGTGTGACGGAAAAGCCGTCAGCACGGCGCTGCCGACGGTGATGTTGACGGTCGCCGTCAATTCGTTGAACGAGAAGATGATCTGCGAGTTCGCGCCCGGCAGCACGCCCGACGTGACCACCGGCGTTACCGTGCAGCCGTCCGCGCCGGTCGGATGGATCAGTGTGCCGGACGCCTTGCCGTCGGCCGTTCCGGTTGCCGTGCCGAGATTGGCGAATTGGAACGTGATCGTGACACCAGGAATCGGGCTGCCGGCGCCGTCTTCGAGGCAGACCGTAACGTTCGTGGTCGTATTGCCGAAGATCGTCGTGGGCTCGGCGAACAGTGTCGCCGGTCCAACGCCCAGATAGCGCATTCGCGAGGCGTCTCCCACGGTCTTGCTTCCGCCGGTGGTCTGGGCGGTGCCGATGCCCTGCGCAAACACGACGACAGCCTGACCGATCCGCGACTGCGGATAGCGCATGTTGACTGCTGCGACACCATTCGGCTGGCCGCCATCGTCAACGCCGGTAACTGCGGATTTGTCGATGTTGCCCGCGGTTGCCCGACCGATCACGTAGGGAATATTGTTGCCGGTATCGACGCTGACACCGGTAATGTCGTTGATGTTGAATGGAGTGACTACGTGCAGCGACGTCTGGGTATCGACCCTCTGCACGCTGCGAGCGCTTTCAAGGTCTGCATCACCCGTGGTCTCCTTGCCGAACAGCACGATCGCATCGCCCGGGCCCGCGCCGCCACCCGCGGTCTGGAATGCTCCACCCGGCGCGCCGAACAGTGTTCCACCTTCTTGCGGGTTGCCGTCACTTCCGCTCAGTTCAAAAGTGCCGCTTCCCTGGTCGGGGAAGCCGAACACGGGCGCGTCGATCAAGCCAAACTGGATGACTGTTCCTGCAAGCACAGGAGCACCCTGACGATCAGTTGCCAGAACTGTAACCGGGACGGTGTAAACCGGAGTCGGCGTCCCGGAGGAGCTGGCAGTTCCGGTCACCGGCAGCAGATTGGGGCTAACTGCCGGATTGGTGATCTTCAGGCTGAACAATTTGCCATCCGACACGACGACCGTCGCCGTCGCACTGACAGGATCCTGTATGTCGTTATCGACATTGCCGTCGGCGCGATCCGCAGTTGCCTTGATCTGCACCGGCCCCTGCTGGGTACCGGCCTGTACCGTGACCGCCGCGATGCCATTGTGAGTCACGATATTGATGATGTTGCCCGACACCGCCTGACCGGCTGCATTCACCCCGCGCAGCACGACGTCGCTATTGGCCGGGCCGACGACTTGAACCTGCACGTTGTCGAAACCAGACGGATCGGCAATGAGCCCATTACTGCCATCGGTGACCTTGAATGTCACCAAGGTACTCTGCGAAAGATACGCGCTGCCCGTGGACGCGACCGTGACCGATGAAGGCAGCGTACTGCCGGAGCCGGCTACCGTAATCTGCAACTGCGAACTGATCGTCTGGCCACTATCCGGGTCGGTGGCGGTGACTGACAGGGTAGCTGTGCCCGCAACATTGCCCGAGTGCACGAAGATCGACGCCGTACCGCCGGTAACGGGGACAGTGCCGCTGGGCTTCAACACGTGGAACGTGGAGAGGTTTTCGGCGTCGGTTGAAAACAGCGCTACGGTGGATGGCGAGATGGAGACATTCAGGCTGCCGTCGCTGACCAGCGAACCGTTCGTGCGGCGCCAGGTGACGACGATTTCGGAAACATACGGCGACCCGGGGAAATTGCCGGGGAACGGCGATGTCTGCTGAGCCGCGAAGTCAAACGGGTTCAGCGGCAATGACGCATTGTTCTCCGAGAACTGCAGGCGCGGGTCCTGGCTGCTGCCGGCGGTCACGGTGATAGGTATCGAGCTGGACGTCGCCGTCGGACTGCCGTTCGTGCCTGCCGCCAGTGACATCGTGACGGTGGCCGTTCCAGTCTGGTTGCCGCTGGTAAATATGAAAGTCGTATTTCCGCCCGCCAAGGTGTTGATCGCAGTGGCGCCGCTCGAGCCCGCGCCGCCGCTCACCGAGCCCATCGTCGCGGGCGTGACCGACGCGGTTACCTGCGTGCCGTCGTTCTCGATCGTTCCATCGTGTTTCTTGACCGTTACAGTCAGGGTAATGAAGCCGTTGGTCGTGATCGAAGTCGACGAGGCAATGATCGATATCGTGTCGGCGGGCGTCGGCTGGAATGCGCCTTGGCTGCCGCCGCCGCCGCCGCCGCAACTGGCCAGGCCAAACGCGGCAAGCAGCAACACAAATGTTTTACTCAAGGCTTTCATATCGAATCTCCAGGCTCGCGACTTCACGTGTATTTCAATTGCGCGGCGCACGCCGCTCGCTGCCGATCTGGGCTTGAATTCAGTCATTTCAGTTTTTCGTCGAGAATGCGTGGGGTCACGAAAATCAGCAATTCGGCTTTCGAATTGGTCTTCTGCGAATCGCGGAACAACGCACCGATGCCGGGCAAGTCGCCGAGGAACGGGACCTTGGTCAGCGTCGTCGACTTGTCGAATTCGTAGACGCCGCCGAGCACGACAGTCTGGCCGTTGTCGACGAGTACCGACGTCGTGATTTCGCGCTTGTCCAGCTGCGGCACGAAGCCGCCGCCGGGGTTCGGCACGAGCGAGTTGATGGCGTCTTTCTTGACGTCGAGTGTGAGGAAGACGCGGCCGTCGGCGGTGATTGTCGGCGTGACCTTGAGCTCCAGCACGGCTTCCTTGAACTGCACCGTGGCCGTATTGGCGCCGCCAACACCCTGGAACGTGACATAGCCGATTTCCTGGCCCTGCTTGATGTCGGCCTCCTGCTGATTGGCCGTGATCACGCGCGGATTGGAAATCAATTCGCTCTTGTCTTCCGTCTCGCCCGCAGACAATTCCAGATCCAACAGGTAGCCTGCTCCAAGAACGGTCAAGCCGAAACTGCCGGCGGTCGGCTTGGATGCGGGCAGGCTGACGTTCAAGCGATTGCCCAGTGAAGGCACCAGAATGCCGCCGCCGGTGCCTCCCGGTGCAGTATTGGGCAAGCCGCTTCCACTGCCGGCAAAGCGATTGTTCAGCGCCTGGTTTGCCATCGTGTCGGCGCCGGCCGAGGTACCGGCAGTCGACACCACGGTGTTGTTCACCTCGTAGCCGCCGCTGATGCCGAACTTGGCGCCGATGTCGCGGGCGAAGTTGTCGGTCGCCACGACGACACGCGACTCGATCAAGACCTGTTGCACGGGTCGATCGAGCTTGGTGATCAGTTCGCGGATCATCTTCACGCGATCGGGAGTGTCGTGGACGAGGAGCGTATTGGTACGATCGTCGAACGTCACACGCCCACGCTCGGACAGGAATCCGGAACCAGGCTGACTTCGCTCCGCCACCAGCCACCGCCACCGCCCTGATTGTTCTTCAGGTTGATCAGTGCAGAAAGATCCTTCGCCTTGCCGTAATTGATCGGAATGTATTCCGTTACAGTCTCGACCAACGTCTGCAGTTTCTTGTGCGCATCGGCCAGCGCCTGTTCGCGATCGGAGATCTCCTTCTGCGGCGCGACCCAGATCACGTTGCCGTTGCGGCGCTTGTCGAGCCCCTTGGCCTGCAGCACGATATCGAGCGCCTGGTCCCAAGGCACGTTGATGAGACGCAGCGTCACGTTGCCCTGCACGCTGTCGGCGACCACGATGTTGAGGTCGGACATGTCGGCAATCAGCTGCAGCACGGAGCGCGCCGGAATGTCCTGGAAATTGAACGTTACGCGGTTGCCGGTGTATTCGGGCGGCGCATTGGGATCCTTACGAACTTCCTTCGCCTTGGCCGAGACTTCGAGGACGTATTGGTTGCCGGACTGATACGCCAATTGTTCAAACGGTGCGGTCGCGACGATTTCCATGTGTGCGCCGCCGCCCTTGGTGCGCGTCTCGATCGACTGCACGGGCGTAGCGAAATCCAGGACGTCGAGACGCTGCGCCAGCTGGACCGGCAGCTTTACGTTGTAGAAGTCGAGTGCCAGCTTGTCGCCGGAGCGGTTCAGATCGGCACCGACGCCATCGCCGGTGAACGAAACGATGATGCGTCCTTCACCATTCTTGCCGCGGCGGAAATCGATGTTAGAAATCTCCGGCCCCTGGCCCGCGACGGTCTTGGTCTGATCTGTGGCCGCGACCGCCGTCGTCGTTGCCGACCCGCTGCCCGGGCCATTGTTGATCGTGACGACCAGGTCGTTGCCTTGCGCCTTCGTCTCATAGCTCGATGGCCGGGTCAGGTCGACGACGACGCGGGTGCGCCCGGCGGCTTCGACCGCGCTGACCCCGCTGGTCGCACCGTTGTTGATGTCGATGCGACGCTGGCTGACGGCGTTGCGCGTATCGGCGATGTCGATTGCGATGCGCGGCGGGTTTTCCGTGGCAAAAATGCGTGGTTCGACGACAGGCGCCGAGAACTTCAACGTAACCTGTACCTTGCCGCCCGGCAGGGGGGTGTAGGCGATGTCCTGCAGGACGTTCTGCGCCATCAGCGCGCCGGAAAAGAACAGTCCCAACAGCATGACTAACCAAGCGCAGCCTCGCATCGCCGCCGTTCGATTGCGCGGTGCGGACGAACGTCCCTGGAAGTTGTCGATATTACTGGTCATTTAAGCACCCCCAATTGGGTCGTCATTTCTCAGGCAACGCGATAGTTGCATGGCGTTCCATCCAGCCACCGGTTCCGTTCGGAATCAGCTCGACGAGATCAATGTGCGTCTCGGCTATGCCAACAATCTTGCCGTTGTTCTGGCCCATGTAATTGCCGCCATGGACACGATGAATGGTCCCTTCCGTATCCTTGATCAGGCCTTCGAGCCCCGCGCCAGCGCCCATTGAGCCAACCATTCTCAAGCTGTCGAGCGCATAGGCTTCGAGCGGTTCTTTCGGATGCTTGTCCGGTTGCGGACCGGAGCCGACCGGCAGTTCGTCGAGGCTCGGCGAAAACGGATCACGCATCGACTGGTCGGAGTATTCGAAGGTCTCGAACGTCTTCAGCACCGGCAGGGGCGCGATCGGTGCACCCGGCTGCGCCTTTTCGCGGGCGACCCAATCCCGGAGTTCGCCATCGCCCCTTGCGTGCATCCGGCGAGAAGCGTGAGGGCCCCGGCAACAATAAACGCCGGCAACGAACGTGGGGTGAAAACGGCAGGCATGCTCACGTTCCCCCTTTGCGCGCCGGCGCCGGTTTGGTCGGCTGGGCCCCTGGCTTCTTCGGGGCGTTCTCCGTTTCGTCATCCTCGACGTAGCGATACGTTTTCACGGTCCCCTCGAGCAGCAACTGGCCGCTCGCAGTCCCGTTCGCGCTTGCAATCGGCTTCAAGGAAACGTTGTGCATCGTCAGGATGACTACACGCGGCAATGCCGCGACGCCGCTGATGAATGTGCCGAACTGATGGTACGTGCCGAGCATGCGCAATGCGATCGGCTTCTCGGCGTAGAAACCTTCCTTGACCGATTCGGCACCCGGCTGAAACAGCTGCGTTTCCAGGCCTGCCGACAGCGCGGTCTGCGAAATGTCGACGAGCAGGCCCGGCATTTCGGTCTTGCTGGGCAGCCGCCGCAGCAACTGGCGCAGGATGTCGCGCATATCGTCAAGCTGCTGCTTCAGGGCTGCCAGATTGGCCACCTTGCCCTGCTTTTCGTGGAATTCCTTCTTGAGCTGTTCTTCCTGGGTCTGGCGCTTCTCGAGGTCGTCCTGCTGGTCGCGGACAATGAACCACCACCCGGCAAGAACCAGGAGTCCGAACAGCAGCACACAGAAAGCCATCTTGACGCTTTGCGGCCAGCCGCCGGCATTCGTGAAATCCAGATTGCGGAAATCCGAAGCTTTCATGGCTTACCCCCCGACTTGTCGGCAGCAGGCTTGGGCGGTACTGCTTGCGTGCCCGTGTCTGCCGGAGTCGCGACCGCGGGCGTCGGCGGCGGCTGGGCCGTCGCTGGCGTTGCCGGGGCCGGGATGGCGCTTTCGTCGCCGGGGGGTTTGCTGTCGAGATTTTCGGCGTTTTCAGGTGGCCGCAGCTTGACGTTCAAGCCGAATTCATACCGATTGCGCCTGTCCGCTCCCTTGACTTCGGTCTTGATCAAATCGGAATGGGTCAGCCATTTCGAGTTGTCCAGATTGCGCATGTAGTTGGCTACGCTGGCGTTCGACTGCGCGACACCCTGCAGCGTCAGCGTATCGCCCGCCTGCTTAAGTGAACCGAGGCGCACACTGTCCGGAATCGTTCTGACGAGTTCATCGAACAGGTGCACCATCTGCGAACGGCTCGCCTGCAGCTGCTCGATGATCTGCTTGCGCGCAAGCAGCTTCGACTTGGTCTTGTCGAGTTCCTTGATCTCTGCAAGCTGGGTGTCGAGCTGCTTGATCTCGCTCTTCAGGTATGCATTGCGGTTGTCCTGGTCATCGATCCGCATGCCCATCCAGTACCACCAGAGGAACACCGCTGCGACAGCTGCGAACGCAGCCGCACCGAGCATCATGTAGAACTCACGTTCGCGTTCCCGGCGTCGCTCGGCGCGCCAGGGTAATAGATTGATCTTGGCCATTAGTCGAAGCTCCTCAGCGCGAGCCCACAGGCGATCATCAGCGCCGGTGCATCCTGAGTCAGGGTTTGCGCCTGCACGCGCGACGACAGCGACATGTTGGCGAGCGGGTTGGCGACCACGCTCGGCACGCCAAGCTGTTCTTCGATCATCTCGTGCACGCCGGCGATCGACGCACACCCTCCGGCAAGCACGATCTGGTCGACCTTGCTGTATTCGCTGCCGGCGAAGAAGAATTGCAACAGACGGCTGATCTGCTGAACCATCGCTTCCTTGAACGGTTCGAGCACTTCGATCTCGTAGGACTCCGGCAGTCCGCCCTGACGCTTGGCCAGGCCGGCCTCCTCATAGGACAAGCCGTAGCGGCGCATGACCTCGTCGGTCAACTGCTTGCCGCCGAACACCTGCTCGCGCGAGTAGATCGTGCGCTGGTTCTTCAGCACGATGAGCGTGGTCATCGTCGCGCCCACGTCGACCACGGCGATGACCGCATCCTTGGGCACGGCCAACTGGTCGGAGACCAGGCGGAATGCGTTTTCCATCGCGAACGCTTCGACATCGACGATCTTTGCAGTAAGCCCGCCCAGATCGAGGGCGGCGACGCGCAGGTCGACGTTCTCCGTGCGCGATGCCGCCAGCAACACGTTCATCATCTCCGGGGTATCTTTTACCGGGCCGATGACCTCGAAATCGAGGCTGACTTCCTCGATCGGATAGGGAATGTATTGGTTGGCCTCGACCTGAATCTGGCCGTCGAGATCTTCTTCGGAAAGGTCCGAAGGCATCGGAATGACCTTCGTGATGACAGCCGAGCCCGCCACCGCTGCCGCGGCGAACTTAGTTTTGGCCCCGGAGCGACTCAACGCCCGACGGATTGCCTCGCCGACGGCTTCGACCTCGACGATATTCTTTTCCACCACCGCGTTGGGGGGTAGCGGCTCAACCGCGTAGTGTTCCACGCGGAAGCGACCACTGTTTTGACTCAACTGCAGCAGCTTTACAGCCGTCGAGCTGATATCGACCCCAATCAGCGGCGGCGCTTTTGCACTGAATAGGCCCACACTTTTTCCCCTTGCAACGCGCTCTTACGAGCGATATATGCGCATCCACATTAAATACGAACTTTAACGATTTATCAACAGCCCATCAGACGTTTTGCTCAAGCCGGTGATCTGGCTGCAATTTTGCCCGCAAAAAGCCGTTTTCCGGCCATCCGCGTGCTATCGGCCAAGGGAGCGTAGACTCTATACTCAGTTATTGCAGCATCACCTTGATGGCAGTCACATCTCCCACCGTTTCATGCATCTGTTTTTGCGTCTCCTTCGTTATTTCCTGATCCTGGTCGTATTCGGGCTCGTGGCCGGCTGCTTGGCGCTCGGCATCGCCTACTGGTTGCTCGCGCCACGCCTGCCGCCGGTCGAAACGTTGAAAGAGGTACGCCTGCAGGTGCCTCTGCGCGTGTACACCGCGGACGGCAAGCTGGTCGCCACGTTCGGCGAAACCCGGCGTATTCCCGTCAAGATCGACAAGATCCCCGTGCAGGTGAAGAAAGCGTTTATCGCCGCCGAGGATGCGCGCTTCTACGAGCATCCAGGCTTCGACTGGCAAGGTGTCGTGCGCGCGGGCCTGCATGTCGTGTTCAGCGGCGGCGAAAAGACCCAGGGTGCCAGCACGATCACGCAACAGGTTGCGCGCAACTTCTTCCTCAGCTCGGAGAAAAGCTACACGCGCAAGCTTTCCGAATTGTTTCTGGCCCGGCGCATCGAGCAGGCCCTGACCAAGGACGAGATCCTCGAGCTGTACCTCAACAAGATTTTTCTCGGCAACCGCGCCTACGGCGTGGCCGCCGCCGCCGAGTTCTACTACGGCAAGACTCTCGATCAACTAACCCTGTCCGAAGCGGCAATGCTCGCCTCATTGCCGAAGTTTCCGTCTACCGGCAACCCGTTGAACAACCGTGCGCGTGCCGTCGAACGCCGCAATGTGTACGTGCTGCAGCGCATGCTGGAGAACCACTTCATCACGGCCGAGCAGTTCAAGCAGGCCAGCGCGGAAGCGGATCTTTCGTACGCGCACGAGCCACCCATAGAGGTAGAAGCGCCGTATTTGGCCGAGATGGTCCGCCGCGACGCGCTCGAGCGCCTCGGCAATGACGCAATGACGGACGGCTACACGGTCCACACGACGCTCGATTCGCACGCACAGGATGCCGCCAACCAGGCGCTGCGTGACGATCTCGTCGCCTACGACCAGCGCCATGGCTATCGCGGACCCGAAGCGCACGTCGAGCTCGCTGCCGGATTCACCCCGGCCGAACTCGACAAGCATCTGGACCCCTACCGCCCGGTCGTCGGACTGGTTCCGGGCATCGTGACCGAGTCCGAAGAGAAATCGGCCCTCGTATACCTTGATGACGGCCAGACTGTGCCGCTCGATCTCAATGCCGTGTCCTGGGCGCGCGCCTATCAGGACGAAGCGCATCGCGGCGCAGCGATCAAACGCGTCGATGCGGTACTCAAGGCGGGAGACATCGTGCGCCTGGCGCGCGGCGCGGACAGCAAGTGGAAGCTCTCACAGATTCCGGCCGCGCAAGGTGCCCTGCTCGCGCTCAATCCCGAAGACGGCGCCATCATCGCCGAGGTCGGCGGCTTCAGCTATTCGCGCAGCAAGTTCAATCGCGCCGTGCAATCGAACCGGCAGCCGGGCTCCAGTTTCAAGCCGTACTTCTACGCGGCGGCCTTCGAACACGGCTTCACGCCGGCCTCGATGGTCAACGACGCGCCGATCGTGTTCGCCGATCCATCGAAACCCAACGGCCTGTGGACGCCGCAGAACGACGACGGCAAGTTCGACGGCCCAATGCGCCTGCGCGAAGCGATGGTGCAGTCGAAGAACCTAGTCTCGGTGCGCCTGCTCGACGCCATCGGCGTGCACTATGCGCGCGAGTACGTGACGCGCTTCGGCATCCCGATCGACCAGGTACCAGACAATATGTCGATGGCTCTCGGCACGGCGTCGGTGTCGCCGCTGATCATGGCGCGCGGCTTTGCCGTGTTCGCCAACGGCGGCTTTCTAGTCGATCCGTATTTCATCGATACGATCAAGGACCGCGACGACAAGGAGATATTCAAGGCACACCCGGTGGTTGCCTGCCGCCGCTGCCCCGAGCGTCTGGCCGAAGACGCGCGCCTGGCGGCGACACAAGCCGCCGCCGCCGACAAGCCGGACGCGGTCAAGACCGCGAGCCTGTCGCCGATCGCCACTGCCCATGCGACGCCGGTCCCGGCCAGCGCGAGCGGCGATCCGGACAAGTCGGCACTCGCGCCGCGCGTGCTCGATGCGCGCATCGCCTACCTGATCGGTTCGCTGCTGCACGATGTCGTGCGCCGCGGCACCGGCCACGACGCAATGGTATTGAAGCGCAACGACCTGGCCGGCAAGACCGGCTCGACCAACGATCATCGCGATGCCTGGTTCACCGGCTACAACGATAGCGTCGTCGCCAGTACCTGGGTCGGCTTCGACGATTTCAGTTCACTGGGTCGCGCCAACGGCGTCGGCGAGTTCGGCGCGCAGGCGGCGCTGCCGATGTGGATCGGTTTCATGCGCGAGGCGGTCAAGGGCCTGCCGGAAAAACCGTTCGAGATGCCGTCCGGCATCACCACGGCGCGCATCGATCCGGATACCGGCCAGCTCGCCTCGAGCGGCGACGGCAAGAGCATGCTCGAGGTATTCAAGGTCGAAGACATCGCGCGCCTGGCCGCCGGCCCGAACAATCCGAGCGAACAGGAAAAGCGCGTGCAGCAGGATGCATACGGTATCTTTTGATGCAGCGCAGGCACGCCGGCGGCTCGTTCTGCAATGACGGCAGCCGCGATAGCGAAAACCGGCGGCGCATCGCCGTCGAAGCGGCCCGGCTGATCAGCGAGCAGGGTATCCGCGACTTCCATGTGGCGAAACGCAAGGCGGCCGAGCGTCTGGGTATTGCGGTCGATGCAGCGCTGCCGAAAAACAGCGAGATCGAGGAGGCGCTGCGCGAACACCATCGCCTGTTCGATGCCGACGAGCAGCCGCGTCGACTGGCGCTCCTGCGCGAAGCAGCGCGCGAAGCGCTCCTTTTTTTTGCCCAATTCGAGCCGCGCCTCGTCGGCGCCGTACTCGACGGCAGCGCCGACCGCCACTCGGCGGTGTGCCTGCATCTCTACGCCGATGAAGCCGAAGCCATTGCGCGGTTTCTCGGCGAGAATCGTATTCCGCATGAAGAACACCATCGACGCTTACGCCTGACACGCGACAGCGAACAGGAATTCCCGGTGTTCCAGTTCAGCGCGGGGACGATTCCAGTCGACGTGACGGTCCTGCCGATAGCGCAATTGCGCCAGGCGCCGCTCGATCGCGGCAGCGACAAGCCGATGGCGCGCGCGAATCTCGCCGCGCTCGATGCCCTGCTCGCAGCGGCAGCATCGGACGATCTCGATCAGCGTTTCGCCAGCTCGACGTAATCGCGCGACACCGGGCCCGTGTAGATCTGCCGCGGGCGGCCGATCTTCGTTTCCTTGTCCAGATGCTGCTCCAGCCAGTGCGCGACCCAGCCCGCGGTGCGGCCGATCGCGAACATGACGGTGAACAACTCGGTCGGGATCTTCAGCGCCTTGTAGATCAACCCCGAGTAGAAATCCACGTTCGGGTAGAGCTTGCGCTCGACGAAATACGAATCCTTCAGCGCCGCCTGCTCGAGTTCCATGGCCACGTCTAGCAGCGGATCGCTAACGTTCAGATCGGCCAGCACCTTGTGGCACATCTCGCGGATGATGGTCGCGCGCGGATCGAAATTCTTGTAGACGCGATGACCGAAGCCCATCAGGCGGAACCCTGAATTCTTGTCCTTGGCACGCTCGACCGCCTTGCCGACGTTCTTCGCGTCGCCGATCTCCGCGAGCATTTTCAGCACGGCTTCGTTCGCGCCGCCATGCGCGGGCCCCCACAGGGCGGCGATGCCGGCAGCCACGCAAGCGTACGGATTGGCGCCGGTCGAGCCGACCAGACGCACCGTCGAGGTGCTCGCGTTCTGCTCGTGATCGGCATGCAGGATGAACAGCAGGTCGAGCGCCTTTGCCGCGACCGGGCTCAGATCGAGCGGCTCGCTCGGCACCTCGAACATCATGTGCAGGAAGCGTGTGACGTATTCCAGGTTGTTGCGTGGATAGCGGATCGGCCAGCCGATGGAATAGCGGTAGGCCGCTGCAGCGATCGTCGGCATTTTCGCGATCAGCCGGATCGCGGCCAGACGCCGCTGCGCCTGATCGTTCATGTCCAGCGAGTCGTGGTAGAACGCTGCCAACGAACCAACCGACGCGCACAGCATGGCCATCGGGTGCGCGTCGTAATGGAATCCGTTGAGGAAGTTCTTCATCGTCTCGCGCATCATCGTGTGATGCGTGATTTCGTCGTCGAACAGGCTGAATTGCGCCGGGGTCGGCAGCTCGCCGTTGATCAGCAGATACGCCACTTCGAGGAAGCTCGAGTTCTTCGCCAGCTGCTCGATCGGATAACCGCGATACAGCAGGATGCCCTTCTCGCCATCGATGAACGTGACCGCGCTGCGGCACGAGGCTGTGGACATGAAGCCGGGATCATAAGTAAAAAACCCGGTGTCCTTGTTCAACTTCTGGATGTCGACCGCGGGATCGCCGAGGCTGCCCTTGACGACGGGCAATGTCACCGTGGTGTTGGACGAAGCGTCGGTCAGGACAACAGTGCGATCGGTCACGGCGAACTCCTTGCGGTCTGGATCCGGCGACGCAGCGGCGGTAACCTGCATGCGTCGGTGGACTCGAAAAATAATTATCGCACAGGCGTTTGCAGGAACGTTACAGCGTGCCGCCATGAACGAGGCGGCCGTCACGAGCGCGCGCAAACGTCCACCGCCTGGGCTGGCAGCGCATGGGCAATGGATGATTGACCGGCTTTGTCCGCCGGATCTGGCGGGCTCGGAAATGCAACCGCACGTTCGCGATCACGGATTGGTACCGGATCGCTGCGGGTTTCAACAAGCGGGTCCCGGCTTTAAGGCTGCGCGGCCGGGATAACTTCAAATTGTTTCAAGCTGGATCCGGCTCAAGAGTACGTCCGTGTACGGCCGGGATAACTTCAGGTATTTGAAGCTGGATCCCGGCTCAAGAGTACGTCCGTGTACGGCCGGGATAACTTCAGGTATTTGAAGCTGGATCCCGGCTCAAGAGTACGTCCGTGTACGGCCGGGATAACTTCATCCTGAAGTTACTTTGCCGTACCTGCGGTACCGCCGTAGCGGCGGCGGAACTTGTCGACGCGACCGCCCGCATCGAGGATCTTGTGCTTGCCGGTATAGAACGGATGGGACTGGCTGGAAATTTCGACCTTGATGACCGGATATTCCTTGCCGTCTTCCCACTTGATCGTCTCCTTGCTGGTCATCGTCGACCGCGTCAGGAACGAAAAATTCGAGGAGACATCCTGGAACACCACGTTCTTGTATTTGGGATGGATGTCGGCTTTCATGGCGCAACTCCGCAAAGCGTTGAGAAAAGAGGCTAATATTAGCGTTTTCCGACCCCATCCTGCAAGTCATCGGGTGATTCTCAGGCTTCCACGGGTGGCCCAGCGTTCAGAGCCGGTGGTCAAACTACGCCCTGTGATGCGTCTCTACTGCCTTCTCGCACTGCTCCTGCTTGCCGCAACGAGCGCATCTGCCCAAAACTTCGAGCTAAGCGCAGCCCAGCGTCAGTGGGTCGCGGCGCACAAGCTCGTGCGCGTGGCCCCCAACCCGGACCTGGCCCCGCTCGACGGCGTCGACAGCGACGGCCGCCAGCACGGCCTGACCGCGGATTACCTGAAGCTGATCGCGGCCCGCACCGGGCTCGAATTCCGCGTCGTCCGAATAGCGGCTCGCGATCAGGCCACGCGAGCGCTGAACGAGCACCGCGTCGACATCGTGCCGGGAGTGGTCGCCAACGTCGACGACCATAGCGTTCTGTTCACGTCCTCATACCTTCGCCTGCCGGCGGCGATTTATACGCGTTCCGGCGAACTCGGATTCGCGACGCTTGCCCAACTCGGCGGTCACGTCGTCGCAGCCGTCGAGCCTTGGCCTGCCATCGTCTCGGGCAAGGTCGCTTCGATCAAGGTGCACGCCGCGACGGATACAGCGACAGCGATGCGCATGCTGCTCGCGCACGATGCCGACGCCTATGTCGGCGATACCTTCACGGCCGCAGACGCGATCGCGCGGTTGAAGCTCGACAAGGACATCGTGCTGTCCGGGCAGACTGATGTCGAAGCCGTCTTCACGCTCGCCGTTCGCAGCGACTGGCCGCAGCTGCACTCCATCCTCGATGCGGCCATCAACAGTCTCAGCGCCGAAGAGGACAAGGCCGTGCGCGAGCGCTGGCTCAAGAACGCATCCTTGCCGACAACTGCGCTCGGCGGCAACGCCGAAGCGCAAGCGCTGCCGCCTTCGCATGCCAAGGCGATCGCAGCGGCCATGCAGGCGGCCGGAAAGCCGCCGGTCCCGGCCGAGACACGCAAGCAGGCCGAGGATCTGCTGAATGCGGCGCAGGTCGACGAACAGAGTGCGGACGAGCTCGCTGCGCAATGGCACGCATTGAGCCGGATAGCTGCGACCGCCGACGCCGAGGCGCAGAAGATCGAGGACCGCGTCGGCGAAAGCGATGCGAATGCGATGCTGGCCTGGCGCGCGTCGCTGCCGGAGCGCGCCACGGTCGCCGACCTCGAGGACTTGCTGTCCGCTTCCCGCGACAATCTGCTGATGGCGCGCGGACGCGTGGCCTCGCTCGAGACCGAAATTGCCCGGCAAGCGTCGCGACCGTTCCAGCTGCGCAGCGAACTGACTGCCGCGCAGTCCGCGTCCGAACAGGCACGCGCTGCGCCGCCGGCGTCCGGCGATCCGCATGTGATCGAGGCTCAGGACCTGCGCAATCTCGCGGCAACGCGCCTGGCCGCAATCCGCATCGCGCTGCTGCAGCTCGAAAACAGCAGCTACGAACCACGTCTGCGATTGCTCAATGCGCAGTTGCGCGAGCGCCAGCGCGAAAGCAATGAGCTTACCCAGCGCGAAACCGTGCTCGAGAACCTGGTTCTCGACCGCAGCAAGGCCCGCGTCGCCGAACTGCGCGAGCGCGTCGCGCACGAGCGCGACGAGGCGCTCGCGCAATTCCGCATGCTCGGCGACGCGGCCAGCGACAACATGACTGTTGTCGACCGGCTCGACGAAGGCATGCGCGCGTTCAACGACCTACGCTTGCAAAAGCAACAATGGGAAGACTGGCAGAAACAAACCGCGCAGGCGTTGAAGAACACCGAGGAACGCATCCGCATCGGCGGTGTCAGTGAAGCGGTCGGCCTGATCCTGCTCGCCGAGAAAAGCAAGCTCAAGCCGTTGCCATTGCTGCGGCGCTCACTCGCGAAACTGCAGACTGAACTTGCGCAGACGCGGATCGGTCTGATCGAAGTTCGCGAGCACGTCGATGAGCTCGGCGATCTCGGCGAAGCCGTGAGTCAGGCACTGACACGCCTTCCGGAACCGCCGCCGGAACGGCGCAACGACCTGCGCACCACGATGTACCGTCTGCTCGCCACGCGCGCCGAGATCCTGCCGCGCCTGCTGCTACTGCAGACGCGGCTTGCGGCCACGCAAGGCGACGCCGAGCAGGCATTGCGCGACCTGGTCGAAACTACCGAAAAACTCGGCGCCATCCTCGATTCCCGGCTGCTATGGACGCCGAGCCACAAACCCGTCGACGGCGCCTGGATCGGACGCATAGGCAACGATGCGGCGACGTTCTTCAATCCACGGCGCTGGATGCGTGTGCTCTCCAATCTGGCCACGGTCGTTCGCGACGCGCCGCTGCCGGCCCTCGGAGCCGCGTTCGTACTCGTACTGTTGTTCATCGTGCGCCGCCGTGTGCCGATGCAGCTCGAACGCATCGCAACGCCGATGCGGCGAATTCGCAGCGACGGCTATCGTCTGACCAGCCAGGCTCTGTTCTGGACCGCATTCGGCGCACTGACGTTTCCCGCACTCATCTGGCTCGTGAGCTACGCCTGCCGCCAGGCCCCCACCGGCGCTGGCCGCCTCACCGAAGAAGTCGGTTACGCGCTGTCTTTTGCGATCGCCCCGGCGTTCGCGCTCGGCTTCCTGCGCATACTGACGATCGACAACGGCCTCGCGCACGCGCACTTCCGCTGGCCGCGGCCGCGCCGTGAAGCGCTGCGCAATGCAACCGTGTGGCTGGCTGCGATCGTGCTGCCGGTGCAATTTGTCCTGACACTGCTGGTGTCACGCGGCGACGCCTCGCCGATCGACACGCTCGGCCGCCTGCTGCTGGCGCTGGCGCTGATTGGCGCGGGCATCGTTGCCTGGCGAGTGCTAGCGCCCGGCCGCGCGTGGACCGTGCGCGGCACGACGCTGGTCGAGCCGGTGCGACTGCGCCAGTTCACGCGCCTGCTGCTCGTAGCCAATGGCGTGATCCTGGCTGCGCTCGTGCTGCGCGGCTATTTCGTCACCGGCATGACGTTGAGCGAGCGCGACCTGGCCTCGCTCGGCGCGCTGCTCGCAATAGCGACCGCCTACGGTTTGGCCGTGCGCTGGCTCGTGCTCGGCGAGCGCCGGCTCGCACTCCAGCGCATGCAGACGCGCAAGGCTGCCGACGAGCAGCGCGAAGACGTGCAAGGCGAAGCATTGCCCGAAGCCGAGCCCGAAGAGATCACGCTTGGCAGCGTCAGCGAACAGACACGCAACATCCTGCGGGCGCTGACCGCAATTGCCGCGATCGCGACCATGCTCGGGATATGGTCCGACGTCCTGCCGGCGATCAAGCTGCTGGACACGATTCCGGTCTGGGGCAAGGAAGTGACGCTGCTCGGCGTCATGGAAGCGATCGCCGCGCTCGCGCTGACCTGGATCGCGACACGCAACCTGCCGGGACTGATCGAGGTCGGCCTGCTGCGCCACATCCACATCGATGCGGCGACACGCTACGCCGTCACCAGCCTCACGCGCTACATCATCGTGTTCGCCGGCACGATTGCCGGCCTGTCGCTGCTCGGCCTGCAATGGAGCAGCCTGCAGTGGCTTGCCGCGGGCTTCTCGGTCGGGCTCGGTTTCGGCCTGCAGGAAATCTTCGCCAATTTCATCTCCGGACTGATGGTGCTGTTCGAACGGCCGATCCGCGTCGGCGACGTCATCACGATCGGCACGGTCGAAGGCACTGTCACGCGCATCCGCACGCGCGCGACGACGATCGTCGACTGGGACAACCGCGAAGTCATCGTGCCGAACAAGAGCTTCATTACCGATCGCCTGGTCAACTGGACGCTCAGCGATTCGGTTACACGCATCGTCATCAAGGTCGGCATCGCCTACCACAACGATCCGCGTCAGGCGCAGCGGCTGCTGCTCGACATCGCCAAAGCGCATCCTTTGGTGCTGCGCGAGCCCGAACCGCTGTGCTGGATGACCGGTTTCGGCGACAGCTCGCAGGATTTCGAACTGCGTGCTTTCGTCGCCGAAATCGGTCAGCGCAATCCGGTGCGCACCGAACTGCAGATGCGCATCGCCGAAGTATTCCACCAGCACGACATCGAGATTGCATTTCCGCAGATGGACCTATGGGTACGCAGCGGCCAGCAACCCGCCGGCACGCCGACAGCGGCAACGGGCACGCCCAAGGACAAGAATCTGGACGCGGATTAACGCGGATTAGAGCAGGACGGCGTGCGCTTCAACGCAGCGCACATCAACTTCCATTCCGCCGTCTGACCACACAATTGGTTTCTGATTCGAAATTCGGCGCCGATTCGCGTTAATCCGCGTCAAAAATGCTCTTGCTGTTTGCGAACGTCCGCCATCAAGTCGAACCGAGCGCAGCCGCGACGAGGGCCTCGAACCGCGCCTGATCTACTTCGAGGACGATGCGAGCGTTGGCCGCAGTGCCGAGGCGGTCTTCCCAGTCGACCACGGTCGCGCCGCGGGTCAGCGTGCCGTCGAGTTCGATCGCGACATGATGCTCTTCCGCGTGCAGGATGATTTCCGGCTGCAGCGCCACCGCCATCGCCAGCGCATCGGCCACGAGCAGGCGCGGGCGGCCGCGGCTGCGCGTCCAATCGCGCGTCTTGCGCGAAATCGCGGCGAAGAAACGCGCGCGCGGATCGTCGGCGTCGAGCCAGCGCTGCAGGCGCTCGAACTCGATACCGTGGCGCATCGTCGCCTCCCAGTCGACCAGCGTGAATTGCGGCCACGACGAGAACACGACGTGCGCGGCTTCCGGATCGAAGCCGATGTTGAACTCGGCCGGCACGCGCTGCGTATTGCCGCGTCCGCTCACGGCGCCGCCCATGATGACGAGTTTGGCAACGCGCTGCGGCAGTGTCGGGTCAATCTGCAATGCCAGCGCCAGGTTCGTCAGCGGCGCCAGCGCCACGACAGTCAGATTGCCCGCATGCTCGTGCGACAGGCGCAGCAAGGCATGCGCGGCATGTTCACGTTCGGCTGCACGCGCACTCGGCAAAAAGCCCGCGTCGCCGAAGCCGTCCTTGCCATGTACGAAGCCGGCGTCCTCCGCTGGCTGTACGAGCGGCGCGGCGCATCCGGCGAATACCGGCGTCGCCGCTCCGATCGTCTCGACCAGCTTCAGCGCATTGGCCACGGTGTGATGCAGGCCCACGTTGCCGGCGGCAATGCTCAAGGCCACAACATCGGCGTACGCATGCGCCATCAGGATCGCCAGCGCATCGTCGACGCCCGGGTCGGTGTCGATCAGCAGTTTCATTCTTGCCATTGCTGCACTCTTCCCATCGGAACTCGACCTTCAGCGCCGCGCGCAGACGACCGGCCGGCCGAAACCCCACGGCGCCGAGCCCGAAACGGCCGGCTCGATCCAGACCTGCGCAAAGCCGGCAGCGAGCAGGCGCGACGCGATGTCTTGGCCGTAGTCGCGAAACGCCAGCACCGGCTCGCCGCCGCGCGCCGGATCGCCATGGTACACGGGCGGCGCAAGATGCTCGATCGCACCGTCGCGCAGGCGCGCACGTTCGAGAGTTGCCGCGCCGTACAGCGGCACCGTGAACAGCAGCCAGCCGCCCGGGCGCAATACGCGGTGCAACTCGGCGAAGGCGCGCGCATCGTCGGGCACGTGTTCTAGCACTTCCGTGTGCGTGACCAGATCGAAACTTGCATCGGCGTAGCTCAACTGCTGCACGTCTTCGCAGCGTACGCCGGCACGAACCCCGCCCGGCGGCAGATCGGCAAAGTATTCCGATAGAGCCACGCTGCGCGCGTGCTTGCGTAGATGCGCGGCCAGCGGGCCGCGCGCGGACAACTCGCAGGCGTCGAGACCGGCGAGAGTGCCGACCTTCCGCAGTGCCCG
The DNA here is from genome assembly GCA_963738115.1 of uncultured Gammaproteobacteria bacterium. Taxonomy (GTDB): domain Bacteria; phylum Pseudomonadota; class Gammaproteobacteria; order Xanthomonadales; family Rhodanobacteraceae; genus Rudaea. Next base: position 363,091 of record CAVTVN010000005.1, on the reverse strand, counting down.
CCCGAGCGAAACGTGCACTGGACTTGCGCCGCAGCGCAGGCAGCGCACGCCGGTTTCTTCATTGCGCAGACGCAAGACCAGAGCCGGTCCGCAGAACGGACAGTCATGGCGAGCCATGGCGAAGTCACGCAGCCGCAGCAGCGCCAGGGCGCGCGTCAGGCGCGTCAGCTCAGGCACCGGCGTAGCGTGCCGCGCCGCCGATCCAGCGCGCGATGAGACGTTCGACCCGCTCTGGGTGATCGCGCAGCAATACCGCTCCTGCCCGCTGCACCGCCGGCAGCAACGCCGCGTCGCGCGCGAGGTCGGCGATGCGCAAGGCCAATTGGCCGGTCTGCCGCGTGCCGAGGACTTCGCCCGGCCCGCGCAGGGCGAGATCTTTCTCGGCGATGCGGAAGCCGTCGTTGGTTTCACGCATCACGTCCAGGCGCTGGCGCGCCGCGCCCGACAGCGGCGGCTGATACATCAGCACGCAGCTCGACTTGGCGCTGCCGCGACCGACGCGTCCGCGCAGCTGATGCAGCTGGGCCAGCCCAAGGCGTTCGGAATTTTCGATGACCATGAGGCTGGCGTTGGGCACGTCGACGCCGACTTCGATGACCGTGGTTGCGACGAGCAACGCGATCTCGCCACTCTTGAACGCCTGCATCGCCGCCTGTTTCTCCACCGGTTTCAGACGCCCGTGCACCAGGCCGATGCGCAAGCCGGGCAGCGCGCTGCCAAGTTCAGCGAACGTGACTTCAGCTGCCTGCGCCTGGAGCACGTCGGATTCTTCGATGAGCGTGCACACCCAGTATGCCTGTCGCCCTTCCGCGCAGGCGGCACGGATGCGTTCGACGACCTCGCCACGCCGCGAGTTGGCCAGTGCCGCCGTCGCAACCGGCGTGCGCCCCGGCGGCAGTTCGTCGATCACGGAGACGTCGAGATCGGCGTATGCCGTCATCGCCAGCGTGCGCGGAATCGGCGTCGCCGTCAGCACGAGCTGATGCGGCACGCTATCGCCGCTGCGGCCCTTTTCGCGCAGAGCCAGGCGCTGGTGTACGCCGAAGCGATGCTGCTCGTCGATGATGACCAGTGCGAGGTCGCGGAACACCACGCCCTCCTGCATCAGGGCGTGAGTACCGATCACGACCTGCGCGCTGCCGGCCACCGCTGCCAGCGCGGTGTTGCGCGCGCGTCCCTTGAGCTTGCCGGCGAGCCAGACGACCTCGATGCCGAGCGGCGTCAGCCATTTGTGGAAATTGATAAAATGCTGCTCGGCGAGCAACTCCGTCGGCGCCATCAGCGCTGCCTGGCAGCCCGACTCAACCGCGATCAGCGCCGCCTGCGCGGCAACGACGGTTTTGCCGGAGCCGACATCGCCTTGCACCAGGCGCAGCATCGGCACCGGCTTGCCGAGGTCGCGGGCGATCTCGGCACTGACGCGCTGCTGCGCGCGCGTCGGCGTGAAAGCCAGCGCGGCGACGAATTGCCGACGCAACGCGCCCTCGCCGTGCAGCGCGATCGCGCTGTGCTTGCGCAATTGTTCGCGCAGGCGCTTCAGGCTCAGGTGGTGGGTCAGCAATTCTTCGAAGGCGAGGCGCCGTTGCGCCGGATGGGTCGCGCCGGCCAAAGCGGCAAGGTCGGCATCCGGCGGCGGCGTGTGCACATAGATCAGCGCATCGCGCAGCGAAGACAAGTCGTGCGCGGCGCGCAGCGCCGGCGGTATCAGCTCGAGCTTCTCGTCCGCTGGCAGCTGTTCCAGCGCGCGCCGGATCACGCTGCCCAGGCGCTTCACGCCGAGGCCTTCGGTGGTCGGATAGACCGGTGTCAGGCGCTCCTCGACTGCGGCCGCATCATCGTCGGCGACACGCTGATATTGCGGATGGACCATTTCCAGTCCGTGCTTGCCGTGACGTACTTCGCCGAAGCAGCGCAGGCGTCCACCGATCGCGAGTTGATTGACCTGGGCATTGTTGAAATGGAAGAAGCGCAGCACGAGCGTGCTGTGCGATTCATCGCCGATGGCGATGCGCAGCTGCGGCCGATAGCGGAAACCCTTCTCGATCGCCTCGATGCGCCCTTCGACCTGCGCGCTGTCACCGGCGCGCAGATCGCGAATCGCGGTGAGGCGCGTGCGATCCTCGTAACGCAGCGGCAGATGGAACCAAAGGTCCTGCAACGTCAGCAGGCCGAGGCGCTCGAGCGTTGCCGCGAGCGCCGGGCCGACGCCGGGCAGACTCGAAACCGGGCGCGCATCGACCGCCTGAGCCGGCTCCGGCCTCGTCGTCATACCTGCTTGCGCAGCCGCCTTCGCCTGCCGAGCACCTTGCCCTAGTCGAACACCAGGACCATGTCGACCTCGACCTGCGCGTTCAACGGCAACGCCGCGACACCGATCGTCGAACGTGCCGGAAACGGCTCGCGAAAATATTCCTTCATGACCGCATTGACCGATGCGAAGTTGGACAGATCGGTCAGATAGATGCCGACGCGAATGACCTGGTCGAACGTGGCGCCAGCCGCCATGCACACCGCCTTGAGATTTTCGAATACGCGCCGCGCCTGCACGCTGATGTCGCCGGCCACCAGCGCGCCGGTCGCCGGGTCGATCGGTGTCTGCCCGGAAAAGTACAGCGTGTTGCCGCTGCGCACGGCTTGCGAGTAAGGGCCGATGGCCTTGGGTGCGTTGTCGCTATGGATGACTTGGCGAGGCATGGGACGTCCGAGGGCGAGGGTGAGGGCGTGAGGGCTGAGGGCCGGAAGAGCGTAGCGATTCGTCACCGTTATGCAAGCGCGCGATGGAGATCTAGGGTCGCGAATGCCGCGTCGGCTGTGCTGCCCGCAGCCCTCGGCCCTCAGCCCTGCTCTACACCGGATACCGATACACCCCATGCACGACATTGGCCCGGCGCACGCGGCGCATGACATCCGCCAGGTGCTTGCGGTTGCGCACCTCGATTGTGAAGAGCAGCGTCGAGGTCTGCTGGTCGCGTTCCTGGTACTCGACGTTTTCGATGTTGGAGTCCCCTTCGGCGATCGACGCAGCGACCGTGGCGAGCACACCCGGCTTGTTGTCGACGACGATGCGCAGTTGCACGCGATAGTCGCCGCTGACTTCGTGATCCCAGTCGATCGCGATCATGCGCTCGGGCGTCTTGCGGTATTCGACGACGTTCGGGCAATCCAGCCGGTGCACGACGATTCCTTTGCCGGCCGACAGGTAGCCGACGATGTCATCGCCCGGTACCGGATGGCAGCAGTTGCCGTAACTCAGCACGCCGCGCTCGGCTCCGCTGATCAGGATCTTCTCCGTGCTGCGCGGCGCCTGCTCGCCGGCGCTGACGCCGCGCGCCTGCACCAGTTTCGCCGCAACCTGGTCTGGCATGCGGTTGCCGAGTGCGATATCGGCGAGCAGTTCCTCCAGGCGCTTGTACTTGGCTTCCGCCAGATAGCGGTCGAGCGCCTGCGCCGGAATCGCCTCGAGCGGTACGCCGCGCATTTCCAGCGCGCGGTCGAGCATGCGATGGCCGAACTGCACGGCGTCTTCGTGCTGCAGGTGTTTGAGGTGATTGCGGATGGCAATGCGCGCGCGGCCGCTGACGACCCACTCCAGCCACTGCGGATGCGGCTGCGCCGACGGCGCGGTGATGATCTCGACGGTCTCGCCGGAACTCAGGCGCGTGCGCAGCGGCACGAGCTTCTTGTCGACGCGCGCTGCCACGGCGTGGTTGCCGACGTCGGTGTGCACAAAATAGGCGAAGTCGAGCGCAGTCGCGTTGCGCGGCAAGGCGAAGATCTGTCCCTTCGGCGTGAACAGGTACACGTCGTCCGGGAACAGATCCACTTTTACATTTTCGATGAACTCCAGCGACGATACGGAGCGCGTCTGCGCGTCGACCAGACCGGCGACCCACTCGCGTGCGCGCGACTGCGCGGCGTTGGTCGGGTCGGTGGTCTTGTACACCCAATGCGCGGCGACGCCGCGCTCGGCAACCTGGTCCATCTCCTCGGTGCGGATCTGGATCTCGATCGGCGCACCGAAGGCGCCGAACAGCACCGTGTGCAGGGATTGGTAGCCGTTGGCCTTGGGTATCGCGATGAAGTCGCGGAAGCGCGCCTCGAGTGGCTTGTACAGCGCGTGCACCGCACCGAGCGCGTGATAGCACTGCATCGTCGAACTGACGACGACGCGGAAGCCGTACACGTCCATGACCTGGGTGAAGCTCTTGTGCTCGGCACGCATCTTCGTATAGATGCTGTACGGCGACTTGATCCGGCTGATGATGCGATGGGCGATGCGCTCGCCATGCAGGCGCGCCGACAGGGCTGCTTCGATCTTGCTCATCGATTCGCGGCGATTGCCGAGCAGGCTGCGGATGCGCGCCGCGATCACGCGGTAGCGCAGCGGGAACAGCATGCGGAAGCCCAGTTCCTGCAGTTCGGACTTGAACTTGTTCATGCCCAGGCGCTGCGCGATCGGCGCGTAGATGTCGAGCGTCTCGCGCGCGATGCGCCGGCGCGACTCCGGCGCCATCGCGCCGAGCGTGCGCATGTTGTGCAGGCGGTCGGCGAGCTTGATCAGGATGACGCGCAGGTCGCGCGCCATGGCCAGCAGCATCTTGCGGAAGCTTTCCGCGGCCGCCTCCTGCTGCGACAGGAAACGCACCTTGTCCAGTTTGGTGACGCCGTCGACCAGTTCGGCGACTGTCGTGCCGAAGCCGGACTCGAGCTCGCTGCGCGACAGCGGCGTGTCCTCGAGAGTGTCGTGCAGGATCGCCGCAACGATCGTTTCGACGTCCATGCCGAGGTCGGCGAGAATGCCGGCCACGGCCACGGGGTGGGTGATGTAGGGTTCGCCGCTCTTGCGCGTCTGCCCGGCATGGGCATGGGCGCCGATCAGGTAGGCCTTGCGCACCCGCTCGATCTGTTCCGGCGGCAGATAGTCAAGGCGCCGCTCCAGCGCTTGCACGTCGGCAGGCATGACTTCCTGCATCGCCGTGCTCATTGGCCTCACTCCATGCGCAGAACGAGCGTGTCAACGATTGGACCGGCGCGCCAGCCTGGGCCTGTGTCAGGCACGTGGCGCGCGGGGTTCATCACAGGTCGTCGCCGCCCTTTGACAGATCTTCATCGACTTCGGCTGCGGCCCACTCGAGCGCTTCCCGCTCGGCTTTCTCGCGTTCCTGGCGATCGATTTCGGCGATCAATTCCGGATTCACCTTGCGCCCGGCAATCTCGCGCAGGGCGAGGACCGTCGGCTTGTCGTTGCTGGAGTCCACCAGGGCGTCGGCACCCTTGGCGATCTGGCGTGCGCGCTTGGTAGCCATCAGCACCAGTTCGAAACGGTTGTCGACCACTTCCAGGCAGTCTTCCACGGTAATACGTGCCATAAAACCCTCAAAATCTGCGTGAATTCACGAATTTATACGTCTGTCATTGTAGCCGCAGCGCATTGTGCAGCGCAAACACGAGCCCCGCTGCGGCGCGAAAACGCGCGTACTTTTGCGATGCTCCCCTTGTAATCGGTGCCGAGCGTCCATATGCGCTTCGGTTCGGCCCCTGATCCACCAAAGATTTGTGCGCAGAAGCCAAACTCAAGCTGAACCTGTCGTGGACGGCGGTCTCCCGGCGCCTGCAAAAATCGTCGTACTTGCTTTAGGCTAGCCGGATGGAAGCACGCATGACGCACCGCCGCATGGCGACGGACCGCCAACCCACGATCGACGCCGCCCACATTCAAGCCCCTTCAGTGCGACTCTCATTGAGCCCCCTGCCAACCCGCTGGCTGCCTGCGGCGAGCCTCCTGCTTGCCCTGCTGGTCGCCGGCTGCGCGACGCCGATGCCGCGCAAGGACGACCCGTACGAGAGCTTCAACCGCAAGATGTACGCGTTCAACGATTTTGCCGACCGCGTGGCGATCCGGCCGGTCGCAGTCGGTTATCGCAAGATCACGAACGACACGTCGCGACGCCTGATCAGCAACTTTTTCGCCAACATCGAATCGCCGATCACGATCGCGAACGACTTGCTGCAGGTCAACGCGAAGGAAGCGCTCAAGGCGACTTCCCGCCTGGCCATCAACTCGACCATCGGCGTGCTCGGCATCTTCGATCCGGCCAGCGAGCTGAGCATCGAAGCCAGCGAGACCGATTTCGGCGTGACCCTCGCGAAATGGGGCGTGCCCGAGGGACCATACCTCGTGTTGCCGCTGTTCGGTTCGACCAACCCGCGCGACATGATGTCCTACCCGATCGACCGCTACCTGTTCGATCCGCTGTCGTGGTATTCGGCCGGCCACAGCTTCCAGTTCGATGTGCAGTTTGCGCCGACGTTCGTTTATCTCATCACGTTGCGTTCAAGCGCGATCGATGCCGAGGGACTGCTCGAGGGCGTGTACGATCCGTACGTGTTCTATCGCGACGCGTACCGCCAGCGCCGCCTGTACAAGATCTACCGCGGCAATCCCCCGATGGAGGCGATCCAGTTTCTGCAGGGCGTGGAAGACGTCGACGTCGACGCCCTGCTCAAGGAGCAGGAGAAGTACGAACAGAAGAAACAGGATCCGAACAAGCAGAATCCGGACAAGCCGAGCAGGAACTGATCACCGGCGATGGTGAGCGGCCAGTTGATGTGATGCCGCAATTCATACTTGAGACCGCGCGTTGATGTCGTTGCGCTCCTAAGGCTCGAGTTATTGCAAGCCGAGCAATTCGTCGACTTCGCACAAGCGTGCCAGATTGCGCAGGCCCTGCGGCGCCCGCTGGTAGCGCAACTCGGTTTCACCACGCCGCGCTTGCGCGCTCCAGGCGATCAGCACCGCCAGAGTCGCGCTGTCGGCGTTCTCCAATGCGGAAAGATCGATGTTCAGCGGCGCGCCCGCATGCGCTGCACGGGGCGCTTGCGCCAACGCGAGCGCCGCATTGGCATACGAGATCGCACCCGATACCCGCAGGGTGCCGAGCGTGTCGGATTCGACGCTGAAGTAAGGCGTTGCGCTCACTGCTTGTCCTGCTTCTCCATCGTTTCGAGTGCCTTCGCGCCCTGGCTCTCCAGGCGCGTGGTCAGTGCATCGAGATTCGACTTGGCGATCTCCGCCGCGACCTGGTTGCGATAGTTGGTCACGTACGAGATTCCCTCGATGATCACGTCGTACGCCTTCCAGTCGCCGGCCGAGGTCTTGCGGAACGCATAGTCGACCGGCACGACCTTGCCGTCGTCGAGCACGACCTGCGTGCGCACCAACGTACGCTTGTCGTTGAGTTCGCCCTGGAACGGCAGTACGCGGACGCGCCCTTCCGTGTACTTGAGCAGGCCCTCGGCGTAGCGGTGCGTGATCGAGTTGTACATCGCCTTGGCGAAGCGCGAGCGCTGTTCCGGCGTAGCCGTACGCGCATTCTGGCCGAGCACGAGGATCGAGGCATAGTCGATGTCGAAATGCGGCAGGACGATGCTGTCGATTGACTTGAGCAACGCCTCGCGGTTCTTGCTCAGCTCGTCACGCCGGGTCTCCATCGTCTTGCCCAGATCGTCGACCAGCGTCTGCACGACCTGGTTCGGTTGCGGCCCCTCGGCACGCACCGGCATTGCCGCCGCCAGGCAGAATATACAAAGCAAACTGTACAAGAAACGCATTTCGCTTCACCTTTTTGTGTAGGGTGGATTGCGCGCTACCGAAATCGCCTGCGATGCAGACGGCGCGCCATTCGCGCGCATTCCGGACCCGCAACCGGATTCATTTGCCGCCGTTCGGCTTGACGTCCTGCTCCGGCTTCGCGCCGGTCTTGTCGCCACTCTTTCCGGCATCGCCACCGACCAGATACTTGCCGATCAGTTCCTCGAGCTGCATCGAACTCTGCGTCAGCACGACCTCGTCGCCATCCTTGAACATGTCCGGCGAACCACCCGGCTGGATGGCAACGTACTGGTCTCCCAGTAAACCGCTCGTGAACACGGCAGCCGCGGAGTCATCTGGAATCTTGTCGAAGCGCTTGTCCAGCGACAGCGTGACCAGCGCATCGAGCTTGTCCGCTTCGAGCTTGATATCGCTGACCGTGCCGACGCGCACGCCGGCGATCTTGACCGGCGCGCGCAGCTTGAGCTGGCCGACATTGGTGAACCGCGCCTTTATCGCGTAGCTCGCGCCCTGCGAATAGTTCGCGATCGAAGTCGTCTGCGTCGCCAGATAGGCGAGCGCGGCGAAGCCGAGCAGGATGAACAACCCGCTGCCGATCTGGTAACTGTGTCGTTGTGCCATGGTATGTGTTCCTGCTAAATCTGCCACACTGATTCGGTGAGGTCGCGCGCGTTGCGCGCTGTGAGGTCGGCCGCTGGGCGGCCTGTCAGGAGAGAGGATGGCCGCCCCCTCACTCCTTCTCCTCACAGCGCGGCGTCAGCCGCGCGTCCTTACCACTTACATCAAAAATGCGGTCATGACGAAATCCAGCGCCAGCGTAACGATCGACGAGAACACGACCGTGCGCGTCGTCGCGTAGGCCACGCCCTCGCTGGTCGGCGCCGTCGTGTAGCCCTGGAACGTCGCGATCAGCGTTACCACCGCGCCGAAGGCGGCGCTCTTCCAGACGCCGCTCATGACGTCTTTCCAGACATCGATGCTCGAGGTCATGTTCGACCAGAACGTGCCGTTGTCCATGCCCAGCCAGCTCACGCAGACGCCGTGCGCACCGAGTATCGCCAGCGCGTTGAACAGGCACGCGAGCAGCGGCATCGCCGCGATGCCGGCAAGAAAGCGCGGCGCGACGACGTAAGCGAGCGGATCGACCGCCATCATCTCCATCGCGTCGAGCTGGTCGGTCGCGCGCATCAGGCCGATCTCGGCCGTGATCGAAGTGCCCGCGCGCCCGGCGAACAGCAGCGCCGTCACGACCGGACCGAGCTCGCGATACAGCGCGAACGCCACGACCGTGCCGCTCGCCGCGGTGGCACCGAACCTCGACAGCACGTCGTAGAGCTGCAGGCCGAGCACCATGCCGACGAACAGGCCGCTGATCATGATGATGACGAGGCTCATGGCGCCGACGAACCAGACCTGGCGCACCGTTTCGCGGAAGTAGCGCAGGCTGCGCGGTACCGCGGCGAGGATCTGCAGCAGGAATATCCCGCACGCGCCGATCTGGGCGATGCCGTCGAACGCTGAATTCGGCTTGTGCACGGCGCTCACGGCTTGGACTGCGCAAGTCGTGCGGAAGCAGGTGTCGCCAAGCCGAGCTGCGCGGCGTAATCCGGCGCGGGGTAATGAAACGGCACCGGGCCGTCGGCTTCGCCGCTGAAGAACTGGCGTGTCCAGGGTGTTTCGCCGCGCGCAAGGTCGTCGGGCGCGCCATGCGCGGCGATCCTGCCGGCGGCGAGCAGGTAGATGTGGTCGGCCACGCGGCGCACGGCGGCGAGTTCGTGCGCGACGAGGATGCTGGTGATGCCGAGCGTTTCGTTCAACGTGCGAATCAGTTTCAGTATCTGGTTCAGCGCGATCGGATCGAGACCGACGAATGGTTCGTCGTAGATGATCATCATCGGATCGCGCACGATCGCCCGCGCCAGGGCGACACGGCGCATCATGCCGCCGGACAGTTCGCTCGGCATCAGCTCGGCGGCGCCACGCAGCCCGACCGCCTGCAGCTTGGTCAGCACGATGTTGCGCACCAGTTCCTCGGGCAGCTTCAGGTGCTGGCGCAGCGGGAAGGCGACGTTCTCGAATACCGAATAGTCGGTGAGCAACGCCGAGTTCTGAAACAGGTAGCCGATTTTTTCGCGCAGGCCGAACAGTTCCTCGCGGCCGATGCGCGCGACGTCGCGGCCGTCGACGATGATTTCGCCGGCGTCCGGCGCGAGCTGGCCGGTGATGTGGCGCATCAGCGTCGTCTTGCCGGTGCCGCTCGGGCCCATGACCGCGGTGATCCCGCCTCGCGGGATATCCAGATCGACGCCATCGAAGATCGTCTTGCCGTTGAGCACGGTACGCAAACCGCGCACGCGGATCAGCGCACCGTCGCCCGGGCTGGCAATCGTTGGACGCGTCGGATTCGCGCTCATGGTCGGCATGGATCGGGATAGTGGCACCGGACGGTGCCAGCGTGCGCTACCTTAACCGACCGCTGCATCCGGCGAAAGCGCGGCAGCGAATACGGTTAAGCGCGGCGTCAGCCGGCATGGGAGCGGCCTCAAGCGCGCAGCAAGTCGGCCAGCAGCGCCGCGTGCCGCTCCATCTGCGCCGTGCAGCGCAGCTGCCGGTTCTTGACGATGGCATGCATTTCCGCCAGCGCCGTTGCAAATTCGTCGTTGACGATCAGATAGTCGAATTCCTGGGCATGGGCGAGATCTGCACGCGAATCGGCCAGTCGCCGGCGGATAACTTCGTCGCTGTCGGCGGCGCGGGCGCGCAGGCGGCGCTCCAGTTCCGCCCGCGACGGCGGCAGGATGAAGATGCTGACCGTATCGGGCATCTGCGCGCGTACCTGGCGCGCGCCCTGCCAGTCGATCTCGAGCAGCACGTCCTTGCCCTGCGCCAGCGTGCGCTCGACCGCCGTGCGGGCGGTTCCCTTCAGGTCGCCATGGACGACGGCGTGCTCGAAGAACTCGCCGCGCCGGATCATCTCCTCGAACAGGCTGCGCGAAACGAAGTGGTAGTGAACGCCGTCGACCTCGTTCGGCCGCGGCGCGCGCGACGTGTACGACACCGACAGCGCGATGCCCGGCTCCTGCTCGAGCAGCGCCCGGGTCAGGCTGGTCTTGCCGGCGCCGGATGGCGCGGCGACGATGTAGAGAGTTCCGGGCATTTGTATACGAACTATTCGATGTTCTGTACCTGCTCGCGCATCTGTTCGATCAGCACCTTGAGCTCGACGGCGGCCTGTGTCGTGCGCTGATCGACCGACTTCGAGCCGAGCGTGTTGGCCTCGCGATTGAATTCCTGCATGAGGAAATCCAGGCGTCGGCCGACCGCATCGGGCAGTGCCAGCACGCGCCGCGCTTCGGCGATGTGTGCAGTCAGGCGATCGAGTTCCTCGTCGACGTCGATGCGCGACAGCTGCAGCACGAGTTCCTGTTCCAGCCGCCCGGGTTCGACGCGACCGGCGTCGGCCGGCTGGCGGATTTCCGCAAGCCGTGATTCGAGGCGCGCGCGCAGCGCGGCGCGGATATCCGGCAACCAGCCGCGCACTTCGGCAACCGTGCGCGCCACCGCGTCGAGCCGTTCGCGCAGAAACACGCCCAGGCGCTCGCCCTCGCGCTGGCGCGTCGCGAGCATGTCGTCGAGCGCAATTTCCAGCAGATCGAGCGCGGCCTGGCGCAGTCCCTCCTGATCGAGTTCCTCGCGCTTGAGCACGCCGGGCCAGGCCAGCAGTTCGGTGAAGGTGACCGTCGTGGCGGGAAAGCGCGTCGCGATCAGGCCGGCGGCGCGCTCGAGCTTGTCGAGCATCGCTTCGTCGACCTGCATCTGTCCCGCGGCAGCATCGACCGGCCGGAAGCGCAAGTTGACGTCGACCTTGCCGCGCGTGAGTTTCGCCGCCACGCGCTCGCGCAATGCCGGTTCGATCGCGCGCAATTCCTCTGGAAGGCGCGGGTTGAGCTCGAGGTAGCGATGATTCACCGAGCGCAATTCGAATGCCAACGCACCCCAGGGTGTATCGGACTCGGCGCTGGCAAACGCGGTCATGCTGCGGATCATGGTCGGTATTCGAGGATTGTCATGGCCGCGCAGTATGCCATGCGGGAGAGAGGGCTGAGGGCCCAGGGCTGAGCGCTGAAAAACAACCCGCGCACCTTCAGAGTGCGCTTTTTCAGCCCTTGGCCCTCAGCCCTCAGCCCTGCTCTTACTTGCTAGACTTCGCACCCGCAAACGACGACCTAGACATGACGAATTTCTCCCGCCCCAGCGGCCGCGCGCCCGACGAACTTCGCCCGGTACTCATCGAACGCAACTACACGCGCCACGCCGAAGGCTCGGTGCTGATCGCCTTTGGCGATACACGCGTTCTGTGCAACGCCAGCATCGAGGAAAAAGTCCCGCCGTTCCTGCGCGGCAAGGGCGAAGGCTGGCTCACCGCCGAATACGGCATGCTGCCGCGAGCGACCAAAGAACGCATGCAGCGCGAAGCCGCGCGCGGCAGCCAGGGCGGACGTACGATGGAGATCCAGCGCCTGATCGGGCGCGCCCTGCGCGCCTGCGTCGATCGCGCCGCGCTCGGCGAGCGCACGATCACGCTCGACTGCGATGTGTTGCAGGCCGACGGCGGCACGCGCACCGCGGCGATCACCGGGGCCTATGTCGCGCTGGTGGACGCCGTCAATTGCCTGCTCAAACGCGGCGCGTTGAAGAAGAGCCCTGTCGTCGGCGCCGTCGCCGCCGTGTCGGTCGGCGTCTATCGCGGCGCGCCGGTTCTCGATCTGGACTATCCGGAGGATTCGGGCTGCGATACCGACATGAATGTCGTCATGAACGACGGTGGCGGCTTCATCGAAGTGCAGGGCACCGCCGAGGGCCATGCGTTCCGGCGCGAGGAACTCGATGCATTGCTGCAGCTCGCGCAAAAAGGTATCGGCGAACTGCTGGACAAACAGCGCGAGGCGTTGGGACGGTAGAGCGTGAGGAGTCAGGAGTGAGGAGTTCGAGGTACGACACGATGTAATGCATAAAATGTTCGCCGGTACCGCTGCCCTTTTTCGACCCTGGAATTACCTCGCGCCTCACTCCCTCCGCCCCGCACTCCTAACTCCTCACTCCTAACCCCTCACGCTCTTCTCCCCACATGCGCCTCGTCGTCGCCAGCAGCAACCAGGGCAAGCTCGTCGAGATCCGCGAGGTCCTCGCAGGATTGCACGTTGAACTCGTCGCCCAGGGCGACATCGGTATCGGCGATGCCGACGAAACCGCGAGCACATTCATCGAGAACGCGTTGCTCAAGGCGCGGCATGCGGCACGGCTGAGCGGACTGCCGGCGCTCGGCGACGATTCCGGCATTTGCGTCGACGCGCTCGGCGGCGCACCCGGCCTGTACTCGGCACGCTACGCCGGCGCGCACGGCGACGCGGCGGCGAATATAACCAAGCTGCTCGCCGCGCTGCGCGACGTTCCCGATTCCGCGCGCTTGGCGAATTTCTACTGCGTCGTCGTTCTGCTCCGCCACGCCGACGATCCGGCGCCGCTGATTGCCGAAGGACGCTGGCACGGCCGCATCCTCGCGGCGCCGCGCGGGAGCGGCGGATTCGGCTACGATCCGGTGTTTTTCGATCCGCTGCTCGGCCGCGGTGCCGCCGAACTCGATGCCGCGACCAAGAATCGCGTCAGTCATCGCGGTCAGGCCTTGGCTCATATGCGCGACCTGCTCGTGAGAGCGCGCCAATGACGTTGCAGGCCGAACTGCCGCCGCTGTCGCTGTACATCCACATTCCGTGGTGCGTACGCAAATGTCCGTACTGCGATTTCAATTCGCACAACGCACCGCAGGCGCTGCCGCAGGATGAATACGTCGAGGCCCTGCTGCGCGATCTCGACCAGGACCTGCCGCTGGCACAGGGGCGGCCATTGGCGAGCATCTTCTTCGGCGGCGGCACGCCGAGCCTGTTCGCGCCGGAGCGCATTGCGCGCATCCTCGACGGCGTCGCCGCGCGCCTGCATCTGGCCGACGACGCCGAAGTCACGCTCGAGACGAATCCCGGCACGGTCGAGCACGGTCCGCTTTGCCGACTACCACCGCGCCGGCATCAACCGGATCAGCTTCGGCGTGCAGAGCTTCGACGACGGCGCGCTGCAGCGCATCGGCCGCATCCACGATGCCGCGCAAGCCGAGCGCGCGATCAAGCAGGCGCAGGACGCCGGCATCGGCAACCTCAATCTCGACCTGATGTACGCATTGCCGCAGCAGACGCTCGCAGGTGCGCTGGCCGATGTGGAAAAAGCACTTTTGTTGCAAACGCCGCATTTGTCGCACTACCAGCTGACGCTCGAGCCGAACACGGCGTTCGCCGCGAACCCGCCGCCGCTGCCGGACGACGACCTCGCCTGGGACATGCAGGAGGCCTGTCAGCAGCGCATCGCCGCGGGCGGCCTGCAGCAATACGAAGTCTCGGCGTACGCACGGCCCGGACGCGAGTGCGCGCACAATCTCAACTACTGGCACTTCGGCGACTATCTGGGTATCGGCGCCGGCGCGCACGGCAAGGTGAGTTCGCGCAAGCGGCAGCGGCACGCCGGAAGCCGGCGAAATCGGGACACCCGACCGTGCGCAGGTATCGGAATCGCCGAATCGGCGGGCTTTTCAGATTCGGCGTCGCTGGAAGGTGCGCACGCCGCGCGGCTATCTCGAACACGCGGCGACGGCACGCCGCATCGGCGGCGACGACGCGGTAGCGGCGGACCAGGTTCCGTTCGAATTCATGCTCAATGCGTTGCGCCTGAACGATGGTTTTGCGCTGGAAGAGTTTGTCTCGACCACGGGACTGGATGAGCAGGCGATCCGTCCGCAACTCGACGACGCGCTGCGCCAGGGCTGGCTGGAACTGTCTGCCGGACACGTGCGCACGACGCCATTCGGCCGGCGTTTTCTCAACGACGTGATCGCCGCGTTCCTGCCCGAGCGCCCTCACGGCAACGTCAAGACGCATGGCGGACCACCGCATGATTGAGACCATCGCGATCCAGTGTCCTTACTGCGGCGAAAGCTACGAGACCGTCGTCGATCTGTCGGCCGGATCGCAACGCTACATCGAGGACTGCGCCGTGTGCTGTCGGCCGATCGAGATCACGCTGCAGGTCGGCGACGACGGCGAGTTGATCGACGTCGGCACGAATACCGACAGCGAATAGGCCCGTTCGCACTTGTGCTTCGTCAGCTGTGCGAATCGTGCGGAATCGGCTGTGCGCACTTGCGCGAGCAGGCACCGGCACCTAGACTCACCGCGTCGCAGGTGTCCCACCTACTGATCGATCTGACGCCGCTCGCAAGAATCGAGCGGCGCGAGAACGAGCAGTAGGTGAGATGAAACGGGAAGCCGGTTCGATTCCGGCGCTGCCCCCGCAACGGTAAGCAAGCAAAGTCGATCCAAGTGCCACTGCGCGTCGAGCGCGGGAAGGCGATCGATCCGGCATCCATGCGATGCCGCTTGCAAGCCCGGAGACCGGCCTGCGGCAGGCGGTTGCGAATGCAACCGCGCAGCTCAAGGCGTTGCGGCGGGCAACGGTCGGGCACGCCGCCGGCCTTTTCGCCTTCGGCGCCGACCGCAAAACCTCCCATGCCTTGCCATCAACCGCGGGTGAGCGTTTCGGAGGTTTCATGTCGCAGCAAAAGCCTGGACTCTGGCTGTTCCCAATCATCGGACTTTTCGCGGTCGCGCCCGTGCGCGCCGCGGAGGGCGAACTGCAACCGACCATCGAAGTGACGGCCACGCGCGTCGCCGAAACCGTCGATGCGAGCCTGGCCGACGTCAGCATCATCACGCGCCGCGACATCGAGGCCAGTGCCAGCGTGGACCTGATCGATCTGCTGCGCCTGCAGGCCGGCCTCGATGTCGCACGCAGCGGCGGCGCCGGCGAGCAGACCAGCGTGTTCATTCGCGGCACCAATGCCAATCACGTGCTCGTACTGATCGACGGCGTGCGCGTGGCTTCGTCGAATACCGGCGCGTTCGCCTTCGAGAACCTGCCGCTCGACGCGATCGAGCGCATCGAGATCGTGCGCGGTCCGCGCGCGAGCTACTGGGGCTCGGATGCAATCGGCGGCGTGATCCAGGTGTTCACGCGCAAGCTCGATAGCGCGCACATCGCCGCCAGCTATGGCAGTTATCGCGATGCGGACGGCAGCGCCGGTTTCGGCCAATGGTCCGACGCCGGCGGTTTCAGCGCCCAGTTCGGCGCGCGCCATGTCGGCGGCTTCTCGGCGACCAACCCGGGCATCTGCAACGGGCCGAACGATCCGTTCTGCATCTACAACCCGGACGACAACGGCTATCACCAGCGCAGCGCCGTACTGCAGGGTGCCTACCGCATCGGGGCACAGACGTTGTCGGCCACGGTGTTCCGCAACCAGGGCGGGGTCAGCTTCGATAACGGTAATCCCGGTGTCGGCTATTCGAGCACGCTCGACCAGGCAATCGGCGTGAACCTCGAAGGTCCGGTGAACGCGCAGTGGAACGAGCGCCTGTCTGCCGGCACCTCGCGCGAGGATCTCGATACGCCCGCGTTCGGCAGCATCTATCGTTCGACGCGCGAGCAGCTGGCCTGGGTCAACGATGTTGCGTTGTCCACAACGCAGCATGTCGTCGCCGGCGCGGATTTCGTGCACGAGCGCGGCGTCACCGTCGACACGACCGGCTTCGGTGCGCCGTACGACGACTCGCGCAACAACAGCGGTGTCTTTGCCGGCTGGCATGCGCAGCACGGCAACGTCGATACGGAAGTGTCGGGACGCTACGACGACAACAGCGATTTCGGCAATGCACCTTCGGGTTCCGCCGCGATCGGCTGGAAGCCGGCCGAATCGCTGCGTCTGACAGCCAGTTACGGCACCGCCTTTCGCGCGCCGAATCTCAATGAGCTGTTCTCGCCGGGCTACGGCGGTTATTTCGCCGGTAACCCCGCGCTCGACGCGGAGCGTTCGCACACGGCCGAAGTCGGTCTCGACTGGCAGCTCGATGCGGCCAACAACCTCGATGCGCGCGCCTTTTCCACGCGCGTGCACGACCTCATCGATTTCTCCGGCGGCAGCACCTTCCAGGCGATCAACGTCGATCATGCCGCCATCGATGGCGCCGAGCTGATCCATCACTGGCGTGCAGGTGCCTGGTCGCTCGACAACGCGGTAACCCTGCAGAACCCGCGCAACAACGATACCGGCGAGCAGTTGTTGCGCCGGCCGAAACAGAAATTGTCGAGCGTGCTCACGGCGGCCATTGGCGAGCGCGCCAGCGCGGGCGTCGAGTTCCTGTGCAGCAGCAAGAGCGCGGACGTCGGCGGCACGACGCTGGGCGGTTACGCGCTGCTCAACTTGCGCGCGTCCTACGCCCTTGGTTCGTCGTGGAAGGTCGGCCTGCGCGCCGATAATCTGTTCGATCGCGATTACGAACTCGTGCATGGCTACAACACGGCAGGAAGGTCGGGTTATCTGACCGTGTCCTGGGAACCGCGTTAAAAACAGGCTGCGGGGCCGCACAGGGTGCGGCCCTTGCGTCATCCCGCGGTCGGTTGCAGTATTGGCCGGCACTGTCGGCTTTGAGGGGGGCCGCAGCTTGGCATCGCCTTACCCGCGAGTGGGGAAGAATCGGGACGGAGCATGACGCAAGACGGCACGGGTACCCAGCAACCCGCATCAGGCGATGTGCTGGCGATGACCAGCCTGGCCAGCCGCCAGGACCTTCCCGTGCGCGTGCGCCAGCTCCTCGACGGCGTGCTCGGGTTTTTCTGGCGTAACCTGGAACGTTCGTTGGCTACCGCCCTGGATGAGTTCGAACGCTATCTGATCCAGCAGGCCAACAAACCGCGCGTCGATGAAGCCGGCGGACGCTGCCTGGAATCCATTCGCCGCATCAAGCCGATGCGCGCCGATCTGGCGCCGCGTTTCATGCTTTCGCTGGAAGACGATCTTGCGCGCTTCGACCGGCGCACGGCTCCGGTCGTCTCCAAGAAGGCCGAACCGGCTCCTGCGGCATGGCTGGAACTGTCGCTGGTCGGGTCGAGCGAACTCGACGAGTCGCTGACTCTGCGCGAGATGGCCTCGCGCGTCGAAGCGCGTCATTCGGTGCCGCTTTATGAGCTGGGCTATCGTTTCGGCGTGCTCGCCGCGCGGCCCGCGTTCGACGTCGAATCGCTGCCGCTGGGGCCGGGCCGGATCACCTCGGCACTGCGCTACGCCGTCGCCGTGCTCGATCTGCCGCTGGATCATCGCATCCTGTTCTATCAGACGTTCGACCGGCTCACGATGAGCGGTCTCGGCGCGCTGTACGCCGGCGTGAACACCTACCTCGCCGAGCAACGCATTCTGAAGTATCTGCAGCTGCAGACGGTCGGCAAGAGCCGTCCCGCAGCCGAGGCGCGCCCGACCGCCGTGCCCGCCGCGCGCGAGAGCTTCGCGCCGCCGCGGCCGCGCGGCGGCGACGCTGCCGAAGTCGACGTCGGCGGATTCGGACTGGCTGTATTCGAGGTTGCCTCTACCAAGGCACGCCCGCACACGCCGACCTCGCCGGCGCCTGCGCCGCGCGAACAGCGTCCGCAGCGCGTGTCCGACGATACGCGCGAGGGCGGGCAATTCGTCATGCTGCGCGAGCAATTGAACGCACACCGCCGTCGCCAGGGCATGATGCTGCCTCCGCACACTGCCGATGCCTTCGAACCCGGCGCGCGCGAACTGCAGGCAGCGCTCGGCGTGCTGCAAGTGCGTTCACCGCCGACCATCATGCTCGGCGGCAAGGTCGTGCAGCGCACGATCGCGCAATTGCGCCAGGATCTGCTCAACCAGCTGCGTCATGCGACCCCGGCCGGACAGACGCCGCGACTCGGCGACGAGGATGCCGACGCCATCGATCTGGTCGGCCTGCTCTACGAACAGCTCATGCAGGCGACGCGCCCCAATGGGCGCACGCAATCGATGATGACGCGGTTGCAGGTGCCGGTGCTGCGCGCGGCGCTGCGCGACAAGCGGTTTTTCTTCAACGCCGATCATCCGGCGCGGCGTCTGCTGAACTCCATCGTCGACAGCGGCACGCACTGGCTCGACGACGGTGCCGAAGCCGACCCGACGCTGCTGGAAAGGACGCAGCGCGCGATCGATCGCATCAACTCGGAGTTCGACACCGACATGCGTGTGTTCGATCAGGTTAACGAAGAACTGATGACCCAAGTCGGCGCGCTCGCGCGCAAGGCCGAGGTTTCCGAACGCCGCCTCGTCGAGGCCAGCCGTGGGCGCGAGAAGCTGGCGCTGGCGCGGGACACGGCCGTGCGCGCGATCACGATCCGGCTGGCGGCGAACAAGCCCAGCCGTCTGTTGCGTACCCTGCTGGAGCAGGCATGGACCGACGTGCTCGCGCTGACCGTGCTGCGCCAGGGCGAGAAGAGCGATACGTATCGCAAGCAGCTGGCGGTTGCCGACCAGCTCATCGCGGTCGGCGGTGCGATGCAGACGATGCTCGACAAGCCTCTGGCGGCGACCTGGCGCGAAGAGATCGAAACAGGACTGAGCCAGGTCGGCTACCACGACGACGAGATACAGGCGGTCGTCAATCGTCTTTTCGCTCCGGAGCAGGTCACCGACGAAGACAGTGCGATCTCGCAGACCGACCTCGCCATGCGCCTGAAGAGCAAGATGCGCCTGGGCGAAACGCCCGACGAACCGTTGCGCCATCCGGCACCACGCCCGTCCCCACTGCAACTGACCGCCGAGGAGGCGCAGACGCTGGAACGGCTCAAGGCGACACCGTTCGGTACGTGGCTCGAAGTCGTCGGCGGCAAGCCGGACGACCACGCGCGCCTGAAGCTGAGCTGGTTCTCGCTCCTGACCGGCCGCTGTCTGCTGACCAGTCAGCGCGGCGCACGCGCCGACGAGCGCGGGCTCGACCAGGTCGCGCGCGACGTCGCCGGGGGCCGTCTGCGCATCGATACGGAGGAACACGGTTCGATCGTCGAACGCTGCTGGCAGGCCGCCATCGGCCCGCTCGAGCAGGCCGCGGAGCGCGGCGGCGACATCCCGCTGCGTTGAACGATCGCGCTATCCTGAAGCCATCATTGCGGAAGAACCAACGTGATAGAAAATCGCCGCTCGCGCCGCAAGCGCACACAACAGGGAATCGAAGTGACCGATGCGCTGACCGGCCGGCTCGCCGGCCAGGTCGGCAATCTTTCGGTCGACGGCATGCTGCTGATAGCGAACCGCGAGATGCCGGACAACGCGCTGTTCCAGTTCGAGTTCGAACTGCCGGTGGACGGCGGCATCCCGCGCCGCTTCGAGATCGGCGTGCACGAACAATGGAGTGAACCTGCCAGCGTTCCCGGTCAGTACTGGGCTGGGTTTCGCATCATCGACATCGCTCCGGAGGACCGCACGGCGCTGATCGCCTGGGTCGACAAGCACGACGAACAGGACGCCTGAGGCGAACGTCTCGGAGCGCACGCGCACCGGGCCTTGGGGATTTGCGGCACAATACCAAGCCTGCGTCGCGTGAGTGCCCACCCATGTCCGATCTGCTCGCCCAGTTGTATCCCGATCACCTGTTGACGCTGCGCCGCCGCAGCGACGCGGCGCTCGCACGCGGCGGCTTCGATCATCTGCTGATCGCTTCCGGCATCGCCGCATTACGAATTCCTCGACGATCGTCCGTATCCGTTCGCGATCAATCCGCATTTCAAGCACTGGCTGCCGGTGACCAAGGCGCCGGGTTCCTGGCTGGTGTACACGCCCGGCCAGAAGCCGAAGCTGATCTACCTGCAGCCGCACGACTACTGGCATGTGGTGCCCGACGTGCCGGCCGGCTTCTGGGTCGAGCATTTCGACGTCACCATCATTCGCGACGCGCAGGACGCACGCGCGCATCTGCCGGCGGATATCGCTCGCTGCGCCATCCTCGGCGAAGCCAACGCCGCCGTCGGCGACGCGGCGCCGAACAATCCGCCGGCAGTGCTCAACTACCTGCATTACCATCGCGCCTTCAAGACCGACTACGAACTGGCGATGATGCGAGTCGCCAGCAAACTCGGCGCGCGCGGACACCGCGCGGCGGAAGCCGCCTTTCGCGCCGGCGAATCCGAGTACGCGATCCACATGGCTTACCTCGGCGCCGTGCACGAAACCGAGAGCGAACTGCCTTACAGCAACATCATTGCCCTGAATCAGCACGGTGCCGTGTTGCACTACACGGACCTCAATCGTGCGCCGCCGGCGCGCGCGCACTCGTTCCTGATCGATGCCGGCGCCAGCTTCCACGGTTACGCCAGCGACATCACGCGCACCTACGCCGGCAGCGGCGCCGGCGAATTCCAGGCGCTGGTCGACGCCGTCGACGGCGCGCAGCGCACGCTGGCGGCGAAAGTGTGCGCAGGACAGTCGTATCCGGACTTGCACTTGCACGCGCATCACCTGCTCGCCGGCATCCTGCGCGAGCACGGCTTCATCCGCATGAGTCCGGAAAGCGCGGTCGAGTCGGGCGTGTCGAGCGTGTTCTTTCCGCACGGCCTCGGCCACCTGATCGGGCTGCAGGTGCACGACGTCGCCGGTTTCCAGCGCGACGACACCGGCGGCAGCATCGACAAACCGGCCGGTCATCCGTATCTGCGCCTGACGCGCGCGCTCGAGCCGCGCATGGTCACGACGATCGAGCCCGGCATCTATTTCATCGACATGCTGCTGGCCGAGCTCAAGGGCAAGCCCGCAGGCGAGCGATGTCGACTGGGATCGCGTCGATCGCTTCCGCCCGTACGGAGGCATCCGCATAGAAGACGATGTCGTGTGCACGGATCGCGAACCCGAGAATCTGACGCGCGACGCGTTCGCTGCCGCGGCCTGAAGACCGGCGCGCCCGGCGCCGCGTGAAGCCGCTCTGTGCGCCGGCGTGACGACGCGTATAATTCGCGTGCGATGAAAGCCGTGGTTCGCCAAGCCGATCGTTCGTGGTTTCGCAGCGCCGCCGGATTGCGCTTCGGCATCGAGGTCGGCGTGATCGTGCTGGCGAAATTTGTCGTCCTGGTCCTGCTGTATGTGGTCTTCATCGCGCCGCAGCCGCGCGCCGACACGTCGCCGGCGTCGATGCGTGCGCACATGCTGGCCGGCGGCGGCAACGAGACGGCGGAATCGGTCGCGCCGTGATCGACCCCGAAGTCGTCACCCTGTCCCGACTGCAGTTCGCGCTTACCGCGCTCTACCACTTCCTGTTCGTGCCCCTGACGCTCGGCCTTTCCTGGCTTCTGGCGATCATGGAGTCGGTCTATGTAATGACCGGGCGCGAAGTGTGGAAGCGCATGACCCAGTTCTGGGGCGTGCTGTTCGGCATCAACTTCGCCATGGGCGTGGCCACCGGCGTGACCATGGAATTCCAGTTCGGCACGAACTGGGCCTACTACGCGCACTATGTCGGCGACGTGTTCGGCACGCCGCTTGCCATCGAAGGCCTGATGGCATTTTTTCTCGAAGCGACTTTCATCGGCCTGTTCTTCTTCGGCTGGGACCGGCTCGGCCGCGTGCAGCACCTGATCGTGACGGCGCTGCTCGCGCTGGGCACGAATCTGTCGGCGTTGTGGATCCTGATTGCGAATGCGTGGATGCAGAATCCGGTCGGTGCCGAATTCAATTTCGAAACGATGCGCATGGAGGTGACGTCGTTCACCGCGGTGATGTTCAATCCAGTCGCGCAATCGAAATTCGTGCATACCGTCAGCGCCGGTTATGTGCTCGGATCGATGTTCGTCCTATCGATCAGCGCGTGGTACCTGCTGCGCGGACGCAACATCGACCTGGCCAAACGTTCGATGACGGTTGCAGCCAGCTTCGGCCTGGCTTCGGCGCTCAGCGTCGTCGTGCTCGGAGACGAATCCGGCTACACCGTGTCGGAAAACCAGAAGATGAAGCTGGCGGCGATCGAGGCGATGTGGGATACCGAGCCGCCGCCGGCCTCGTTTGCCCTCTTCGGCTTTCCCGACGTGGCCGAACGCACGACGCATTTCGCGATTCACATACCGTGGGTCATGGGCATCATCGGCACGCGCTCGCTCGACGGCGTGCTGCCCGGGATCAACGAGTTGGTCGACGAGGCCGCGCAGCGCATCGAACGCGGGCGCATCGCCTACGCGGCGATGCAGACGCTGCGTCGCGAGCCCGGCAATGCACAGGCGCGCGCGGCATTCGACGCGAACAAGCAGGACCTCGGCTACGCGCTGCTGCTCAAGCGCGACATGGCCGATCCGGCGCAGGCGAACCATGCCGACGTGCAGCGTGCCGCGGCGAGCACGATTCCGAATGTGCCGGTGCTGTTCTGGTCGTTCCGCATCATGGTCGCCTGCGGCATGTACTTCATCGCGCTGTTCGCGTATTCCTTCTGGCTCGCTTCGCAACGCCGCCTCGATTCCAGTCGCCGCTATCTGAAAATCGCGCTGTGGAGCCTGCCGCTGCCGTGGCTGGCAATCGAACTCGGCTGGATCGTCGCCGAATACGGGCGCCAGCCGTGGGCGATCGAAGGCGTGCTGCCGACAGCCCTGGGCGTTTCTTCCGTTCCTCCGGGCAGATACTTTTTTCCATTTCGGGATTTGTGTTTTCTATACCGCGCTCGCGGTGATCGATGCGATGCTGATGACGAATATGTCCGGCGCGGGCGGTGGTCGTGCCGTGCCTGCTGCTGCGCAACGCGCGCGCGGAGCGCGATAGCTGTGGGGACCTGACATGGCTCCTTCGGTCGCCTTTGCTCGTCATTCCGGCGAACGCCGGAATCCAGTCCGCTCTCCTTCGAAGCAGCAGCTGCAACGATGCGGCAGGCGGCACCGTGCTTGACTACGCAACACTGCGGATCATCTGGTGGGCGCTGCTCGGCGTGTTGCTGATCGGTTTTGCGGTCATGGATGGATTCGATCTCGGCGTTGCCGCGCTGGTGCGCGTGCTGGGTCGTGACGATGACGAGCGGCGCGTGCTGCTGGAGACGGTCGAGCCGGTCTGGGAAGGCAACCAGGTCTGGTTCGTGCTGGGTGGCGGCGCGGTCTTTGCGGCGTGGCCGCTGGTTTACGCGACGGCGTTTTCCGGGCTTTACGTGGCGATGTTCCTGCTGCTGCTCGCGTTCATCGTGCGCCCGGTCGGCTTCGGCTATCGCAACAAGCTTGCCGACCCGCGCTGGCGCAATGCGTGGGACTGGGTGCTCACGATTTCCGGACTGGTGCCGGCGCTGATCTTCGGCGTGGCGTTCGGCAACCTGTTTCTCGGCTTGCCGTTCCGCTTCGATGCGGACATGCGCATGCACTACGAAGGCGGCTTCTTCGGACTGCTGACACCTTTCGCCCTGCTCAGCGGCCTGACCAGCATCGCCATGCTGCTGCTGCACGGCGCCGCCTATGCCGCGCTGAAGACCGATGAATCGATCGCGCTGCGCGCACGGCGCGTGGTTCGCGCTGCAGCGATGGCATTTCTTGCGCTCTATCTGGCAGCCGGCGCGTGGCTCGCGTTCGGCCTGCCGGGCTACGCGATCGTATCCGTGTCCGCGCCGGACGGACCATCCAATCCGATGCTCAAGCAAGTTGCCATGCAGGGGCATTGGTTCGCGTCATTCGCCGCGCATCCGGCGCTCTGGCTGGCGCCGCTGCTCGCGCTGGCCGCGGCAGCCGGCGCCATCGCGTTCTCCCTGCGGCGCAGCGACCTGGCGGCGTTCCTGATGAGTTCGCTCGTGTGCGCCGGCACGATTCTGTCGGCCGGGTTCGCGCTGTTTCCGTTCCTGATGCCATCCAGCCTCGATCCGAACAGCAGCCTGACCATCTGGGATGCCTCGTCGAGCAGGCACACGCTTGGCCTGATGCTGCTGGCAACGGTGATCTTCCTGCCGCTCGTGATCGCCTATACGAGCTGGGTCTACCGGGTGCTGCGCGGGCGCGTCACGCTCGAGCATATCCGTTCGGCGACGGGACACTACTGAGGAGCATTGCATGTGGTACTTCAGCTGGATCCTCGGCCTTGGCCTTGCTTGCGCTTTCGCGATCCTCAATGCGATGTGGTACGAGCTGCACGCCGATGAAATGGCGCGGCGACCCGCCGACGACAGCAATCCTCCACGCTAGGCTTGTTCATCTGGCGCATCGGCGCCGCGCTGCAGCGCAGCAACGCCGCGGCGCTCATGCGATAATCGTCCGGCAGTGATTCCGCCCATCCGGCGCGGCTGCAAACGCCAGGAGCCGGCTCGTCCGGCAAGAACAGTGTTCATGAATCTCCATAAGTTCAAGGGGTTGGCGCGCCTTGTTGCATTGCTCGCCGGCACCGTAGCGAGCGCGGCCGCGGGTATCGCCCTGGCCAATGAGCCCGCTGCGACCGCGGCGACGACGACGGCTGCCGGCGCAGATACACAAAGTGCACAAGTGCACAAATCTACTTCTGCGCCCACCGCGGAACGTCGAGCCCGGCCGACAAGCCGGCGAAGCGAAAGACCAACCCACCGGCAACGAAAAAAACGGGCACGCCAGACAACCGCAGCGAAGACCGCGGCGGCGAAGCCGAAGCCGCCGGCGCACGACCCGAAGGCCACGCGCGTTCTCAATCTCGCGGGGCTGGGCGAAGTCACGGTCTACGCGCCGAAGGGCGAAGCCAGGGGACTGGCGCTGTTCGCGTCCGGCGACGGCAACTGGAACCTCGGCGTGTGGGACATGGCGCACACAGCCGCCGACGTCGGCTATTGGGTCGCCGGTTTCAGCACGCCGGCCTTCCTCAAGTCGCTGGAGAACGGCGACGGCGAATGCAGCGACGCCTCCGGCCTGCTCGATCACATCGGCAGCAAGGTCAAGACCGAATTCAAGCTGCCCGACGACTGGCGCCCGGTGCTGATCGGCTATTCGTCCGGCGCGACGATCATGTACGCGGCGCTGGCACAGGCCGGCGACACGCGTTTCGGCGGCGCGATGACATTGGGCTTCTGTCCGGATCTGATCATCCACAAACCGTTTTGCGAAGGCGCGGGTCTCACCGCCGACAAGCAGACCAAGCCGCCGTACGGCATCGTGTTCAACACCGTGCCGGCGGTGAAGGCACCATGGATCGTGCTGCAGGGCGATATCGACCAGGTCTGCAACCCGCCGGCGACCGAGGCGTTCGTCGGCCAGGTCAAGGGCGGCCGCGTCGTCATGCTGCCGAAGGTCGGCCACGGCTATTCGCGTGCCGAGAAACTGGATGCCGCAATACCGGCAGGGCCTGATCGATCTGCTCGACACGGCGCAACCGTCGCGCGTTGCCGACGTTCGCGACTGATGAACCGGCGCGCATGCAGACGTGAGTAGCGAGACGACCGCCGCCGGACAGCATTCGACCGACGCCAGCCGCAGCGTCTTTGCGCGTCTGCGCTGGATCGTCCCGACGCTGTTTCTCGCCATCGTCGCCTGGCTGCTGTGGCACGAGGTCGGCGAATTTCCGCTGCCGGACATCCAGCACACCCTGCTCGACGTGCCGACGCTGCCGACGCTCGGCGTCGCCGCGCTGGCGTTGTTCGCGGTCGCGTTCACCGGCCTCGTCGACTGGCTGATCGGCCGCTGGCTCAAGCTCGGCCTGCACGGTGCGCGACTACCTGCGCCTTGCCTTCGTCGCCAACAGCATGGCCAACACGCTCAATCTGTCCGGCGCGATGGGCGCGAGCATCCGCCTGATGGGCCTGACCGCGCAGAAGGTCCCGCTGCCGCGCGCGGCGGCGCTGATCGGCATGCAGGCGTTGTCGCTGCTGTCGGGCCTGTCGCTGCTCGTCATCTTCACCCTGGCGACCAGTTCGCTGCCGATGTCGAGCGGCACGCCGCAGCACTGGATCGCCGCCGTCGTGCTCGCGCTCGCCGCGCTTTATCTACCTTTATACTTTTTCCTGACGACGCGGCGCCCGCTGATGCGCTGGCTGCCGCCGATCTCGGCGTGCCGCCGCTGCGCCTGAAGCTCGAGCTCACGGTGGTCTCGTTCGTCGACTGGCTGCTGGCGGCGGCGACGCTGTAGGCGTGCATCTACCTGTCCGGCGAGCACGTGAAGCCCGGCCTGATGCTCGGCGCATTCGCCGGCGCGGGGGTGCTCGGCCTGGTCAGCCAGGTGCCGGGCGGCCTCGGCGTATTCGACGGCCTGATCCTGCTCGCGCTGACCGAAGCCGGCTACGACAAGGCCTCCGTGTTTTCCGGCCTGATGCTGTTCCGCATCGCCTATTACCTGCTGCCGCTGTTCGGCGGGCTGTACCTGGGCTCGGAGATGCTGACCCAGCGCCTGCCGCTGCTGCACCGCCTGCGCGCACGCCTCGCCGGCCATCCGCTGTTCGGCGTGCTCGGCTTGCCGTTTGCCATGCTCGGCGATCTCGGCATGCGCGTGCTCGCGATGCTGACCTTCGGCGCCGGCGCGATGCAGCTCGCCTCGGCGGCGATTCCGTCGGTCATCGAACACGTCGACGTCGTGCGCGCGAACGTGCCGATCCTCGCCGTCGAAAGCTCGAACTGGTTCAGTATTCTGTCCGGCGTCCTGCTGCTCGGGCTCGCGCGCGGCATCGACGGCCGCCTGCGCGTCGCCTACCGCGTGGTGCAGTGGTTGCTGCTGATCAGCGCCATCCTCGCCATCACCAAGGGCCTGCATTTCGGCGAGGCGCTGTTCCTGCTCGCGGTCGCGGTGCTGCTGCGCACGCGCAAGAACGCGTTCACGCGCCGCGCGATGACGCTGACCTCGGCGACGACGTTCGGCTGGTATGCCGGCCTGCTGATCTGCGTGCTCGTCTTCTTCGCGATCGGCGTCGCCCAGGTGCTCGGCGACGATTCGTTCGACCTGTTCTACTTCGGCTTCGGCGAACACACCTCGCGCATCGGCCGCGGCCTCGCCGCTGCCCTGCTCGGCCTGATCATCTACCTGATCTGGCAGGTCTTCGCGGTGCGCCGGCCGCAGCTGACTCTGCCGACCCGCAGCGAACTCGAACACGCGCGCGAGTTCTACCTACTCAAGGCGGCGGCGAGTTCGCGCACCTGACCTTCATGCGCGACAAGCACCTGTTCTGGGCCGCCGATCATCAGGCCGTCGTCGCCTACGGCACGATCCGCAATCGCCTCGTCGCGCTCGGCTCGCCGTGCGGCCCCGAAGCCGCGATCGACCGCGCGATCCTCGATTTCCGCCGCTTCGCCGATGCGCAGGACCGCGTGCCGGTGTTCTACGAGGTGCTCGAGCCCGACCTGTCGCACTATCACGACCACGGCTTCGACCTGTTCAAGCTCGGCGAACTGGCGACGATCCGCCTCGACGAATTCTCGCTCGCCGGCAAGCGCTGGGAAGACCTGCGCCAGGCCGTGAATCGCTCGGCCAAGGAACAGCTCACCTTCGAGATCTCCACCTCGCCGTTCGATTCGGTCGTGCTCGCCGAGGTCAAGCGCGTTTCCGACACGTGGCTCACCTACAAGGGTTCGGCGGAAAAAGGATTCTCGCTCGGCCGCTTCGACGCGAACTATCTGGCGATGAGCCCGCTCGCGCTGGTGCGCCGCGCGGGCGAATTGATCGCGTTCGCCAATCTCGTGCCGCCGTACGGACCGAACGGTACGGCCAGCGTCGACATGATGCGCCACGTCGGCGACGCGCCGCGCAGCACGATGGATTTCCTGTTCGCCAAGGTCATGCAATGGGCGCAGCAGGAAGGCTACAAGACCTTCAGCCTCGGCATGGCGCCGCTGTCGCGCGTCGGCGACAACCAGTACGCGCGCGTCAACGAGCGCCTCGCCTCGCTCGCGTTCCGCTACGGCAACAGTTTATACAATTACCAAGGTGTACGAAGATACAAGGACAAGTTCAAGCCGGAATGGACGGGCTCTTACCTCGCCTATCCGCGCGGCATGTGGGTGCCGGGCCTGCTGATCGATATCGCCGCGCTGGTTTCGGGCGGCTATCGGCGCCTGTTGAGTGGCGGATGAGATTCAAGCGAAGATTTCTTGACGCGGATTACGCGGATCAACGCGGATAGATCAAGAGCAATTCTCGTTCAATCTGCTCTATCCGCGTTGATCCGCGTAATCCGCGTCCAAATTCTTTCGCTCTTGATTCGGGTCGATACGGCCGTTCATTGCTTGCGCGGCGGCAGGCTTGCGGCGATGCCTGCACCGAGCTTGTCGTAGTCGCCGTTGTAGTGATGCCCGCCCGGCAGTTCGAGCTGGCGCACGTTCGGCTTGCCGGCGAGCTTGCTGCAGAAACTGTCCTCGCCTTCGTCGGCGCCGTGCACGCAGATGACCGGCACGGTCGACTTCGCGATTTCCGGCATGATCGGCATCGCGCCTTCGTGTGCGTGCGAGCCAAACCAGTCGCCGACATGGATCTCGAACACCGCTTCCGGATCGGGCGAAATCAGCACCTGCGCGACACGCGCGCATGCGCGGCATCGGGCAGGCGGTTGATCAGCACCGGCGACAGCGCCGCGCCGAACGAATAGCCGATCACGACGAAATCGGCGCGCGCGCGATCGGCGCCATAGTGGCCGATGATGCGCGTCAGCGCGTCGGCGGCCTCCTCGGGCTTGCGCGTCTGCCAGAAATACTTCACCGAGTTCAGGCCGACGACGGCGATGCCGCGCTTGGCCAGCTGGTCGGCGACCGCGATGTCGAGCCCCGCCCAGCCGCCGTCGCCGGTCAGGATGATCGCGATGCGCTCGGCCGAAGTGCCCTGCGCCGGCACTTCGATCAGCGGCAGGTCGGCGATGTCTTCGGGCAGCGGCTCGGCGGATGCGTCGGGGCGGTGAGCCAGGCGATCGCCGCGGGCAGGCCGGCGCCGGCAGAGGTGCGTCGGGCAGACCGATCGTGTAGCCCGCCACATGCCAGATCATCTGCTGTCGCAAGCCCGAGCGTGGCCGGGCCGCGGCGAGGACGAGCGGCAGCCAGGGATTCGGCAGCGCGCGCACGGGCACGATGCGGAACGTGCCGTCGCCATTCGGCGCCGTGACCTTGCCGGCATCGCCCGTGCAGATCGGCTTCGGAAAGCGGAACGAGAAATCCCAGCCCAGCGTGACCAGGCCGCGAACGTCCCCTTCGGCGCCTGTGCATCGATCGCGTAGGCGAACGTCGCACCCGCGCCGTCGCCGACCAGCACCGGATAAGAGAAATTCTTGAGATTCTGGTGGCGCTGCATCCAGTCGCTCATTTCCTCGATGTGCGCGGCGGGAAATGGCACTTGTCGTTGATCGACAGCATTTCCTTGAGGTAGGCGGGCAAGTCGATGCCGAAGACGAGCGCGCCGTCCTCGCCCAGTGCGGTGGCGAGCGCCTCGGCGCGCGCGTCCCAGCCGCGGTCGTCGGAGATGAAAACGATCGTGCGCTTTGGCTCGCCGGTCGGCGCGGCGACATGGACGTTGCCGAACAGGCCGTAGTTGACGGGCTTCGTCGCGGCAGCAACCGGAACGGCAGCAGCACGGCAATCACCAGAGCAGGCACATCCTGCGCATCGTCGGATCCGCTACTTGCGCGCCTTCGCCATCAGCGCCTCGATCTCGTCCGGATCGCGCGGCACGGCGGCGGTGATCACCTCAGGCTCGCCGCGCGTGACGACGATGTCGTCCTCGATGCGGATGCCGATGCCACGCCACTTCGCGGCGACGCCCTTCGCGTCGGGGGCGATATAGATGCCCGGCTCGACCGTCACGACCATGCCCGGCTCGAGCTCGCGGTATTCGCCGTCGACGCGGTAGTCGCCGACATCGTGCACGTCGAGGCCGAGCCAGTGCCCGGTCTTGTGCATGTAGAAACGGCGATAGCTCTGTTCGCGGATGTTCTTGTCGACGCTGCCCTTGAGCAGGCCGAGCTTGATCAGGCCGGCCGTGATCATGCGCACCGCGGCGTCGTGATATGCGATGAACGGACGTCCCGGCCGCACCTCCGCAATCGCCGCGCGCTGCGCGGCCAGCACGATGTCGTAGAGCGCGCGCTGCTCCGGCGAATACCGGCCGTTGACCGGAAACGTGCGCGTGATGTCCGAGGCGTAGCACTCGTATTCGGCGCCGGCGTCGATCAGTAGCAGGTCGCCATCCCTCAACGTCGCGTTGTTGGCGCGATAGTGCAGCACGCAGCCATTCGCGCCGCCACCGACGATCGGTTCATACGTCGGCACCGCGCCGTGCCGGCGGAACGTGTGCAGCAGTTCGGCTTCGATCTCGTGTTCGTTCATGCCCGGGCGCGTCGCACGCATCGCGCGCATGTGCGCCTCGGCCGCGATCTTCGCGGCCTTGCGCATCACGCGCAGTTCGTCGCGCGTCTTGTACAGGCGCAGGTCGTGCAGGATATGGCCGAGCGCGACGAATTCGTGCGGCGCGCGTGCGCCGCGCTGATCTGCTGCGCACATGGTTGACCCAGCCGATCAGCTTGACGTCGAACTCGGCGTCGCGGCCGAAATGGTAGTAGACGCGCGAGCGGCCTTCGATCATGCCCGGCAGGATGTCGTCGATGTCGCCAATCGGAAACGCATCGTCCATGCCGTAGTCGCGCACCGCGCCTTCCGCGCCGGCGCGCGCTCCGTCCCACGCTTCACGTTCGGCATCGCGTTCGCGGCAGAACAGGATCACTTCGCCATGGCTGCGCCCGGGAATCAGCGCGAGCACCGCTTCGGGTTCGGGGAATCCGGTGAGGTAATGGAAATCGCTGTCCTGGCGATACGGATAGTGACTGTCGTTGTTGCGCAGACGCTCGGGCGCGGCAGGCACGATGCAGATCGCGTCGTGGCCGATGATGCGCATCAGTTGCTTGCGGCGGCGCGTGTATTCCTTGCGATCGATCATCGGTCAGGGCTGAGGGCTGAGGGCTGAGGGCTGCGATCCCGGAAGGTTGCTTCGATGCTGTTTGCATGTGTCCCGTTTTGCTGTCGTGACCGTGAATTTGTGCAGTGTTTGTCCGAGTTCCGACTCGCTTTCGCAGCCCTCGGCCCTCAGCCCTCAGCCCTGCTCTCAATGCACCGTCGCCTTCGCCGGCGTACCCGTTGCAGCCAGCTCGGTATGCAGCAAGAGCACGCCGACGCGAATGAATTCGATCACTTCGGCGAGCGCACTTTCGTCCTCCTCGCTGTCGGAGTATTCGAAATGCGACGCGGCGATCGTGCTGAAGTCGCGCAGGATTTCGGCGCTGTCATCGGACAGACACGCCGCGTCGGCCATGCCGGCCAGGCCGACGCCGCCGAGAAAGCCGCGGCACCATTCGACCAGCGCATCGGCGCGCGCATCGAGCGGCGTATCGGTTGCAGGCAACAGCGGCTCGAAGCGCAGATCCGGATCGTCGAGCCACGCCGAGCATTCGTGGAAAAGCTGCTGCAACGGCGCGGCACTTGCCGCCGCCGCCGCCTCGGCTTCGTCGTTTTCCAGCGCAACGCGGCAAGCCAGTCGCGCGCATCGGCATGTCCGCCGGCGCACAGGTAGCCGGTCAGCGAACCATGCAGATCGCTGGGGTCGACGCCAAACTGCAGCGTAGCCAGCAGTTCGCCGAGTTGCGCGTGTGTGATGGGCGCATGGATGATGGGCAGCGTTGCGGTCACTTCGCCAGAACCTGGACTGAGCCTGCTGTCCATTGTACCAGCGCGCGTGGGAACGTCGTGTAGCGCCGGTGCC
Organism: uncultured Gammaproteobacteria bacterium; assembly: GCA_963738115.1. Lineage (GTDB taxonomy): Bacteria > Pseudomonadota > Gammaproteobacteria > Xanthomonadales > Rhodanobacteraceae > Rudaea. Next base: position 330,881 of record CAVTVN010000005.1, on the reverse strand, counting down.
CGGGTTTGCCTACACTGCAGGCCGGAGCACAAGCCTCGCCGCGGCAGCGCGGCACAATGCCGCATGCCCTACGCGATCGCGCGCACCACCCCCGACCGTTCGTTCGCCCGCGCATGCGCCCGCCGCTGTGCCGTGGCGCTCGCTGGTCTGGTGATCGCGGCGCTGACGCATGCCGAGGAACGCCGCTACTACTTCGACAATCATGACAGCGCGGCAAACCTGGCGCAGCACTCCGTCAATGCCATCTTCCAGGATCATGCCGGCTACATCTGGATAGCGACCCAGGGCGGCCTGAACGCCTATGACGGTTATCGCTACCGGCTCTACCAGCACGACCCGGACAATCCGGCCAGCCTGCCGGAAGACTTCGTCACGGCGATCACCGAGGACGCACACAATCGCATCTGGCTCGGCAGCAATAACGGCCATGTGGCGAGCCTCGAGCCCGAATCCGGCCGCGTAGCGACCTATGCGCTGCCGTCCGACGCGCCCGATCGCGAACGACGCGGCAATGTCACTGCGCTGGAATTCGACCGCCATCAGTCGGTCTGGATCGGCACCGCCGCCGGCATCGAGCGAATCGACACGCTCACCGGCAAGCGCAGCACGGCATTCACTTTTCCGCCAGGCGGGCAGTCCGACAAGCGCGTCCTCGATTTGCTCGTGGCCGCTGACGGCACGCTCTGGGCGGCGACCAGCATCGGCATCGTGCGCGTCGCTCCGGGCGCGGATCAGGCCGAGCCCGTCGCCGCCGCCGGCATCGCTTCAGCCTCGGCGCTGGCCATCGCAAAGGGCGGCGCGCTTTTTGTCGGAACGCCCAATGGCCTGTTCCGCGTCGACCCGGTGCGCGGCAGCGGCGCGCGCGTCTGGCCGCGGGAAAACGCAGCGCATCGTGAGCGCGACGTGCGCCAGATCGCCCAGGACATGGCCGGCCGCCTCTGGTTCGCGGTCGCCCGCGCCGGGCTCGTCGTCTTCGATCCGGCCACCGGCACCGTCGAGGAGGTCGAACACGATTACGACATGCCCGGATCGCTGCCGGAAGACAATGTGACGGCGCTGCTGACGGACCGTTCGGGACTGCTCTGGATCGGCGGCGCAACACGCGGCTTTTCGACCGTCGATCCGCGCGGTGCGCGCTTCGGCTATATCGCCGACCTCAACAACGAGTCGGCCGTCAACGCCGGCAACAACGTGCGTTCGATCTGGGAGGACCGACCAGGGTCACCTGTGGTTCGGAACGCAGGGCGCCGGGCTGAAGCGCTACGACCGCGCCAGCCGCAAGTTCGAATCCTTCAATGTGGTGCTGGCGCAGGCGACCGCCGGCGGCATCGAGCCCGGGCAGATCTACGACGTGCGCGGCGCCGGCGATGGAACCCTGTGGGTTGCCTCGGACCGCGGCGTCTACGAACTGGATGCGGCGCGCCGGCACGCGCGCTTGCTGCCGGTCGACGCGGAACATGGCAGGGCCTGCCGTCCGCTGCGGTCAATGCATTGCTGCCGGCGCGCGACGGCAGCATCTGGTTCGGCACGGCCGGTGCCGGCCTGGCGCACTGGTGGCCGAGCAGCGCGCGCTGGGAATTTTTTCGCCAGGCCGAACGCGGCACGTCCGGGCTGGCGCACGACACAGTCCTCGCGCTCCTCGAGGATCGCGATGACCGCATCTGGATCGGCACGCGCGGCGGCTTGAGCGTCTACGATCCGCACGTGCAATCGATGCGCAGTTTCCATCCGGTCGCCGGCGACGCGCACTCGCTGTCCGACGACACGGTGATGGCGCTGCATCAGCACAGCGACGGCGCGCTGTGGATCGGCACGCGCGGCGGCCTGAACCGCCTCGACCTCGACGCGGCGCTGCAGGGCCGCTTCGTGCACTACGCGTTGCATGATGGCGCCGCCGGCAACGCGATCTTCGGCATCCTCGAAGACCGCAAGGGCGTCCTGTGGCTGAGCACCAACCGCGGCGTATCGTCATTCGACCCCGAGCACGAGCTGTTCCACAGTTTCTCGCTGAAAGACGGTTTGCAGGGCCTGGAGTTCAACGCCGGATCGGCCCATGCGCTGGCCGACGGCAAGCTGGCGTTCGGCGGTTCCGAAGGCGTCAACCTGTTCGATCCGGCCGACATCCGCTTCAGCCGCTACACCGCGCCGGTCGTCGTGACCAGCATGCATGTCGACGGCCAGCGTTGTCGCTGCCGCCGAGCAACGGCGATCTGCATATGACGCCGGCGCAGCGCGTCGTGCGTTTCGAGTTCGCGGCGCTGGACTTCGCCGCGCCCGATCACAACGAATTCAGCTACAAGCTCTGGGGATTCGACGACAACTGGGTCAAGGCCGGAACGCGGCACGACGCGACCTACACCAATCTGCCGCCCGGCGACTACTGCCTGGAAGTGCGCGGCGCCAATCATGACGGCACCTGGAACGAGCGCACGGCCACGGTCGGTCTCGTCGTCGATGCCGCCGTGGTGGGCGACGCGCCTGATGTATGCGCTGTATGCGGCGCTTGCGCTGCTGCTGATCGAGCGCCTGCGCTACTTGTATACGCATCGCCGCCGCGCGGAACTGGCGCACAACAGCGCGATCATGGAACGCGAAAATCGCCTGCGCCTCGCACTATGGGGATCGGGCGACGAGTTCTGGGACTGGGATCTGCGCCGCAACGAAATCCGCATGACCGGCGCGACGCAGCTGATCGGACAGGCGCCGGACGTCCGCACCGAGCCGGCCAACGTCTGGATCAACGATCATGTGCACGAAGACGACCGTGGCGTCGTCGCCGAGCGCCTGAGCGACCATCTGCACGGCCTGCACGACCAGTTCGAATCCGAACACCGCATGCGCAGGGCCGACGGCGAGTTGGACTGGGTGTTCGTGCGCGGCAAGATCGTCGAGCGCGACGACAGCGGCAAGCCGCTGCGCCTATCCGGCACCGTGCGCGACGTGACCGCGTCGCGCGCCGCCGAGCGCGAGCGGCGCATCGCGGCCGAAGTCATCGACAGCATGACCGAAGCGGTCTGCGTCACCGACCTCGAATTCCGCTTCGTCTCGGCGAACCGCGCGTTCACGCGCATGACCGGTTACGAAGCGCAGGCCGTCATCGGCGAGTCGGCCGAACTGCTCAACAGCGCCAAGCATCCGGCCGAGCATTACCACGCGATGCGCGAGGCATTCATGCGCGACGGCCACTGGCGCGGCGAGCTGTGGCAAAGGCGCAAGGACGGCGAGGAGTTCCTGTGCTGGCTCGAGATCAGCGTGGTGCACGACGCTGTCGGCGAACGCACGCACTTCGTCGGCGTCATGAGCGACATCACCGACCGCAAGCGCGCCGAGCAGGAGCTGCGCTACCTGGCGAATTACGACACGATGACCGGCCTGCCGAACCGCGCGCTGCTCAGCGAGCGCCTCGGCCAGGCGATCCTGCGCGGACGCCACAGCGGCCGGCGCGTCGCCGTGCTGTTCCTCGACCTCGACCGCTTCAAGCACGTCAACGATTCGATGGGCCATGCCGCCGGCGACCGCATGCTGCGCGCCGCCGGCGCGCGCTTGCGCGCGTGCATCGCGCCGACCGACACCGTCGCCCGGCTCGGCGGCGACGAGTTCACGGTCGTGCTGGAAAACCTGGCCCATGCGCAGCAGGCCGAGGACGTCGCGCAGAAACTGCTCGAAGCGTTCGTCGTGCCGCTGCATCTGGATTCGGGCGAGGATGTCGTCATCTCGCCGTCGATCGGCATCAGCGTGTTTCCCGACCACGGCCAGGATCCCGGCGAGCTGCTCAAGTCCGCCGACACGGCGATGTACCAGGCCAAGGATCGCGGCCGCAATACCTACATGGTCTACACCGCCGAGATGGATGCCGACGCGCGTTCGCGCGCGGGCCTGATCGCGGCGCTGAGGCGCGGGCTCGAGCGCAACGAGTTCCACGTCGTCTACCAGCCGAAGTTGTCCCTGGTCGAAAACCGCGTTACCGGCGTCGAGGCGCTGCTGCGCTGGAACAGCGAGGAACTGGGCAGCGTCTCACCGGCCACGTTCATCCCGCTGGCCGAGGAAACCGGCTTGATCGTGCCGATCGGCGAATTCGTGCTCAATGCCGCCTGCGCGCAACTGCGACGCTGGCACGATCAGGGTTTCACGCGGCTCAAGGTCGCCGTGAACCTGTCGATGCTGCAGCTGCTGCGTGCCGAGCTGACTGTGCGCCTGCGCCAGATCCTCGACACGCACGGACTTGCGCCGGAGCGCCTCGAACTCGAACTGACCGAGACCATGGTCATGGCCAACGCCGAGCAATCGGTGCGCACGCTGAGCGAGCTCAAGGCGATCGGCGTCACGCTGGCGATCGATGATTTCGGCACCGGCTATTCGTCGCTGAGCTACCTCAAGCGCCTGCCGATCGACACGCTGAAGATCGACCAGGCGTTCGTCGGCGACATCACCACCGATCCGGAAGATGCGGCGATCACCTCGACGATCATCACGATGGCGCACTCGCTCGGCCTCGACGTCGTCGCCGAAGGCGTGGAAACGCCCGAGCAGCTGCATTACCTGCGCAGCCAGGGCTGCGACGAGATCCAGGGCCATTGGTTCGCACGCCCGCTCGAGGCGGACGCCTGTTATACGTTCCTGACGCTGTTCGAGGATCACCGGGCCGGCAAGATCGTGGCCTAGGAGCGGTCAGGTCGGGCCGCTGCGCGGCCCTCGTGAGCGTCGCGCGCGCGCGCGCTCGTGAGGAGTCAGTTCGAGGCGCCTGGCCGCTGGCCTCACGAGAATCGCGCAGCGATTCGACCTCACGAGCCGCGCAGCGGCGACCTGACTCCTACCAAGCCCCGCCGCGGCGCCCTGACACGCGCATTCGCCGACCTCACACTTTGCGGCACCGCGCGTTGACCGCCTGCACAGCGCCCGCCTATAGTTTCATCATGTCCCAGGGGAATGACATGCTGACCGAGCTGCGCGAAATCGGCGGACAACTCGACCGCTTGCTGGAATTGTGCCATCGCCTGAGTGAAGAGAATCGCAGCCTGCGCGTCAGCCAGGAACAACTGTCTGCCGAACGTGCAAACCTGATGGCGAAAAATGAGCAGGCGCGTTCGCGCGTCGAGGCGATGATCGCGCGATTGCGCTCGCTGGAGAACAACGCGTGAGCGAAGCAACGCCGGTTACCGTCAACATACTCGATCGCGAATTCCTGATTGGCTGCACGCCGGAGGAACGTCCGGGCCTGCTTGCCGCAGCGAGTTATCTCGACGGCAAGATGCGCGAAGTGCGCGGCGCCAGCCGCATGCAAAGCGTGGACCGCATCGCCGTACTCGCCGCACTCAACATGGCGCACGAGCTGCTGCAGGCGAAAAACAATTCTGAATCGCAATCGAACGTTGTGGCACAACAACTGCAGGCATTGCGCGCGAAGCTTGATGCGGCACTCGCACCGCGACTAAAATAGCTCGCGTCCCCTGCGATGTGCGACAGCGCATCCAACCATATTGCCTTGTTCCTATATACGACCCCGGGATGGCAGTGCCAAGTGTCGGTGTGCATGTCCGCCATGAGCGGAAAGCCTGAAGACCGGCGAGCCTTCCCACCTGATCCTAGGGATCAAGGTCGTTCGGTGTGCACCGGCATTGCGGAGGACGCTTTCCTTCATGTTGAAAAACTGGGCATCCCCGGATCGAGTCCGGGACAGGCTCTGCCGCAGTTTTACTCGCGCCGTCCCTGGCGCTCGCCCTTTCGGGCCAGCTCCGCTGTTCGCGCGCGCTTCCGACGCGCGCAGTCAAACAAGCGGTCGCGGCATAGCCGCGCCACCCTTGTCGAATCGATGAAGAGCTATCGATTCGTCGGCACATCCCTGTGCCGAGCACGGTTTTTTCTGGGCGTCTGCGCGCGATGCGGTCAGGCATGAGTGAACGGCGGGACCTGCGCGCGCAGCTGAAATTGCAACGTGCCAATCTGACCGCCGCCACACGGATCGCGGCAGCCACCGGAGTGGCCGCGGTCCTCGAGCAACTTCCCGAGTTCATCGTCGATATGCAGGTCGCCGGCTACTGGGCCGTCGGCGGCGAATTGCCGCTGCACGTTGCGCTGGCCGCCTTGATGGCGCGCGGGCAGAACTACCACTTGCCGGTATTGACGCGCGGACGCACGTTGCACTTCGCGCGCTGGCAGCAAGGCGTCGCCGTGCAGCCGAATCGTTACGGCATCCCCGAGCCGCAGTGCGTCCCGGCCGAACTGCTGGCGCCGCAGGCGCTCGACCTGGTCCTCGTACCGCTGATCGGTTTCGACCGCCGCGGCCACCGCCTCGGCACCGGCGGCGGCTACTACGACCGCACATTTGCATTCCTGAAGGATGTCCCGCGTCCGGCCCAACCGCTACTCGTCGGAATCGGGTACAGTTTTCAGGAACTGCCGGCGCTGCCCGATCAGGCCTGGGATATACAAATGGATTTTGTCGCAACCGAGCGCGAGCTGATCGACTGCGCACCGCAGCCGTCCGGATAGCAGGAAAATAGTCTCGTCATCCCCGCGAAAGCGGGGATCCATCTTGACCTTGATCCGGAAGCAAAATGGACTCCCGCGTTTGCGGGAATGACGGCAGATCTCCAGCTATTCAAGATCGTCACAGGTGGAATCGCATGAATTTTTGGTTGATGAAAACGGAACCCGACGAATTTTCGATCGACGACCTGAAGTCGCGCAAGACCGAGCCGTGGACAGGCGTGCGCAACTACCAGGCGCGCAACTACATGCGCGACGGCATGCGCAAGGGCGACGGCGTGCTGTTCTATCACTCGAGCTGCGAAGTTCCAGGCGTCGCCGGCATCGCCGAAGTCGCGACCGCCGCATATCCCGATCCGACCCAGTTCGATCCGAAGAGCGACTATTTCGATTCCGGCAGTTCGCGCGACGCGCCTCGCTGGGTGCTGGTCGAAGTCAAGTTCAAGCGCAAGCTCAAGCGTGTGATCACTTTGGCCGAACTCAAGGGACGCAAGGACTTGAAGGACATGGTCCTGCTGCGCCCCGGCAATCGATTGTCGGTGTCGCCCGTGACGAAGGCCGAGTGGGACTACATTCTAGGTCTCGAATAAGCGCTAAGTACTCCGCCGACACTGCAGACTTAAAACGACAGCCGTCGCCGGCTGCGTGTGCCGAAGATTCTCATCAACAAGATTCTCATGAATGATCTGGGGGAAGCGCACACATGGACCGCGAAGCAGAAAAACGACTTGCCGCACAGCGGGCGATCACCTACGTCGAAGACGGCAGCATCGTCGGCGTCGGCACCGGCTCGACCGTGGCCCATTTCATCGACGAACTCGGCAAGATCCGCAACCGCATCGAGGCGACGGTGTCGAGTTCGGAGAAGAGCACGGCCCTGCTCAAGCAGCTCGGCATTCCGGTCATCGACCTCAACAGCGCCGGCGAACTGGCGCTGTATGTCGACGGCGCTGACGAGTGCGATCCGCGCAAGTGTCTGATCAAGGGTGGCGGCGCGGCGCTGACGCGCGAGAAGATCATCGCCGCGGCGTCACGCCAGTTTGTGTGCATGATCGATGCGAGCAAGCGCGTCGACGTACTCGGCCGCTTCCCGCTGCCGCTCGAAGTCATCCCGATGGCGCGCAGCTATGTCGCGCGCGAGATCGTCCGCCGCGGTGGCCAGCCGGTTTGGCGCGACGGCGTCGTCACCGACAACGGCAACTGCATCCTCGATGTGCACAACTTGCGCATCACCGACCCGCTGGCGCTGGAAGCGGACCTGAACCAGATCACCGGCGTCGTCTGCGTCGGGCTGTTCGCCAAGCGTCCCGCCGACATCGTGTTGATCGGCGGTTCCGTAATGCCTTAGGAGGGCATTCAACGCTTCTCGTTCATCCTCGCGCATGCAAGCGCGCGACACCGCGCTTGAGGCAATCACAACATTTCGCTGGGTAGACTCGGTGCGTAGTCTTGCGCAGGCCGGGGACAACCTCGCCAGCCGCCAATCCGCCAGCTGTGACGGCGCCAACCCCAGGTGGAGTCCCAAGCCACAAGTCATGAGCATTAATATCCACGGTACCGAGCCTTCGAGCGATCCGATGCCGGCAGGTGAATCCTCCGGCGTAGTCACTACGCCCTTGCGTTCCATTGCACGACCATGGCATGGCGTGCGGCGCCGGATTGCGTGGCTGTCGACGACGCGCGTGAACGCCCGCGCCGGGCTCGTTGCGGATGTCGTTGCCAGTTGCGCGCTGCTGTATGCCGGTTCGCGGCGCGTCGATACATCGTCTGCCGCTGCGCTGGCAACAGTACTCGCCGGCCTGGTGCTCTTCAGCTTCGTCGAGTATTGCTTTCACCGCTGGCTGTTCCATGGTTCGGTGGAACTGCTCGAACAGGGACATCGCAAGCACCATGAGCAGCCGCAGGCGCACGACTCCCTGCCTTTTTTCCTGCCTCCGCTCGTGGCACTGACGCTGGTCGGCATCCTGAGCGTTTTTCTGCCGGCGACAATTGCCTTGCTGTTTACCGGAGGCATGGCCGCCGGTTACGCAGCGTATGGCCTTACTCACTCCACATTTCATAACGTGCGTTTCCGCCACGCGTTGGCCAGACGCTGGGCCGCCGCCCATCACATCCACCACTTTCACCCCGGCAGCAACTTCGGCGTGACCACGCCCGTGTGGGACATCGTCCTGCGGACGCGCTACGCACCCGAACGAACCAGGTCCGGACCTTGAACGGCAGCGTCGATACGCGATCGGGGCGGCGGACGCGGCACCTGCGGCGCGCCGGGCGCTGGCTCGTTGTCATGGCCATCGCCGCCACCGTCATCGTGCCGATTCTGCTCGGTGGTCGTGACGGACTGTCCGCGACCCTGCACTTCCCCTTGAAAGGCTACGTTGCCATTCTTGCGCTGATCGCAGTGAGCTGGTTCTGCCGAACGCTCAAGCTGCAATTGTTGCTGCACCGGTTCGCCGTGCGCTCGCACTTCGCGCGGATGCTGGCTGTATCGCTGGCGACCGATTTTGCGTTCATGACCACGCCGGGCGGTGTCGGCGGCTACCCGGCGAGCGTGTATTACCTGCGCCGGGCCGGCGTGTCCGCGAGCGCAGCCACTGCGGTCACTGCCGCGGACCAGGGCATGGACGTCATGTTTTTCGTAGCGGCGCTGCCGCTCGCCGGGTTGAGTCTGCTCCTGTCCGATGCGATTGAGTCCGGCGCGCCACAGACATTGATCACGATCGCGTTCACTACCAGCGCAGCGATCGCGCTTGTCTCCATAGCCGCGTTGTTTGCACGGCACCGGCTGGGCGCATGGTTTGCCGCATTCTTTTCCAGCGAGCGCTGGCCGCGCCTGCGCCCAGCACGCCAGGTGGCGAGCACCTTTCTTGCCGCCTTACGCTCGGATGCGAGAGTTCTCTACGCCGGCGGCCCTGGCTTCCTGTCCGGCATCTTCGTTCTGACCGCCCTGCAGCAGCTGACCCGCTACGGCGTACTCTGGCTCGCGCTGTTGTTGCTCGGTCACCCTGTCTCGTTTCTGCTGACTTTCCTGCTGCAGGTCTTCGTGCTGCAGGCGGCGACGTGGACCGGCGTGCCATCCGGTGCCGGCGGTGCGGAACTAGGACTGGGCGCGACATTAGGGCCCTGGGTACCGGGACCGAGCCTGGCCACGGCGTTGCTGTTATGGCGCATCGCGACGCTCTATGTCGGTCTGATCGCCGGCGCCATTGCGATCGCCCTGCTCGCGCGCCGAGGCAAACGACGATCCGACGATGCGGATGCCGCACAACCCTCGCGCGCTGTGTCAAGTAAGGGTCCGATTTCCACTTGAGCCTTCCCGAATCGCGAGAAGGATTGGTGGGACCGGGATCGCAGGTCGACGGGCATCGCAACGAGTCTGATCGCCGAGTTTCTTCGGCCAGTGGCCCGAAGGAATTTCGACCTGCTTGCCGGGCGCCAAGAGTAGATCTCGATCATTTTTTCACCGTCTGCGGCATGAACGGCATGCAATTTGCTGTCTCGCAGGGATGAATCCAGGGGATCCAAGGGACCTGCGCCGCCCTCGCCGCTCCCAGCACATGCCGACAGGGCCGCTCGCGAGTTTCAGCGAACCTCGCGCAAGCGCGCCGGCCGGCTGGGCCGGTGCGCGCATGATGTTCGGCCGCCATCGTTTCCGCTCGCCGCCAAGGGTCCCCGGTGGAGATCCGGGCAATGGTGCCGCTCCGGGCAAGCCGCCGCATGCGCGCAAGCCGCCGCCGCCGCGGGTCTCGCTGTTGTTCGGTGCCGTGCTGATCCTCTGGCTGCTGCTTTTCGTCTTCGGCTATCGTTAGCCCGATTTTTTCAGCCGGTCCCGGTCCATTTTTCGGCCAAGCTGCCGCGCAGCGTCAGTCGAATCCGCCGCGCCGGCACGAGCTTGGCGACTTTGTCCGCAGCGGCCGCCCATGTGTCCGCCAACCGGCATCCTGAACGCGCCGGCCGCTATTGCTTCTTCGTACCGCCGAAATGCGCGTTGAACTCGACCATCAGCAGGCGTCCATACGCGTTGTAGTTGAACACGTTGAAGAACGGAAAATTGGCCTGGCCGCCGTAACTCGCATCGTAGGGCGGACGCGAATTGAAGATGTTGTTGCCGATCAGCGTTATCGCGGCATCGTCGTTGAAGTTGTACTGGACCGTGGCGTTGTAGATCATCCACGGCGCGACAGTGGACTGGCCATCCCAGCTGAAGGTCTTGCCGTAGCGCACGCCGAATACAGTCGTGCTCCAGGGCCCGTAAGCCCAGGTGATGCTGCCGCTGCCGATGTCCTTGAACGGGCCGTAGTAGTTGCGATCGCGCAGCAGGTCGTCGACCGGGTCAGTCGGGAATTGCTGCTGCACGTGTTTGAGCGTGGTGTTGTAGTCGGCGCCGAAAATGAAGGTGCCGAAACTGCCGGCATCCCACCGGTACTGCGCGTTCGCGGTGATGCCGGAAACCAGTTCGTTGGCCAGGTTCAGCGGGAACGTCGTCACGCCGTTGAGCAGGCCGGCGCCGATCGGCGCATTGGCCGGATTGCGGCTGACCTCGGCGAGCGTCTGCTGGCACAACTGTGAGTTGATGTCGACCGGCGTGCCGCTGGTGGTGTGCCCGAGCCGGCAATCGGCTTCGCGTGCGAGGATCGTGTTGACGCTGTAGGTCGCGACCTCATTGCCGAGCTTGACGTGGTAATAGTCGACCTTGGTGTTCAACTGCGGCGTCGGCGACCAGACCACACCCGCGCCGTACGACTTGGCGGTGATGTATTTCAGGTCATGGTTGGAGTTGGTCGTGTTCTGGATGTTGTTCTGCGCGAACGGGGGCGCGCACTGCGTGTAGTGGTCGCCCTGCGCCAGGCGACAGTTGTAGACGTCGTCGACGGTGACGAACGAAATCGAACCGCCGGAGAACACGTAGCCCATGTCCGGCGCGCGGAATGCGGTCGAGTAGTTGCCGCGCAGCAGCAGCGTGTCGATCGGCCGGAATTCCAGCCCGAGTTTGTACGTGAACTTGCCCTGCGAAGCGCCCGGCACGCTGTAGCGGTCGTAACGCCCCGATACATCGGCCGTGAGCATGCTGAAGAGCGGCAGATTGAACTCGGCCGCCGCCGCCTGGCGGTCGCGCGTGCCATGTCCGGTCGTGCCGCCCGAACCGAAGAATTCGCCGTTCGTGATGCGCGGGTCGACCGGATTGTCCCAGTACTGGTTGCCGGCTTCGAGCACGCCGGCGAAACCGACCGAGCCGGCCGGCAGAGCGAACACGTCGGTGTTCGTGATCGTCATGTTCGCGACCTGCGTGTACGTGCTCGAATCACTGCGGTTGATGTCGGAGATCGAGGCGAACTGCGCCGGCGTGGTGGCGCCCCAGAAATTGCCCTGCTGCCGGATGTGGTAAGCCGGATAACCGTAGCCATACGGATCGGTCCCCGATTGCGGGCCGAGGTAGAACGCGTTCGCTTTTTCGTTGAGCAGGCGCCGGGCTTTGGAGTCCGCGTCATAGCCGGAACGATGGTAGTAGGCATCGTAATTCCAGCTCGAGCCGCCGAACGCGCCGCGCACGCCGAGATTGACGACGTAGCTGTGCTCCAGCACGCTCTGGTCGGCGGTGTGGTCGAGTTCCTCGGGCGCATACAGGTGCTGCAGCGAGACCAGGTGCTCCGAGTCGAGGTCGTAGATGTAGGTCGGCGTGTTCGAGTTCGGTCCAGTCGCCCAGAACGAGGTGCCGCCGACCTCGTAGACGACCTTGCGCACGTCGTACAGCGCGTCGCCGTAGAGCTGCGTGTTGTCGTTCAATTGGTATTTCAGGCTGCCGTAGGCATTGGCCGACCTCTCGGCATTGAGGAACGAGGTGAAGCCGACATTGTTCGTGCTGCCGCAGTAGTAGCCGCGCCCGGGCCGGAAGCGGTAGCTTTCGTTGCCGCGATTGAGCGTGTTGATCGCGTCGCACGTCGCCTGGCCCGGGTCGACATACGTGTTCGTGAATGGATCGAGTTCCAGCCGGTCGCGCTGCGCGATCGGCGGCGCGCCCTGCAGCGCGGGATCGTCGGCAAGATCGTTCGTGTACGAACGCTGGTATGCGTAGACCGGGTACTGTTGGTTGAGCTCGAGGGCAAACATCCCGTCGAGCCTTTCCCACGAATGACCTGCGGCGATCTGGAAACGCTGCTGCGCACCGCCACCGTCGCTATAGCCGCCGACGCGGTAATCGATCGTGACGCCGTCGATCTTCTGCTTGAGCACGACGTTGATGACGCCGGCGATGGCCGCCGACCCGTAAATGGCGGACTGGTTGCCCGGCAGAATGTCAATGTGATCGACGAGGAACGTCGGGATCGTGTTGAGGTCGGTGAAGTTGCTGTTGCTGTTGTACAGGAATGGATAGTCCGCCAGCGGGCGGCCGTTCATGAGCACGAGCGTGAAGCTCGGATCCAGGCCGAGCAGGCTGACCGTCGTTGCGCCCGGCGTGAAACTGTTGGTGCTCTGGTTGTCCTGCACCTGGCCGGTCGCGACCGGCAGCGAGCGCAGGGCGTCGTAGACGTTCTTGAAACCCTCACGCTGGAGCTGCTCCGCGGTGATCGTGATCACCGGCGAAGCGGTTTCGATCTGTGCGCGTGGTATCAGCGACCCGGTCACGGTCACAGTCTCGAACGTTTGCGCTTCGTCCTTCCTGCCCTGGTCCGGCGCAGGTGTGTCGGCAGCGATCTGCGCATTCACGGCCGGAATGCAGAAGGTCGCACACAGGCCGACCAAGATGGACGATGCGAGCGCTCGCTGTTTCATGATGGTTCCCCCGATGGTTGTCGATGGCGGTTCAGGCGCGGCCGCGTCGGATGCGCTTGCCCAGCGCACACGCCAGCCATGGCCACGGCCATTGCAACGCTCCCCACTCGCGCGGAGGGGTGAGTTGGGCGTTCGACGCAACGTTGTCCCTCGTCGCATCGTCACCCTGTCGGTTGACGGTCGCTATACCAGATTTGTCCGCTTCCACGGCGGAAGCGTGCGTATCGTCCGAGGGCCGCCGATAAGCGAAACGGCGCCATGGTTGCGACTGGCTACGCCGGCCGCTCCGAATCCCTTCCGGGTTCAGTGCGAATTCACGTCCAACGGCGCACGATGGCTCGTCCGACTCAAAATAGGGGAAGGTGTGTGTTGCGATCGAGTCTGCTCGTCGTTGCCCTCCTGATCGCCAGTGCAGGCCACGCACAACTCAGGATTGATGCTCAGCCGGCTGTCGTTTACGACACCCCGCAATTGACCGTTGAAGACTGCCGGACCACCGACCCTTCGGCCGGTGACGCCTGCGTCGCAAATCACGAAGAGGCGCCGGCCGGCGATTACGCATCCGGCTACGCGCCGGACTACTACGGCGAAGAGGCGCCGATTTACGACGCCGCACCGAATGTCTACCTTGGCGTCAGCGTGGCCCCTTACGACTATTGGGGTTGGCCGTATTACGGCGCCTGGAGTTGGCCGTATTACGGCTTTGGATATGGGTACGCCTATTGCTGTGGCTGGCCCTACTACGGTTACGGCTGGCCGTATTACGGCTATGCATATTGGGGCGGTGGCTACTGGGGTGGCTCGTCGCATGAGCACGGGCACCACGACGGCGGGCACCACGACGGAGACCATGGCGATTGGGGACACCACGATGGCGGGCACGCCGGGCACGACAGTCCAACGGTCGCCGGCGCGGCGGAGCGAACAATGGCGGCGCCTAATTTGTCGCGCGCAGGCACGGCGCTCAACAACCGCAGCAATTTCGCCAGCACGCCGGCCGGCGCGGCGAGAACCTCCGCACCGACGAATCAATTCTCCGGCGCCAACCGATTCGCCGGTCGCGCAACACTACCGTCGGCCTCGTACTACTCTGCGGCTCGCACCAGCTCGGGCGCGAACCCCGCAACGTCAGCGTACGCAAGCGCGGCGACGAACTATCGCAGCAGCGCCGGCGCTGGCTACGCGAACGGCCGAGGCATCGCAGCTACCAACACGCGAAGCACGAACCAGGCATATCGGGGGACGTCGATGCCGTCTCGCGGCTACGCTCCTTCCGCCGGTCGCGCCAGTGCGACCGCGCGATCCGACGGTTACGCCTCCGCGCAACGCTACGCCGGTGCGCGGACGCCCTATGCACAGCAGCACTATGCGCCGTCGAATCGCGCCTACGCGGCCACGGCGATGCCGCGGAGCTCCGCTGCACGCGGCCCAATGTCAGCCTATTCCGGCGCTCGTGGCGCGATGCCGTCGTATACGCGAGGCGGATCGGGCTCTGCCCCGCACGGCGGCCAGGCCGCGACGGCCGCACCACACGCAGGCGGCGGCAGCTACTCGCGCGGCGGACACGGACATTGACGACATTCACGCAGCAGGCGTGACTGCTCGACACGAAGGAGGGCCGCTTTGCGCTGAGCCCTCCTCGGCCTTCCGTGCGATTCGGATTGCAGGGTTGAATGTCAGCGCCGGAGATCCCGGCGCTGCCCCGCGAAACGTCAGTTGCCGCCAGCCTGCGTAGCCGGTTGCGGGGCAAGATTCGCCGTTACGCTGGCCGCGGATTGCACCGACGGAACGGCGGTGACGGCAAACAGGTCCGTCATCACGTTGACGCCGGCGTCACAGGCGTGATTCAGGCACGGCAGCCTGAATCCTGCCTCCAGCGTCTTGAGCAACGAAAAGTGCGTGTAGCGAGCATCGCTGACGGTGCCGCGCACGCCGTAGTTGGTGTCGATGATCAGCGGCACCTGATTCGTTTCCGGCGCGGTGCTGTAGTCGTTTTCGTCCCACAACACGACGATCGCGTTCTTGCCCGTGTGCCAGACCGGCGAAGACCTGATCGCTGTGACGAGTTTGCGCACGGTTACGTCGCCGCGGATGATCAGAGCCGGATTCAGGCCAGCCTGGCTGCCGTTGTCGGTCGGGTCGAAATTGCAGAACGCACCGGCATTGCCGCGTCCGTGCTGGTCGTTGCACTGGTTTGGCGCGATGAATGAAAACGTTGGGACGTGGCCACTGGCCAGGTCGGCGTACAGTCCGTCGGCGCCCTCGAAATCGACGCTGTTGTCGAGCGTGTTACCTGGAACGTAGCCTTCCTGCACGCTCTGGAAGTAGACGAATGGATTGTGTTTCGCGGCGTACAGTGCGACCACGTCGCCGCCCGTCAAGGCCGGCGTCAGGGCCGGCGTGATCACCGAAAAATTGGTCCTGTCGGTGAAGTAGCCGTCGCTGATGTTCACTTCGTCGGCGCCGCCGGGCGGCAGGCTTTCCTGATAGCTCTTCCAGCTCAGGCCGGCCTCGACAAGCTGGTCGCCGATCGACTTGCCGATGGTGCCGGCTGCCGCGGCAATCGACGTCGTCCCATCGATGTTGATGTCGCCGGGCGTGCCTTGCACTTCGTTCGTGGTATCAATCGCGGGGATCGCCGCATCGGTTCCTTCGCCCGCGATGGGGCAGATCGCCGGGCTCGGCGGACTATCGGTGTTTGTGGTCTTCGAGGCCAGATTCGTCAGGCAGTAGAAATTGTGCCAATCCGGGTAATTGTCGCTTTGGACACCGAAGTTCGAGCCGCCGACGACTTCAAGGTAGTTGCTCAGGCTGGGGTGCGCGATCGCGTAGTAATTGGTGCCGAGATTCGCAAACAACGCATAGCTGTTCGTGAACGGCGCGTTCGGATTGTCGATGATCTGACTGAAGCCGTGGTTCTCCATCATGATGACGAACACATGATCGAGCTGGGGAACTCCGCCCGGCACTGGGCCTTCGCCCGCATGGGCGACAGAAATACTGCACGCAACAGCGAGCGCTGCGACGATCTTGTTCATGGCAATCTCCGCGGATGGAAGGAATGGTGCCGTCCCCACGGCGGCCCGCGGCAGCCTAGGTGCAGGCCATTGCCGTTCGATGAAGGAATCGTTGCAGAACCTCGGTCGTCGACGCGAGGCCGTAATAATCGTCTCGTCGGCGGCGAACGCCGCAGCGTGAGCGCCTACGCCTCGGCGCGGTAACTCGTTTCGCCGTGTCCTTGCGGCAACGCCATTGTGTGAGGAAATTCGACCGTGAAGGTCGTCGTATCGTTCGTCCCGGTCAGCACATCGATGCTGCCACCGTGTGCGATGACGATGTGCTGCACGATATACAAGCCGAGGCCAAGGCCGCCGTAACGGCCGCTGTGGCGTTCGCGCGTGCCGCGAAACGGATCGAAGAGGTGCGGCAGAAGCTCCGCGGCAATGCTGCCCTTGTTCGACACCGAGAGCAGAACGCGCCTGTCATTGCCGTCGGCAACGATCGCGACCGGGGAGTCGGCTGTGCCGTGACGCAACGCATTGCCGATCAGGTTGGAGGCCACCTGGGCGATGCGCTCGGCATCCCACGAACCGGCCAGATTGCCGCTGCGCTCGAAGTTGATCTGCCGGTCCGCGTGGGCGATGCGCTGTTCCTCGACGATGCGATCGACTACTTCGCCGAGGTCCATCGCCGCCGCATGCACCTGGATGCCGCCGCCGACGCGTACGCGCACCAGATCGAGCGTGTCTTCGATCAGTCGGCTCATGCGCTCGCCGCTCTCATGGATCCAGTTGCCGAACTTGGCGATCTTCGGATCGTCCGATTCGCGCAGGTACTCCGCGCTGGTCAGCACCGTGGTCAGCGGATTGCGCAGATCATGACCGAGGACGCCGACGAACAATTCGTTGAGGCGCAACGTTTCGCTCTTGGCCTCCAGCTCGTGCGCCAACTGCTGCCGCTGGCGGTAGAGCTGGAAAAAGATGTCGGCCTTGCTGCGCAATACGTGCGCGTCGACGGGCTTGTACAGGAAGTCGACCGCGCCGCTTTCGTAGCCCTTGAACACGCGCCGCTCGTGGCGCTCGCCGGCGGAAACGAAGATCAGCGGGATGTGCCGCGTGCGCTCCGTGCCGCGGATCAGTTCGGCCAGTTCGAATCCGTCCATGTCCGGCATCTGCACGTCGATGAGGGCGAGCGCGACATCGTTTTCCAACAGCAATTCCAGTGCCTCGACTCCGGACCGCGCGGTGATCACTTCGACATCGTCGCGGCGCAGCAGCGCCGCTAGCGCAAGCAGGTTCGCCTCGAGGTCGTCCACGACAAGGCAGCGCGCGACGATCTTCGGCGCATTATCGTCGGCGATCATTTGCTGTCTCCTTCCCGCACTGGGGATCTAAGCAACTCGCGATGCCCGCGACAGACAATACCGCTTCCCGTTGGCGGCGACGTAGTAGTCCAACAGCGCTACCTTGCCGCCGGAACTGCGGCGATTCTCGGTGAAGCCGGCAGGTACTGCAATTCGGACACGTCCGCCTCGGCGCAGCGCAAGGCGGCGCAGAGGCAAGTGTCGCGTTCAATTGCGCATCCACGCCTGAATTGGTGACAAGGGCTTTTCCACGTTGACAGGCTTGGCGATGCAGTCGTTCGCGCCGGCGGCCATGCACATCTCCCGGTCGTCGCCGCCTGGATGAGTCGCCAGCGGTTCTCAATGCGGCGTGGCGACGCCTTCGAGCAATGCGTCGCGCGCCTGTCCGGTGCCGCCGCTGGCGATATTGCTCAGCGCGACGATGCCAACCAGCCGTTTCTGCCGATCGAGTACCGGCAGGCGGCGCACGCCGAGATCCGACATGTTCTTGGCGACGTCGAGCACGTCTTCATCCTCGAAACAGTAACGGATCTGTTCGGTCATCACTTCACGCACGAGTGTCGCATCGCCCCTGCCCCTGGCAACGGCGCGCACGACGATGTCGCGGTCGGTGATCATGCCGATCAACCGATCGTTCTCGCCCACCGGCAGACTGCCGATGTCGGACTGCGCCATCAGTTCGGCCGCCTTGCGTATCGAATCATTCGGGCTCGCAACGCACACATGCCCGGTCATCACATCGCCAATCTTTTTCATCTGCCCACCTTCGGGAATCGCGACCCAGGAAACATGACGAGCAGGATGCATGCCACCAGCTGAACGATACGCGGCGCGGATTCCGATGCCCTACTCCCGTGCATTTCGCATGAACAGGACCGCCCGACACTGCAAATTGCGCGGCGAAATCGTGCGCGGAAGGCCCATGCCCTCTTCCCTGCCGTGGCATGGTCGTTGCGTCGCCTTTTGGATGATCGGCGATGCGAAGGCGTCTTCGATCATTCATGTGCGATCGAATACGCTGACCATGGCGTCGCCACGAGGAGCATCCCATGAAGCGCTTCATCTACGCATTCGACTCATCGCTGTCGGCCCGGGGCGCAGTCAAGCAGCTGCGCGAAAGCGGCTTGCACGAGGAGAAAATTTCGCTGATCGCGCGGCCGGACATCCAGCTCGACAAGATTCCCGACCGCTACCTCGACGCGCGTACGGATTTCGCGCCGGCAATGGCGCGCGGCGCGGCGATCGGCGGTACCACCGGATTGTTCGCCGGCCTCGTCGCCATGGCGATCCCGCCGCTCGGTATCGCCGTCGGCGGTGCAGCACTGATCGGGTTCTTCGCCGGCGGCGCGCTGCTCGGCGCATGGAGTTCCGCACTGGTTGGCGCGAGCGTACCCGATCTGGTGCGGCGCAAGTTCGAAGATGAAATCGCCGCCGGCCGCACATTGCTGGTCGTCGACGCAACGAAGAACGACGAAGCGTTCGTCACACGGCTGATGGCCGACGCGAGCGATCATCACCTGGTCTGGCAAAGCGATTCCGACCAAGTCGCTGCGGCGTGATTCATGGCGCTAGCGAGCGGCGGCAGGACTGGCTCGCGTCCGTCGACTTCGGCGCGGCGCGGCGTGCACAATCGGTCCATGTACACCGTGGCGTCCGCCGCACGATGAAGAAGCCAACCACACTGCGCAGGATGTCGCCCGGGAAGCCTGACGATTCCGCGACGACAGCTTCGCCGCGCAAGCGCCGCGCTGCTGCGGACAGTCAGGTCACGATCACGCACCCGGAGCGGATCGTCTTTCCGGAACTGCGCATCTGCAAGCGCGATGTCGCCGATTACTATGTGCAGGTCGCCGAGTGGATCGTGCCCGAACTGCGTGACCGGCCGTTGTCCGTATTACGCTGTCCTGGCGGGACCGCGCAGGCCTGCTTCTTTCAGAAGCACCTGACGACCGGGCTCGGCCGGCACGTGCGCGGCGTTCGCCTCAAGGATTCATCCGGGCAGCAGACCTACCTGTGCATCGACGATGTGCGCGGACTGCTCGAACTGGTGCAGATGAATACCCTGGAGTTCCATCCGTGGGGTGCGCACGCCGGAACGACCAGCCGCGCCGATCGCGTCGTGTTCGATCTGGATCCGCATGCGAGCGTGCCATGGCAAGACGTTGCCGCCGGTGCCGAGCTCGTGCGCGCACATCTGGCCTCGCTCGGGCTGACCGGATTCCTGCGCACATCCGGCGGCAAGGGATTGCACGTCGTCCTGCCGCTGCGCCCGGCCGCAACGTGGACACAGGTGCGGACTTTCGCCCGCGCCGTCGCCGAATCATTGACCGCATCGCACCCCAACCGTTTCGTCGCCATAGCCGGCGAGGCGAAACGTGGCGGGCGCATCTTCATCGACTGGCTGCGCAACAGCCGCGGCGCGACGAGCATCGCTTCCTATTCGTTGCGCGCACGCGCCGACGGCGGCGTGGCGATGCCGCTCGCCTGGAACCAGCTGGCGAAGCTCGACGGTGGGCACGCGTTCACGATCGTCAATGCGCTCGCGCACATCCGCCGGCGACGCGCCGACCCTTGGCGTGACATCGATTCGATCGAGCAGGCCCTGCCGCGCCGCTGACCGCGGCGCACGCGTTGCGCGACAACGTTCGCAGCCTCTGCACGACAGGAACGGATCTCGACGATTTTTGCCGACCCACCCGTTCAGAACTCGTCGACGAACTCCACTGCTGCATCGAGTTCGCGTCCTGCGATCTCGATGCGATCGCGCACGGCCTGCGCTGTCTTCGCGTCGAGCACGTGTACTTCGATGTCGTGGAAATCGCTGCCGGGCTGATCGTCGACGAGACCCAGTGAGCTGGTGTCGTCACGCTCGTGCATCTGATCGGCGACTTCCTCGACGCGATCGACCTTGTCCAGTTCGTGCAGCATCACGATCAGCGCATCGGCCAACTGCCGATTGCCGGCAAGACGAAATCTCACGGTGCGCATGTCGTCACTCCTTGATTGCTCTGCCGGCAACCCGGCGTCGAATCCAAGTCTAATGACGAAGCCGGAACCTCTACTGAAGCGGGTCTGCTGAGGTGGCGCGACTCGGCGTGGGCGGGTCCACCTGCGCCACCCCCTGCCGGCGGTGCCGCGCTACGGCAGAAATTACTTGCGATGCATCAGGTTCGAAATCAGGCGACGCAGCTTCTCACGCTCGCTGAGCAGGCGCTCGATGCCGGCCAACAGATTGTCGGGAATGCCGCCGTAGACCGATTCGATGCGATCGATGTTGCGCAAGCTGATGCCGAGATCGCCGCCGACCTTGCGCGGATTGGCGCCGGCGCGAATCTCGCGCACTGCGCGGATGCTGTTGAGGTTGAGCATGAGCTTTTGCATGTGCCTGACGTCCATACCGTGGCCAACCGATTATCGGCAGCCACGCCATGGACGACTACCAAGCTTCTGCCCACTTGCTCGTGGATTGCGCGCGAGGCGGCGAGAGCAAGAGCCTTAACGCGGATGAACACGGATCAATGAGCAACGAACGCAGATAGAGCAACGGTGCGGATCGAAAAATAAAAATGCTCTATCCGCGTGAATTGCTTTTCATCCGCGAAATCCGCGTTCCAGACTCTGCTTGTCTTCCTTGGCTCTTGCAGCGGGCGTACAGCCAAGCGCCACGTCAGCCGGCGAGGCGATCCATCACCTGTGTGCGGAAGCGGCGGCTCACCGGCACTTCCTGGCCGCTCTTCATGACCGCGACGAGATCGCCTTTGAACATCTCCTGCAGCTGGGCGATGCTGTCGATGTTGATCAGGCTCGAGCGGCTGACCTGGACGAAGCGGTCGGCGCACAGGCGCTCGGCCAGTTCGGCCAGTGGCCCGTCGACGACATGATTCTTGCTGCCGCAATGCAGGACGCAGTCGCGGCCATCGGCCTCGATCCAGTCGATCTGTTCGCTGCGCACGATCAGAAAGCGGCCGTTGTCGCGCACGACGAAGCGCCCGGGCGACGCGGCTTTCTGTTCCGCGACGGCGCGCGGTTCGGCGGCGTCGCCGACCACTGCCTGGATGCGTTCGGCCAGCCCGATCGCCTCGCGTGCGCGCAGGCGCTCGCGCGCGATGCCGAGCGCTTCTTCCAGGCGCGCGCGATCGAACGGCTTGAGCAGGTAGTCCGCCGCATGCACCTTGAACGCGTCGAAGGCGAAGCGCTTGTGCGCGGTGACGAATACGACAACCGGCGTTTCGCCGCCGGCACCCTTCAGCCTTTCGGAGAATTCCAGGCCACTGATGCCCGGCATCTGGATGTCGAGCAGCGCGATGTCGACCTGCTGGCTGGCCACGATACGGATCGCCTCGTCGCAGTTGCCGCACGCGGCGACCAATTCGAAGTCGGCCTGTTCCGCAACGAGCCGCGCCAGGCGTTCGCGCGCCAGCTGCTCGTCCTCCACCACCAGGACCCCAAGCCGTCTCATTTCGGCCGTCTCATGTCGGTTGCAGCGCCGCCGCGACGTTACCCGGTAGGATGATCGAGGCGCGAAAAAGGTTGCGCGAGACGAAACTCGCGTAAAAACGGGCGCTGTCTCCATACAGCAACCCCAGGCGTCGGCGGCAGTTCGGCAGCGCCAGCTGCATGCCTTCGGCGGACTCGGCTTCGTCGTCGCCCGACGCGCAGGTGTTGCTGATCTCGATCACGATATCGTCGGCTTCGCGCTGCGCCCGTACCGTGATCTCGCCGCCCTCGAGGATGCGGCTGATGCCATGCGTAATGGCATTCTCGACCAGCGGCTGCAGGATGAATGCCGGCACGCGCGTCTGCGTCACCGAGTCGGCGATGTGGATGTCCGTCTGCAGGCGTGAGCCGAGCCGCGCCCGCTCGATGTCGAGATAGGCTTCGACCAGTGCCAATTCCTCGCCCAGCGTCGCCGTCGCCCGGTCGCCGCGCTGCAACAGGATGCGCAGCATGTCGGCAAGGCGGATCGTGAACACCTGCGCCGGCGAACCTTCGTCGAGCATCGCCACCAGCGCATTGAGCGCATTGAAGAGGAAATGCGGTTGCATCTGGCGCGCCAGTGCCGTCAGCTGCGCCGACACGGCTTGTGTTCGCAACTCCTCGCGCGCCAGCGCGTCGGCCTGCGCACGCTGCACGTAGATGGTCACGTGCACCAGCGCGATCATCGCCACATAGCTCAGAAATCCCCAGTGCGCCTGCATCGCCAGCAACTGCACGATCGCCGGCGCGTATTCGGGAAGCAGGCCGAACCGCTCCGGATACGGATACATGATCGCCGCGGCAATGACCGCATGCAGGCCGATGAAGGCGGCGCCGAGAACGATGTGCAGCGCGATCGTTCGCGGAAAGCCGGGCTGGCCTTTTTCGATCGGGTAACGCAGCGCGAACATGATCGGCAGCGGCGCAAGGAACGCCCACGTGTACCAGATCACGGCGCTCCATAGCATCGAACTGAAGTAACTCATCTCCTGCCCACGCAGGAGGAACTGCATGTTGGTCTGGAACGCAGTGAACAGCATCATCGCCGTGGCCAGCAGCGCGGCAATGGCCCAGTAGCGAATCACACGCACGAAGATCGACACGAAAGAAGCGCCCCTATAGATTCACGGTCACATGCCGCGGACGAAGCGCCATGCGCTTCAAGCCGCCGTCCATTGCAGAAGGCGCGCCATGTACTGCAGTGCAGTATTAGCGAAACACGCCCTGCATTCAACGACATCGCACGCCAAGCACATGCGCAAACCTGCGCTACTTCCGGACACTGTGCCGGTGAACCATCGCGGTGTTCGCGGATTTTTGCTCATTTCGCGCCGGCAGCACGAACTTCCGCCTCGAACCGACGATGGGCGGGTCAGTAAAAGCACTGCCCAAGAGCTTTCGTTCAGCGGACCGCAACTGCCCTGGCACCGGCCCCTGCCGCCTTTCCAATACCAACACGAAACCGTTCGTACTTAAGGCGCGACCGTTCGTTACAAAGTCGTTCCGAAATTGCGCTTTCGGTGCAAGCCTGCACGCGTGCCAAACGGACAAGAGTTTGGTAACCGCCAGCTATGTCACACCGGGAGTCGGCTGATGCAGTCCTTGACGAACGATCTATGGCGATCCGATCACGCCGATAGCGCGCGATCGGAAATCTGGCACGGCATGCACAACGCCGCCAACGGCGACTTCATGCACGCCGAGACGCGCGCCGATGAAAGCGCCGACGGGTTCGGCGAGGCGCGCGCGCTGCGCGTCGACATCACGCCGGTCGAGCAAATCCTGCGCATGACGAAGACCGTCGCGCTCGGCCGGCATCGCTGTCCGGTCGAGCATCCGCAATTCATGCGCGGCGGCGGCCCGCACACATGCGCCTACATCACATTCCACCGCTCCAGCGTGAAGATGAAGATCGACGACTGGCGCGCCGAGGTGGCGACGCCGAACCATGTCAGCTTCTACAACCTCGGCGGCTCCTATTCGCGCGAAGCGATCGGCAACGAAGGCGACGAATGCGACTGGCTCGCCCTGTCACCGGGACTCCTGCGCATGCTGCGCCTGGAGCTGCTGCCCGACGACGACGTCGCCGACGACCACCTGTTCCCGCGCCCGTTCGCGCCGGTGCGCCCGGAAGTGTTCTTCGCCCAGCGCAAGCTGTTTGCGGCGGCCGCCGATGCCTCGGCATCGCTCAATTCGCTCGAGATCGAGGAAGCCGCGACCAGCCTGATCGGTCACGTCGTCGCCGACTCGCTCGACTTCTGGGGCTACTCACGCAGCGCACGGCGGCGCCCACGCCCGGTGTGCCAGCGCCGCCGCCTGCAGATCATCGAAGACGCCAAGGCGTTGCTCGCGCGCGAATACTGGACTGACCTGTCGCTCGCCGACCTCGCCCACCAGTTGCACTGCTCGGCGACACATCTGTCGCGCATCTTCCACGCGCAGACCGGCTTCACGCTATGCGACTACCGCCAGGAGCTGCGTCTGCGCAAAGGCCTGTTCCTGCTCGAGGAGTCCGGTGGCGAAATCGGCGACATCGCCGTGCAGGTCGGCTTCGCCAGCCACAGCCATTTCACCAGCGCGTTTCATCGGCGCTTCGGCACGAAGCCGTCGGAGTTCCTGAAGTGGCGCTCGCGCAAGCTGATCCGCGCCATGGCGGCGTATTGAGATCCCGACCCGGCATCGTGGCTCACGCTCACGTTCGACAGTTGACTGTCGACCGCGTGCCGGACGGCTTGGCCGTAGCCATTGCACTCGCCGGCTCATGGCAGGCGTTTCCATATCGCAACCGCGGCGTTGGGGGCGGCACCAAGCTGACGTCTTCCGGCTGATCCATCCTTCTACTCGGTATCGGGCGCCGGCCGTATCGGCTACGCTTGCGCGCACTCGTTGTGTCGGGGAGCGCGATGGGCCCGTTCGAGTACGTGATGACGCTGGTCTCGATTGTCGTGGGCCTCGCGCTCACGCACGTCCTGAGTGCGCTCGGCTCGGCCGTGCACCGGCTGCGACACGGACCGCCGATCCGGCTCGACGCGGTCTACCTGCTCTGGGTCGGCTTCGTCCTCGCATGGCTGCTGTCGTTCTGGTGGTGGGAATTCAAGTTCCACGACCTCGACATCAAATGGACGTTCGGCCTGTACCTGTTCGTGATTCTCTACGCCGTCGTCCTGTTCCTCATGGCGGTCATTCTCGTGCCCAGGGACATGGACGGCGTGCACGACTCCTACGCCTACTTCATGGCCGGGCGGCGCTGGTTCTTCGGCGCGCTGCTGCTTGCCAACGCCGTGGATTTCGCCGACTCGCTGCTCAAGGGACTCGCCTGGGCGCTGCGCCCGGATTATGTCGTGCAACTGGTGGTATACATCGCCGCGGCCGCACTCGGCGTGGCCTCCGAGCGCCGCAGCGTGCAGCTCGGCATCGCCGTGGTGATGTTTGCCCTGCAGGTTGTGTATACGTGGGAATCGCTGGATATCCTTGGCTCCTGGTGACAACGAAGGAAGCGCCCATGACCCTGCCGGCAACGATGAAGGCAATTGCGATACGCGGTGGTTCCGGACCGGCAAGCGCTCTGTATCCGGTAGAGCTGCCGCTGCCGGTGCCGCGCGCCGGCGAGATCCTGATCCGCGTACGCGCCGCGGGTATCAATCGCCCGGACCTTCTGCAACGCACCGGCAACTATCCGCCGCCACCCGGCGCGCCGGATACGCTCGGCCTGGAAGTCGCCGGCGAGGTGGTGACAGCGGTGCCGGGCAGGAGCCCAAGAGCGCTGGCAGGAGCCCAAGTGCCGCGAAGGCCATGGATGGCCGAGAGAGGCTCCGGTGGCGCGAAGGCGATCGCGTCTGCGCGCTGCTCGGCGGCGGTGGCTACGCGCAGTACGCCTGCGTCGATGCGCGCCACGCATTGCCGATGGGCAGGAGCCCGAGTGCCTCGGAGGCCATGGATGGCCTAGAGAGGCCGCAAGGCTTGGACTTCATCGCTGCCGCGGCGCTCCCGGAGACCGTGTTCACCGTGTACGCGAACGTGTTCGAGCATGGCGCGCTGAAAGCCGGCGAGACCCTGCTCGTGCATGGCGCGACGTCGGGCATCGGCGTGATGGCGATCCAGATGGCGAAAGCCGCCGGCGCGAAAGTCATCGCCACGGCGCGCAGCGCGGCCAAGGCCGCGCGCGCGCGCGAACTCGGTGCGGACGTCGCCGTCGACACCACGCATGACGACTTCGGCGCGGCAGCCAAGGCGGCCGGCGGCGTCGATGTCGCGCTCGACATGGTCGGCAGCCCCTACTTCGCGCCGACACTCGATGCGCTGAAGACGGGCGGGCGCATTGTGTACATTGCCGCACTCGGCGGCGGCATGCTCGAACTGCCGGTGCGCCAGATCATGCTGAAGCGCGCTGTCGTCACGGGCTCGACCTTGCGCCCGCGCAGCGCCGACGAAAAAGCACGGCTCGCGACGCAGGTCGAACGCGTGGTCTGGCCATGGATCGCCGCCGGCAAGGTACGCGCCATCGTCGATCGCACATTTCCGCTCGCCGACGCCGCAGCCGCACACGCGTATCTCGAAAGCGGCGATCACGTTGGCAAGATCGTACTGGCAATCTGAGAGACGTGTCCGGTCTCTCCGCCGTGGGGCGAGAGTGAGGTGGCGATCGGTTCAGGTGGCGTATTCGTCCATGCCGACCGGCGGCAGTGGCGTCGCGTCGCGCAGCCATTCCTGCACGCTGACGCGCTCGATGAGGCGGTCGCACCATGCCCTGGCCAGTGGCCAGACGTCGATGTTGGGCGCATGCGCGAGCAGACGCAGCACGGCCGGCACGAACGCCAGGTCCGGCAACGACAATTCACCCGTCAGGTACTGCCCGCCGCCGGCGGACAGTTCGTTTTCCCAGACGCGGAAAAGGCGCGAACATTCGGCCTGCTCGTCGGACGTCATGGCTCGCCGCTCCCGATAGAACGCGCTTTCGAACGACAGGCGCGCGCAGATGTTCGACAACCCGGAATGCTGCCAGGCCAGCAGCGAACGCGCGTGCGCGCGCGGACGCGCGTCAGCCGGCAGCAAACGGCCGCCGCCGAGTTCGTTGGCGTACTCCATGATCGCGAGCGAATCGAAGATGATCGTGCCGTCGTCGACCAACACGGGCACGGCGCTTGGCGGCGAGAATTCGCCGATGCGCGCGAGGTTCTCGAAACGCTGCGGCCGGCGGATGTCGACGACGCGCTCCTCGAACTCGATGCCGGCTTCCTTCAGCGCGAGCCACGCGCGCATGGCCCAGCTCGACGCGTTCTTCGTTCCGGAATAGAGGATTCGGGTCATACGGATTCTCCTGCGGCGGTCGGGTCAGCAATCGACTGCGCCTCCGAAAATAACGACCTTCAACCTGCGGAGGCGCCTTTGTCGGCGCTGCGCGTATCGGTCGCGATCCAGTTGACTTCCCAGGTCTTGCCGCCGTCTGCCGAGAACGCCTGCTCGAAGCGGCACGAGTCTTTCGCGATGTCGGATATCACGAAGCGCACGAGGATGGCGCGGCCGTCGAGCGTTTCCTGATCGTAGAACTCGCCGCGGCCGTTGCGGAATTCGCCGATCGTCGGCTGGCCCAGCGTGCCGGCGGCAATGTTCGAAAAATTCAGGCTCCACTGACGCGACTGCGGGTTGTACAGGCGCAGCGAGATGCCGTCGATGCGGCCCGCCGTACCTTCGACACGCAACTCGACGAGGTTCGCGCGGCCGTCCAGGACCTTGCGCACGACCGAGGTGCCGTCGTACTCGACCCATGTCGAAGATCCGCTCAGCGGGTGCTGCAGGCGCCTGACGTGCGTCTTCCAGGTGCCGATCTCGAAATCAAAATCGTGCTGGCCGTCATGGACCGCCGTGTCGAACTGCGGCGTCGAAGACGGCGACGGCTGCGCGGCGGCGGATCCGGCAATGAGCAGCATGCCGAGGCATGCGCCGGCCGATATGGCATTGCACTTGCGAACATGCATGTCACGCCCTCTCGCCGGTTATGACGCCGCCAACGGCACCTTGAGCAATCATTTTTCAAGCAATCCGCGTGTGGCAGCGAACGCGGAAAGTCTGCGCGGCGCGGCGAACGCGAAAAAGGTCCACTTCGCGGTGCGCTCGCGAAGCCACTTCGCCTCATCTCCCAAGGGAGAAGGGAATGAGACTCGCTCCGTCGCAGTTTGGATACTCCATTGCTCCAAGTCCGAATTGCGACGAAGCACTACACTACATGACCATCGAAATCAGGATTGAGCGCCGTGATCGACCCTGCCCTCACCCGCGAAAACATCGAAGCGACCCTCCGCGTCATCGCGCCGCTCGTGCGCCGTACGCCGGTCATCGAAGTCGACGGCGCGGACTTCGGCCTGCCCCGCACTACGCTCGTGCTCAAGCTCGAATTACTGCAACACACCGGCTCGTTCAAGGCGCGCGGCGCGTTCACGCACATGCTCACGCGCGAGGTGCCGGCGGCCGGCGTCGTCGCCGCATCCGGCGGCAATCACGGCGCCGCAACCGCATTCGCCGCCGCGCGGACCGGGCACCGCGCGACGATTTTCGTGCCGACCGTCGCATCGAAGGCCAAGGTCGATCAGATCCGCGACTACGGGGCCGACCTTCGCATCGAAGGCGAACGCTACGCCGACGCACTCGTCGCGAGCGAGGAATTCGCCGCGCAGACCGGCGCGCTTCGCGTGCACGCATACGATCAGGTCGAAACGCTGCTCGGCCAAGGCACCGTCGCATTGGAATTCGAAGCGCAGGCGCCGGATCTCGACGCCGTCCTTGTCGCCGTCGGCGGCGGCGGTCTGATCGGCGGCATGGCCGCGTGGTACCGCGGCCGCATGCGCCTAGTCGCCGTCGAACCGGAAAACGCGCCCGCACTCGCAATGGCGCTGAAAGCCGGCGCTCCGGTCGACGCGCCGGTCAGCGGCGTCGCCGCCGACTCGCTCGGCGCCAAACGCGTCGGCACGCTGATGTTTCCACTCGCGCAGCAGTATGTCGACTCGGCGCTGCTCGTCAGCGACGAGGCAATCGTCCAGGCGCAAGCCGTCTTGTGGAAAACGCTGCGAATCGTGGTCGAACCCGGCGGAGCGGCGGCATTGGCGGCCGTGCTGAGCGGCGTTTTCGAGACGAAGCCGGGTCAGCGGATCGGAGTGGTCCTGTGCGGAGCGAACACGTCGATCGCGAAGACGCAATCACCTGGATGACAGCCTCCTTCGCTCAGATGGCCGGACGCACGACGGGCTCGGCTTGGCCCAGTCGACGCGTGACCCAGGTCAGTACGCAACTTATCGCGGTGACGACGAACGCCGCCAGCAGCGCGAACTTCGCGAAGCTCGCAGCAAACGTCATGTACGACCATAGCGGTCCCCATTCCTGGTGGCGCAGCGCAAGGTATGTAAGGACGTTTTCACCCATATCCGCAGCCGGAAGAAAACCCACGCTGTAGCAAAACACCTTGCCGAAGATCGGGCGCGCGGCGCCGTCGCGGCCGGCGAGTCGCAGCAGGCCGAACGCCAGAATCGGCAGCAGCGTGGCATAGCAGACGATCGCGATGGTGTCGGACCACAACAAGCTGCCGACGCTATTGCCGGAAACCGGATGCCAGTCCTCCTTGATCGTTCGATACAGTGTGCCCGCCAGACCGTCGAAGAACTGCATGGAGGCCAGTGCCAACTCGTCGGCACGATAGCGCGAGAAAGCCCAAGACGTCGCCAACGCCGAAACGATCAGCCAGGCGACGTGCCAGGTCCGCCAGCCGTCCTTCACCGGCGCGCCCAGGACCTGTGGATTCATCACGCTTGGCGGACGCCGCACCGTTGCGCCCGACGCATCGATGAAGTCGCCCGACGTACGCTCGGTTGTATGGTCCGCAGGCAAGGGCGGCGCATAACGCGCACCCGTGGCATTCATCCGTTCGATCACCGACTCGTGTACGCACATGCCCTCAGGATACTTGCGCTTGAATGCGCCAACGCTCACCCAGAGCGGGAGCTTCGCCGTCTCGTTGTGCAACGTATCGAGCACATTGATTGGATACGTATCGGGCACGTCGAAGTCGATCAGCAATTCGAACTTGCTCGCCTCGCGCAGCATCCAGTGCAGCGTCACATTGGCCACGCCGGCCTCCGCATAACCGCCGCCGACGTCCGAATGCGCGCCGGCAAACCACACCTGCTTGAACGAGCGCGTGTTGCCCTGGAATTTCGGATCGGCATACAACCGCGGCTCATAGGGCCAACGCAGCTCATCGAGCGCCAGCGCATGGCGCACATGGCGATACGCCGGCTTCACCGTCGGCTCGCTCGTGATGTTGCTGCCGAGCGCGAGCTGCGTAAGGCCGACCGATTCGACCGTGTCCCATACTCCGACGAAATGCACCGGCGTCTGCTCGTTGTGTGAGAACACGTCCCTCAGACTGTCGCCGATGTCGCGGCGCGTGGCCTTAACAGGCAGCGCACCTGACGTCGATCCGGCGCCCGCTTGCGAAATGGATGCGCCGCCGGTCGCGGGTGTGGACGCGCCTGAGGGAAGAGTGAGCGCATCGGCTTTCGATTTCGGCTTTCTTCGATAGACCTTCAGCAGTGTCGGGATGAGGTTTTCATGCTCCTTGCGCAGCACCCCGAACATGTCGACGAGCGATGCGGCCGCGCGCGCCGTGAACGCGCCGCGCGAGAAGCCAAAGAAATAGATGCGGTCGCCGGGATGGTAGTTGTGCACCAGGAACGAATAAGCACCGGCAACATTGGCCCATACGCCCTCGCCCCAAACCAGCCCGCCGATGCGACGAATGAAATCGCGCCAGGCCTCACCCGCCTCGCTGACGTAGCCATCCGGGGTGCCGACGCCGGGGTCGTAGTAGTGCAACTGCCGCGCCGGATCGCGAACCAGGCTCTCGACGAGCTTGACGACGTTCGTCTTGCTGGGACCGGGCTTCCAGACGTTGCCGGTGCCGTCACAGCAGACGACCAGATTCCGAGGAACTCGAACAGGCGTAATCGACATGGCCAACTCCCTTTCTGCGACCCTCGATTTTCGAGTACAGCTATTACCGCTGAAGATTACGGGTGCAACTCTGATTACCGCCGTATCGATAATTCGCCGTAGCAACGGAGTGCCACCCGCGCGGGCACGAGGGGACCGCTGTCACCAGGCATCACGCGCGGCACCGTCAGGCGAAGCTCGCGCCATGCGTTGGTTGCATGAACGATTCGCTTAAGAAAAGTCGATATGCCGCGCGCGTCTCACCTGCGTGCGCCGACCTTATAAGCCACCATCTGCTTCAACGCCGGATCGAGCGTGAGCAACACCGCTTGCTTATCCGGCCGCTTGGCCCGTCGACGCGTTACCGCTCACTCCCGCTGCGCGCAGCGAAGCTGCCCTCTTCGGGCCGACAGCCGGAGTCGGCCGGCAGTTCAGGCCGTGCGCGTCTCTGCGGCGCGGTAGGCTGCGAGTTCGCGATCCTGGCGCTCGAGATTCTCGAACAAGCGGCGTGCCGCGAGTTGCAGGAAGAAAAATCCGAATTTCGGACTCTGGAAGTAGAGCTGCTTCACGCGATCGTAGGTGATCTCGAGAATCTCGCCGTCCGCGATGCATTCGACCGACTGCGTGCGCGCCTTGTTCGGGGCGAGCAGACCCAGCTCGCCGACGATTTCGCCGCTGCCGATTTCAAGGCTGAGTTCCTTGATGCGAAACGTGCCGGCCAGCACGAAGAACATGCTGTCGGCGACGTCACCCCGCGTGAAGAGAATTTCACCGGTTCTGACCACCCGGTCCTTCGAGATCATCTGCATCCATTCGAGGTCCGCCTCGCCGGCGGCGCGCGAAGCATCTTCGACCTTGCGCAGCAGCGTGAGAATCTGCGCCAGGCGCAGCAGGTTGAGCGGCAGCAGTACTGCGTGCAGGATCAGGATCGGGTGTGCGCCGCTCAGGTAGGCGTAAGCGATGAAGAACAGGTTGCTGAAGATGCCGGCGACGCGCAGCGGCACCATGGTCTTCATCGAGAAAGTCAGCAGGACGAGAAGCGCTGCTGCGTAGCCGAGCAATTCTGTGGGATTCATTTCCCTTCACCTGAAGAACATGCATCGGGCAAATGCCACGCCATCGTAGGGCACAAAGGGGGCTTGCGGCGTGCAAAGGAATGTAAAGGCGTCGCGCGCGGACATCTGTAGTCAGTGGCACTGGCCGAAAAGCCGCCGCGAGGCGGCCTTTCCCTGAGACGTAATGCGGGAACGGTCGGCGCGCAGGGGGCGATGCGCCCTGCCACAAGCTCCGGCAGACCCACGCCGGCGGCGTTGCCTGCGTCGCCGGATTCCACAGCCCGTGCGGATCACTGATGACCCGCGAATGAGGTTTCGAATTTTTTCCTGATGG
The DNA here is from genome assembly GCA_963738115.1 of uncultured Gammaproteobacteria bacterium. Lineage (GTDB taxonomy): Bacteria > Pseudomonadota > Gammaproteobacteria > Xanthomonadales > Rhodanobacteraceae > Rudaea. Next base: position 298,417 of record CAVTVN010000005.1, on the reverse strand, counting down.
GTATTGTCCGTTCGACCTTGGTAACATCGTGCCGCGGTCACAACGTCCCGGATTTCATCAAGCTTCGGCGTCTCCGCGAGAGTGCAGTTACGTGGAGGCTGTCGTTACGACGATGTCAAAAAAACGCTGGCTGTGGACATCGCTGTTGGTGTTGCTACTGCCCGCGTTGAGCGCTCACGCTGAAGTGAGCGATGATGTGCATAGGCTGCTCATCGCGGAGCGATTCAGCGAAGCCGACGGCCGCGCGAATGCGGCGCTGCGTGCTGCGCAGGGTGAGAGCGCCGAAGCAATGGCGCATCGACTGCAGGCACTCAACCTGTTGATCGACTGCGCACGCGCGCAGAGCAAGCTGGCCCAGACCCAGACGGGAAATTGGATCGACCAGGCGGCAGCCCTGGCGTTGACGATTTATGGGGAAAACGGACGTGCGCGCGCAAGACAGATTGCCCTCGCCGGCGAACGCGACTTCGACCGGACGCACGTCGAAACGCAACGCGCCCAGGGTATTGCCCTGATCAGGCAAGCCGCCGACCTCGTCGAACACGGTAGCGGGACCATCAGCGCGATCGACGAATCGTATGTCTATGACGCGCTCGGCTGGGTCGCTCTGGATTCAATCGCGTACAACGATGGCCTGATGGCGGCGCAACGCGCGGAAGCGTCGCTGCGACACGCCCGCACGAACTGGGAGCAACTGCGTCACGCAACATTGCTTGCCCAATTGGGCCTGTTCCAGGTCCTGGTCGGACAAGGAACGCTGGCGTTGGCCAACGCCAAAGCCGGCGCTGCGCTGGCGCAGCGCATTGGCGGGTCGAACAGCCTCGCCTATGCAGATGCGCTGTCCTATCTCGGACAGGTGCAGATGTACCGCGGCGATCTTGTTGGCGTCATCGCACCTTTGCAGCGCCTCATTTCGATCTATCGCATGCATGCCTGGCTGCCGGCAAACAGCACCGACCGGGCGGCCAACAGTCTGGCGTACGCCATGACGGCAATGGGCGACTACGACCATGCGCGGCCATTGTTCGAAGAAGTGATTGCCCACAACGAGGTGGATGCCGATGGTCACTTCGTGGAGATGCTGCCCGACAGCCTCAACACGCTGGCGAGCCTGGAACGGGCAACCGGCAATATCGATCGCGCGCGCCGTCTCTACGAGCGTGCTTTGGCGCTTGAGAATCAGCTGCATGGAACATCGCATCCGCTGTTCCTCGAAAAGCCGCTGATCAACTTGGGGAACATCGCGCTCCAGCAAGACGACATCGTCGCCGCTGAAGGCTACTTCCAGCGTGCGGCGGCGCTGGACGCCACGGACGGCAGTGGTGTGCTGACGCATTACCTCGCCGATGGAAAAGCGAATCTTGCTCTGGCGCAGGGACGACCGGACGAAGCGGAAAACCTGCTCGGCGACTCGATCAATCGCCTGAAGCAGCGTTACGGAGAACAGCATCCGGAACTGGTGACGCGCATGTGTCATCTGGCTGTCGCCAAGGCACGGCTTGGCAAGACGGAAGACGCGTTCGCACTCGCCGAGGCAGCCGAGCGGCTGCGCGTCGAATTGCTGCAGCGCATTGCGCCCGCCCTGAACAATGACCAGGCACTCAACCTGAAGAAGCAGCTGATCACGTGCGGCGGCACTTTGCTGGACCTGGCAGCAAGGACTCCAGATGCAGAGCATGCGCTGCGCGCATGGCAATTGGTCGCGGATTCGCGCGGGCTGGCAACCAGACTGCTCGCCCGACGCCTGGCCGCGGCGCGCGACCGCGCCGATGCAGGCGGGAAACAGCGCTGGGCGCGTTGGGAACACGCGGCGCATGATTATGCCGATGCGTTGCTGCGCGATGCCACCCAGAGCGATGAATTGCGCGCCGCGGGCGAAGCGCTGGCAAAGGCGGAGGCCGATCTAGGTCAGCCAGCCCTGCTGGCAGCTGGCCTTCGGTCCGCACTGACACTGCATCAGGCGCTCGATCGCCGCCCGGTCGACAGCGTGGTTGTCGCCTATGCGAGAGTGGAGCACTTTGATCTGGCTCCACACGCGCACAGCGAGAAGGCGGCTGGCTTCCGTTTGTATGCGCTGATCAGCGACGGAGACTCTGTACGTTTGACGGACTTGGGCGACAGTGCGTCGATCGATGCCGCGGTCGATCGCTGGGTCCGACTTCTCCGAGAGCCCGACAGCAACATGACCGAGCTGGTGCACGCCGGAAGTGCCGTGCGCGCTGCCGTCTGGGACGCGCTGACAATTCGGCACATCCCGACGCGCATCCTCGTGGTGCCGGACGGATCATTGTTCCGAGTGAACTTTGCGGCCCTGCCGGACGGCGACGGCTATCTGGTCGAAGCCGGCTGGCACATGCATACGCTTGATAGCGAGCAGGATCTGGCGTTGGCCGAGGCCGCGCCTGCTACGCGACTGGTATTGGTGGGTTCGCCGGACTTCGGCCAGCCCGCGGTCCGCGACGGTGCAGTTGAAAACGATGCCTGCGCGACACAGTTCAGCCCGCTGCCGGGCACGACGCTCGAAATCAATCGCCTTGCTCGCTTGTGGCGTGAAACCATAGACAAGGAACCGCGCGTTCTGACCGGTCGTTCCGCGAACAAGAAGAATTTACGCGTCGCAGGAGCCGATGCGGACGTCATTCACATCGCCACGCACGCGGTTGACTTGAACGACACCTGCACAAGCCGTTTGCCTTCGACACGCGGTGTGAGCGTGCAAACATCGACAACGGGTGGAAGCCGACTGATGCCGATGGCCGCGCTCGCTCTCGCTGGCGCGAATCACTCACTTGGCCAGCACGACGTCGATGGCATCCTTACCAGCGAAGAGGTGGTGGCAATGCCGCTGGAGCGCGCGCAGTGGGTGGTACTTGCCGCGTGCGACACCGGACTCGGCGAGGTCGTCCCCGGCGAAGGCATCTTCGGGTTACGCCGTGCGTTTCGTCTGGCGGGTGCCCGCACGATCGTGATAAGCCTGTGGAAAGTCGCAGACGGTCCAACCGCGGATTGGATGGAGGCGCTCTATCGATCCCACTTCCAGCAGCACCTGGATACCGCCGAAGCAGTGGCGCGTGCAGAGCTGACGGTGTTATCCGAGCGTCGAACTCGCGGCGAAAGCACGCATCCGTTTTACTGGGCCGGATTCCTGGCCGCCGGCGATTGGCACTGAATCAAGTCTGTCGGCCAAGCAATTGTGATTCCGCGCATCAATGCGCGGCGTGCGGGAACGAAAATTCCCAGTGGCGCACGTGGCGATTGGTGTGTTCCGGATCCAGCTCCGCGAGCACGGCGCTTAGCGCCGCGCTGGACGTTTCTGCCTGGATCGGCGCCGGAACGACTCGGGACGCGCCGCGACGCGGGATCGGGCTCGAAGGCGCGGCGTGTTTCCAGCCAGCTATAGCAGTGTCAAGCTGCGGCAGCGGCTCATCCGCCGCCACGACGATGAATGCTTCGCGTTGCGCATCGCTGCTCACCTGCCAATTGATCCGGGTTCCATTCATTGCACCGGGCAGATCGTAAGTCGCGTTTGCCGCAAGCGGATTCTGCGGTTGAATTCCCGCCAATGGAAACAACACGGCCGCCTCCCCGCTATCGTCGTCATCGAACACATAGACGAAAGCCGGCTGGTTGCTCTGGAATCGCATCACCAGTTGATCATCGAGCGTTACGGTTGCGCCATTGGCCAGCGCTACGTCACCGCGCTGCTGGACGCGAAAGAAGTCCGCGCTCGCCTGCCAGGCCGGCACGGCGGAGACGTTGCGGTGGAACGTGCTGAAGATGCCGAGCGCCAGCGAGGCGATGGCGATCCCGCCGACCGCTGCCGCGACCCGCCATGCCGAAGCCGGCATGCGGCTCGGCACTGGAGGAGCGAGCGCCGCGGCGAAGGCCAGCGCAGTGGGGTGCCGCCCCGAAGGTTGCGGATCGAGCGATTTCTCGATCGCCTGCGCCAGCGCCTTCGGTATTTCCGGATTCAGCGCCAGCAGCGATTTACGTTCGCCCAGGTCCTGCACCCGCAGCAGATCCGCAAGCCGGGTCGCATCGTAAGGATGTGCGCCCGTCAGCAGTCGGAACAGCACAACCCCGAGCGCATACAGGTCGCTTGCCTCAGATGGCGCCGCCCCGCGCAGAACCTCCGGCGGCAAATACTGCAGCGTGCCCGAAACGATTTCTGTCCCGGCAGTGGCGAATTCCCTCGTCGCGCCAAAGTCCGCAAGCACGACGCGCCCGGACACCTCGCGCAGGACGTTCTCCGGCTTGACGTCGCCGTGAATCAGTCCGTGCCGATGAACCGCGGCGAGCGCACTGCAAAGATCGAGGCCGATACCGCGGGTTTCTTCCACGGACAACGGGCCCTGCGCGTCGAGCAGTTGTGCGAGGTTCGTGCCATGGATCAGCTCGGTCCACAGACCGACGCGCCCGTCATGCATCGCCGCGCCGTAGACGCTGACAACGTTGGGGTTGCGTATGCGCGCCAGCCGGCGCGCCTCCTCGAGAAACCGATGCGCCAGAACGCCGGAATCGACCTTGCGCAGCTTCAGGGCGACGTGCAGGTCGAGCAACGGATCGTAGGCACGGAATACTTCGCCCTCGGTTCCAGTGCCCAGCCGCTCCAGTACCTCGAGCGAACCAAATCGAGACTGGGATGACGGCGAGTCGCGACGGCCGGCACCCAGATGCATATGGCGAAATCCGCGCACCAGATTTTCGATGCGGCGTAGTTTACGCAGGTCCGAGTCGTCCTTGGACGATACGTCCAGCGCGTGCCAATGCACGGGCTCGTCGTCGGCGATATGGGCCGCAAGCTGTTCGAGCGTGGGCGTCCGGTCGGTATCTTTTGCCATGGTTGCCTCAATCGGCGTTCTGCGCTTTCCGCCATAGACGCGGAAATGCGGCCAGGCCGAACACTTGCGTTGCGAGCATGACCGCGGCGGCCGGACCCCTCATTGTTCGAGCCGACGCGACACCTGCAAGATAGCGCGTGCAATCATCACGCGCACCGCATCCGGCGTGCTGCCGACTTCGAGCGCGATTTCGGGATAGCTCATGCCAAATTCCACGCGCATGAGCAGCAACGCCTGCTGGCGCTTGGGCAATGTCGCGAGCGCCTGTTCATAGGCGTGCATTTCCTCGGCACCGACAATTCGTTCGATCGGTGTGACGTCTTCCGAATCGCTGAGGTCCGGGTCAATGGCAACTCGTTTCGGCTGCCGGTTCCGCCGCCGGATCTCGTCGCGCACCTGGTTGAGCAAGGTCTGGCACAGGTACTGGAGAAATGCGCCACGCCGTGTGCTGTGGAGCTGATCGATATGGTTCAGCGCCTTCATCAGCGTGACCTGGACCAGGTCGTCCGTGTCCTGCACGTCGCGCATGTGCCGTGGCAGCCGGCCACGGCCCCAGCGCTTGAGCAGCGGCATGAAACGCTGGAGCAGAGCGTCGCGCGCATTGCTGTCGCCCGCACGAACGCGCTCGATCAGGGCGATCGTGGGCTCTCCCGAGATGCCCGATGTCGGCGCTTCGCCGGACGATGTCGTGCCGCGCCCCTGATCGACTGTCGCTTTACCGGCGGCTGTCATGGAGTGTGCTCCGGGAGTTCTCGCTAACCTAAGCTCCGCCTTGCGCCGCGTCAATTGTTTGCGTCACAGAAGGGACGCAAAAAGGCGAACGAAATCCCCGGCCAGGTCGGGGCAATATGCGAACCGAAATTCCGACCCGATTCTAGATCCGTTGCCGTTCAGGAAGCGATCGGCCCGGATGCCACGCGGCCGCGCCGAGAAGCGGACGCGTGCGATTTATTGGTCCGCAATGTTCGGATGGTCGTCTTCCGGCGTCTTGTTCTGCGCTGTCACTCGATGCAGTGAATTCCGGAGCGCGTACTGTGAAACTGAAATCCTGGTCGTGGGGGATCCTGTGGCTCGTCGGGAGCCTGGTGCTCTGCACGGTCTCGCAGGCAAGTCAAACGATTTGTGTCGACGTCACGAATCCTGCCGGTCCGAACCTCATCACTTCGCTGCAGAACTGGGCGATTTCCGGCACTGGGACGACGACCATCGATCTGGCTGCGGGCACCTACAATATCAGCGGCAACTTCACACAATTCTCGAGCGGCAGCCTGTTCGTGCTTGGAGGGTTCAAGCCCGGCACGACTTGCGATCCGGCGCAACGCAACGTGAGTGCACTAACCACGATCTTCGACGGCGGCGGCGGCATCCTGAAGCTTGAACCGGCTGCACCGCTGACCATCGACGGACTCACTTTGCGCAACTACACGGGTTCGCAAGAATTAGGTGGATTCGACGTGCGAGGGGTCGAAGTTTCCGCGGTTACCAATGCCGCCAACGTGCTGCTGTCGAAATTCTTTGCGCAGAACAATTCGACCGTGTATGTCCACAACGGCAACAGCGACAGCAACGGCTCGATTACGGTGGAAAACTGCGTGGTTCACGGCCAGCCGAACACAACGTCTGCCGGAGTCGCCGCGCTGCACATTTCTACGGCGGGCAACAACGCCTACGTGATCAATTGCACAGTGGCCGACAACGCGATCGAAGGTCTGGAACTGGAAACGTACGACTCCGGCGAGCTATTCGTATACAACTCGATCATCTATGGCAACGACGGCGATTCCGCCGACATCGTTACCGGAAACGTGAACAATCCACCCAACGTTTCCTACTCGATGTTTTCCCATTTTCCGTCATCGCCGCCTTCGAATACTGTCGGCTCCAATAACATCAGTTTGAGCGATCCGTGCTGCAGTACACCGGGATTTGTCGTCGAAGGCAGCGACTATCATCTCGTGAATTCATCGCCGGCCATCAATGTCGGTACGCCCTCGCCGGTTCCAGCGATCCTGCCCATGGCGGACATTGCGGAAAATGTCCGCTGGGTGGGCAGTGCACCGGATATGGGCGCGTACGAGTCGCTGGTGAACAACAGTCACCTGATTACGGTTACCAATACCTCGGATAGCGTCAGCAAGGTCGGCTCGCTGCGCTGGGCCATGAGCAGTGCGCCACCGAACAGCCTGATTACGTTCAATCTCGGCAACACCTGTCCCAACGCGATTGTGCTGGGCAGCCCGCTGCCGGATGTCACCGCCGGCCAGCTGATCATCAACGCGACATCGCAGCCGGGTTGGACCGCAAATGACGACACGACCGCCTTCGATGCCACGATATGCGTGTTTGTCGTAGCCAATACGAGTGTCCCGTACGCGCTGCACGTGCCGTCGTCGGCCGCAGCCAATACGAATTTGGTAGTGCGCGGCCTGGGCCTGGCCGGTTTCAGCAGCGCCGCCATCCAACTGGAAGGCGGCAGCAACCACATCATTGCGGGAAATGAGTTTACCCCGCTGGTCGACGATCTTGCCCTGCTCGGCGTGGGCCAGAATCACGACGGCATCTACCTCACCGGCAGTGCAGCGACTGCCACGATCGGCAGTTCCTCCGATCCGTCCCAGATCAACCTGATCTCCGATTCGAGCGGCGCAGCCGTGCACATCGACGGCACCACCGGCGCGATCAAGGAAATCGTGGTCGGCAACCTGATCGGCGTTGCGCCGGATGGCGTTACTGCCAGCGGCAATGGGACCGGCATCGAAATCGACAGCTCGAACGGCAACGTCGTCGAGAACAACGTCGTCGACAACAACACGGTCGCCGGCATCGTGATCAGTGGCCTGTCGGCGTTCCAGAACGTCGTGCAGAACAATATCATCGGTGAGAATGCCGACGATGCGGCCGCCGGCAATCTCGGCCCCGGGGTGTTGATCGAGAACAGCGCCAACCACAACGTGATCGGCGCGCTTCCCGGCGGCTATTACGGCAGCAACTTCATCAACTACAACGGTGCCCAGGGCGTGTTCGTCTCCAACGGCAGTGCGGGCAATATGATTCTCGCCAACAATATCGCGTACAACGGCGGCCTGGCGATCGATCTGGGTGTCGCGGGTCCGACGGCCAATCAGAGTACGCAAGTAGCCAGCCCGAGCCAGCCCAACGAACTGCAGAATTATCCGGTCATCACGAACGCGTTTCGCACGGCGGCGACGGAGTGGGTTCAGGGCACGCTGACGACCTTCGCCAATCAGACGGTGCAAATCGATGTGTACGCGGTGCTGAATTGCGTCAATCCGGGCAGTCGGTCGTCGCGTGGCGGCGGTGGCCAGCACGAAGTGCTTGCGACAGTGACCACCAACGCTAGCGGCGTTGCGAATTTCTGGATCAAGTTCAACTCGCTTGGCCCGATGGGGTATCCGTTCCCGTACACGATAAGCGCAACGGCGACTTCCACCACCGGTCACAACGACACCTCCGAAATCGGCAACTGCGCAACGGAATCGAACGACATGATTTTTCGCGACGGCTTCGAGGATTGATATCAGGTCCCGCAATGTGCGCCTTCGTCACAATGCGGCGTCCGCAGTGTGATGCTGCAAAGTGGACACCCGTCAGTGCGGGCTCGGGTTGTGAGCCGCCTCTCCATGGCCATAGGGCGGGCGCAACTTCCTGACGCGTACTAAGACGCCAAGAAACAAGCAACCCCGCCTTAACGCGGGATTATTTGACCTACAAGCGTATAGAACCTGGCGACACGTGCTGAAATTCGCTGTTGGCTGGGAGACTAGGATATACGGCGCACATCCCTGTGCGCCGCCCCTTCAGGGCCATTTTCGGCTGCGCCGGAAATGTTCGAAATCGGCTTTCCTGCCGATTTCGTCGAACCTGCTGGTTCGATCAAGTCTCAAACAGCAAAAACAAAAAGGCCACCGCAGGGGTGGCCTTTTTGTTTTTGTTGGCTGGGAGACTAGGATTCGAACCTAGATAAACGGAGTCAGAGTCCGTTGTCCTACCGTTAGACGATCTCCCAATTCGCTCTGACCGCTTAGGGAAATCCGGTTGCCCTTGTTTGGACAAACTCAGATCAAGTTGGATCCCCGCTTGCGCGGGGATGACGAACTGTTTGGCGTTAGCGCTTGGAGAACTGCGTGGCGCGGCGGGCTTTGTGCAGGCCGACCTTCTTGCGCTCGACTTCGCGCGCGTCGCGGGTCATGAAACCGGCTTTGCGCAGCGGGCTCTTCAGCGTTTCGTCGTATTCGACCAGGGCGCGGGAGACGCCGAGGCGGATCGCGCCGGCCTGGCCGGAGATGCCGCCACCTTCGACGGTGACGAGGATGTCGAACTTCTCGGTCATCTTCGTCAATTCGAGCGGCTGGCGCACGATCATGCGTGCGGTTTCGCGGCTGAAGAAATTATCCAGCGGCTTGCCGTTGACGACGATGCTGCCCTTGCCGGGGCGCAGGAACACGCGCGCGGCGGAGGACTTGCGGCGACCGGTACCATAGTTCTGTTGAGTAGCCATTGTTCTCTTCTGTAGTGGAACGAGTCCGCGCGTGGCGCGGGCTGCTTCAAATGGTTGGCGTTACGCGATTTCCAGAACCTGCGGCTGCTGCGCAGCATGCGGATGGTTCGGGCCGGCGTAGACCTTGAGCTTGCTGTACATGGCGCGGCCGAGCGGATTCTTCGGCAGCATGCCCTTGACGGCAGTCTCGATCACGCGCTCCGGATGCTGCGCGAGAAGATCCTTCAGCGCGATCGACTTGATGTTGCCGATGTAGCCGGTCACGTGGTGATAGATCTTGTCGTCCATCTTGTTGCCGGTGACGGCGATCTTTTCCGCATTGACGACGACGAGGTAATCGCCGGTGTCGCAATGCGGGGTGTAAATCGGCTTGTGCTTGCCGCGCAAACGGCGCGCAAGCTCGGTGGCCAGACGGCCCAGCGTCTTGTTGCTGGCGTCGACGATGTACCAGTCGCGCTTGACGGTTTCGGCCTTGGCGCTGATCGTTTTCATGGGAAAACCTGAATGTTTGGCAGGCGAAAGAACTGGAAAGTTTAACGGAATCAGGATGGTGGCGCAATAGGGCCGGGCGTTTCGGGCGGAGCCTTGTGGGCTGCGGCTGGGGCTGGATATGGGCCTAGCTCCCCCAAGGGCCTGCTGGCTCAGCAGAAAATCGCATGATGGCAAGTTCTTGGGGCGGATTGTACTGCTCGAGCTCTTTCCTGGGGCGGCGCGTGGACTATTGCCATATCGTAAGCTGGTCATGCAGGTGGGGCGGATGAGGGTCGGCGCCGACTCAACGTCGATAAATTACCCCGACCCTACCCCTAACCCCTCTCACGTTGGGAGAGGGGTTTAAGCTCGCGCGGCGGATGCTGACCTGAGCGCGTCGAAGGGCTGAGCGCGAAGGGACGTTGAATGTCTTGGGTCATGCCCGATTGCGTGTTGTGCAACGGCACTGGACAATCGCCGGCATGTTCAGTCGACACCTTTCAGGATTCGACCGCGTGCTTGTCGAGATCGAGCGGGCGCTATCGACGGCGCTCGGCGCGACGCCGGAGGCGGTTCGCGTGTCGCCGGCCGCCGGTGTCACAGACGTGCCGCTCGACGACATCGCGCGTCGCCATGCTGCGGGGCTGATGCGCGTCAATCACACCGGCGAGGTTTGCGCGCAGGCGCTGTATTCGGGCCAAGCTGCCGTGGCGCGCGATAGCGGCACGCGCGATCAGATGCTCGCCGCAGCAGCGGAGGAAAGCGATCATCTGGCCTGGTGCGGCGAGCGGCTCGATGAACTTCACAGTCGGCCGAGCCTGCTCAATCCGTTGTGGTACGCCGGCAGTTTTGCCATTGGCGCAGCTGCGGCGCTGGTCAACGATCGCTTGAGCCTGGGCTTTGTCGTGGAGACCGAGCGCCAAGTGGAGGCGCACCTGGGCGAGCATCTGCAGAGGTTGCCGCACGACGACGCTCGCAGCCGCGCGATCGTCGCACAGATGCAGGCCGATGAGGCGCGCCACGGGCAGAACGCCCTCGCCGCGGGCGCGATCGAATTGCCGCCGCCGATTCCCACACTGATGCGGTTTGCGAGCGCGGTGATGAAGGCGGTTGCTTACCGCATCTAGGTCTGCTGACTAAAGGGACAGGCGCAACTTCAAACACCTCTCCCAAAGGGGGACCGTCCAGATTTCGTGCCGGTGCCAGGCCCGCGCCGTAGACTCAGCCGAGCGTCGTCAAATCCGCGCCGCCCTGCAGGCGCCGTCCCAGGTAGCACACTTCCTCGTGCACCTTGGTTTCTTCCGGCACCATCGGGATGAGCAGGTAGCTGTCCTCGGCGACGGTGAGCGGCTTTCCGTTCTGGAACGCGAACGCGTCGTTGCGCGCGAAGTGCTTGAAGTTGGCGACTTCGCCGGCGTAGCGGAAATCGTCGGCTTCCTTGATGATGACGGCGTACATGTCGATGATTTCAGCCTCGCCACGGGCCTCGTTCTTGACGCCATCGATCATGCCGAGCAGCGACAGCATCGACAGCACGGTGGCGTAGGCGACATCGTCTGAGCGCTTCTCGAAGTGACTGCCCGACTCGAGCGTGGCGGCCTTGGCGCCGTGCGAGCCGGCATAGTTTTCCGCGTCGCCGCCGATCTGGCTGCCGGAAAATTTGCCCCAGCCCATGATGATGTGCGGCAGGCCGAGCTTTGCGTAGAACCCTGCGGCTTGCTGCTCGGCGACGAGGAACGGTTCCTGCGCGATCGGCGCTGAATGCAGGTCGAGAAAATAGTCGCAGCGTTGCAGCAGCGGCTTTAGTTCCTGCACGCGCGTGTACTCGTAGGCATCGCGATCGATGTCCGCACTGTAGTCGTCGCGGAACATGCGATTGACGTTGTACTTGATGTAGCGCCGCTCCGCCGCGATCGCGAGCGCGTTGACGCGAACCAGCGTCAGGCTGCCGCGCAGCAGGGTTCTCGAGCCGGTAAACAGATCGAAGAACAACTTCTCCAGCGCATGAATGCCGCTGATCTCGTCGCCGTGCGTTCCGCTGAACATGACGACGCGCGGTCCCGGGTGGTTTGCGCGGATGTGGATCACGCCGGGGATGCTGGCATCTTTAGTGATGATCATCGGCAATGCTCTTGTGTTGGAGTCGGTGCCTCGTTGATGACGCCGGCAGAATCAGCCGGCGCGCACGTCAGGCGATCAGTTCTTTTGCGGCCTTGTCGAGAGCTTCCGCGGTTATCAACCGCTGGTTGGTGACTGTGCCGCCGAGTTTGCCCATCAGGTCCCGGTACTTGCGCTCCCAGAGATTTTCGAACAACACGATCAGCGCGGAATGACCGGGCGCCAGCTTGCTTCCAATCGCCTGCAGGCCGGCGTGAGAAAGACCAAAGTCCCCCTGCGCCGCGGCCTTGACCGCCGCCTCCATGCTCGCTGCGGTCGCCGCCTTGTCCTGCTTCTCGACCATGCGGCTCGTGATCGCGGTGACGACGGCGTTGATTTCCGCCGCGTCGGCGTCTTCGGTCAGCCCACTGCCTTCCATGCAGAACAACTGGTCGTCCTTGGTCTTCGCAAGGAAGATGAAGGCATTCGGCCTTACGCTCTGTCGATCGAGCATGCCCTTGAGTTGTTCCATGATATCTATCGGGTAGGCGTGTCCGGGAAACCGCGTGACCATCAGGTTCAGGGAACCGAGCTTGGTGAAATCCAGAGCTGCGGCGTTGACCTCTTCGGCCAGACTGACCGGCGCCGGCTCCTTGCCGCGCACGAAGATGCCGACGTGATAGAGCTTGGGATTGCGCTCGAGGTCCCCGCCCATGACCTGATGCCAATGGGCCTCGAACAATTTGCGCGGAAGGAATGCCTTGCACATCCGCGCGTACGGATCCTGGTAGTAGACATTGTTCTCGTCGACGCCGAGCACGACGATGTAGTGGCCGGCATCCCACTCGTCTTCCAGCGATTTCGCCGCGGCCATGGCCTGGCTTCTCCACACCTGGCCAAGCGCGATCATCGGGTGGCCGGCATCGGTGAATTTCTTCACTTCGTCGAGCGTGAGGTCCTGTCTGCCTTCCACGTCGAATCCAAGCGCGCGCGCGGCGTTGACCAGATTTTCCGGATAGGTACCTTCTTCCTCCGTCGTCCCCATCAACTTCATCAGTTCGTGTTCGTCGATCTCCTTGCCCCAGTAGCTGAGCACGGAGCGCAGCGCCGAAGCACCGCACGAATATTCCGTGACCTGGCGTGAGCGTTTCAGCAGACGGAAGTTTTTCATGGACGGCCCCTATGGGTTCCTCAGGGTCGCAGCACGCATTCGATCGGCGATACCGCGGCGGTGATCGATCGGCGCTGCTTGTACTTCCAGCGGCGCGACACCGATTGATCTGAAGTCAATTGCCGGAGGCGTCGCCGCCGGCAGACGTCAGCTGTACCCGATTTCACCCTGGGATGTCGATGGTCCCTAGGTCCAACCCGACAGCGGCAGGAGAAGCGCCAGATCGGCGAATTCTCACAGGCGACCGAGGCCGCCGAGAACGCCGCGGGCGGCGAGAACCCTGCCCTTCGACCTGCCGAGGGCAGGCTCGAAGGGAGGTATTGAGGAGCGAAGGAAAGGCTTATTGCTTCGTCGCGACCGGCGTGAACAACAGGTCCTGGTAGTCGTAGCTGAAATCGGCGAGCGGCGAGACCGGCTTCATCGTGATCTTCTCGACCTTGCCGTCGGCGTCGAGGGCGAAGTTGACGTAGGCGGGCTCGATGTTCTTGTCGTTGAACTTCGTCGTGAAGCTGTCGTACTGCCAGTGCTCGAGCGTGCCGCCCATGTTCGGTGTCGATTTGAAGTCGATCGTCAGCTTGCCGGCCTTGTTCAGTGCGACCTCGATGTTGCCGTACCACGGATCGCTGAAGGTGCCGACGTAGTTCTTGAGCGCCAGCGACGGCCCGACCTTGGCCGGTTTGGCGGCCTTCGCCTTGTACGCTTCGAGTCCTGCCGCGATCCTGCTTTTCTTGAAGGCGATGAACTTTTCCGGCCAGCCCTGCGCCGGCGCGTCGAGGTAGTGGTCGAGCAGTTCGAAGGCGAGGCCGACGAGGATCTCGCCATCCTCGCTGTTGATCGTCATCGAAAAGCCGACATGCTTGTCCGGGATCAGCGCGACGAAGGTCTGGAAGCCGAATACCGCGCCGCCATGGCTGATCAGCTTGACGCCGCGATAATCGCGCACGTCCCAGCCGAGTGCGTACAAGTCGAAGTTCGGCGTGGTCGCGGCGATCGGCCCCGGTCGCGGTGAAATCGGCATGATCGTACGCGGCGTCCACATCTCGTCACGCGCCGCCGTGCTGAAGAGGTGCGCGTCGCTGTCGACGAGCTTGCCGCCGCCGAGCTGGATGCGCAGCCAGCGCGCGAAATCGTTCGCGCTGATCGCCAGGCCACCGGCAGGCGCGGCGTTACGGCCGAGTTCGTCGCGCTCGTCGAGCACTTCCTGCGTGCCGGCGCCGCGCAGGCCGCCATTCATGCGCGCGTGCGGGTAGGCGCGATTCGCGGTGGCGAAGCGCTTGTCCTCGTCGCTGGTCGAATTGAGCATGCCGGCCGGCTTCAGCACGTGCTCGGCGGTGAACTTCTCCCAGGTCTCGCCGGTCATCGCCTCGATCATCTGGCCGGCGACCATGTACAGAATGTTGTCGTAGGCGTAGCCGCTGCGGAAGCTCGTCGCCGGCTTGATGTAGCGCAGGCGCTTGACCGCTTCGGCGCGCGAAAGACTAGTGCGCGGCACGAACAGCAGATCGCCGGCACCGAGGCCGAGGCCGCTGCGATGCACGAGCAGGTCGCGGACCGTCATCTCGCGCGTGACCCACGAATCGTACATCTGGAATCCGGGCAGGCGATCGATGACTTTATCGTCCCAACTGAGCTTGCCCTGGTCGACGAGGATCGCAAGATCAGCGACCGTGAACGCCTTGCCGGTCGAGCCGTTCGGGAAGATCGTGTCGGCATCGACGAGTTCCGGCGCGCCGAGCTTGCGCACGCCGAAGCCCTTGGCGAACGTGACCTTGTCGTCTTCGACGATCGAGATCGACAGGCCGGGCACGCCGATTTCCTTGCGCAGCGCTTCGACGCGTTGTTCGAAGTTGGCGGGCGGTGCGGCGAGCGCGTTGAGTGAACACACCAGAGCGATGGCGAGCAGGGACAAGCGTTTCATGAGTGTCTCCGTTTTTTTGAGTTATCGGATGAAGCGGATGCGACAACGCCACCATCAAGCCATTTGCAAGACGAATGAAAAAGCGGCCGTCATCCCGGCGAAAGCCGGGATCCAGCTCTTTTTCAATCTGCTGAGAGCTGGATTCCGGCTTTCGCCGGAATGACGAGCAGGGATTTTTCTCAGCTTTGAGCGCACGGCGTTACCTCGACGCAACAAGCCGCGCGACCCCGAGCGTCATCAGCGGCACCACGTAAATCAGCAGGAATATCGCAGCGAGCGCGCGATAGCCTTTTGCGATCAGCGCGACGAGGCCGAAGCGGTCGGCGAGCAGCATGCAGCACACCAGCAGCACGAGTGCGATACCGAGGCGCGCGCGATGCGTCAGCGCTTCGCCGCGGGCGCCGAGCCAGGCCTTGGCGATGCGTTCGTTGATCGCGTGCACGGCGCCGGTGCCGCTTTCGAGCAGCGCGCAGAAGATCATGAGCTGGAACAACAAATGAAACAGCGGCTGGTCGAGACGCTGCAGCATGAAATCCGACGGCAGCGTTTCGTTCGCGATGCCCGGGTAGAACGCGACCATGCAGGTGAAGAACAGCAGCGCCGGCAGCATCGCCAGCGGTCCGGCGATCAGGCCGGCGACGATTGCGTCGCGATCGCAAGTCAGGTGGCGCAGGACCGGCAGGATCACGATCGCGCCGATGATGTTGTAGCTGGCGTAGGTCAGCCCGCCGAGCGCCCAGCCGGTCGCGGGCACGTCGAGCGCGAAGCCGGCGACGATGCGCTCGCCGAAGTGCGTGAACGCGAGCAGCATGAACAGCACGTAGACGCCGTAGAGCAGGAACGAGACGTACTTGAACAGGCGCTCGACCGAGGTGTTGCCGAACATGACGAAGCAGGCGATCGCCGTCATCAGCGCCAGCGTGCCGGCGATATTCGGCAGCGCGAACATGGCCGCGCCGATCGCGCCGGCAGCGGCGCCGAACACGGCCAGGATCAGCACGACGAACAGGATGTAGGCGATCTCGAAAACGATCCAGCCGCGGCCGAGCAGCGCCTGGAAGAAACTCAGGTAATCGCGCGCACCGCTCGCACGTGCGAACAGGAACGTCGTCACGCAGACCGCGCTCCAGATCACCATCGCCAGCAGCATCGCGGCGATGCCGCCCCACGGGCCGCTCGGCAGGAAGAATTCGGCGAGCTCGCGTCCGGTTGCGTAGCCGCCGCCGATCACGACCGCCTTGAACGCGAATCCCGGCAGCAGGAAACGCTGGAACCAGCTCGAGACTGTGCGCTCGCGGCGGCCATCAGGCGACCGCGTCGCTGCGCAACGAGGCAGCCGGCCGCGGCGATTTCCGACAGCGCGCTCGCCTTCGATGCGCCGCGTCTCGCGATCGAGCGCAAGCAGCAGCGCTGCAGCGACTCCAGGCGATCGCCGCCAGCAGCACGAAATAGACCGGATGCGTCATGCGGCTCCACAGCGTGCCGACGATGCCGGCGGTCATGCTGCCGGTGAAGATCGCGAGGAACCACGCTGCAACCGTCGTCGCGCCGAGCGACGGCGGCGCGAGCCGCGCGAACAGGCCGAGGCCGGTCGGCAGGATGAACAACTCGCCCAGCGTGAACACGACGAAGTACGCCAGCAACCACAGCCAGCTGGCCTGCCCCGATCCGGCGTCCCAGGCAGCGACGGCCAGCAACAGGTATGAGGCCGCGACGATCAGCGCGCCGGTCGCCATCTTCTGCATCGACGATGCATCGCGGCCCGCCTTGGCGCGCCGGCTCCACCATGCCAGCAGCGCCGGCGTCATCAGGATCACGAACATCGGATTCAATGCCTGGAACCAGGTCATCGGAATCGTCATCAGTGCCGTCGCGCGGTCGATGCCGGCGTCGGCGAACAACGCGACCGTATTGCCGACCTGCTCGTAAGCACCGCGGAAGATCGTCACGGCCAGGCCGACGCCGAGCAGCAGCAGCGCCGTTGCCCTGCCGTTGCGTATCGGCGCTGCCTGCGTCGCCGTGCGCTTGATGCGGCCCTGTTCCGGCAGATACTTGCCGCCGCAGACGTAGACGACCAGGCCCAGCACCATGCCGACGCCGGCCGCGCCGAAGCCCCAATGCCAGCCGTACGTTTCGCCGAGAAATCCGCACACCAGCGGCGCGAGAAAACCGCCGACGTTGATGCCGACGTAGTAGACGTTGTAGGCCCAGCCGCGGCGCGGATCGTCGGGCCGGTACAGATCGTTGATCTGGCTCGGCAGGCTCGGCAGGAACAGGCCGTTGCCGAGCGCGATCGTGGCGAGCGCCGGATAGAACAGCGGCTCGAACGTCATCATGAAATGACCGAGCGCCATCGTGCTGCCGCCGATGATGACCGCGCGGCGCTTGCCGAGCCAGCGATCGGAAATGATGCCGCCGATGATCGGCGTGAAGAACGCCATCGACGTGTAGGTGCCGTAGATCAGCGAGGACATCTGCTGGCCGATCAGCAGCTGCTTCGTCATGTAGTAGACGAGCAGCGCGCGCATGCCGTAGTAGGAGAACTGCTCCCACATCTCGGTCAGGAACAGGATGGTCAGCCCGCGCGGCTGACCGAACCAGTTACTCTCGTTCCTGTCGATCACGGTTTTGCTCACGGCGTTGCCGCGTGGATCGATCCCCAGACCTTGTCGCTGCACCAGGCCAATCCTTCGTCGTAGCTGATCGCCGGTGTCCGATCATGGGCAAGGAAGATCGGCCCGTCCAGATCGACGACGTCGCACAACTGGCCGAGCACGAATGCCGGCGCCATGGCCAGCGAAGAGCCGACCATGTTGCCGACCATGACGCTGAGTCCCAGCCGCTTGGCTTCGTGGGCCATGGCCAGGCCTTCGGTAAGGCCGCCGCACTTGTCGAGCTTGATGTTGACGACATTGAAGCGGCCGACGAGTCCGGGCACGTCGGCCAGGCTCAGCACGCTTTCGTCGGCAGCGATCGGGATCGGCGAGGTGAAGCCGTCGAGATCGGCTTCGCGGCCGCGCTTCAGCGGCTGCTCGAGCAGCGAAACGTCGGCATCGACGAGCGCGCCGAGCAGCTTGTCGAGTTCGACGATGTCGTAACCCTGGTTCGCATCGACGCCGAGCCAGGTATGCGGCCGCGCGCGGCGCACCGCCTGCACGCGCGCGATGTCGCGCTCGAGTTCGCCGGTCAGTTTCATCTTCAACGCACGAGCGTTTGCATACTTGCTCGCACCGGCCGCCATGACCGACGGATCGTCGGCGCCGAGCGTGAACGTCGTGATCAGCGGCTTCGGCGGCGGCAGGCCGGCCAGCTCCCATACTTCCTTGCCGGTGCGGTGCGCTTCGAGATCCCACAGCGCGCAGTCGACCGCGTTGCGCGCGCCGCCGGGCGGCAGCAGTTGCTGCAGCCCGGCGCGGTCGATGCCGGCTTCGATCGCGGCGCGGCTGGCTTCGATCGCCGCGACCATCTGCGGTGCATTGTCGCCGAGGTAGTAGACGCCCGACGCCTCGCCGCGGCCGCGATGCGTGCCGTCGCTCAGCGTGACGACGACGGCATCCTGCTCCTCGAACACGTAGCCGGAAATGCGAAACGGCGCAGCCAGACGCAGCTTTTCGACGGCTACATCGAGTTTCAACCGCATCA
Organism: uncultured Gammaproteobacteria bacterium; assembly: GCA_963738115.1. Taxonomy (GTDB): domain Bacteria; phylum Pseudomonadota; class Gammaproteobacteria; order Xanthomonadales; family Rhodanobacteraceae; genus Rudaea. The sequence continues at coordinate 279,758 of CAVTVN010000005.1, read as the reverse complement.
TCAGTAGTTCACTCCCCAACCGATCAGATGGAACGCGAACGCGATCCAGAGAATGATGAACGTGGAGAACACGAGCACGACGCTCCACAGCTTTGCCGGCCAGCGGCGATTGCCGGTCCACACGCTCCACAGGTTCCACAGCGTCAGCAGGAAGCCGCCGATGAACGCCACGAAGCCGAAGACCTGACAGAAACGCAGGACCGGATCGAACGCGGACGTGGTCTTGTTCAAGTCGGAGAACATCGAGATGACAGACAGCGCCCACGTCAGGAACGCCGACAACACGAGCAGCGCGCCGAACTTGCCAGCGCGATAGGCGCGCAGCGCCTGCGCCTGAAGATCAAGGCGCGCGCGGAAGCGTCGGCGCACGATCGCGTTGACCGGCCAGAACACGACCGTGAGGAACAACGCCGCGAGACTCACGCACAACGCCGGCACGAGCCACGCGCCGTTGCGCCCTTCATCGACACGCAGCCAGACCTCGAACGGCGCGCCGAGGCCGTAGCTGAAGCGCTCGACTCGTCCGTCGACGACCTTCGCCGCGAAACTGTCGTGGCCATTCTCGTCGTGCCAGACGAACGGCGCGATTTCGACCCACTTGACCGGCTGGCTGTTCAGGCCCTTCGCATCGGAAACGACGAGTTCGCCCTTCGCTCCGACGCTGACCTTGGTCTGGCCGATCAGGCCGATCGCGGACAGGAACGTCGTCTGCGAGCCGCGCGAGGCGACCCAGTTGCCGACCAGCATCTGCGCGTGCTGCTTCGATGTCGCCTCGTCGACGCGGGCGTCGGTCAGCGGCGGGCCGGGGAAATAGCGGTCGGCAAAATCGGCGAACAGCGCGAGACGCAGGTGATGCGCAGCGCCTTCCTTGCCGGCGCTGTTGAACGACACGTAGAAACCGGTGTTCTCCTTCAGGAACAGGTGCAGCGAAGTGTGGAAGTTCTGCGAGTCGCCGAGGTGGGCGATGACTTCGCGGCCATTGATGTTCGTCTCGAAGAAGCCAAGCTCCATGCGGTCCAGCGGCGGCAGCAGCGTCAGCGGACTGTCGTGCATCAGCTTCGCCGTCTCTTCCTTGAGGATGCGGTTGCCGTTGTATTCGCCGTTCTGCAGATGCGCGATCATGAAATGCGCCATGTCCTCGCCGGGCGACGACAGCGATCCGGCCGGCGCCGGGCCGACGATCTCGAACTTCTTCGCCGGGCCGGACGCGAGGATGTAGCCCGTCGCCATGTGCGGCTCGAGTTCCTTCGGCAGCGGCTGGCGCATCGACGAATGTTTCATGTCGAGCGGCGCGAAGATGTGCTTCTCGACGTAGTCGTAGAACGACTCGCCCGACACGCGCTCGACGATGTAGCCGGCGACCGAGGTCGCGTAGTTCGAATACGCCGGCGTGGTGCCGGCGTCGAACACGCGCGTCGGGGTCCAGCGCTTGAGCAGCTCGATATAGCCCGGCTGGGTCGGGTCCTCGGTGATGATGTTCTTGACCTGCTCTTCGAAGCCGGCCGCATGCTGCATGATGTTGCGCATCGTGATCGGCTTGCCGTCACGCGGCGGGATCTGGAAATCCTTGTCGAGGTACTTGTTGACGTCGGCATCGAGGTCGATCTTGCCCTGCTCGACCAACTGCATCACCGCGGTCCAGGTGATCAGTTTCGACACGGAGCCCGGGCGGAACAGCGTGAGTTTGGGATCGACCGGCTTCTTCGTGGCGACGTCGGCATAGCCGAAGCCGCGCTCGGTGAGGATCTGCCCGTCCTTGACGACAGCGACGACGGCGCCGGCGAGATCGCCGGTCGCGAGCGCGTACGGCATGTAGCCGTCTAGCCAGGCGTTGACGTCCTCGGCAGTCAGCGCCTTTGCGCTTTGCGCCGTCGGCACTTGCGTTGCTGCCGTGCCGCCCGCAGCCGGCGCAGTCGCCGGAGCGACTGGCGCGGCCGGTGCCGGCTGATTCGTCTGCGCAATCGCTGCCAGCGATCCCAGTGCCAGCAGCGTGGCGCCAAACCATTTCATGGAAACCATGTTTTCTCTCCTTTCGTGGGAATCGCTGCGCATCGGCATCGATACGCGCGGCTCTCGTAATGTTGTTGGTTCTTTAGCGGCGCAAGACTTCAGCCGACGACTTCAAACCAGTTTGACGTCATTCCCGCGAAAGCGGGAATCCATCTTGCTTTGGCCGTTCGAAGAAAGATCAAAATGGATTCCCGCTTTCGCGGGAATGACGAAGCTATTTGTTTACTTGTTACCTCATCCCTCACGTCGCCAGACACGCGTCGACCAATCGTTCGAACTCCGGCCCGCCGCGCATCGGATCGGCTACCGGCATTCCGAGTCGCCGGCTTTCGCTCGCCAGCAATTCGCTCGCCGCGGCTGCATCGAGCTTGCCGGTATTCAGGCTGACTCCAGCACAGCGGATCGCGGGGTTGGTGCGCTTGCCGAGACGCACGGTCATGTCGATCGTCTCCTCGATGCTCGGCAGCGCGAATTCTTCATGACCCATGACGAACTCGCGGCCCGGTTCGTGGCAGACGACAAACACGTCCGGCTGGCTGCCGTGCAGCAGCCCGAGCGACACCCCTGCATAGGCCGGGTGAAACAGCGAACCCTGACCTTCGACGATGTCCCAGTGCTGCGGCGACGCCTCGGGGCTTAGGACCTCAGCGGCGCCGGCTTCGAAGTCGGCAACGACGGCGTCCATCGGCATGCCGCTGCCGGCAATGAGAATTCCGGTCTGCCCGGTCGCGCGGAAGTCGGCATCGACCCCACGCGCGACGAAGGCGCGCGCCAGCGCCAGCGCGGTATACTTTTTGCCAAGCGCGCAATCCGTGCCGACCGTGAGCAGGCGCTTGCCGCTGCGCTTGTGCCCCGTGCCGATCGGGATGTTCTTCGGCGGCGTGCGGATGTCGATCAGGCGCCGGCCAAGTCGCACCGCCGCGGCCTTCAGCTGCGGCACGTCGCCGAGCTTGCGGTGCATCCCGCTGACGATGTCGAGCCCGGCTTCCAGCGCCTCGACCAGCGGCGGAATCCAGCTGTCGTAGATGATGCCGCCGGAGTTGGCGACGCCGATCACGAGGCCGCGCGCGCCGCGGGCGCGCGCTTCCTTCGGCGTCAGGAATGGCAGGCCGGTGGTCACCGTCGCTCCGCATGACCATTCGCCAACGCAGCGGTCGCCGGACCAGTCGCGAAGACCGAAGGCGGTCTTCGCGTAGCCCGGCTCCGTCGTATCGCCGAGGAACAGCAGGTACGGCTGCGGCAGCGCCTCGATCGGCGATTCACGCAGTGGAGAGATCGAACTCATGCGGATCCTGTTCTAAAACTTTGCATCGAAACCGATGCCGATCGTGCGCGGCTGCAGCGGCACGCCCTTCACCTGCATGACCTCGCCGGTGAGCGCACTCGGCAGCGCCGACAGGTTCGTGAAGACGCGTTCGTCGGTGAGGTTCTTGACGAAGAGGCGCACCGTCCAGTGATCGTTCGAAATGTCGGCATTGAGGTCGACCGCGGTATAGTTGCCCTGCTCGTACGTACTCCCGGCGCTCTGCACACCGCTGAACGTATCGCCGACGTAACGGATGCCGCCGCCGATGCGGCCGGTCCAGCCGGTGAACACCGGGAAGGACCAGTCCGCCGTCGCCGACGTTGCCCACTTCGGAACCGCCGGCAGGCGATCGCCGCTGAGGCCGCCGAGACTCGGCACATCCTCGGTCAGCTTCGCGTCGGTGTAGGCGCCATTGAGGCCGAGGCGAAGCCCCGCAACCGGCGAGTACAGCGTCGAGAATTCGATGCCGCTGCTGCGTGCCGTGCCGCCGTTCGCGAGGTAGGCCAAGCCGCCGGTGTTCGCCGACACCTGGATCTTGTCCCATTCGATGTCGAATGCGGTGATGTCGAGCATCCAGCGGTTGTCGTCGAACATCGCCTTCCAGCCGACCTCGTAGTTGGTCAGCGTCGAGGCGTCGACCGACGGCGGCACGCCCGGGAACGAGACGTTCGGGCCGCCCGGCTGGTAGCCGGTCGCGATGCGCAGGTACAGCATCTGGTCCGGGGTCAGGTGCATGCGCGGCGAGAACGACCAGGTCAACACGTCCTCCGACGAGTCGCCGGTTACCGTAGCGCTACCCCCGACCAGCGCACCGCTGCTGATCTGCGAGAACGTCTGGTCGTTGTGCGCGGCGCGGATGCCGCCGGTTACGTCGAACGTCGTGTTGAACTTGTAGGTGAGGTCGCCGAAAAAGGCGTATTCCTTGTACGTCGAGGGCAGCGCGATCACGGCCAGCGGATCGAGGCCGGCGATCGATGATCCATCGAACAATTGCGCGCTTGCGGCCTGGTTCTGCGCGCTGTTCTCGTCGGTCCAGAACGCGCCGAGCAGCCATTCCCAGGGACCGTCGCTCTTCGAGGTCAGGCGGAATTCCTGCGTCGTCTTGTACAGCTTGAGGTCGTAGGTGACGGCCGAGATGCCCGGCGATGGCAGCCCGAACGCCGGGAACGCCACGCCGTAGACCAGGCTCGCGTCGAGCGTCGAGTGCTGCGTGTTCTCGGCATAGCTCGTCGCGGAGACGAAATCGGCGAAGCCGAGGTCCCAGTTGACGGTGGCGTTGTAGTAGTTGACGTCCTTCTTGAACGGCTCCGGGACGTAGTTGTCGTCCTTGAGGTCGCCGTAGATCGGCTTCAGCGAGATCGGGTCGAGCGCCGTGGCCGTACTGCTGTCGGAATCGATCTTCGACTGGATCGCCTGCAGCTTGACCGACAACGTGTCGCTCGCATGCCACAGCAGCTGAACGTGGGCGACTTGCTGCGAGAATGAATCCTGGTCCTTCTCGCCGGTGCGCACATTGTCGATGTAGCCCGGTGAATCCTGGCGCGCGAAACTCGCGCTGAGCGCGAGCTGGCCGGCAACGATCGGCGCATTGAAGCCGAAGCGGCCGCCGAACCCGGCATCGCTGCCGCCTTCGGTCGTGAAGGCATCGGCGCCGACACGCCACGAAAACTGATCGAGGTCCGGCGGCTTGGTGACATAGCGCAGAACGCCGCCGAGCGCGACGGCGCCGTACAGCGTGCCCTGCGGGCCGCGCAGCACTTCAACGCTCTGGAAGTCGTACGGCAGCAGGTCGAGCACGTCGGTCGAACCGCCGCCGTAGTTGCTGCTCGTGCCGAGCGGCGTTTCATCGATGTACGTCGCGACGGTCGAGCCAGCGCTGAGCGGCGTCACGCCGCGGATGCCGAGCATCGCCTGGCCCGGCGAACCGCCATTGACGACGGTGAGGCCCGGGATATAGCCGGCGTAGTCGGCCAGCTGCGTCGCGTGCAGGTTCTCGAGCTGCGTCTCGTTGATGACGCCGATCGACATCGGCACCTGCTGGATGTCCTCGCTGCGCTTCTCGGCGGTGACGACGATCGTGCCGAGCGTCGCCGAATTGTCGGCGTCCGGTTTCGCTGCGTCCTGCGCATGTGCCCCGGCGCTGGCAATGAGCGCGAGGAGAATGGCGTGCCCCAACCGTGTACGTACAAAGATGTTGTTCATGATTTTTTCTCCTCGGGTTTCTTCGCTTCGGGTGGCGGTGTGCGTTTTGGCTCGAGCCAGGTGCTGCCGAGCAGACGGCGGAAATTGCCGCCGAGCACGGCTTGGATATTTGCTTCGCTGTAGCCGCGCTTGAGCAGCGTCGCGGTCAGGTCGTAGACCTTGCGCGGATGATCGAAGCCGTCGGTATCGATCTTGTCGCGGAAGGCATAGCTGCTCTTGTAGCCGGCCTTGAGCTTTTCGTACTGGTCCTTGGGCATGTGGTCGTAGCCCATCAGGTCCGAATCCGAACCGATGCCGACATGATCGATGCCGACCAGCTTCACGACATGGTCGATGTGGTCGACGATGTCCTCGATCGTGGTCGGCTCCTTGTCCTTGACGAACATGCGCACGCCGGTGATGCCCATGACGCCGCCTTTCGCGGCAAGCTTGGTGATCGCCTCGTCGGTCTTCAGGCGCGGATGGTTGTTCAGCGCGCGGCAGTTCGAGTGCGTGATGGCAATGGGTTTCGGCGACAGTTCGATCGCATCCAGCGTCGTGCGGTCGCCGCTGTGCGACACGTCGATCAGCATGCCGACGTCGTTCATCGCCTCGATGATCTTCGCGCCGTAGTCGGTGACGCCGCCGTCGACGCGCTCGGTCGAACCGCTGCCGATCATGTTCTGCGTGTTGTAGGTCAGCTGCGCGCAGCGCAGGCCGAGGTCGTAGAAATCCTTGACGTCGCCGGGCTGGCGGAACTCATCGGCGTTCTGCAGGCCCATGATGACGGCGACCTTGCGCTTGGCCTTGGCGTGCTCGAGATCCTCGACGCGGCCGACCAGCGAAAACACCTCGCTGTTGCGGCCGGCGAAACCGCTCCACGCGGCGATGAACTGCAATGCGTCGTCGTAGGCCGTCGCGCCGCCGACGCCGACTGAATTGTGGAAGCCGGTGATGCCGCAGGTGCGGAACATCTCGGCATCGGCTTCGCTCAGCGGCAGTGAGAATGCGTCCGGATTGAAGTCGATCTTCAGCGGCGCGAGCATGTCGATGACCAGCGAGCGCTGCACGAGGTCGATGACCTTGGCCGGATATTTCTTTTTCAATTCCGCCGGCGCGCGCGATTCCGCGCGCAGCCGGAACGGCGCCAGCGCCAGTGCGGCCGCGCCCATCCCCAGGCCACCGAGCACGCGCCTGCGCCCGGCCCGAAAAGCGTCGTTATGGGACATTCTCCCCTCGTCACCCAATTGTCGCGATTGGGCGAGTATGATCCTGATTAGAGAATTGTCAACGGCATTTTCCATTGAGGCCGAAGCGATTTCATGCTGCAATGGCAGCATGCGGGCGCCGGAACAGGCGCAGAACCTGCGGCGGGAAGCGCATAACGGTGCGGCTGCGGCCGGCCGCATCGCTAAAGTCGATATTGCGCTGCCCGCCGGGCCTTGTATGCTGCAGGGCGCGGTAGAAAAGTTGTCCTGATTGGAAAATGGCGGCCGCGGCAGCAGCGCGGCCACCGGCAGGTGAACACGGCGCAGGCAGGGGCAACGCCGCGCGAAAGGACGAGGAACGATGGACATGAAAACGCGTCACCCGACACTCGGCAGCCTGCTGCGCGCGCTGCGCGCGCGCAACGGCTGGACGTTGAAGGAGATGAGCGAGCGCATCGCGATTCCGGTGTCGACGCTGTCCAAGGTCGAGCACGACCGCCTGACGCTGACCTACGACAAGCTGCTGCAGCTGAGCCAGCGCCTGAACATCCGCATGTCGGAACTGTTCGCCGACCCGGCCGCCGAAGCCGAAGCGCCGGTTACCGCGCGCCGCAGCATCGGCAGCATGGACGACGCCGTCCGCGTCAACACGAAGAATTACGATTACTACTACCTGTGCGCCGAGCTGCGGCGCAAGCGCATGATTCCGGTGTACACGCGCATCCGCGCGAAGAGCCTCGAGGAATTCGGCGAGCTCGTGCGTCACTCCGGCGAGGAATACATCCACGTGGTCGAGGGCGCGATCATCGCCCACACCGAATTCTACGATCCGGTCGAACTCGGCCGCGGACAGTCGATCTACATCGACAGCACCATGGGCCACGCCTACATCGCCGCCAAGGGCTGGAAGGAAGCCGTTGTCCTCGCGGTATGTTCGAGCGCCGACGACAGCCTGCTCGAGTCGCTCTACTCCCTGCACGGCGATGCCGAACCGCCTGCGCCGGTGCCGACTCCCGCGTCGGAAAAACGGCGCGCCGGCAAGCGGTCGACTGCTTCGCGCAAGCACTGAAGCTTCAGCCCTCCCCTTCAAGGGGAGGGTTGGGTGGGGATGGTGTTTCTCCTGCTCGTCATTCCAGCGAATGCTGGAATCCAGTTCTTGCTCGTTCTCTGACGAAATGCAGAGCTTTCACTCGCCCTTCGGGCGAGCGAGTTACTTTTTGGCATTGCCCCAAAAAGTAACCAAAAAGGTCTAGCGCCTGACGCGGTGGTCCGATTCGCATCGTGCGAATCGGACTTCCCTGCGCTTCTCGCCGCGGCGGGGTTGCTCAGACAGTACATCCCTGTACTGCTTCGCAATCGCGGCGATCCATCGCCGCGACCCTGCGGGCATTTTCCCGCCGAGCCTGCGATGCTCGGCACCGCGAACGGCGCCGTTGATCCACGAATCCGTCCGTCCCTGGACTACGTTCTCTACCGCTATCCGACAGTGGTCCTCGCCAATCGGCACAGCAGCGGCTGGCGCAAACTCGATGCGGGTTTCGTTCTACGCAACGCCTTACCACCATCACGTGTGCCGGCAGGCTATGCTACGGCGCTGTCCTTGCTCCCAGCATTGCTGCCCGGACCGTCGGAAACATGCCAGTGAACGGATCAGAAACAGCGATCAGCCGGCGCGCGCTGCTGCAACGAATCGGCCAGTCGGCCGGTGCCGCGATGCTCTATCAGTCGATGTCCGCGCTCGGGTTTGCCGGAGAGTCGACCTACACCGGGCCGATCGACCTTTCCGGCGCACCGCGCGGCGCATCGGTGCTGGTCCTCGGCGCCGGCATGGCCGGACTCGTGGCGGCGTACGAACTGCAGCGCGCCGGCTACAAGGTCACGGTGCTCGAATACAACCAGCGCGCCGGCGGGCGCGCGTGGACGCTACGCGGCGGCGACGAGTACACCGAACTCGGCGGCTTTCGCCAGCGCTGCGAGTTCGATACCGGGCTGTATTTCAATCCCGGTCCGTGGCGGATCCCGTTCCATCATCACGCGATGCTCGACTACGCGCGGCGCCTGAACGTCCCGCTCGAGCCGTTCCCGCAGCTCAACGTCAATGCCTACCTGCATTCGCAGGCCGCGTTCGACGGCAAGCCGCAGCGCTTCCGTCACGTGCATGCGGACTTCCAGGGCCACGTCGCCGAACTGCTCGGCAAGGCGGTCCATCGCGGACAGCTCGATGCCGAGGTCAGCGTCGAGGACAAGGAAAAGCTGCTGCTCGCGCTTGCGCTCGTACGGCATTCTCGACCAGGACTATCGGTATCTGAAATCGCCGCTGACCAGCAATCGGCGCGGCTTCGACAAGGACCCGGGTGGCGGCATCGACTCGCGTCCGACGCTGTCGGATCCGCTCACGTTGTCGCAGATCGTGCAATCCGGACTATGGCGCATGCTCGGCACGTCATTCCGCTACGAATTCAGCCCGTCGATGCTGCAGCCGGTCGGTGGCATGGATCGCATCGCGATGGCGCTGTATCGCGAGGTCGCGCCTCTCGTGCAGTTCGGCGCGAAAGTCGTGCGCATCGACCAGGACGAGCGCGGCGTAAGCGTCGCCCACGTCGATGCACGTCGCGGCGGAGCGCCACGCACGAGCCGCGCCGACTGGTGCGTCTGCACGATTCCGCTCTCGGTCCTCGGCCAGATCGAGCTGCGCGTCGGCGATGCAATGTCCGCCGCGATCCAGGCGGTGCCGTATGAGGCATCGGTCAAGGTCGGCCTGCAGTTCAAGCGCCGCTTCTGGGAAACCGACGAGCGCATCTACGGCGGCGTCACTTTCACCGACCTGCCGATCCAGACGATCAGCTATCCGGCGGACCGCCCGAACACGACCGGCAAAGGCGTGCTGCTCGGCGCCTACATCTTTGGCACGCGTGCCTACGAGTACACGGCGATGGCGCCGGACGAGCGCGTGCGCAAGGCAGTCGAGTACGGCGCACAGATCCACGCGCAATATCCGGCCGAATTCGAGAACGGCATTTCCGTTGCCTGGCATCGCGTGCCGTTCACGCACGGCTGCTTCGGGAAATGGACCGATGCGCTGCGCGACAAGCACTATGACAACCTGTGCGCGCTCGACGGGCGCATCGTGCTCGCCGGCGAACATGCCTCGCGCTTGCCGGCCTGGCAGGAAGGCGCCGTGCTGTCGTCGCTCGATGCGATCGGGCGCCTGCACCAGCGCGCGATCGCGACCCATGTGGGAGCGACCTGACATGCCGATCCAAGCGCGCGACCGCGGCCATCCGTCGAACCGCGCCGGATACGCGCTGGTCGCGCGTCTTCTTACGCGCGCATCCGGCCGCGCTGCCGCGCTGCTGCTGATGCTCGCGCTCGCAGCGCCGGCGCGGGCCGGCGACGAAGCGGTGGGTCTTGTATTGCCCGGGCAGATGCCGCTCGGACATTTCGACCAGCACGGCGGCGAAAACCTGTATCGCGCGATCTGCCAGGGTTGCCACATGCCGGACGCGCGCGGCGCGCAGGGCGCCGCCCAGTATCCCGCGCTCGCGGCGAATCCGAGGCTCGCGACTGCCGCGTATCCGGCCGCCATGGTGCTCGCCGGTCGGCGCGCGATGCCGCCACTAGGCGGCAGCCTGTCCGACGAACAGATCGCCGAGGTCGTCAACTACGTGCGCAGCCACTTCGACAATCGCTACGCCGACACGATCACACCGGACGAAGTTGCGCGGCTGCGGGCTTCGCTGACGTCGGCAAGCAAATCGCCGTAGGCCGGGCTGAGCGAGCAAGCCCAGCGATCGTGGTCGCCTCATCAACGCCGGGCTTCGCATTCGCTCAGCCCAGCCTACGGTCGGCAGGCCCAGCTTCTTCACCATCGCAGCGAACCGCGCATCGGTCCGAAGCGGCTTGAGCACCGGGTCCGTCTTGATCAGGCCAATGCCGCCGTCGTGCTGCACGTAGGCGCGCTCGAGCCACTCGAACGCCTTGTCGATCTCCCCGCGCCACGCATAGACCTCGGCAATCTGATAAGCCGAATCGTGCGCGTACTTCGCGATCAGTTCGTCGAGTGCCGCCTGCGATTCCCTGGAATGACCCAGCGTGTGTTCGGCCATCGCGACACCGACCTGGCTCCAGACTACCCCGGCCGTGCGCGCCACGCTGAGCGCCTCCGGCGCATGGCCTTCGAGCAGTTCGAGTACGACGAGATTGGTCTTCGCGAAACTCGATTCCGGATTGATCGCGAGCGCGCGGTCGATCGCCTCGCGGGCTTCCCGGTAGTTGCTGGGGTCGATCGAGTACGCGGCACCGAGATTATTCCACGCTGCAGAGGACAGCGGGTCGAGTTCGATGGCCTTGCGGTTCGCCGCAATGGCTCTCGCTGATCCGGCCGAGATACGTCAACAAGATGCCGTATCGACGCTGGGCGTCGGCATTTCCCGGCTCAAGAGCCAGCGCCTTGTCGAAGTCCGCCTGAGCGCCAGCTCCATTCCCAGGTGATGGACGAGCGCAGCCAGGCGCGCACCGCGTAGCCTTCCGCCAGATCCGGCGCCAGTGCAATCGACTTGTCCGCGGCAGCCAGTGCGCGTTGTCGTCCTGCGGCATTTTCTTCGGGCGTCGCTGCATAATCCGACGTGTAGATTTCCGCATAGGCGAGCCCGGCGTATGCCGCGGCGTAACCGGGATCGAGCGCGATGGCCTTCCGATAGGCCGTCGACCGCGAAGTGGTAGCCCTCCAGGGAATTGCGGTTGAAGAACTGGTTGCCGAGCAGATACTGGTTGTAGGCCTCGGTATTGGCCGTGCGATGCGGGTTCGTCACCTGCTGGGCCGGCAGCAGCTTGACCTTGAGTTGCGCGACCACGGCGGCGGCAATCTCGTCCTGCACCTTGAACACATCGGTCAGCTGGCGGTCGTATGTCTCCGACCACAGGTGCGAGCTGTCGGCAGTGCGGATCAGCTGGGCGGTGATGCGCAGCGTATCGCCGGACTTGCGCACGCTGCCTTCCAGGACGTTCGCGACGTTGAGCGTCTTCGCGATCTCCGCCACGTCGACTTCCTTGCCCTTGAACGAGAACGACGACGTGCGGGCGATGACACGCAACTGCGGAATCTGGGCGAGCAGGTTCAACAGTTCTTCCGACAATCCATCCGAAAAATATTCCTGGTCCTTCGACTGGCTCATGTCGACGAACGGCAGGACTGCGATCGAACTGTCGCTGGCCGCCGGCGACGCGGCTGCAGTCGACGGAGCGGCCGCGCTCTTGATCGCAGGCGTCGTCGCTTCGTCCGACGCGGCGACAGGTTCGGCTTTGCGCGGGCTGAATCGGTCGAACGCAAACAGTCCGATCGCCAGCACCAGGAGGCCGATGATGATGTGGTCCAGACGGCGGCTCGTGACGTGCGTGATCGAGGTCGTTCGATCGACCTGGTTCTCGCGCTTGAGCCCTTCCGGCGTCAACTCGTAGATCCACGAGAACATGATGACGAACGGAAAGCCGATCACGCCGATCCACACGACCACCGATGCGATCCACTCGGGCATGTGCAGCACCGGTGCCACCGTCGAGGTGACCTGAGTGACGACCCAGCCGAGCGCAAGATAGGCAGCGCCCGCTTTGAATACGTTGCGGCGCTTGAGTTCGTCGATCAGTGACAAGCGTTGGCCCCCTTCGGCACGCAGGACTGCGAGCGTACCAAGTCGGAAGGCGTGTGGCCAATCTCGGACGAGCAAGAGCGGAGAGCAAACAACAACCCAACGGCGTCAGCAATCATCGGCGACACCATACGTTCCTTCATGGAAGGATGAACTAAAGGCCGCCAGCTGCCTGCGCGACAGCGCGGAACAGTGCGCGGCCCTTGTTCATCGTCTCTTCCCACTCGGTCGCCGGGATCCGAGTCGTAGACGATGCCGCCGCCGGCCTGCACGTGCAGGCGGCCGTCCTGGATCACGGCGGTGCGGATCGCGATCGCGGTGTCGGCATCGCCCCACCAGCCGATGTAGCCGATCGCGCCGGCGTAGATGTTGCGCTTGTGCGGTTCGAGTTCCTGGATGATCTCGAGCGCGCGGATCTTCGGCGCGCCAGAAACGGTGCCAGCCGGGAACGTCGCCTTGAGCACGTCCATGTAGGAAAGCCCCTCGCGCAGGTCGCCCTGCACTTCGCTGACGATGTGCATGACGTGCGAGTAGCGTTCGATGACGAAGCTCTCGGTCAGCTTGACGCTGCCGGTCTTGCTGACGCGGCCGACGTCGTTGCGGCCGAGATCGATCAGCATCAGGTGCTCGGCGCGTTCCTTCGGATCGGCGAGCAGTTCGGATTCGTGCGCGAGATCTTCCTCGCGCGTCTTGCCGCGCGGGCGCGTGCCGGCGATCGGCCGCACGACGACCTTGCCGCGCTGCAGGCGCGCGAGAATCTCCGGGGACGAACCGACGATCTGCGTGCCGCCGAGATCGAGAAAATACATGTACGGCGACGGATTCAGCGCGCGCAGCGCACGATAGACGTCGACCGGCCGCGCGCGGAACGGCACGCTCAATCGCTGCGACGGCACGACCTGGAAGATGTCGCCGGCGCGAATGTATTCCTTCGCCGTCTCGACCAGCGCTTCGTATTGCTCGCGCGTGAAGCTCGACTTGAAGTCGGTTTCCTCGAGCGCTTTCGGGTCGAGCACTTCGGGATAGCTGGGACCGGAGCGGCGCAGGCGGAACGCGAGTTCGTCGAGACGCCGCTGCGCACGCGCATACGCCTGCGGCTGCGCCGGATCGGCGTGCACGATCAGGTACAGGCGGCCCTTGAGGTTGTCGAACACGGCGACTTCGTCGCTGAGCATCAGCAGCACGTCGGGTATGCCCAGCTGATCGGGCCGGTCCCAGTGCGCCAGCTTCGGTTCGATGTAGCCGATGCTCTCGAAGCCGAAATAGCCGACCAGGCCGCCGCTGAAGTCCGGCATCTGCGGCAACTGCGGCACCTTGAAGCCGTTGCGGATCACGTCGATCTCGGCCAGCGGATCGGCCAGTTCGCGTTCCTCGACGGCGACGCCGTGTTCCTCGACCGTGAGCCGGTGCCCGCGCAATTTGTATACTTTGCGGCTGGGCAGGCCGATGATCGAATGCCGTCCCCAGGTTTCGCCGCCGGCGACCGATTCGAGCAGGTACGTGTATGGACCGTCGGCGAGCTTGAGGTACACCGACAGCGGCGTGTCGAGGTCGGACAGCACCTCGCGCACGACCGGAATGCGGTTATAGCCTTGCGCGGCAAGCGCGCCGAATTCGTCCTGGGAAAGCATGCGATGCGTCCAACGGCGACCGGGCAGCGCACGATAGCAAGACAGCGCGCCCTGCGACGGACGCGGGTTAATTGCGCCGGCCATTGTCTTGCGCCGGTGACCCTGTCGTCGTCCGAATCATGCCACGTCGAGACTCGGGTGACCGCCAGCGGCAAAGTCGTTAGGGCCTCGGGTTCCGGCTGCAGCACGGCGTGCGAGGCATCGTGCTTGTCGGCTTCGGGAACAGGCAGCGCCTGCACGGCGCCGACCTCACGCGCCCGGTTATCTTCGCGATCAGCGCGTCGCGCTGCGCGTCCATGCGACGGACAAAATCGACGCTGTTCTCGGCGATGCTGTCGGCACCGCCATAGGTCGTGACCGTGCCCGCACCGGCCACGCCGAAACCGAACACGCTGTTCGCTCCATCCTGGCGGAAGCGATGCAAGGCGCGCGGCAGCGTGACGCGCGTCGCCGTACTTCACATCGAGTTGCTGGAAGATCGCGTCGGCTTCCTGGCGCTGCTTCGGCGTCAGCTCCGAATAGGCCGCCTGCAGCGCGGCGTCGGCAAGAGTGTCGTGAGCCTCGGCGGCAATGCCGAGCCATGCGGCACCGCGCGCCTTGTCGGTCGGGATGCCGACGCCGTTGAAATACATGATGCCGACGTTGTACTGCGCCACCTTGTCAGCCCAGTAACCTGACAGCTCGAACAGGCGCAGCGCTTCTGCGTAGTCCTTCTTTCTCAGGTAGAACTGCGCCTTCCATTCGAAATATCCTGCCGGGAAAATAGCTGCCCGGCGGATCATTGTTGTTCATGGTGAAATCGTGCGACGCCGAAACGTCGCGCCGTGCGCGCAGAGCGTGGTCCAGGGCCAGGAACGCGCCAACGCGCAGACGGAGCAGAATCGTTCGGCGCTGCATGACGACTCCTTCGCAAGGGCACGAGCATCCTGGACGCGACAGTGCGCGTCCTGCGTCGCACAGCGGAGGGATGCAGGACCGTGCGTATCGGAACCAGTCGGCAGCAGAAACTTTCGACTTTGAACGCGCGTCGACACTCGTTCACGCCGACGGCGCGAGCGGCCGCCGCGGCATGCCACGCAACGTGACGATGAATTCGACGCCGCTGCCGTCGGCGAGATTGCGCGCGCGCGCTTCACCGCCATGCAGTTCGGCGATCATGCGCACGACATAGAGGCCCAGGCCCAGATGCGGCGCGTCGGTGCGCAGCGCACCTTGCTCGACGGCGCGGCTGGTCAACGACGGGCGCACGCTGACCAGCGAATCGAACAGGCGCTCCTGCATCGCCGGCGGCAGCAACGGCCCGTTGTTGATGACGCGGATCTCGGCGCCGTCGGCCGCCGCGTGCAGCGTGAGCCGGATCCAGCCGTCCTCCGGAGCGAAACTGCGCGCGTTGTCGAACAATTTGTCGAGCGCCTGCGCGATCAATTCGGGTGCGCCGTGCACGATCAACGATGCGGGCGGCAGTTCGCCTTCGACGCGGCGCGGCGCGGCCAGCGGAGCGTACGCCTCGATGCAGCCGCGCAGCACGGCGACGAGGTCGAAATCCTCGCCTTCGACACCGCCGATCGCACGTTCCAGGCGGCTGGCTTCGCTCATCGCACGCACGATCGCGCCGAGCCGGTCGGCGCCATCGCGCGCACGCGCGAGGTACGTGCGCGCGGCTGCCGGCACAGCCTGGTGATCGAGATTGTCGAGCGACGACTTGACGATCGCCAGCGGCGTCTGCAATTCATGCGACAGTTTGCTCGCCAGCGTGCGCAGGTAGTCGGTGTAGGTATTCGCCTCGTCGAGCAGGCGCGCGAAGCTGCGTGCCAGATCGCCGATCTCGTCGCGCGCGGCGAGCATCGGCAGGACCGCGGCGTCCATCTGGCCGCCGGAACGGATCGCGCGCTCGGCCGCGTTGCGCAGGCGGCGGATGCGCAGCCCGAGCACGCTGGCAAACGCGAACAGGATGCCGCCGGCAAGCAACAGCGCGAACAGACTCGCGCCGATCAGCAGCAGCAGCGCGCGATTGGTCAGCAGCGGCAACGCATCGCCGGCCTGTTCGAGCAGCAACGCGCCGCGCACCTCGCCCATTGACGAACCCGCAGCCGGAGGCTGTCCGTCATCGTCCCTCTCCGGCAACGCGGAAGAGAGGATGGCCGCCTGCGGAGTGGATGGCAGGGTGAGGGGAGCCGATCGCAACGGCACGGCGGCTGCGAGCACGACCTGGTCTTCGCTGGCGGCGGGGTGCCATGCCGTCGCCGCGATGCCGGACAACGCCTGCCAGATTTCCGGCGCGGCCACACGCGGCAACGTCGTTGCAAAATCCTGCGCCTGGGTCAGGCCCGGCGCGATCAGGCTGCGGTAGACGAGATTTTCCAGCCAGCGCCGCTGCGAGTTCGCGCGCGCTCCATCGCCCTTGCCGGGCTGGAGCCTGCCGGCGTCGGCGATGACCCAACCCTCGCTGCTGAGCAGGCGCACACGCATGTCCTCCGGCGCGAATTGCGCCAGCTGCTGCGACAGCGCAGCGGAGTGCCGCAGCAGCCGCCGCGGTTCGGCGAATTCCGGTGCAGGCGCCGCACTGTCGTAAGCCGTCACGGCGAGCCGGTCGGGCAACTGCGCAAGCGGCAGTCGAAGTTCGACGCGGTAGCCGCTGCTGTTTTCCTGCCACGCGCCACTCAAGGCGGCAGGCAGGGTGCCGTCGTCGCTGCCGGTCAGCGTGCGCGCGTCGAAATTGCCCGGCGCGGCACTGGCCAGCAGGTAGCTGCGCACGATGCCGCCGCGCTCGAGCGTCAGTGTCAGATGGTCATGCAGCGCCGCGTTCTGGTCGCGCGCGTCGGCACCGTCGCGCGTCGCATCGTGAACCTGGGCGAGCACATACAGCCAGTCGTGGTCTGTACAAAGCAGCAATTTCAACTTTTGTGCATCGCTCGGCATGCCGACGCTCTGCTCGAACGGCAGCAGCGCCGTCCAGTCGTCGGCGAAGCCGTCGACGGCGATGCGACCCGGCGCCGGATGCACGTACAGCGCCGCGCCGGGCGGCGGCAGGTCGGATTCGATCGCGGTAAGGCTGCGCGCAATCGCCTTGGCCGAGGCGATCAACGTCTGCTCCTGGCCGTGGCGCAGCAACTCTTCCATCTGCCGCACGAACAGCCAGCCGACCAGCGGCAATGCCAGCGTCGACAGGGCGAGGAGGAGGAGTTTGGATCTTAAGGACATAGGGCTGAGGACTGAGGGCTGAGGGCTGAAAAAGCCGCAGAGCTGCCAGCGCGCGCAGCTCTTGATCTTCAGCCCTAGGCCCTCAGCCCTCAGCCCTGCTCTCACGGTCGCCACCGATACCCCACCCCATGCACCGTCTCGATCGCGTCGAACTGCGTATCGAGGGCGATGAATTTCTTGCGGATGCGTTTGATGTGCGAGGTGATCGTGGCGTCGTCGACGACCACCTGCGCCTCGCGCATCAACTGGTCGCGATTCTTCACGTGACCCGGGAAGCGCACGAGGATGTGCACCATCCAGAATTCGGTCACGGTCAGCGGCACTTCGGCCCCGTTCCAGGTCACGCGCATGCGCTCGGCTTCGAGCTTGAGCGGCCCGTGCTCGACGACCGTTTCCTTCGCCACCGGTCGGCTCAGCGCGTCGAGCCGGCGGAACAGCGCACTGATGCGCGCGGCCAGGTGATGCAGGCTCACGTCCTTGGTCAGGTAGTCGTCGGCACCCAGGCGCAGGCCGGAAATCACGTCGAAATCCGAATCGCGCGCAGTGAGGAAAATGATCGGCAGGGTTGCGGAGCGGGCGCGCAATTCGCGACACAGTTCGAAGCCGCCCTCGGGCTCGTCGCCGAGACCGACATCGATGATGACCAGTTCCGGCATGCGCTGCGCGAACGCGCGGCTCGCGTCCGGCCGCGATGCGTAACCCAGCGTCGTGTAGCCGACACGATTGAGCGCCTCGACATAGTTGGCGCGGATCGCGGGTTCGTCTTCGACGATGGCAACGCTGCGGCCCATGAGATTTCCCGGCGGTGAGGGTTTGCGCAAAGCTTACGGTCAGCGCGTGCGCGCGGCAACGGCAACGGCGCGATTGCCATATCTTTGCCACAACCCATCGCCGCCGCGCCGCAATTGCGCCGGCGCTTCCGCCGACACGAGGGCGATTCTACGCTCGCACGACAAGCGATCGCGAAGACCAGCAAGCCTGCATTCAGCGCTCAGGCCTTATCCAGTCACCAGCGCCTGCCCCGAAATCAAGAGCACAACCGCCATGAAGACCGACCGTCCCGAAGCCAACGCCGAACTGCACGAATCCTTTGAGCCGCTGCGCACGACATTCGCCGTACTGGCGCTGCTCCTGGGCCTGCTCGCAGCGATGCACTTCTGACAGACAACTCCTTCTCGCGGAACGACCATGGACATCTACCTGCCTGCCGACTTCCACGAACTGCACGACGCCGCAGCCGACGACTGGCGCGATCTGTCGTCGACGCGTACCGAACGTACCGCGACGATCGAACCGCGCGCAGATTTCCGCTCGGCCGATGCGATCAACGACTGCGCCGATCCGACCTGGCGCGTGATCTAGACGACATGAGGTTACCTCCCCGCGCCGCGAGAACCGGCCCCCTCCCTCCCCAGATGGTTCTCCGGCGCGGTCTTTCCTCTTTCGCACGCCGTGCGTGCGCGCCGCCGAAACGAACTCAGGCGCTGTCGATAGCCGCGCGCATCGCGGCAACCACCGTGCGGTAATCCTTCTGGCCGAAGATCGCCGAGCCCGAGACGAAGGTGTCCGCGCCGGCCGCGGCGACCTGTGCGGCATTTTCCACTTTTACTCCGCCATCGACCTCGAGCCGGATCGCCCGCCCGCTGCGGTCGATGATCTCGCGCGCGCGGCGCAACTTGTCCAGCGCGGCCGGGATGAAACTCTGTCCACCGAAACCGGGATTGACCGACATGATCAGGATCAGGTCGAGCTTGTCGAGCACATAGTCGAGATAGCTCAATGGCGTGGCCGGATTGAAGACGAGGCCGGTTTTGCAGCCGCTGTCGCGGATCAGGCCGAGCGTGCGGTCGATGTGCTCGCTGGCTTCGGGGTGGAAGCTGATCAGGCTCGCGCCGGCCTTGGCGAAGTCCGGCACGATGCGATCGACCGGCTTGACCATCAGATGCACGTCGATCGGTGCGGTGACGCCGTGCTTGCGCAGCGCTTCGCAGACCAGCGGGCCGATGGTCAGGTTCGGCACGTAGTGATTGTCCATCACGTCGAAGTGGACCCAGTCCGCGCCTGCGGCGAGGACGTTGTCGACTTCCTCGCCGAGCTTGGCGAAGTTGGCCGAAAGGATCGACGGTGCGATGACGCTGGGTTGTTTCATTGGAGTCTCGATGCTTGAAAAAAGCGTGAGCGCTCGCTTCGCGAGCTGGTGAGGAGTAAGGGGTGAAGAAGAACAACGGCTTCTCCTCACTCCTTCACTCTTCACTCCTCACGATCTTATTTGATTCCGCGCTCCTCGCGTATCCTCTCATATGCCGCATTGATCTCGCGCGCGCGCTCCTCGGCACGACGCTTGAGTTCCGCGGGAACGTCGCCGAGCTTGTCCGGATGATGCTGGCTGATCAGCTTGCGATAGGCACGCTTGATTTCGCGCTCGTTCGCATCGCGCCCGATGCCGAGGACAGCGTAGGAATCCTTGTCCGCCGGCTGGCGCCGCGCGTCGTTTGCCGCCTGCTCGTACCGATCATTGGCCGAACCGGCATGGCCATAGCGCCGGCCCCAGCCATGGCCGAACGCGGCGCCATCACGGGCCGCGTAGGCATAACCGCGCATTGCCGCGAGAGCGGCCAGCTCGCGTTCGTCCACGCCGAGCGACCAGCACAGCTTGCGCACGAGCACGAACTTGTTCGGCGCCAGCGGTCCTTCGGCGTAGACGATATCGAGCAGCATGTCGAGCAGCAGGAAGGCCAGGTCGCGGCGGCCGCCGGCCCAGGTCTTGAGGTCGGCGATGGTCAGGTGCACGGCGAAACCCGGCTGCTTGCCGGCGGCGAAGCCTTCGATCGCGCTGGCGCGCTGGTCGGGGCTCAACTGCATGCGCACCATCAGGTTTTCGGTCGCGGCGATTTCCTGTTCGGACACGCGTCCGTCGGACTTCGCGATTGCGCCGGCCAGCGAGAACAGTGGCAGGATGAATGAATGCGGTGGGCCCTGGCGCTGCGGCCGCAATGCGCCGATGTCCCACAGATGGCCGAAAAAGCCGCCGAGCACGATGCCGATCGGATGGCGAAACAGCAGCAAGCCGAGCAACGCCCCGATCAGTTTTCCCAGGATGTTCACGGCCGCCGTCCTGCCCTGGCCGGCAGCCGATTGATGTCGAAAGGCGCCATAGACGTGCAATTCTACCAGCCGCTGCGGCCGCGCCGCCGGACCGCGTGCGCACCCGTTACAATGCGTTCAAGTCTTCGTCCTGGAACGCGCGCGTGCCCACCGTCCTGCATCAATCCAGCCTGCCGGGCCTTGACCTGATCCATCGTGGCAAGGTACGCGACGTCTACGCCTTGTCCGCGCGCGAATTGCTGATCGTTGCCACTGACCGCCTCAGCGCATTCGACGTCGTGCTGCCCGACCCGATACCCGGCAAGGGCGAGATGCTCTGCCAGATCTCGAACTTCTGGTTCGCCAGGACCGCGCACCTGATGCCGAATCATTTGACCGGAAAGGCGGTTGCCGACGTGCTGCCCGCCGGCACCGACGCAGGCTTGTATGCCAGACGCAGCGTGATTGCACGCCGTCTCAAGGCTGTGCCGATCGAGGCGATCGCGCGCGGCTATCTGATCGGCTCGGGCTGGAAGGATTACCGCGCCAACGGATCGCTGTGCGGCATCGGCCTGCCGGCCGGAATGCAGCAAGCGGAGAAACTGCCGCAGGCGATCTTCACGCCATCGACCAAGGCCGCGGCCGGCGCGCACGACGAAAACATCGGCTTCGACCGCGTCGTCACGCTGATCGGCGCCGACCTGGCCGAGCGCGTGCGCGCAGCGACGCTGGAAATCTATGCCTTCGCCGCCGCTTACGCTGCGCAGCGCGGCATCATCATTGCCGACACGAAGTTCGAATTCGGCACCGACGAGGACGGCAAGCTCTACATCATGGACGAAATGCTGACGCCGGACTCGTCGCGCTTCTGGCCTGCGGATCAGTATCGCGTCGGCATCAGCCCGCCGAGCTACGACAAGCAGTACGTGCGCGACTACCTCGAAACGCTCGACTGGAACAAGCAGGCGCCGGGCCCGAAGCTGCCGGCGGCGGTAATCGACGGCACGGCTGCGAAGTATGCCGAAGCACTCAAGCGGCTTGCGGACATCACGATCGACTGAACTGCTCGTAAGGCACGGATCGACAGATCCTCCATCGGCCGAGAAAATCGCGGACTGGCGCAACTCAAAGCCCTCTCCCCCATCAGCTCCATCGATGGGGGAGAGGGTTGGGTGAGGGGGAAGCGGCAATGCACTTCGGAACGTCGCGGAATGGGGACGCGCTGCCCCTCACCCGGCCCTCTCCCCCGACGGCAGTCGGGGGAGAGGGAGTATTCTTGTATGCGGCGAGCGTATTTCAAGGACTACCTATGGACGCGATTTCCGACCAGAGCGATCCGCGCCGCGATGTCGACCGCTGGCTCGGCAACTACAGCGAGGACCATCGCAATCCGACCAACGTACTGATCCACTGGATCTGCGTGCCGCTGATCGTGTGGACTGCGATCGCACTGCTCTGGGTCATTCCAGTGCCGGCGATATTGGGCCGGCCGGGCTTCTGGGCCGGCATGGGAATGTTCGCTGCGCTGGTGTTTTATCTGCGCCTGTCGCGGCCGCTGTGCTTCGGCATGCTGGCGCTGTTCGCGATCCTCGGCTTGATCACCGAAAGCCTGTACCGCGCCCTCGGCCCGTCGAATTTGATGTGGCTGGCGATCGCCGTTTTCGTGTTCGCCTGGATCGCGCAGTTCGTCGGTCACCACATCGAAGGACGGCGCCCGGCATTCTTCACGGACCTTGCCTACCTGCTGATCGGTCCGGCGTGGATCGTCGCCAAGGTCATGCGCCGGATGGGCGTGGCGTACTGAGACTTCGGCATCACCAAAAGAAAAGGCGCCGCGAGGCGCCTTTTCCCGTTGCGGATTGCCTGTGCTCAGTGCGTGGCGCTCATCAGGCTGAACAATACACCGGCACCGAAGAACAAGCTGGCGAGCGCAAGTACGATGTAGATGATGTACTGGACGAGGCTGACGAGGCAGGCCTTGCCGAACCCCATCTGGCCGCCCGCCGGCGCCTTGATCATCATGTTGATGATGAATGCGTTGACGAGGAACGCCACGACCAGGCCGATCAGCGAGCCGGTCGATCCGAGCAGCATCTGCAGCACGTAGTTGATGATGCCGCCAAGGATGATACCGACGAGAACCGTCGCCACGGCGTTGCCGAGACTCGGCTTGAAGCCGGCGGCCATCTTCGTGGCCAATTGCACGATCAGCGCGCCGACGAGAACGCAGACAACAAGAAAGACCAAAATGCCAAGCAGACCGGTAAGCATGATGTTGTTCCCCGAAAAGTGAGAGAAGTTGTGGGCGCAATGCAACATTGGGCATCCATGCCGCCATCGGGCGCGCCCGGCACCCGAATTCATTTCCCGCTCCCGCCCTCCTGGCCCATTTGAATACCAAACGCGTTTCTACCCCGAACCGAACCCGCCCCCACGCTGTCCGGTCAGTTCTTCTCCGTCGGCCGCAACAGCCAACGGCACAACGCCGGCAGGAAGACGATGGCGGCGATCATGTTGACGACGAACATGAAGGTCAGCATCACACCCATGTCGGCCTGGAACTTCAGCTGCGAAAACGCCCACGTGCCCACGCCGACGGCGAGCGTCAGCGCGGTATAGAAGATCGCAATGCCGGTCGTTTTCAATGCGATGAAATAGCTTTCCGACAGAGTGCGTCCGCCATTGTGACCGGCGACGTATTCCTGCTGACTGACCCGCTGGTCCTTGTTTACGTCGAGGTCGGCAAAGCTCGGTGCACGCGATTCCGGTCTGGCCGCCGCCGGCAACACCGAGTGCGCTGCCGGCCGTCGAATCCAGGTCCATGTCCTTCTCGAACTGCTCCAGCTCCTCGGCGGTGAGTTCGAAGTCGCGATTGACGTCGGCGGCGGCGAATTCGACGCTGTACGTCATCGCCTCGCGCATGCGCGCGAAAATATAGATCGCATAGTCGACGCCGATGCCGACGCCCAGCGCAAGCACGGTCAGCGTGTTGACCTTCTTGCCGATGTCGAGCGCGACCATCAGCGAGTGGCCCAGTTCGGTCACCAGCACCAGCGGCAGGACGATGCACAGCGCCGCGCGCGGGCTGCGGAAGCTCAGCAGGCACATGACGAATACGGCCGCGTACAGCAGGTACAGCATCGTGCGGTCGACCGCGCGCACTTCATCGTTGGTTGCCGCCATGACGCCGACGTTGCCGGTCGCCAGGCGCAGATTCAGTTGGTCCTGAGCCTTGGCATCGGCGCCCGCCTTGGCCAGCTGCTCGCGCAGGTTGACGTTGCCGCCGGCGAACACCTTGTTGTCGTCGCGGAATTTCTTGACCGCATCGACGACGCGGTCGATCGTCGTGGCGCGATGGTCGGTCAGGAACATCATCACCGGCATGGCGCTGCAGTCGCCGTTGAGCAGTCCCGAGTCGGTCTCGAAGCCCTGCGTATCCTGGCGCAGCGTGTCGTTGTCGCGCGGCAGCACGCGCCAGCGGATGTTGCCTTCGTTCCAGCCGCCGTTGACGATCTTCGCCGCCATCGGCAGCGTGATGACCTGTGCCACGCCTTCGACGTTGCGCATGTCCCAGGCGAAACGATCGAGCGTCTCCATGACCGGATAGCTCGTTGTGCAGGCGTTCGGCGCGCCTTCGGCGATGACGTTGAGAATGTCGACGCCGAGCGCGAACTTGTCGCTGATCAGTTCGGCATCGCGGTTGTAGCGCGCATCGGGCCGCAGTTCGGCAACGCCCTTCTGCGCATCGCCGACCAGCACGCGACTGCCGTAGTTCGCCGCCGCCGCCCAGACAGCCAGACCGAGGATGATCACGATCGCGGCCGGCACCGGCCGGCTCAGGTGCGTGAGTATTGCCCAGAGCTTGTCGAACTGCGTGAGCTGGCGCAGCCGGTACTCCCGTTTGGCCTCGAGGTTGCGCAGCTTGCAGTACGACAGCAACACTGGCAGCAGGATCAGATCGGTGAGTATGGTCAGGGCCACGCCGACAGTCGCGGTGACGGCCAGTTCGAAGATGATGCGCACCGGGATGATCAGGATGGTGGCAAAACCCAGGCAGCCGGCCACCAGGGCGACGGCACCGGGCACGAGCAGCGCGGCGAAGCTGCGCTTGGCGGCAACAAGCGGAGGCACGGCGAAGCGCTCGCGAGCACGCAGCTGCTCGACCGTGCCCTGCTCGAGTCCGCCGAAGAAAATCTCGCCGCGGAAGCGATTGATCATCTGCTCGCCGTGGCTGACGGCGATCGCGAAGATCAGGAACGGCGTCAGCATGTTCATCGGGTCGATGCCGAAGCCGAGCAGATGCAGCGCGCCGAGCATCCACACCACGGCGACCAGTGCGCAGGCGACCGTGAGTGAAGCCAGCTTCCACGACAGCGAGTAGGCGAACAGCAGCAGCCAGGTGAACAGGATCGTGACGAAAAAGAAGGCGATGACCGACTTCGCGCCATCGCTGATGTCGCCGACCATCTTGGCGAAACCGATGATCGCGACGGTCGTGTGTTCGTTCTCGTACTTGTGGCGGATGTCTTCGAGCTGGCCGGCGACCTTGTTGTAGTCGACCTTGACGCCGCGCGCCGGATCCTCAGGCACCAGGTCGACCCAGACCATCGCGCCGGAGAAATCCTTGGCGACGAGACGGCCGACGATGCTGGCTTTCTCGATATTCGCCTTGATCGTGGCGAACTGTTCCGGCGTGGCCTTGAAGCCTTCGACGTTGGGCGTGAAGGTCTGCGGAATGACGTTGCCGCCGGCGAAGCCGTCCTCGACGACTTCGACGAAGCGCACGTTCGGCGTGAAGATCGAGCTGACACGGGCGGCATCCACGCTGTCGATCGTCTTCGCGTCGCGCGTGATGTTCTCCATGGTCTGGAAGAACGCCTGGTTGAACATGTCGCCGTTCTTGTCCATCACCGCGACCAGGATGCGGTTGGCGCCGCCGAACTCCTTCTCGTAATCCAGGAACGTGCGCATGTATTCATGCTGCAGCGGAATCATCTTCTTGAAGCCGGCGTCGACGCGCAGCTGCATGGCGAAGTACGCCATGAACACCGTGATCAGCGCGAACAGGATCAGCACGATCATGCGCTGGCCGAAGATCAGGCGCTCGGCAAACCGCTGGAACGCGTTCGGCATGCCGGGCTGGACGGGAGCGGCCATGGGCTACTTCAATTCGAAGCTGTTGATGCCATTTTCGCCCGCCAGCAGCACGGCGGGTCCTTTTTCCATCGGCAGCACCGTGGCGATGATGCCGGCCGACTGTTCGACGAAGCTGCGCAGCCGCTCACCGCCCTTGCTGCGCATCAGCACGACGCCGTTGGCGCCGACGATCACGGCGCCGCCGTCGGGCATCGCCGCGCCACCCATCAGGCTGAGCTCCGTTCCGGTTTCCACCAGCGACCAGTGCTCGCCGAGGTCCATGGATTCGAAAGCATGGCCGCGCAAGCCGAACGCCAGCACATGGTCGCCGCCATAGCCGAGCACGCCGAACATCGAACCGTCGTACGGCAGCTGCTGGCGTGACCAGGTCGCGCCCTGATCGCGCGAGCGGAACGCGCTGCCGCGCTCGCCGACGATGAACAACGCGCCGCTGCCGGTGCGTGCGATGGCGTTGAGGTGCGGCGTGGCTTCCTGGCCAACCTTGAGCTCGGCAGCGCTGAACGTCTGCTTGCTGTCGTCGGCACGTTTGGCGCTCTTGTAGGCTATTTCGTCTTCGTCGGCAGCGACGTCCGCGGATTTCGCCGCAACCGTCATCGGTTTCCAGGTCTCGCCGCCGTCGGTTGTCTGCAGGGCGAGGCTGTAGGCGCCGATCGCGAAACCGCGCCGCGCGTCGACGAAAAGCACATCGAGCAGCGGCGCTCCCTTGGTCGCATCGCCACCCTCATCGTCGGATTGCCATGGATCCTTGCGCTGGATCTGCCAATGTTCGCCGCTGTCGGCGCTGTGCAGGATCATGCCGTCGTGGCCGACGGCCCAGACGTGCGCATCGACAGCGGTCACGGCGGTCAGCGTCGTGCGCGTCGGCACCTCGACCTGCCGCCAAGCGCTGCCGTCATCGGAGAGCAGCACGTCGCCGCGCGCGCCGACCGCAATGTAGTGGCTGCCGCTGCGAACGATACCGAGGAGCAGGGAATTCGCGGCGAGCGGCCTGATCTCGGCGGGTGCCGTGGCCGGATCGACCCACACGCTC
This sequence comes from uncultured Gammaproteobacteria bacterium, assembly GCA_963738115.1. Taxonomy (GTDB): domain Bacteria; phylum Pseudomonadota; class Gammaproteobacteria; order Xanthomonadales; family Rhodanobacteraceae; genus Rudaea. The sequence goes on along the minus strand of CAVTVN010000005.1, from coordinate 253,305 downwards.
GGCGTTTTTGCAGCGGGCGCGTCGGCAGCCGCCGCCAGCGCCGGCAACATCAGCACGACAAGAAAAAGGCTCTTGTGCAAGATCCGATGCCTCATTGCCGGCAGTCCCTCTCCTACCGCAACAATGGGCACAGCATAGCGGCGCCCGACGGATTTCGCACCATCCGCCGCGAAGCGGATGGTGCGGGCAGCTCGCATGAGAATGATTACTGGATACCGCGCTGGCGCAGCGATTGCGGCGAGAACATGTCCGGCGTGGTCTGGAACGAGAAGTCGTACATCTCGTCCTGGTTGTCCAGGCCCTGCGCGAGATAGCGACCGGACTTGAGGTCGTAATGGATTTCCAGCGTCGACCAGAACACCGGCACCTCGTAGTAGTTCACCGACGGCGCCTCGGAGTAACGCCACAGCTTGTTCTGCTCGTCGTAGTGGTCGATCTCGAGGATCTGCCAGCTGTCCTCGTCGAGGTAGAACGTACGCCGTGGATTGATATGGCGCGCGCCGGGTTTCAGTGTCGCGTCGACGACATAGATGCGGTGCAGCTCGTAGCGCAGCAGATCGGGGTTGACGAAGCTCGGCTTGATCAGGTCGTCGACCTTGGTGGCGTCGCTGTGCGCCTTGTATGAGTTGTACGGCACGTACATTTCGCGCTTGCCGACCAGCTTCCAGTCGTAGCGGTCGAGCGCGCCGTTGAACATGTCGGTCATGTCGTTCGTGCGCAGGCCGTCGGATGCCGTGCCGGGATTGTCGTAGGCGACGTTCGGCGCACGCCGCACGCGGCGCTGGCCGGGGTTGTAGACCCACGCCTGGCGCGGGTCCTTCTTCGAATCGAGCGTCTCGTGCACGAGCAGTACCTGGCCGGCCAGGCGCGGCGGCGAGACGACGTCCTCGAAAAAGTATAAAAGGATATTATTGATGTCCTTGAGCGTGTTGCCCTGCTTGTAATACAGGCCCAGCCCTTCCTCGCGGAAGCGCTCGAGCACGTACTGACCGCCGGCGGTCGGCGTCACTTGGTTGTTCCAGCGCGCGAACGTGACGCCCTTGTACTTGAGCTTGTGGTTCCAGATCGCCTCCATGCCGGCCTTGGACGCGTCGGCGTCGAGGATCGGGAACGGAAAGCCTTCGGCAACATTGTCGACGCCTTCGCCGTCGTCGACCAGTTCACCGGTCGCGGCATTCTTCAACGTCATCTCGTACGTGCGTTGCGGGAACGACGCGCTGCGCCGCGTCGGATACACGACCATCTTCCAGTTCGGATACTTCTCGAACATCGCGATCTGGCCGGCCGACAGCTTGTCGCCCTGCTCCTTGTAGTTCTTGGCCGTGATCTCCAACAACGGCTTGTCGCCGGCGAACGGATCCGGATGGTGCATGCCGACCTTGTAGCCGGACGGCGGAGTGGTGATGCCACCCTTCCACTCGGGAATCGTGCCGTCCTTGTTGCCGGCACGCTCGGCGCCGACCGGGGTGAGCGGCGTGCCGGTCATGCCGAGCTTCGCCACATCGGCGGCACTGCCCTTGGCCTGTGCACCGCTGCAGAACACTGCGCCTGCGATCAGCAGCGCGAGCATTGTTCGATTTTGCCGAGCCATTACACCCCTCCCGTTAGCCGATTTGCCGTCGCGCAACGCGGGCGCCGCGCGACTGTTGCCAATGTGCCGTCGTTGGTGCCGTTCGTCAGAACGAGTACTTCACGACAAATGCGACAAAGTCGCGGTCGTTGATCAGGTTCAGATCGCTGGCGCCGAAGTAATTCGTGTAGCTCAGGTCGACCGTCCACTTGTTGAGATAGTTTGCCTCGGCCCCGACCGTGACCTGCTTGCGTCCCTCGATGAACGCGCCGCCGGGACCCGGCGAAATGCCGTTGACGTCGTGATAGAACGCGATGCGTGGCGACAGCGTCCAGGCACTGTTGAACGCACTGTTGTAGTCGGCGCGTGCAGCGATGCGGTAACCCCACGAGAACGAGGTCGGGAAACCTTTGACCTGCGTCTGCGGGTTGGTCAGGATGCCTTGCAATGCGTCTGCACCGCCGCCGGTATCGGTGCCGTCGCCGTTGTAGCGCAGCGTGTCCTGCGACGGGATATCGGCGTCGGTCGCGCCGACTTCGCCGACCAGCGCGATCTGGTCGGCATTGAACCAGTTTCCCGGTCCGAACACCTTGGTTCCAGTGAACTGGATCTGCGTGACTTTGTTGCGCGTATAACCCTGGATCGGCACGCCCGCCGGAAAGTCGCCGAGCTGGCTGTAGAAGCGATTGGCCGGCGCCGGAATCAGCTCATTGAGCGGCGACAGGCCGGCATAGAGCAGTTCGACGTCGTCGATCTGCAGCGGCTGATTCGGGCGATAGCTCAACTCGCCCTGGAAGGCGATACCCGGACCCTCGAACGTCGTGTTGAAGCTGATGCCATACAGGTGGATGTTCTTCGGGTATTCGACGAAGTAGTCGGCGCTGGTCGGGCTCGGATTGGTGACCGTGGTACCGGCGCTGATCAGCGGCAGACGACTCGAGTAATTCAGGAAGAACAAGCCGAACTCGGTATTGTTCAGGCCCTCGGCCAGGTAGTGCATGGCGATGCCATACTGGCCGTATTCGCTCGGATAGCGATCCGGAGCACGCTTGACCGTCTGGTTGCACGATTCGGAAAGCAACTCCGACAGCGGGTTGGTGTGCGCGTTTGCGATACTCGCGCCGGCGTACGCCGGATTGTCGCTCGGCGCACCGCCGAAGCAGACGCTGTAGTAATTCTCCGGGTTGTTGACCGGCTGCGGGATCAGGCCGAACGGCAGCGAGGCATAGGTCGCACCGATCGTGGCGATGTCGTTGGTCGAGAAATACGTGCCCAACGGATCCGGATTGGTCTGGGAGAACTCGAGCAGGTAGGTCGCCTCCATCGAGAAGTTCTGGGTGAAATTGTACGAACCCCAGATCATGTTCACCGGCAGCAGAGCTTCCTTGAGTTCCGCGCCGGCCACGTGCAACTGCGAGACGTCGACCGGGTTGATGCTGTTGATGCCGCCCTGGATGAACGTGCTCTCGCCCCAGCTGAGCACCTGCTTGCCGAAGCGGATCGTGCCCTGCTGCCCGGCAATGGTGAACTTGCCCCACAGGAACGCATCGAGCATGCGCAGTCGATCGCCGACTTGATCTTTGGCCAGGCTGGTCAGCTTGTCGTTGTCGGCATTGGCGAAATCATAGAAGTAACTGGCACGAAAAAAACCGCCGACATTGTCGCCGTAGTTGATTGCCAGTTCGCTGGTCGCCTTGACCGCATTCGAGAACGCGCTGCCGTTGCTGTAGTTCAGGTCACCGTCGTCGTGATTGGCCGAAAACGCGCCCTTGGCCGCCCGCTCCTGCGCATTCGGCAGCAATCCGACCAGCGGGTTGTAGTGCGCCTTGGCGATCAGGTTCGGGTCCTGGTCGGCGACGCGAAAATCCACGCCATACGACAGCGTCGTGTTCAGCGAGCCGTGCCAGCCGTCGCTCTCGCCGAAGTCGAATGCCGAAGCCTGGTTTGCCGTGCCGGCGGCGATAGCCGCAGCCAGCGCCACGGCGAGCGGACGGACGACAATGCGTGCGTTGGTCTTTTTCTTGGTCTGCATGAGTCGTTCTCCCCAGGTCCGTTACTGTGTGCGAATCACGCTGGTGTTCACCACCTGCACCGCGGCCCCGCCGGTTGCCAGGAAGCTGACCGCTTCGGTCTGCATTTCCACCGTCGTCTGCGGCGAGGTCGTCGGATCGAGCAGCGAACTGTGCACGCCATTGGTGAAGCGCACGACACCGCGAATGCCGGTTGCCGACTGCGTCGTGGTCGTGATCGTCGAGAGCCCCAGCGCCGCGATGATCGGGTTGCCACCGGAGAGCGGAAATCCGGCAGAGGTATTCGGTATCACCTGATCAGGCAGCCACTTGCCGTTCGCGTCATAGCACTTCGAACCGCACGCCGCGATGCTGATGTCGCCGGCCACCGGCGAATTGCCGCCGACGACTTCCTGTGCGAGCAGGTTCTTGTTCGCGGTCGCCGATGCAAAGTTGATCGGATCGGCCGAGTCGCTCACGGTCTGCGCGGCCGTGACGAACTGGCCGAACGCCGGCGTTCCGGGATGGACGCCGGCCTGACCAAGGCCGCCGAGAATGATCGGACCGAACGTCGGCGAGCCGAGCAGCAGCCCGATGATGCCTCCGCCGGGTACGTTCAGCACGCCGTTCTGCACGAATGTGTTCGGCGTCTGCGCAACGGCCATGAAGGCCGTGCCGACCATGCTGCCGAGCGATTGGGCGGCGAAGGCAATGCGCGCACCGTCGAACGCGAGCGTCGCGCCGTCGAGGCTGACGCTCGGCAGCGCGCTGCGCAGTTCGACCAGATCGGCAACCGCCTCGCGCAGGTTGTCGCGCGAAGTCAGCAGGCTGGACAGATTTATTATCCATGCCCCGGACGGATCGATCTGGCCGTCCGGGCCGGGCGCGCTGGTCGTGTTGTTCTCAAGATCCATGTCGAACGTGCGCTCGCCGGTGATCAGCCCGGCCGCCGGCGTTCCGGTCAGCAACTGGTTGTGGAAGAGCGGATTGGCCGGATCGGTGACGCCGTGCAGGGGCAGGTCGATCGCGACCGTGGCAAAACCGGCCGCTGCGAGCGCGCCGGCGATGCCGAACATGTTGGTGCGGTTGCCGGTGATACCGTGCTGGAAGATCACGACGGGCCAGCCCGCCGCCGGCTTGGTGTGGCCCGAATTCACGTTCGGCACGGTCAGCAGCACCGGCACACTGAGGCTGGTCGTCGGCACCGGGAAAGGATTGGCGAAGGTGATGTTGGTCGACGTCGGATCGAGGCCGACTGCATTGAACGGCGGTACATAAGCACCGGGTGCGGCATGCCAGAAGCCGGTCAACGCCGCCGTAGGATTCTGCGCCGACGGCACGCCGAGGTAGTACGGAATGTGCAGTGCACCGACGTACACATTGGCGACCGGCGGCAGCGCCGGGTTGATCTGTGACAGGTTGAGCCCAGTCGGTGCGAACGCCGCGGCCGAGTTCGGCGCGGCGTCGATCAGACTGGTCAGCGCCTGCAGCGCAACCGTCGTCGATTGCGTCGTCGCAACCCACGACAGCACGATGCGGCCACGGTCGATGCCCACCGAAGCAGCGGCGGCTTCCTGCGAGTTGATCAGCTGGCGCAGCGGTTCGAGGGCGCAAGTGACCGATGCCGGCAGCAGGGAGATCGTGGAATGGCCGTTCAGGCACACCGGCGCGGTGCGCTTGCCGAGGAAATAGGTCTGGTCCGCGGTGACGTCGTTGCCGGCGTTGTCGGTGATGCTCGGCACGCGCTGGGCCGGCGGCGTCCCGGTGCCGCCGTCGCCGAGCAGCACCGCCATGTACGAGGTCAGCTGACGCAGCGGCGCGGTCGGCACGATCGCGATAGTCTGGCCGGTCGAGTCGGTCGAGGCGACCGCGACGACGAATTCCTGCGGCGAAGCCAGTTCGCGCACGACCTTGGTCACGCCGCCGCCGGGACCGGTCAGCTGTACTTCGAAGACGCGCACGGTCTGTCCGCCGAGCAGCGAGCTGACCTTTACCGGCGTCGAGAACGTGGTGCTCCACGGCGCCACCGTGCTGAAACCGTCGAGTGCATTCATCGCGACCGCCGGATCGCCGTAGTTGGCCGGGTTGGCGACCGGGATGTTCAGGGTCAGGTCGGTCGTTCCCTGCAGCAGCAGGTTTGTCGGAAACGGTACGACCGCGTTGCTCGGATCGAACCGTGCGGTGATGACCGCCGTTACGTAACTGCCGTCGCTGTTGTAAAGCGGCCCGGGGTTGAGTGCCATTGCCTCGTTGACTGCCGCCGACAGCAGCGAGCACAACGCCAGGTTGCGTAAAAAACGGGTTTGCATGGTGTGTCCCCCGGAAGATCCGAATGCTCAAGTGCGGTCGCCATCATAGGGAGTTCAAACGGTTGTTTGCAACGAAAATCTCCCCGCTTTCCTGCTGCGTCGCAGCAGGATTTCGCGTTCAGATTGCGGGCCTTGCGCTTGCCTGTGCGCTCATTTCTCCGGCAGGACATCGCTAGCGACAAACGCGCGCGGCGCGTAGCCGAAATCGCGCGTCGCCGCGGAGTTGTCGGCGATCAGCGGCTCGCGCAATCGGCGCAGAGCGGAGGCGTTGACTGTATGCGCGCCGCCGACGCGCCGCATCATCCAGACGACGACTCGCAGGAGGAAGCGCGGAACCGGCAACGGCACGACCAGGCGCCGTTGCGCAGAACGCAGACGCTGCAGCATTTCGTCGAAGCGCAGGCGTTCGCCGCCGCCTACCGGGTAAGTCTTGCCGGCCGCGGTCGCGCAGTCGACGCAGGCGACGACCGCGTCGGCCAGGTCGGCCGCGTGCACGGGCTGACGCAGTCCGTCTGCGCCGATCGGCAGCGGCATCACGCGCCAGCGCCGGGCGAAGCGGGCGATCGGCGCCAGACTGCGATCGCGTCCGTCGCCGTAGATCAGCGTGGGCCGCAATATCGTCCACGCGATGTTGCGCGCCGACGCGGCGCTCGCCAAACGCGATTCTGCAGTTTGCAGGCGCACCGCGAGCTCACGCTCGGCCGGATCTGCCGACGTCTGCTTGCTCTGCGCGCTCATCGAACTGAGCGTGATCAGGCGCCGCGCTTGCAGCGAAGGATTTCCCTCGAACCAGGTCGCAAAGGCATCCAGAGGGCCGAGATTGACCAGCACGTCGATGCTCGCGGGCAGCGTGAGCACCGCGTTGAACAGATCGCCGGTGAGCCAGCGCAACTGCGATGATGCCGCGTCCTGCCGCGGAACACGGCTGACCGCGAGTACGCGCGCATCGCCTGCCAGCAACCGCGGCAGCAGGAACTTTCCTGTTGCGCCGCTCGCGCCAAAAATTAGAAAAGTGGACAATGCTGCATTCCGTCGACGGAAAATCGCCCCGGCGCGACGCGACCGCGTCAGGTGCCGGCTTCGGAATCGTGCAGCCGTCCAGGCAGCCCGCGGATGCGGTTGAGCAATTGCTGCGGAAGGTGTTCCGGCGCGCGCGCCGGCGATGCCGACTCGGCCGGGGCCACGCGCCACGCGGTCTGCGGCTGCTGCTTGATGTGCCCGTAGCGCGCCAGCGCGGCGTCGACGAAGGGCCGGCACAACGACGGATTGAACGGCCGCCGCAGCAACCGGAAGATCTGTGCCTCGTTGACGAGCTCGATGGCGCGATCAAGATCGTCGAGCGGATCGATGATGATCGTCGCCATGTGCGGGTGCGCCTGCTTGAGCGCCTTCAGCGAGGCAACGAGTTCGCTGCGCCCGGGACCGGTGGCACAGATCAAGGCGCCGGTTTCGTGCTGCTCCATGAACTGCAGGGCGCGGTCGAGCGAGTTCGCAAAGTGCATCTTGTAGTGCGCCTGCAGCAGATCGCGCAGACGTTGCTGGGTGCCGGCATCGCTTTCGATGACGACGACGGCAGTCAGGCGTCGCGTGCGTTCGGCCTCGTCCGCGGACAGCGCGCTACGCGCTGATGGGCGGCGACAGGCGCACGGCGCGCAGCGCGGCAAGCGCGGCGTCGCGCAATGCGGCGATGTTCCATGGCTGGTCGACGATGCGGAACACTTCGCAATCGTTGACCGCATCGAGCAGCAGGCGCGCGTCCGGCCGATCGCACAGCAGCATGCGCAGGGCCCGCGGCTGCACCTCGCGCACCTGGCCCAGCAGTTCGGCGCCGAGCGCCGGCGGCACGCGCTGGTCACACAGCACGGCATCGACGTCGCGCTCCACGGCCATAGCCACCGCGAGGCCACTATCGGCGCAGGCGACCACCTCATGCTCGCGCCAGAGCACATCGAGCGCGCGCTGGATGCGCGCATCGGCGGTCACGGTCAACACGCGGAAAGGCCGCGCGTCGCCGACGGATTGCGGCGAGTGATGAATTTCGTCAGCGAACATCGGCGCCTTCCGCCGGGGTGTTGGCGACCGGCAGCGAGACCGTGAATACCGATCCGACGCGCGGCGTCGTGTGCACGCGGATCGAGCCGCCCATGCCGGTGACGATCTTGTACGCGATCGTCAAGCCCAGGCCCGTACCTTCACCGGCCGGCCGCGTGCTGAAGAACGGCTCGAATATCTTCGGCAGGATGTTGTCGGCCATGCCGATGCCGGTGTCCTCGAAGGTCAGTTCGACCTGGTCGCCTGCGGCCTTGCCGGCGATCGTCAGCTTGCCCTTGCCCTCGATCGCCAACGCCGAGTTGGTGATCAGGCTGAGGAACACCTGGTCGAGGTCGCCGGGCGCGCAGCGCACCCTGGGCAACACGCCGATTTGCCTGACCACTTCGATGCGGTCGTGGAGGCGCGGCTGCGCGAGGGTCAGCGCGCGATTGACGCGCTCGCCGACGTCGACCAGCGTCGGCGCGTCGCTGTCCGAGCGCGCGAACTCCTTGAGCCCCTGCACGCTCGCTGACAGTTGCGCGAGGCTCTCCCCCGAATCGAGCAGCAGCTGCCGGGCATTGCGCGGCAGGGCGCTGGATTCGACGTTGGCACGCGCCTCGAACAGCTTGCGCCGCGCCTCCTCGACGTACTTCACGAGCTTGTCCAGGCTCTCCTTGTCCGCGCTGAACAGCAGGTCGACCGGCTGCAGGCAGTGCTGCACGGCGGTGTCGTAGCGATGCACCAGCTCGCGGTATTCATCGAGCAGTTCGACGAGCATGGTCAGGTTGTTCTGCGCAAAGCCGAGCGGCACGTTGGTGTCGCGGGCGATGCCGACGACCATCTGGCCCAACGCAGCCAGGCGGGTCACATGGATGGTCTGCGCCTGGGCGGCCTGCAGCCGATCGAGTTCGCGCTGGGCTTCCTCGACCGCGAAATTGGCCGACATCGTCTGCTTCTTCTGCCGCGACAGCTCCATCCACAGCTGCGCGATAGCGGCCAGTGCCACTACGAGCAGGATTACGGTGATCCAGTCCATCGGCAAATCCTCGTCGAACGACGCCTACCCGGATTCGAATCGTCGGCACGTCTCCCCAAGAGTGCGCGCGGCGCAAAGATAACCCATTCGGTCCCGGCTGTGTCCAGCGGCTTGCCCGTCGTCCGTCCGAAGCCGCCTTTGCGGCGGCCGGGGAGCGGTTTCTTGGGGTATGCTGATCACAGTCACATTCGCGGAGATCGGCAATGATCGCTCGCATCTGGCGCGGTATCACGCTGAAGGAGAAAGCGGACGACTACCTCGCCTACCTGCACGAAACCGGTTTGCGCGACTACGCCAAGACGCCCGGCAACCGTGGCGTGAGCATCCTGCGTCGCAACCAGGGCGAGCACTGCGAGGTCATGCTGATCTCGCTGTGGGATTCAATGGACGCCGTGCGCGCATTCGCCGGCGAGAATCCCGATCGCTCGGTCTATTACCCCGAGGACGAGCATTTCCTGCTGCAGATGGAGCCACTCGTGCGGCACTACGACGTCGCCGAGCAGATCGGACCTGACGCCGAGAGCGCGGCCGACGCGGCCTCTGCCGCAAAACCGGCGGTGAAGAAGCTGAAATAGCTTCGTTTTCGCGGATGCGGTTCCGGCAGCAAGGGAGTGCCAGCTTCGCGAGAACACGGATTCACGCGGAGGAGAGCGAGGAACGCGGATTGCACGGATATAGATATAGCTGGTGACATTCGCTATTTAGTGCTCTATCCGCGTGAATAGTTTTTTGATCCGCGTGATCCGCGTTCGTTGATTCTCGCTACGCCGCCTTTTTCGCCTGCGATTCCGTCTGTAGCGCGGTGAGTGCCGAAGCACGCGCGGCGACGCGGTCCATGAACCGGGCCAACGCCGGCCATCGCTCCACATCGATGTCGAAATGCTTGGCCCAGCGCGTGACCACGAACAGATACGCGTCGGCGACGGTGAACCGCGCGCCGAGCAGGTAGTCCTGCTTTTCCAGCGTCGCCGCAACGAACGTGTAGCGCTGGATCAGCTTGTCCTTGAAAATTGTCTTTGCCGCATCCGGCAGCGCCGCGTTGAACATCGGGCTGTAGGTCTTGTGGATCTCGGTCGAGATGAAGTTCAGCCATTCCTGCAGACGCGTGCGCTCGAACGTGCCGTTCGCCGGAGCCAGTTTCGCGCCGGGCTTGAGGTCCGCGAGGTACTGCACAATCGCCGGCCCTTCGGTCAGGCGCTCGCCGTTGTCGAGTTCCAGAACCGGCACATAGCCCTTCGGATTGACGGCGAGAAAATCACGCCCGTCAGCGGTCTTCTTCGTCTTGGTGTCGACCTTCACCAGCGTGAATGGCAAGCCGAGCTCCTCCAGCACGATATGCGGCGACAGCGAGCATGCCTCCGGTGCGAAATACAGTTTCATGGGTATTTCTCCTTGAGCTTGCAAATGCGGTGGCATGGCCACCCTGAATGGGCCATTGTCCAGACGTGGACGCAACCTCAAGTGAATCGATGCACGGCAAGCGCGCGGCGCAACGCTTCATGAACGGGCCAGAACCGTCACTGGTATCAAACGGATGCCGCCGGGACTTTGTTTAGGACAAGCGCCGCGGCGATCCTGCGCGAAAATCACTTCCGCTTCGGAATATACAAATCCGTAATTGTACCTTCGTATACTTCCGCGGCCATGCCGACCGACTCGGACAGGGTCGGGTGCGGATGCACGGTCAGGCCGATGTCGGCAGCCTCGGCGCCCATCTCGATCGCCAGCGCAACCTCGGAGATCAGGTCGCCGGCGTTCGGGCCGACGATGCCGGCGCCGATGACGCGGTGCGTCGCCTCGTCGAAGATCAGCTTGGTGAAACCTTCCGTGCGGCCGATGCCGATAGCGCGACCGGACGCCGCGTACGGAAACTTGCCGACGCCGTACTTGATGTCCTTGGCCTTGGCTTCGCCTTCGGTGACGCCGACCCAGGCCACTTCGGGGTCCGTGTAGGCGACAGAAGGAATCACGCGCGCGACGAACTCGCTCTTCTCGCCGGCACAGACTTCGGCGGCGACCTTGCCTTCATGCGTCGCCTTGTGCGCCAGCATCGGGTTGCCGACGATGTCACCGATGGCGAAGATGTGCGGCACGTTCGTGCGCATCTGCGTGTCGGTGGCGATGAAGCCGCGATCGCTGACGGCGACGCCGGCCTTTTCCGCATCGATCTTCTTGCCGTTCGGCGAACGTCCGACGGCAACGAGCACGCGATCGTAGAACTGCGGCTCCGGTGCCTTCTCTCCTTCGAATGTGGCCTTGAGGCCTTCCTTCGTCGCTTCGATCTTCGCCACTTTCACCTTCAGGTGAATGCCGGCGTAGCGCTTGGTCAGGCGTTGCGCGAGCGGGCGAACCAAGTCGGGATCGGCTCCCGGCATCAGCTGATCGAGCAGTTCGACGACCGTGACCTTGCTGCCCAGCGCGTCGTAGACGCAAGCCATCTCCAGGCCGATGATGCCGCCGCCGACGACCAGCAGTTTTTTCGGTACCTCCTGCAGCAGCAGCGCGTCGGTCGAATCCATCATGCGCGGATCGTCCCACGGAAATCCGGGCAGCTTCACCGCCTGCGAACCCGCGGCGATGATGCACTTCTCGAAGCGCACCAGTTTCTTGCCGTCCTTGGTCTCGACTTCGATCTCGTTCGCCGAAACGAACTTGCCCGTACCGGTCACGACCGTGACCTTGCGCTGCTTGCTCATGCCGGCGAGGCCGCCTGTCAGCTGTGCGACGACCTTGTCCTTGAACGCGCCGAGCTTGGCGATGTCGATCTTCGGTTCTCCGAATGCGATGCCGATGTCAGCCGAGTGCGACGCCTCGTCGATCAGCCGCGCCGCGTGCAGCAGCGCCTTCGACGGAATGCAGCCGACGTTGAGACAGACACCGCCGAGCGTCGCATAGCGTTCAATCAGCACGGTGTTCTGGCCGAGATCGGCGGCGCGGAACGCCGCCGTGTAGCCGCCCGGGCCCGAGCCGAGCACGGCGACCTGGCATTCGATGTCGGCCTTGCGGCCGGTGCCCGCAGCGGCCTGGGGCGCGGGCGCTGCGCTCCCACCTTTGGTTGCGGTGGGCTGCGGAGGTGGTACCGCCTGCGCAGCCGGCGCCTTCGGTGTATCAATTTTTGCTGCCGGCGACGTCGCCGCGCCAGCCGCCTCGATCACGGCAACAATGGTTCCTTCCGAAATCTCATCGCCCAGCTTGACCCTGACCTCCTTGACGACGCCAGCGACCGAGGACGGCACTTCCATGGTCGCCTTGTCCGATTCGAGCGTGACCAGGCCCTGGTCCACGGCGACCGTGTCGCCGGTCTTCACCAGCACTTCGATCACCGGTACATTTGTATAATTTCCGATGTCCGGAACTTTGACTTCAGTTGTTGCCACGATCGGACTCCCTCGTTTTCGATTTCAGCGCGGCGCGGAGGCGCGCGCGCAATTCGTCGCGCTTGTCGTCGAAGGCTGTCGTTTCCGCGGGAGCGGTGGCGTCCACGCTCGCCGTCGCTCCGCCAGCGCCGTTGCCCTCGACAATCGGCCCGGCGTCGCCGTCGCGTATGTGTTCGCGCAGCATCGCCAGCTGCGCCTGCTCGTTGCGCGCGTCGCCCTGGCGTTGCCGGGTCTCCAAGCGCCGCGTCGCCCGCAGCTCGCGGTAATTGGCGTTGGCATAGGCGATCGAGAGGCGGAAATCCGGCAGGTGGTGCGTCTCGACATCGGCCAGCAGACAGTCGAAGACGATATGACCTTCCTCGATCCATAAACCGTGGCGTTTGATCACGACGCGTGATTCGCGTTCTTCGCGAAAGAAGCGAACCCAGTCGAGGTCCGGCTCGGCGCTGAGTTTTAGGTGCAGCGTTCGCATCGAGGAATGCACGCGCGACCAAGTGGTCTTCTTCAGGTCGAGATCGATGATCGAGATGTCGTCCATTCCGGAGACGCTGGTTCAGAGCAGACTGCGGCGCATGTCGCCGAGCAGCGCCGCGAGATACGCGGTAAAGCGCGCCGCCGATGCGCCGTCGATGACGCGATGGTCGTAACTCAGTGACAAGGGCAAGATCAAACGGGGCTGAAAGGCCTTGCCGTCCCACACCGGTTTCATCGCCGACTTCGAGACGCCGAGAATCGCGACTTCCGGCGCGTTGACGATCGGCGTGAACGCCGTGCCGCCGATGCCGCCGAGCGAGGAGATCGAGAAGCAGCCGCCGGACATGTCGGCAGGACCGAGCTTGCCCTCGCGCGCCTTGGCCGCGAGCGCTCCGGTCTCCTGGGTGATCGCGACGATGCCCTTCTTGTCGGCATCGCGCAGCACCGGCACGACCAGTCCGTTCGGCGTATCGGCGGCGAAGCCGATGTGGAAATATTTCTTCAGCACGAGGTTCTCGCCGCTCGCGTCGAGCGAAGCGTTGAAGTCCGGGTACTTCTTCAACGCGGCGACGACGGCCTTGATGATGAAGCCGAGCATCGTGAACTTGATGCCGGCCCCGCCCTTATCAGTACGTTCATTCTCTTTGTTCAGCGCAACGCGCAGCGCCTCGAGCTCGGTGACGTCGGCGTCGTCGTGCTGGGTTACATGCGGGATCATGACCCAGTTGCGCGCCAGGTTCGCGCCCGAGATCTTCTTGATCTTCGACAGCGGCTTGCTTTCCACTTCGCCAAATTTGGAAAAATCCACTTGTGGCCAAGGCAGCAGGTTCAGCCCCGCGCCACCGCTGCCTGCCGCCGCGCGCGTTGCGGCGCCGCCGGCGAGCGCCTTCTTGATGAAGTTCTGCACGTCTTCCTTCGTGATGCGATTCTTGCGGCCGCTGCCGCTGACCTTGCCCAGGTCCACGCCGAGTTCGCGCGCGAACAGGCGGATCGCGGGACTCGCGTAGGGGACCTTGTCCGGCATGACCGTGTCGGCGCCGAAGTTGACCGGCGGACTCCTCGGCGCACTTGCCTCGCTTGCCGCGGCTGCGGGAGGAGTTGCCTGAGGGGCTGCAGGGGCTTCCGCGGCCTTCGCCGCCGTGGTCGCCGCCGCAGCGGGAGCAGGTGCAGCAGCTGCGGGTGCTTCGGCCTTTGCCGGAGCCGGCGCCGCGCCTTCGCCTGCCACTTCGATCAGCGCAACGACCGTGCCTTCCGAAACTTCATCGTTGAGCTTGACCTTGACCTCCTTGACCACGCCAGCGACGCTCGAAGGCACTTCCATCGTCGCCTTGTCGGATTCCAGCGTGACCAGGCCCTGGTCCTTGGTCACCGCATCACCGGGCTTGACCAATACCTCGATCACCGGGACATTGCTGTAATTGCCGATGTCCGGAACCTTTACTTCACTGACCTGGGCCATGATGTCCTCTGTCCATTGCTTTCGCCGCCGCGCGTATGACGAACGATGAGGATAGCGCAACGTCGCGTGCCAACGCGATTGGCCGATCAGGCTGTTGCATCGCCACCGTTGCACGATCACGGCAGCGCGGATGGATCGGCAAGCCAGCTTTCCAGTCTGACACTCGTCATGCGCAAGTCGTGATGGCCGCGACTGCGTTGCGACTCTGGCGGCGTCGTAGCTTGTGACGCCGGCAATCGCTGTTCTGTCGCGGCCGGCGAACGGACGAAAAGTTTGAGATGCCGGGAAAGGCTCGAACGTTTAAGGCAGCATGACTTCCGGCCCATTCAGCTGGAATGCGTGTTGGTGTTATATATAAGTAATACACTTCCCGCCATCCATGATTTCGAGGACCAGACGCCGATGCTGACGATCAGAGACTTGTCCAAGACCTACGCCAACGGCGTGCAGGCACTGAAGAATGTCTCGCTCGATATTCCCAACGGGATGTTCGGCCTGCTCGGGCCCAATGGCGCCGGCAAGTCGACGCTCATGCGCACGATCGCCACGCTGCAGGATGCCGACAGCGGCAGTATCCATCTCAACGACCTCGATGTACTGGCCGACAAGCCCGCCGCGCGACGGCTGCTCGGCTATCTGCCGCAGGAGTTCGGCGTGTACCCGAAAGTCAGCGCCGAAGCGATGCTCGATCACTTCGCCGTGCTCAAGGGCGTCGTCGCGCGCGGCGAGCGCAAGGCGCTCGTCGAGGCGTTGCTCAAGCAGGTCAACCTGTGGGACGTGCGCAAGCGCAAGCTCGGCACGTTTTCCGGCGGCATGCGCCAGCGCTTCGGCATCGCCCAGGCGCTGATCGGCAATCCGCAGCTGATCATCGTCGATGAACCGACGGCAGGCCTGGATCCGGAAGAGCGCAATCGCTTCCTCAACCTGCTCGCGGAGATCGGCGAGAACGTCGTCGTGATCCTGTCGACGCACATCGTCGAGGACGTCACCGACCTGTGCCCGCGCATGGCAATCATTTCGCAGGGTCAGGTGCGCCTTACGGGCCAGCCGGCCGAGGCGATACGCGCGCTCGACGGCCGCGTGTGGCGCAAGACGATCGCCAATGCCGCGATCGACGACTACCGCAATCGCATGACCGTGCTGTCGACGCGCCTGGCCGGCGGCAAGACGATCCTGCACGTGCTCGCCGACGCCTCGCCGGAAGGCGGCTTCGAAAGCGTGACGCCGGACCTCGAGGACGTGTACTTCGGCCAGTTGCGGCTGCAGTCCGCCGCTGCGCTTGCGGCCTGAAGCGGAGAAAAATCATGTTCTCCGAAATCTTCCGTTTCGAGCTGCGCCAGCAGCTCAAGAGCCCGCTGTTCTGGATGATCGCGCTCGCGTTCGGCGCGCTCGCCTTCGCCGCGGCAGGCTCCGATCACATCCGCATCGGCGGCGGCATCGGCAACACGCATCGCAACGCGCCGTTCGTCGTCGTGCAGATGCTGACGTTCTTCACGATCCTCGGCATGTTCCTGATCACGGTGTTCGTTGCCGGCGCCGCGCTGCGCGATTTCGAGGCCGGCACGGCGGAACTGTTCTTTGCCACGCCGCTGTCGCGCCGCGCCTATCTCGGCGGGCGCTTCGCTGCCGGTTACGTCGCCGCAGTCGTCGTGCTGATCGTGGTCGCGCTCGGGCTGCTGACCGGCGTGCTGATGCCGTGGGTCGATCCGCTGCGTCTGGGGCCCACTTCGCTCGGCACCTATCTGTACGCCTTTGCCGTCGCCGTCCTGCCCGACCTGTTCTTCCTTTCGGCCTTGCTGTTTCTGCTGGCGACGCTGACGCGCTCGATGTTGAGCACCTACATCGGCGTGATCGCATTCTTCGTGCTCTGGCAAGTGGCCGGTACCGCGGTCGACAGCCCCGATCATCTGACGCTGGGCGCGATCATCGATCCATTCGGTCTCGGTGCATTCGACGTCGCCACGCGCTACTGGTCGGCCGAAGATCGCAATACGCGCCTGCCCGAGATCGTCGGACTGCTGCTGGTCAACCGCGTGCTGTGGGTTGCTGTTGGCGCAGCGCTGATCGTCGCCGCGATGGCGTGGTTCCGCCCCGATCGCGAGGGCCTGCGCCTGTGGCGCCGCAAGCGTGCGGTCGGTGTCGCGCCGGCGGCCGAGGCGCCACGCCATTCGGTCTCATTGCCGGCGGTCGAACTGCGCGTCGGTGCGGCGGCGCGCCTGGCGCAATACTGGAAGCTCGCCACGTTCGATACCCGCGGCGTGCTCACCGGCGTCGCGTTTCTCGTCATGCTCGCGTTCGGACTGTTCAACCTGATCGGCGCCCTGGTGCTCGGCAACGAGTTGTTCGGCACCAAGGTCTATCCGGTCACGCACCTGATGACCGAGGCGATGGAAGGCAGCTACAACTTCCTGCTGATCATCATCATCGCCTTCTACGCCGGCGAACTGGTCTGGCGCGAGCGCAGTGCGCGCATCAGCGAGGTCACCGATGCGTTTGCGCTGCCGGACTTCATTCCGCTGCTGTCGAAGCTGACCGCACTGACCGCGGTCATCGTCGTGTTCCTGACGACCGGTGCGATCGTCTGCGCAATCTACCAGTTGATCCGCGGCTACACGCATATCGAGCCGGCGCTGTATCTGTCCTACATCGCCCTGAACACATTGCGCTTCCTTTTGGTCGGCGCGCTTGCCTTGTTCCTGCAGGTCATCGCCAACAACAAGTTCCTCGGCTACCTGCTGATCGTGATCTATTTCATCAGCCGTATCGCGCTGGCGCAGTTGCACTTCGATCATCACCTGTACAACTTCGGCAGCGCGCCGGATGCGCCGTACTCCGACATGAACGGCTACGGCCATTTCCTGGCGGGGAACTTGTGGTTCCGGGCTTACTGGGCGTGCCTGGCCATCGCGCTGCTCGTGGTCGCCGCGTTGTTCTGGGCGCGCGGTGTCGCGCAAGGCTGGAAGGAACGCTCGCGCATCGCGCGCGCACGTTTCCGCGCACCGTCGCGCGCGCTGTTCGCGGCGTCGCTGGTCGCGTTCGCCGCGATCGGCAGCTTCATCTACTACAACACGAATGTGCTCAACCGCTACGTGCCGGGCGACGTCGCCAAGCGCCGTCAGGCCGAATACGAAAATCTGTATCGCCAGTACAAGGACCTGCCGCAGCCCAAGATCACCGACGTGCGCACCGATGTCGACTTCCATCCGCACGAGCGCCGCGTCGACGTGCGCGGTCACTATGCGCTGCAGAACAAGACCGACAAGCCGATCAGCGATCTGCACATGCGCCTGCCGATGGACTGGACGCTCGTCGCGGCGAATTTTCCGGCGCACGACACGGTCAGCGAAGACCGCGCGCACGGCTACACGATCTATCGCCTGAAGCAGCCGCTCGCGCCCGGCGCGTCGATGGACTTCGACTTCACGCTGCAATACTGGAGCCGCGGTTTCCGCAACACGCCGGACGACTACCAGGTCGTCGACAACGGCACGTTCATCAACAGCGCCGACTTCCCGCACTTCGGCTACAGCGAGCAAGGCCAGCTCGACGACCGCAACGATCGTCGCGAGTACGGGCTGGGTCCCGCGCCGCGCATGCCGAAGATCGACGACGAGGCGGCGCGCGCGTTCAACCTGCTCGATCGCGACGCCGACTGGGTCACGTTCGAGGCGACGTTGTCGACCGTGCCGGACCAGATCGCGCTGGCGCCGGGTTACCTGGAAAAGGAATGGACCGAAACAACTCCATCAGGGCAGGCCCGCCGCTACTTCCACTACAAGATGGACAAGCCGATCCTGGATTTCTTCTCGTTCCAGTCGGCCAACTACACGGTCAAGCGCGACAAGTGGAACGACATCGCGCTCGAGGTCTACTACGACACGAAGCACGAATACAACGTCGATCGCATCATGGAATCGATGAAGAAGTCGCTGGCGCAGTTCGGCACGTCGTTCGCGCCGTTCCAGTTCCGCCAGATGCGCGTGCTCGAGTTCCCGGGCTATGCGCGCTTTGCCGAGAGCTTCGCCAACACGGTGCCGTTCTCCGAGGCGATCGGCTTCATCGCCGACTTGCGCGATCCGGAAAGCATCGACTACCCGTTCTACGTGACTGCGCACGAAGTCGGCCACCAGTGGTGGGCGCACCAGGTCATCGGCGCGATGGTGCAGGGCGTGACGATGCTCGACGAGACGTTCGCGCAATACTCCGCGCTGATGGTGCAGGAGCAGGAATACGGCCCGGCGAAGATGCGCAAGTTCCTGAAGTACGAACTCGACCGCTATCTGCGTGGACGCGCGGGCGAAGTGGTGGAAGAAATGCCGCTCGCGCTGGTCGAAAACCAGCCGTACATCCACTACCGCAAGGGCTCGATCGTCACGTACTCGCTCAAGGACTATCTCGGCGCAGACGTCGTCAACCGCACGCTCGCCCGCTACGCCCACGACAAGGCGTTCCAGCAGCCGCCGTACACGACGACGCGCGAATTCCTCGAATACCTGCAGCGAAGACGCCGGCCCGCAATATGCGTCGCTGATCACCGACCTGTTCGAGAAGATCACGATCTTCGACGATCGCATCACCGCGGCCACGGCAGTCAAGCGCGATGACGGCAAGTACGACGTCACGCTGTCGTTGCACACCGGCAAGACCTACGTCGATGGTGTCGGCAAGGAGACGCCGGCGAAATTCGATGTCCCGGTCGACGTCGGCGTGTTCGCCAAGGCAGCGGACGGCAACGAGCAGAACGAAAAAGTGCTGTTCATCGAAAAGCGCATGGTCGCCGACGGCGACAGCAGCGTGACGATTACGGTCGACGGCGAGCCGTACGAGGCCGGCATCGATCCGTACAACAAGCTCGTCGATCGAGTCTCCGACGACAACCGCATGCACGTGACCCTGCAGTAGCGACGCCGGTCACGGCATGCGGCATGGACGATCTCTGCGGGCATGTCGGGGAGAGGCTGGGCGACGAGCTACGCAGGAACGACTCTATGCGCTGTGGAGTCGCGGTGCGTCGTCCGCTCGCCCGGCCTCTCCCGGGCATCGCCGTGTCGGCATGGCTGTCATGAATGATCTTGCGATCCTTCCTTCTCCCCTCGGGAGAAGGTGCCCCACCTACATGCGCTCCCTGTGAGAGAGAACTTGCGAAAGTACTCGCAGCGCGTGTAGGTGGGGCAGCCGGGGCATGTATCACCGCATGAACATCCCGACCCTCACCCCAACCCCTCTCCCGGCGGAGAGGGGCTCAAGCCAGTTTCTCAGCGTCCGAGTCTCAACCGCCGCGCTCCTTCTCGTTGTGCTTCTTGTCGTAGATTTTCTTGCTCTGGTGATTCTCGCGATTCTGGATGTGCGCCTGCTCGTTGGCGCCGACATGACCGTTGGCCGCGGCGTTGGCTTCGTTGCGGTTGATGCGCGCCTGCCCGCCTTCCAGATGCCCCGCCTCGTTGTTCGTCAGCCGGCCTGAGTTGATGCCGTTGGCAATGCGTTGCTGCTGATTGGCATTGCGCTGCACATCGGCCTGCAAGCGCTGCGATGACGCGGAGTTCGGGTTGCCGGTGACGCCGTTGTGCTTATCCTGGTAAATGTCGCGGCTGACCGCATTCTGCTGGCGCGTGATCTGCGCCTTCTCCTGCGGCGTCAGTGCACCGCCGGACTTCAGATCGTGCGCCTGCGTGCGATCCAGGTGCTGCTCGTCGCGCTCGAGCTGGCCGGCTTCCTTGCTCGACAACTGCCCGGACTGCAGGCCCTGCTCGATGCGTTCCTGCTGGTTGGCGTCGCGCTGGGCGGCGACGGCGGCGGGTTCCTGCGCGTGGACGGCGGTGCAAAGTGTCAGCGACAGCGCGAAGGCGATCAGACTGCGTTGCATGCAAGTCTCCTCTTGAGCTGCGTGATTCACGGTCGATGACTGCAACAACGCAGCCACCGAGCCAGCGTTGACACCCAGGATCAATGTCGGCCGGGCGCTGCCTCGGCGCGTCTCTCGCCGTAGCCGAAACGAAGTGTGTCATACGCCGTGGTGACGCAATCGACGGCACGCGGCCGCGCGCCGGCACACTTTTACAGTCCGGCGCGACTACTTGGCAGGCGGCGGGGCGGTATCTTCTTTCTGGCTGGCGAGGCGCGGCGACGCGTTAGCAGTCGGGTTGTCCTGGTTTTCCTTCAGCCAGATCATCGCGCCGTGAACGCGAGCGTAACCGCTCGGATGATCGTAGAAGACGGTCTCCTCGAGCACGCCGGGATGGATCTTGCGATAGGTCGACAGGCGCATCGCGGCCATCGCGAAACCGTTCGGCTCCCGCGCGGCGTTGAGACCGAAGGCATCGGCTTCGGCTTCGATCTGCCGCCCGATCGAATTCGTCAGCGGCGTGGCGAGGAAGAAGAACAACGAGAGGATCGCGGCGGCCAGCGGCAATGCGGCCGGATCGTCGCGGCCTTCGAGGCCGAGTTCGTAGCCCCAGCGTCGCAGCGCACGATCGAGCAGCCGGTGCGTGAACCAGAAGCCGAACACCAGCACGAGCGTGATGTAGATCGTGCCGCGCAAGCCATGGCTGAGCACGTAGTGGCCCATCTCGTGGCCGAGCACGGCCTTGATCTCGGGCTCCGAGGTCTTGTTCAGCAGATTGTCGTTCAACGACACGCGCGTCGTGCCGAGGAAGCCGGAGACATTGGCACTGATGCGCGTGGTCTGGCGCGAGGCGTCGAACTCGACCACGTGATCGGTCGGAATCTGGTTCGCGCGCGCCAGCGACAGCACCGCTTCGCGCACATTGCCTTCGCGCAGCGGCTTGTAGTCGTTGAACAGCGGCGCGACGTAGACCGGCGCGAGCATCATCCCGAACAGGGCGAACACGAAACCGATGCCGCTGGCCCAGATCCACCAGCGCTCGCCGGTGCGGCGCACCGCGGCGTAGACGACGACCAGCACGAGCGGCAGCACGATCGCGTTGACCATCAGACCCTTCAGCGCATCGCCGAACCAGCCGGCGAAATCCTGCGTCGCCAGGCCGTACTGGTGCTCGCGCACGAAGTCGGTGTAGATCGACAACGGCAGATTCAGCGCGAAGCTGACCACCACGAACAGCAGCACGTAGATCCACGTGTACAGCCAGGGCCGCGGGCTGATCTTGCGCGCGATGTCGCGCAACCGGCGCGAAATGCCGCCCCACAGCAGGATGCCGGCGACGACGAGGCCGTACATAAGTCCCCACAGCTGCAGCCAGTAGCCGCCCTCGAAATAGGCGTCGGACTGCGCGCGCTGCTCCGGCGACAGCAGGTTGAGATAGGCGTCGGTCGCGCTATCGACGTTGAAATTGGGTCCTGGCCGCGCCGCGTCGGGAATCTGCAGTCCAGGCGGCAGGTCGCGGGTGATCGGAGTGTCCGCGCCGTACGCCAAGGTATACAGGCTCAGCAACAGCAGCAGGATTGTCGCCAGAATCTTCATGATCGATCTCTCCCCGGGGGCGCGTTTCGACGGGCGCTACAGTCGCGTCATGACCGACTGGCGTCAAGTCCCATACGCGCGGTTCGAACGACCGACCGTATCGCTCTAGAGATTGACCTGCAAACCAAGGTAAGTCAGCAACGAGGATTGTTCCTCCAGGCTGTTGTGCAGGTCGCTGCCCGCGGAAACGAGCAGCGTGTACCGTTCCGACAGTTGCCAGCGCGCGCCGAAATTCAGCGTCAGCTCGCTGCGGCTGGAGTGCACGTCGGCTTCCTCGTGCAGTTCGCCGATCACCTCGAGATTCTTCGACAGTTCGCGGCCGATCGCGACACCGCCGATCCACGAATCGCCCTCGCCCGACGGCCGCAGCCAGCGACCGACGTCGAAATTGATGCCCCAGTCGCCGAACTTGCGCTGAACCTCGAATGGCAACAGCCAGGCCACGCCGCTGTCGGCGAGCGGCGATCCGGACACCGGGAAGCGTGTCCGCACTTGCGGATACATGGACATCTGCCAGCCGTCTTCGCCGGCATCGAAGAAACGCCATTTGACTCCGGCCAGGCTGTTGCCGGCGCCGGATTGATGGCCGTGGCCGTCGACATGCTCGACGATCCACGGCATCTCGAACTTGAGCTGCAGCCGGTCGCCGACACCGTAGTTGATGTCGAGCAGCGGCAACGCATAAGTCCATGTGTCGCCGCTGTGATCGGACAACGTCGCGATGTTGATCTCCCAATGCCCGTCGCCCGGCGTCCCGGGATCGTCGGTCAGCATCGGTGGACCGCCCTGCGCGTGCGCGTGCAGTGCGACAAGGATCAGCCCCACGCACAGCACCGCGTGCGACACGCGCCGAATCAATATCTCGAACATGCGGTTTCGCACTCCTCATGGCGAAGCCAGGCGCCGGTACTGCCGAGACTACGCGGCGCCGCAGAGGCGAATCTTGCATGCGAAACATTAACGCCAGCTATCGCCGGAGCGAATCCTGGGCCGGGCTCATGCGTGTTTGGCCCATTCCGCGCAGCACGCTCCAGCGTGCGAACTTGAGCGCACGCGGAATCGACGCGTTGGCCGGACTGGTCGATGGCAGATCGAGCAAGGTCACACGAGCCTGCAGGTCGCCGTCGAGCCGGGGCGCGATATGCCGCCGGAACGATTGCTGCGCCTTGCCGCCGTTCAACGCAATCGCGCGAATCGTCGGATGCAGTTGCAGCAAGCGTGGAATGTCGTTCGGCACTTCGCTGTCCGCGACAATCGACGAATCCAGGCTGCCGGGCCGCTCGCAGCGTTCGAGCACGTCCCAGATGCCGATGCCGCGACGCTGCAGCCGCGCGATGCGCTCGGCGTAGGGTAATTCGGGGCCGGCGTCGAACAACTCGCCCATGAACGGCCAGAACAAATTGAAGCGATGGCCGTACGACTGCCGCAGCTCGAGCGAACGCAGGCTCGGCACGGTGCCGAGGATCAGCAGCACGCAGCCTTCGCCAACCTGCGGCGGGAAGCTTTCGACGCGGTGACGTTGGGTTCGCGGCATAGGGTAAATGTATATATAGCTACTTGTGAACTATGTATCGATGTTACGAAAACCTGAACATTCAGTCTAACGTGCGATTAACCGCATGCTAAGCGCGATTTCACCGCGCCCGAGTATGGTAGGTAGCGTTCGCCCGGCGACCCGGTCGGGCCGACACTCCCATCCCACAGGAGCACAGGCATGAATCAAGACATCATCCAAGGCAAATGGACCCAGATCAAAGGGTCACTCAAGTCGAAATGGGGCAAGCTGACCGACGACGACCTCGCCCGCATGGACGGCAATCATCAATACCTCGTCGGCAAACTGCAGGAGCGCTATGGTTGGGACAAGGATCACGCCGAACGCGAGATCCGCGAGTTCGAACAGGGCCTGGCGAAGAAGAAAGCCGCCTAGCCGCAACATCGGGTCTCTCTGTCAATCCGGCTCACTCCCGGCCCGCTTTGATCGACCCAACCTGACCGACCGGTCGCAACAGCAACAACAGGTCGCGTGCACGGGCACGCGACTTGTTGTTTTTGTGCGAGCGGCAAGCCTGTCCGGGCCTCAGCCGCTCTTCTTCAGCGTATCGAGGTCGGCGAGTACCTGGCCCGAATTCGCCTTCGGATCGACATCCTTGTAGTGCTTGGCGACTTTGCCCTGCGGATCGATCAGGAACGTTTCGCGCCGCGCGTAGGTGAAGTTCATGTGCGTGGCCAGAACGCCATAGGACTTGGCCGTGGACCTGGGTATTGTCGGACAACAAGGGGAACGGAACGTGGTACTTCTCGGCGAACTGTTCGTGCGACTTGACGTCGTCGAGGCTGACGCCAAGCACCTCGGCATTCTGCTTGTGCAGCTTGGCGACGTCGTCGCGGAACGTGCAGACTTCGGTCGTGCAGCCCGGCGTGTCGTCTTTCGGGTAAAAATACAGCACCACCCATTTGCCGTGGTACTGCGCCAGCGTGTGCCAGTCGCCCTTCTGGTCCTGCAGGCGGAAATCCGGCGCGGCCTGGCCGTCTTGCGGCCCGGCCATCGCCTCGTCGGCCCCGACCGCGGCAAACGGTGTCGACAACAGCAAGCCCAACAGCAGATATTTCAGTCGATGCATAAATCACCTCGATCAGCACATGTGAACCCGCACAGCATACGCCGGATGCACAAGCTTCGGCTGCAGCCCCGCTGGTGCGAGCGCAGACCAGACCGGCGCAACGCCGGTTTTCTGGCAGCGCTCGCGCCGGTGCACGCACGAACGTGCGAGGTGCGGCGCATGAGCGGGCGCTACGTCATGTCCGATCGCATCGAGGACTATGTCGCTGCGCATGCCCGCGAGAGCGAAGCGGCGCGGCGCCTGCGTGCCGAGACGGCGAAGCTGCCGCAAGCCGGCATGCAGATCGGCGCCGACCAGGCCGCGTTCCTTGCCCTGCTGGTGCGCAGTACCGGGCAAAACGCTGCATCGAGATCGGCACGTTCACCGGCTACAGCGCGCTGGCGATCGCCGCGGCGCTGCCGAAGGACGGCCGCCTGGTCTGCTGCGACATCAGCGAGGAGTGGACTTCGATCGCGCGCCGCCACTGGAGCGCGGCCGGCGTCTCCGGACGCATCGACCTGCGCATCGCGCCGGCGCTCGACACGCTGAAGAACCTGCTCGCCCGCGGCGAAGCCGGCAACTTCGACTTCGCCTTCATCGACGCCGACAAATCCGGCTACGACGCCTACTACGAAGCCTGCCTGAACTGCTCAAACCCGGCGGACTGATCGCGCTGGACAACATGCTGTGGTCCGGCCGTGTCGTCGATCCCGATCATCACGACACCGACACCGACGCGATCCGCGCACTGAACGCGAAGATCCGCAATGATGCGCGCGTCGAGTCGGTCTGCTGACGATCGGCGATGGCGTGATGCTGGCACGCAAGAAGTAGCCGATCGGCGCGGCGCAATCCAAAGCGGGCAACGACGCCATTGGCTTGAGCGATACTTGGCCATGAGCAAGACACCCGTGGCACTCGCGTGGAGCGGCGGCAAGGACAGCGCGATGGCGCTGGCCGCGCTGCGCGCCGATCCGCACTCGAGGTCGTTGCGCTGGTCACGACGATGACGCGCGACTACGACCGCATCAGCATTCATGGCGTGCGGCGCAGTGTGCTCGAAGCCCAGGTCGCCGCGGTCGGCATAGCGCTCGTCGAAGTTCCGATTCCGGCGGCCGCCTCGAATGCGATCTACGAGCAGGCGCTCGCAAGCGCACTGGCGGCCTGCGCCGCAGCACCCGGCACTGCGCCATCTGGCGTTCGGCGACTTGTTTCTGGCCGACGTGCGCGACTACCGCGAACGGCTGCTCGCCGGGCTCGATTGGGAGCCGTTGTTCCCGCTGTGGGGCAGCGACACGGCGCACTTGCCCGCGATTTCGTCAAGCGCGGTTTTCGCGCGATCCTGACTTGCGTCGACACGACGCAACTTGGCGCGGAGTATGCCGGCCGCGAATTCGACTCTGCGCTTCTTGCGAGCTGCCCGCGGGCGTCGATCCGTGCGGCGAGAACGGCGAATTCCATACCTGCGTCTACGCAGGGCCGATCTTCGCGCAGCCGCTCCCACTACGCACCGGCGAGCGCATCCTGCGCGACGGCCGCTTTCAGTACTGCGACGTATTGCTCGACGAACCGCTTCGGAGCCTGTTTGACTTTGCCGGCGTTGAGCCTCGCGCTCTCGGCGAGGCTCCAACGGCGGCAGTTGATCCACGAGCGCAGCGAGTGGATAACCGGCAGTTCATCCGCGCGCGCAGCGCGTGGATAAAACTATTTCTTCGGCGGATTCGGCAGCTTGCTCGCATCATAGCCGCCAACTTCGAACACGAACGTCTTCGCGCCTTCGCCCTTGATCGACGCGTCGATCGCGACGGCCTTGGCCTTCAGCATCTTCGCGATGAAGCCCTTGTCGTCGTCGATGAACAGTGCCGGTTCGCCGGTTGGCGGAATCGTCGCCTTCATGCGCTGCGCCGGCGCATCGTCGAAGCGCACCGGCAGCGTCGCGCAGCCCTTGCTGCAATCGAACTTCGCGTTGTCGAGCAGCAGGTATATGCTCTGCCCCCATTTCGGATGCTGGCGCAGCACGAGGCGTATGCGTTCGGCATCCTTCGCGTTTGCGGCGGACTTCAGCGGCTCCTTGCTTTCGACCGCGGCCGTGTACTGCGTACCGCCGGCTTCCGCCACGGCGGCATAGGCCCACAACTTGGCCATGCGCCGCGCCTCGCGCTGCGCCGTGGCCTTGGCGCGCACGTCGTCGAGTGTCTGCTTGACCTGCGTTGCAGCGGGGCTGGCCGCATACTTGTTCGTGATCTCCTCGCCGAGCGACAACGCAAGATCCCAGCTCTGGCTCGCGCGCATCTGATCGTACAGCGCGAGTTCCTTCGCCGCGGCCGCATCGTTGTTCGCCGCGGCGGCCGGCTTCGCCGGCTGGGCCGGCGGCGGCGCGCTCGACGAGCACGCGGCAAGCGAGTGCGGAAATGATCGTGGCGGAAATGAAGCGGCGCGAAGTCATGGCGGCTGATTTCATCGGCTGACGAAGGCGTGGTCCTCGCAACGATAACCGATTCGCGCCGCGTGCGGAACGGCGCTCAGCGCCTAGCGGCACGGATCGCGGCCGAGATTGTGCTCGTAGGTCGACACGTTTTCGTCGTGCTGATGGCCGGCGCGGCCGATCGAACCGGCGGCGTGGATCTCCCGGCACGCTTCGTCGCGCGGAATCCGGCTCGAGCTCACCGCCACCGTGCCACCGCTGCCGCGACTCGTGCGCTGCGAAGCAGAGCTGGTCGCCGAGGCGTCGCCGGCGACCGAATGCGGGCACGAGGCATGCCGGTAGAACACCTGGCCATCCGCTGCGCGGCATTCGAACGACATCGCCTGCGGCTCGCGGCGCGCATTCGTGGCGCGCGCGCGCGGCTCCGTGGCGCGCTCGACTGCGTATTCGGGCGACTTGGCGTAAGCCGGCGCCGCGGCGATCGGCACGACGGCCTCGCTCTGCTGCGCGGAACACGGCAGCGTCTGATAGGCCACGCCGCCGCCGCATCGGTACATTTGTATACTGTTGCCGCGCGTACGCCGCCGGCCAAGCCGAGCAGCAGCAACACCAGCAGCCATTCATACCAGCGCGCCTGGCGCGTGGCTGCCTGCCACTCGATCGGGCTATGGTCTTCCCAGTTCATCGTTGCTCCTCCGTGTTCAGGAGGTGCCATCGTGCCGCGCGCGCCCGCGTGCGCGGGATCGGCAGATCCTGCGTCGTCGCGTAGGAAATCTCCGATAGAGCGGTGAGGTCGCGCGCTGCGCGCGCTCGTAAGGAGTGAAGGGTGAGACCGCGCACTGGCGCGCCCGCTATCCTGCGCTTGCCAGCAAGCGTAACGGCCGAGCTCTCAGGCCGCGCAGCGGCCGTTCTCACCCTCTCACGAGCGATCGCTCGCGAGCGACCTTACGAGGCCGCGCAGCGGCCGCCTCACGCTCTACGGATGCTCGGCTTCGCTGTGATGCTGCTCGCGACGCAGCAGGTACAGGCCGCTGGCGATGATCACGGCGGCGCCGGTCAGCGTGATCGCATCCGGCAACGTGTTCCACAGCACGCGGTCGAGGATGATGCCCCAGATCAGCGCGGTGTATTCGAGCGGCGCGACACGCGATGCCGCCGCGCGCCGGAACGCATCGGTCAGCGCGTACTGGGCAATCGCGCCGGTGACGCCGAGCACGGCGATCACGCGCCAGTGCTCGGTGTGGATCGGCACCCAGTCGCGCCACGCCAGCGCGATCGCAAAGACGCTCGTCATCATCAGCATCCAGAACACCATGCTCTGGTTCGAGTCGCTGCGCCCGAGTACGCGCACGGCGATCGCCGAGACCGCATAGCCCGTCGCCGAAACCAGCACGGCGACGCCGGCCAGCGTCAGCACGCCGGCCCCGCTCGGCCGCAGCACGATCAGCGTGCCGCAAAATCCGATCACGATCGCGGTCCAGCAGCGCCAGTCGACGCGCTCGTGCAGGATCAGCGCCGCCAGCGCAGTGATCAACAGCGGTGCGATGAAGAACAGCGAATAGGTTTCGGCCAGCGGCAGTGTGCGCAGCGCGTACGCGAACGACGAAAGCATCACGATCGACAACAGGCCGCGCAGGATGTGCAGCGGCCAGCGCACGCGCAGCAACTGGCGCAGGCCGCCGTCGAACATCACCCAGATCGTGATCAGCGGCAATGAGGACAGCCCGCGCAACGCGGTGACCTGCAACGGCGGATA
The DNA here is from genome assembly GCA_963738115.1 of uncultured Gammaproteobacteria bacterium. Taxonomy (GTDB): domain Bacteria; phylum Pseudomonadota; class Gammaproteobacteria; order Xanthomonadales; family Rhodanobacteraceae; genus Rudaea. Next base: position 224,818 of record CAVTVN010000005.1, on the reverse strand, counting down.
GTCCGGCGACAGCACCTTCAGCGCCGCGTCCATCACCGCGAACGTGGCGATGGCCAGCAGCATCGACAACATGCCGCGCAGGTTCTGCGAGGATGACATGGACAGCTCCGGGAGCGGTCGCGCGAGTCTAAAGCATGGCGCGGCCGATGCCGTTTGTCCCGCCGGCGTGGGGGAAGTTCACGCGCTACACTGCGCAACTCGAAAAGTCGATTCCGAGCATGTCCGAGGCAGCCGCCGCGACCGATTCCCTGCGCCGCCATCCGGCTTACGTGCGCTACTGGTTCGCGCGCGTCGCCTCGGGTTTCGCGTTCCAGATGCTGTCGGTTGCGGCCGGCTGGCAGATCTACGACCTGACCCATCGCGTGTTCGACCTCGGCCTGATCGGACTGGTCCAGTTCGTGCCGTCGCTGCTGCTCGTCCTGCCGGCCGGCCATATCGCCGATCACTACGACCGGCGCCGCATCGTGCTCGCCTGCGTGATCGTCGAATGCCTGGCCATCGCGCTGCTCGCGGTCGCCAGCGCGCGCTCGAACTTTGGCGAGATGGCCATCCTGGCGACGCTGTTCGCGATCGGCGTCGCGCGCGCGGTGGAGTTTCCGACGGCGATGGCGCTGGCGCCGGCGCTGGTGCCGGCCGGGCTGTTTCCGCGCGCGGCCGCGGCCGGTGCCGCCGCAGCGCAGACGGCGATGATCGCCGGTCCGGCGCTCGGCGGCTTCGTCTATGTCGCCGGCGCGCACGTCGTCTACGGCATCGCCGCGCTGCTGTTCCTGGCCGCGGCATTCCTGATATCGAGCGTCCGCTACGAGCGCCCGCCGCAGCCGCGCGAGCCACCGACACTGCGCAGCCTTTTCGCCGGCATGACCTTCATGCGCGCGCAGCCGGTCGTGTTCGGCGCGATATCGCTGGACCTCTTCGCCGTGCTGCTCGGCGGCGCCACGGCGCTGCTGCCGGTGTTCGCGCGCGACATCCTGCACACCGGACCGTGGGGCCTGGGCCTGCTGCGCGCTGCGCCGGCGGCCGGCGCGCTGATCCTGTCGGTCTGGCTGTCGCGGCATGCGCTGGAACGCCGCGTCGGCATGATCATGTTCGGCTCGGTGGCTGGCTTCGGCGTCGCCACGCTGGTGTTCGCGCTGTCGACCTCGTTCGCGTTGTCGCTGGCCGCGCTGTTCGCGCTCGGCGCGCTCGACATGATCAGCATGGTGATCCGCGGCGCGCTGGTCCAGCTCGAGACGCCGGACGCGATGCGCGGCCGCGTCAGCGCGATCAACGCCATCTTCATCAATACCTCGAACCAGCTCGGCGAATTCGAATCCGGCATCACGGCCGCCTGGTTCGGCACGGTGCCGTCGGTGCTGATCGGCGGCGTCGGCACGCTCGTCGTCGTCGGCCTGTGGATGTGGTGGTTCCCGGCGTTGCGCGAGCGTGACCAACTGCACGCGCCGAACGTGCCCGTGTGAGTTCAGAATTCGGCATCAGAAAGCGGATTCAAGCAGACGCTTGTTTCTTTATCCGCGTAATCCGCGTTGATCCGCGTCTAGATTTTTCCTGATCCAAGGCCCTGAAGAGCATTTGACGCGGATTTCGCGGATAAGATCGAATTCGAGCAAAAGGCGTTCTCGGTAATGCTCTATCCGCGTTGATCCGCGTTCACTGAACTTTATCCGCGATAATCCGCGTCAAGAGCTTTTCGGTTGATGAACGTGGCACCGCGCAAGATCGTCCACGTCGACATGGACGCGTTCTACGCCTCGGTCGAGCAGCGCGACGACCCGGCGCTGCGCGGCAGCCGGTCGTTGTCGCCTGGCGCGGCACGCGTTCGGTCGTCTGCGCAGCATCGTACGAGGCGCGCAAGTTCGGCGTGCGCTCGGCGATGCCGGCCGTGCGCGCCGAGCGCCTGTGTCCCGATGCGATTTTCGTGCCGCCGGACTTCACGCGCTATCGCGCCGCCTCGAAGCAGGTGCGCGAGATCTTTCTGCGCCACACCGACCTGGTCGAGCCGCTGTCGCTCGACGAGGCCTATCTCGACGTCACCGCGACCAAGACCGCGTTCGCTTCGGCGACCGCGGTCGCCAAGGCGATCCGTCAGCAGATCTTCGACGAAACCGCAGCTGACCGCGTCGGCCGGCGTCGCGCCGAACAAGTTCCTCGCCAAGATCGCCTCGGACTGGCGCAAGCCGAACGGCCTGTTCGTGATCCGGCCCGAGGAGGTCGAGGCGTTCCTCGCGCCGCTGCCGGTCGCGCGATTCCCGGCGTCGGCAAGGTCATGGATGCGAAGCTCGAAGCGCTGGGCATCCACACCTGCGCCGATCTGCGCGCGCACGACGTGCGCGAACTCGAGCACCGCTTCGGCCGCTATGGCCGGCGCCTGCACGAGCTCGCGCTCGGCATCGACGAACGCGCGGTGAATCCGGATCAGCCGGTGCAGTCGATCTCGGCCGAGGACACGTTCGAACACGACCTGCCGTTGGGCGAAATCGAGCCGATGATCCGCCGCCTCGCCGCGAAGACCTGGGCCGCCAGCCGCAAGACCAGCGCATCGGCCGCACCGTCGTGCTCAAGCTCAAGACCGCCGATTTCCACATCCTCACGCGCAGCCACACGCCGCCGCCGCCGCCGCAGACGAAGCCGAATTCGTGGAAATTGCGGCAAGCCTGCGCGAGCGCGTCGGCCTGCCGGCGCGCACGCGCTATCGCCTGGTCGGCGTGGGCCTAGGAAATTTCCGCAACGCCGACGATATCGAGCCGCAGGCCGAACTCTTCCGCTGAAGCGATTCGCTTGCCAACTGCACACGCTGATTCGGCCGCCTCCAAGCCTCGCTCTCTCTCCAATAGCGCAAAATGTAGATTCCCGCTTCTGCCGGGAATAGTTCGGCGTTGCCAGACGCCGCCGTCATCGACTTCACCCTCTCCCCCGACCCCTCTCCCATCAAGGGAGAGGGGCCAGGCCCCGAGCAAGATGGAACTTCAGCGGCTATTTCCTGACGACCAGCTTGTCCTTGCTCACGGATGCGATCTGCATCACTTCGTCGGGCTTTGCCTCGTCGTCGGCATAGAGCGCCAGCTTGTCGCCGTCGAGCTTCCAGGTGCCCTGGGTCTTTGCACGACGATCATCCGCAGCGATCGCACCTTTCACCAGCGCGCCCATCGGGCGCAGGTCGAACGACGTGCGCCCGCGCGCCGGCGGGAATTTGTACGTGTCCGGCCGGTACACCGCCTCGGTCGCGGTGTCCTCCTCCTGCGAGTGCACCCAGTGCCGATGCAGATCCTGCGGATTGATCTTGCCCATGACGCCGTCTGCCGGCCGTTACGGGACGATCGTGCTGCGCGGACCGTCGAGCGTGGCCGTCATGCGCGAAACCTGACCCGTGGTGAACATCACCATGGCCGCATCGTCGACGTAGTCCATGTAGTTCATGAACATGTCGCCGTTCGGACCGTTCTTGCAGGTCACGTGCGGAAACTTCGGCTTGCCGAAGTTCGGCTGCTGCGCGTTCGGCGTGTCGTCGACGAAGTCCGTGCCCTCGCAGTGCTGCGTGTCGCCCCAGATGTGGTGCAGGTTCAACCAGTGGCCGATCTCGTGCGTCGCGGTGCGGCCGCGGTTGAACGGCGCCTTCGCCGTGCCGTTGGTGCCGAACCCGGTGTTGAGGATGACCACGCCGTCGGTCGCCGCCGGACCGCCGGGAAACTGCGCGTAGCCGAGCAGGCCGCCGCCGAGCGAGCACACCCACAGGTTGAGATACTTGGCGCTCGGCCACGGATCGGCGCCGCCTCTCGCGGATGACTTGACCGAGTCGTCGTCGCCGAACGAGGTCTTCGTCGTCTGCGTGCGCGTGATGCCCGTCGTCGCCTTGCCGTCCGGCCCCTTCGTCGCCAGGGCGAACTGGATGTTCGCGTCCGTCACCAGGCCCCGCCACACCGCCGGGGTCTTCTTCTTGTCGGTGTTCTTCGCGCGATAGTCGCGGTTCAGCGCGGTGATCTGGCTCTTGATCTGCGCATCCGAAATGTTTTCGGCCGCGGTGTTGTAGACGACGTGGACGACGACCGGGATGGTCACCGGACCTCCGGTCTTGGCCGCGATCCCCGACATCATGCGCCGCGCGACGAAGCGCTCGGCGTCGATCAGGTTCTGGCGAAAAGAAGGATGGGCCTCGATCAACCGGTAGTGCACGGACATGGTGCCGCACTGGCGCCGCTTCGGCGGCGCGGGTTTCCTGGCTGGTTTCGTCTTTGCTTGCATGATCCTCATCTCCTTTGCTTGGCGATCCCCTGATGCACAGCGAACTGTGTCTCCGGCGGCTTTCGCCATGCGGCGGATGTCCTTGACACCCGGGGTCCCGCCCGCGTGGTCTGCCCATGCGAAGGCCTGTTCTTGCCGCGCGCCGGCGCAGTGTCCTCCTGCCACGATGGCTGCGCAAATGCCTGTTCGTCCGGTCCCCGGGCCTTGGCGACGCGCGACCGATTCGGCTATGTTTCCGGCATGCGGCAACCGCAATTTTCCAGCCATCGGAGGCAACGTGAATTTTTCCAGGCCGTTCCACCTGCTCGCCGGCGCTTTCCTGTGCCTGTCGTCGACGAGCGGTTGCGCGCGGCAAACGGCGGCGGCAAGGCGCCGGCGGCCGCCGAGCTGGACGTTCGCCGTTTCCGGCGATTCGCGCAACTGCGGAAACATGGTCATGCCGGCGATAGCGGCCGGCGCGCGCGCGGAGCACGCGGCGTTCTACTGGCACCTGGGCGATCTGCGCGCGATCTACAAGGTCGATGAGGACTATTTGCGCGAACGGCGCTTCGCGAACTACTACCGCCCGCCGAGCATCGGCGACTACCTGCTCACGGCGTGGACCGATTTTTCGCAGCACCAGGTGCGGCCGTTCGGCGACATGCCGTTTTTCCTCGGTATCGGCAATCACGAATTGATTGCACCGAAGACGCGCAACCAGTTCCTGATCGAATTCGAAGCGCTGCTCGACCGGCCGGAATTGAAGGAACAGCGCAGCAAGGACGTGGCGATGCTGGCGGCGCTGCAGCAGCCCCCGGTGCCGCGCACCTACTTCCACTGGGTCGAGCGCGGCGTCGATTTCATCAACCTCGACAATGCGTCAGACGATGCGTTCGACGTGGCGCAGCTGGCCTGGTTCGATGCGTTGCTCGACGCCGATCTCGCCGACCCGCACATCACGACGATCGTCGTCGGCATGCACGAGTCGCTGCCCTACAGCAAATCCGACGGCCACAGCATGTGCATGAGCATGAGCGGACGCAGCAGCGGCCTGCATGTCTACGCGCGGCTCGCGCAGGCGAACAAGACGCCGGCATGTGTACGTGCTGTCGAGTCATTCGCACTTCTATCTCGCCGATATCTACGCCACCGACCACTGGCGGGATGCGGCGAACGGCGGCGTCGTACTGCCGGGCTGGGTCATCGGCACGGCCGGTGCCGAGCGCTATGCGCTGCCGGCGGAAGTCACGCCCGGCGCCGACGCGCGCGAGCACGTCTACGGCTATCTCACCGGCAAGGTGGCGCGCGACGGCACGATCGCGTTTGCGTTCCATGAACTCGGCGAGGCCGAGCTCCAAGCGGTGCGCTCGCCGGACTACGGCGCCGAAGATGTCGCGTTCTGCGTCGCACTGAATCCGGACCCGAAGAGACTCGAACGACGCCCGCCGCCGGTGACCTGCGAGGCCGCGCAGGAACGCTAAAAGCGCGGCTGCCGATGCGCCTACGTCTGAGCGACTCGTTGCCGGCGTAGCCGATCGGCCGCACTGCGCGGGGCCAGCGTCCGGCGAACCCGTTGCCACCAGTTCGACGCGCGAGCCGCGCGCGGCGCGCGCGCCCAGATAGAAGTCGAACAGGCGCGGTTGCTGCTCGCGCATCAACGCGACGACGCTGGCACGCGCGGCACGGCCGACGCGCAGGCGCAGATCACGATCGAGGGCCAGTTGATCAATGACCTCGATGGCCCGGGCCTCGCTGTCGACGAAAAACCCGTTCTCGGTGTCACGGATGATCTCGGCGATGCCGCATTGCTCGGGAAACATCACGACCGGCAGCTCCATGGCCATCGCCTCGAGCACCGCCGTGCCGCCGGTCTCGAAGAAAGCCGGATGCTTGCGATAGACGAACACGTCCAGGCGCTCGAGGAAGGTACGCACCGATTCGGCGTTCACGTCGAGCAGTTCGGGTGCGGCACCGGCTTGTCCGGCGAACGCCGCGGCGATCGGCGTGCCGCCGAGCAGGCGCACGTCGTAGCCACGCCCAATCAGGTTGCGGAAGAATTCCGGATCGTTCGGATGGAATTTCAGCGGATAAGCGCGGCCGTGACGACCGACGACGAGACGCGTGCGCCGCGCGGACGCCGGCTCGGTGCGTTGAAAGGCCTCGACATCGACGGCCGTATATTCGACGACGCCGGGCAGCGCCATCGCCTCGCGAAAGAGCTGCGACGGAAACGTCAGCGCGACCTGCGGATGCGACGCGTTTTCGCCGATCTGGATCAGCCGCTCCATCAGGCTCGGATATTGTTCGACCAGGTTGTGGCAGATGACGATTCGCTCGAACGGCGCGCTCTGCAGCCAGCTGCCGCAGTCGAAATAGGTGCCGACGAGCACGAGCGTGCCGCCGGCCGGCGCGTTGTCCGGCGTGATCAGACGCAGCGGCGCTTCGCCGCCGTGGACGGCAAGCGGCGGCACCGTCGTCCACAGCGTGACACGCGCGTGCGCCGACAGCTGCCGATACAGGTTCAGGGCGCGCCGCTCGGTACCGCCGACCGTATCGAGTTTGCACACGATGTGGATTTCGCTCGAAACGCGCGGTGCAACGCCCGCGCGCGCGGCCTGGCGATCGAGCAGCGTGCGAATCGAGCGGCTTGCCGACTGCCAGGCGCTGGCGCGGAACATCAGCCGGCAACATTCGTCGCAGGCGCTCGCCGCGTCGCGCAGGTTGCCGTCGAGTTGGAGTGCGCGTTCGAAAAACGCAAATGCCGGTTGCAGCAGGTGCATTTGCACATAGATGCGGCCCGCCTCGAGTGCGGTCTGCGCATCGGCAACGTCATGCGGTGCAACGCGCGACAACAGCGACGCCGCTTCGTTCGCCGCGCCGGTTTGCAGCAACTCGCGCGCGCGGCGGACGCTGACGCCGGCACCGGCTGGTTGCGCGGCCGCGCCGTCCGCCGGCACCACCGGCAGCTGGCCGCAGCAGTGCTTGTAGCGCTTGCCGCTGCCGCAGGGACACAGCGCACCGCGTGAGGTCACCACTGCGCGCGCAGTCACCTCGATCTGTGGCGCGACGCTGGCCGATGCGGCCACGATGGACTCGCCGGCAGTGAAGCCGAACGGCGGCCCGGCCTCGGGCAGCGGCACGTCGATTCCGGCTGCGGCCGAGCGCTGGCGTATCAGACCCGCCGTGCGCCGGTAGTCCTTGTTGATCGGATCGAAGTCGATCGCCTCGGCGACATGTTGCCAGGCCGATTGCAACCGCCCGGCGAGCGATGTCGCAGCGTGCCATTCCATGCAGCGCATCCGGATCGCCGGGATAGGCGACGAGAACATCGTCGTATGCGGTGCGCGCGGCTTCGACGTTGCCGGAGTCGAGCGCCCGCGTGGCGCGCGCGCACAGGTATGCGGCGCGCAAGCCGTGGTAGACACGCTCGCCGGTCCACTTGGCGAAGCGCTGGTTGTCGAAATACAGGCGCTGCGCCAGGTCGGACGGCGCGCGCGCACCGCTACCGGAATCCGGCGCGGCGCAGGTACACGTCGGCGGCGCGTTGGCGAGGAAGACGAAGTCGCCGTTCGTGGCAATCTGCTCGAGGAAATCGTGCTCAGCGCCGAAGTCCAGCGTTTCGTCGAAGCGGCAGCCGTGCTCGAGCACGCTGCGCCGGATCAGCGCCGCCGGCAGACAGAACAGCTGATCGTGGAAGAACAATGCGCGATTGATCGGCCGCCCGACGATTAGCGACCCGGCGCCGTTGGTCGGGCCGGCCACGCGGCTGCGTCCGTAGAACACCAGGGCGTCGCGGCGATGCGCAGCCGCGCGAATCAGATTCTCGACGTGGCGCGTGTCGAACGCGCCGTTGTCGTCAAGAAAGCAGAAGAACTCGCCGTGCACCGCGTCGAGCGCCATGTTGGCAGCGCACGCATCGCTCAGGCGCTGGTGACCGGAGATCCAGTGCACCTGAAATTCCGCCGGCCAACCGATCGTCGGCCAGGCCGAGTCCGGATGTCCGGTCGTATCGACGACGATGACCTCGATGCAGCGGTAGCTCTGCGCCGCCACCGAGTTCAATGCCGCGAGCAGGCCACCCAGGCCATGGCTGCGGACGATGATCGAAACGAGCGGGGAAGGATTCACGGGTCGTGTCTGCACGGCGGCCGGCGCCGCGAGTGTCAGCTTACCATCAGGCCGGGGCACGTACGCTGGATTGCCGTTCGCGTGCGCCGCTGCGCGCAGGAGGATGCCGGGAGGTACTCACGCCGCAAGGCGCAACGTGCTCGCAGCGTCGAAGAAGTGCATCGCCGCCGGCGCGTAGCCGAGCGTCATCACGCTGCCCGGTTGCGGCAGTTCGCGCAACGGCGTGCGCGCCACGATCGGCGCGCCGGCATGGTTGAGGTTCAAAAACACTTCGTTGCCGACCGGTTCGACGACTTCGAGCTGCGCCTGCAGGCTTGCCGGGGCGGCGAGCGCGTCGGCGACCGGGCGCAGGTCCTCGGGGCGGATGCCGGCGACCACCTGCCGGCCGGCGTGTGCGGCGAGCCAGTCGAACCCGGCGCCAATGCGCAAGTTCGCCTGCGCGCATTCGAGCATCAGCTCGTCGCCGTCGCGGCGCAGCGTGCCGCGGAAGAAGTTCATCGCCGGGCTGCCGAGAAAACCGGCGACGAACAGGTTCGCCGGCCTTGTATACAAATTCATCGGCGTGTCGATCTGCTGGATCTCGCCGGCGTTGAACACGACGATGCGCTGGCCCAGCGTCATCGCCTCGATCTGGTCGTGGGTCACGTAAATCATGGTCGCGCCGAGCCGCCGATGCAGGCGCGCGATTTCCACGCGCGTGGACAGGCGCAGTTTCGCGTCGAGGTTCGACAGCGGCTCGTCGAGCAGGAACACCTTGGGCTGGCGCACCAGCGCGCGGCCGAGCGCAACGCGCTGGCGCTGGCCGCCGGACAGCGCGCGCGGCTGGCGCTGCATCATCTCGCCGAGGCCCAGCATCTGCGCCGCCTCGTCGACGCGCCGGCCGATCTCCTGCGCGTCCATGCCGCGCAACTTCAGGCCGAAGGCCAGGTTTTCCGCCACGCTCATGTGCGGATACAGCGCGTAGCTCTGGAAGACCATGGCGATGTCGCGATCCTTCGGCGCCACGTCGTTGACGACGCGGTCGCCGATCGACAGCGTGCCGGAAGTCACCGATTCGAGACCGGCGATCATGCGCAGGGTTGTCGTCTTGCCGCAGCCGGACGGCCCGACCAGCACGAGCAATTCGCCGTCGCGGGCGCTGAAGTTCGCCCCGTGCACGGCCACGTGCCCGTTCGGGTAGACCTTGCGCACGTTGTCGAGCTTCACGTTGGCCATCGACAGCCTCGATTGCGGAGCAAAACGCCGCCATTTCCACTATGCCGCAATGCGGCTGTCAATCGGCGGATGGTTCAGGTATTCTGCCATGTAAACGTTTTCATTTCGCGCAGACGCTCGCGCAAGAAATTCCGCAACAATAAAATCAAAGATGCCGCAACCCGTTCAATTTCCCGATGGATTCCTCTGGGGCAGCGCCACGTCGGCGTACCAGATCGAAGGTTCGCCCCTGGCCGACGGCGCCGGCCCGAGCATCTGGCAGCGCTTCGCACACACGCCCGGCATGATGGCCAGCGGCGATACCGGCGATGTCGCCTGCGACCACTACCGGCGCATGGAATCCGACGTCGCGCTGATGCGCGAACTCGGCATGCAGGCATACCGATTTTCCGTGGCTTGGAGCCGCGTGCTGCCGAACGGCAAGGGTGCGGTCAACAGCAAGGGACTCGACTTCTACGAGCGCCTCGTCGACACGCTCCTGGCCAACAACATCCAGCCGCTGCTGACCCTGTTCCACTGGGATCTGCCGGCGGCGCTCGATGATCGCGGCGGCTGGCTGAATCCGGACATCGCGAACTGGTTCGCCGAGTATGCGCAGGTGATGTATCGCAAGCTCGATGGACGCGTGAAATTCTGGGCGACGTTGAATGAGCCGTGGGTCGTCACCGACGGCGGCTACCTGCACGGCGCGCTCGCGCCGGGTCATCGCAGCCGCTTCGAGGCGCCGATCGCCAGCCACAACCTGCTGCGCGCGCACGGCGCCGCCGTGCAGGCATATCGCGCGAACGGCAAGCACAAGATCGGCATCGTCGTGAACCTCGAGCCCAAGTACGCGGCGTCGCAGAGTGCCGAAGATCTCGCCGCTGTCGCGCGCGCCGATGCGTATATGAACCGCCAGTACCTCGACCCGGTCTTCTTCGGCAAGTACCCGGACGAGATGAAAGACATCTTCGGCGACGCGTGGCCGGAGTGGCCGGCGGCCGACCTGGATCTGATCAAGCAGCCGACCGACTTCCTCGGCGTGAACTACTACACGCGCAACGTCACGCGCTTCGATCGCGGCCAACTATCCACTCAAGGCCGCCCCGGTGAAGCAGCACGCGACGTATACCGAGACCGGCTGGGAAGTGTTTCCGCAAGGCCTCACCGACACGCTGCTCTGGGTCAAGCAGCGCTACGGCAATCCGCCGGTGTACATCACGGAGAATGGTTCGGCGTTCTACGATCCGCCGGTCGCCGAAGACGGCGTCATCGACGATCCGCTGCGCGTGAACTACCAGAAAAAGCACCTGCGCGCCGTGCACGAGGCGATCGCGCAGGGCTGCGACGTGCGCGGCTACATGGCCTGGTCGCTGCTCGACAATCTCGAGTGGTCGCTCGGCTTCTCCAAGCGCTTCGGCATCGTCCACGTCGACTTCGCCACGCAGAAGCGCACGCCGAAAGCGAGCGCGCGGCACTACTCGAAGGTCATCGCGACGAACGGGGCAGTGCTGGGCGAATGAACCGTAGCGACTGCCTCGCCCGTAGCTGGGCGAGGCGAATCGTCGCCTGCACGCTGCGCGGCGGCTACTCCGTCGTGATCTCCGCGGGTGCGGAAGCAAAGTGTAATTCTGTACCTTTCCACTCGGTACCCTTGCCGTTGACGGTCGCCGGTCGCGGCGTTCCGGATTCCGGCCAGGCGAAGGCGAAACCACCCGGCGGCGCGGCGGCACCCGATACCTGCAGCTCGATGCGCCTGCCGCTGCGCTTCAGGCGGTAGCTCAACTCGCCGTATGGCGTACGCAGGTGGTCGACGGCAATGCCGGCGCCGTCGATCCATAACGCCGGTATGCCGGCCGCGAGCACGATCGACTTGTCCTCCACGCGCTCGTAGGCGAACAGGTCGAGCGCGGAGCGTACGAAGTCGGAGGCGACCCAGGCGTGCGGCATGTCGCCGATGAAGCCCGACTGGCGCGGATCGCGCCGCACCACCTCGGCCCACTGGTTCCATTCCGGCGGCCGCGCGCCGGTGGTGAAGAAGAAGTCGATCGCGGCCTGCGCGCGATCGCGCTGGCCCAGGCGCACGAACGTGCTGACCGCGCGCCACTCGTACGGCGTGTAGTCGTTCCAGGACTCGCCGCCGCTGGCGCGCGCGGAGAAGTTGCGCCAGTAGCGCTCGAACGTGTTGCGCAGCAGTTCCTGCGGCAGATCGTCCGATTCGCCAGCCGGCGACAACGCGATCGTGGTCGAGGTCGCGTCGAAATCGCCGAGCTCGGCGCTGCCGGGAATGAAATCGATCGAGCGCTGCTGCACGGCAGCTGCGATCGACGCCTGCACGTCGCGCTCGAATTCATCGCGCGCCAGGCCGATGCGTGCCACCGCTTCGGCGTTGCCGAGCACCTGCGCCATTTCGGCCGCGTCCTTGTAGCCAGTCAGCGCCCAGAAGTCGTCCCAGTACGAGTGCATCGGTTTTGCCGAATAGCCCTCGTGGCTGATCGATGCCGGCATGAGGCCCTTGAATGCGGCATTCGCCGCGCCCGTTTCGCCGGCACGCAGGCTGTCCATGTAGGCGATCGCCGCCTCGATGTGCGGCCAGTTCTTTTGCAGTTGCGCGCGGTCGCCGCCATAGCGGTACAGCTGGGCTATCGCATGGATCAGCTCGCCGTGGCTGTCGTTCTCCGGCACCGGATCGGAGCCGCGATGGTCGACGCAGCACGGCACCTTGCCGTTGGCGAACTGGTGCGGCGCATACCAGTTGACGTAGTCGCGCACTGCCTCGATCTCGCCGAGCCGCAGCAGCGCGTCGGCGATCATCGCGCCGTCGCGGATCCACGACCGCGCATACGAACGCGTGCCGGGCTGCAACGCCGGGCCGTCGCGCGACAGCAGCATGTGCGCCTGCGCCGTGCGCACCGCGTCGACGATGCGCTGCGCCACCCGCGGGACCGTCAGTTGCACGCGTTCGAGCCGGCCGCGCCACGCGTCTTCGACGGCGTTGCGCTCCTGCTCGGCCCAGCCCTCGGCGTTCAGGCCGCTGGGCGCGCGATGCTGCGGCCGTCTTGGTCAGCGGCGCAACGACGGCGACTTCACGCTCGCCCTGCGCAGGCAATTTTAATTTGTATACAAGTGCGCCTGACGCACGGCCGAAGTCGTCGTGCAGCACCTGCGCAGTGCCCGCCGCGGCCGGCGCGCGCCCGGACAGCTCCTGGGCGTCGACGCCGAGGGGCACGAATGCGTCGGGCGGCGCCGACAGCCACAATGCTGAATCGTTGACGTCGAGGCGTGTGCCGTCCAGACGCATGTTCGTGATCGCGCTGAAGCCGCCGGGAGCATTGAGGAACTGCGTCGGCGGGTTGACCTGGAACGGGCGAATGGCGAGCCGCAGTGTCGCCTCGAGCGGCTCGCCGGTCGTGTTGTGCAGGCGATAGCGGGTCACGACCTGCGGCGCCGAACTCGTGCCGCGGCCGAACGCCTCGATCTCGAGTTTGACCTTGGCGCTGGTCCAATCGACTTCCGGCAGCGGCAGATAGCCGTCGGCCAGGGACTGCTCCAGCCTCACGTCCGCCCAGGTCAGGCGCGCGCCGTCGACGGTCACGAACGGTTCGATCGACCAGCCGCCCTTGCGCGGTTCGATTGCGCCGTCCTCGGAAAACAGCGCCGCTCCCGCGCCACCGTCGACACCGACGATCGTCCAGTAGGGCTGCTCGACGAAACCGCGCGGAAGGCTGCCGCGCGTGACCCGTTTTGCGATGTCCTGATAGAACGCACTCTGTGTCGCGCCCCAGCCGGCGTCCTTGACTTCGATTTCGTGGATGCCGTAGCCGTGCCCTTCGTCGGCCGTCAGCTTCAGGCGCAGGTAACGCAACTCGTTATCGCAGACGGTAAACAGGTCGAGGTCGCCAAGGCGCTCGCGCTGGCCGAGGCAGGAAGACCACTGCTTGCCGTCGACCGATTCCTCGTGCGTCCACGCGGTCGCGTGCTCGCCGTATTGCCAGTGCAGCACGAAACCGCCGACCTCGCGCGGCTTGCCCAGGTCGATATCGAGCTGCTGCGCCGGCCCGTGCGACGGATCACTGCGCCACTCGCTCTGCGCATCGCCGTCCATTGCCGCGGACGCCGGCGCATCCTTCAGCGCCGACGTCGCCGTCACGCGCACCTGCGCCGGCGACTTGTCGGGCGGCGGCAGTTCGCGCAGCACCAGGTCGTCGATGTAGACCGAACCCTTGCCGCCATCGCGGCCGGAGCTGACGACGAACTCGATCGAGGCGGCATGGCGCAGCGTGTGGTCGGTTGCCGGCCCCCAGGCGAATTCGACCTGGCGCCTGCGCACGCGGATCTGCTGCCAGTCGCGGCTGAATTCGAAGTCGGGCCGGTTGTACCACCAGACGTTCTCGCCGCTCGCATCGACGAGTTTGAACTGCAATGTGTTGACGGGTGCCTCGCCACGAATCCAGAAACTCAGTTCGAAGTTGTCGGGCAGGTCGAGTGGCAACGCGCGCCGCGCGGTGGCGTAGCCGTTGATCGGCTGCCCGTGCGCGTCGGTGAAGTTGAAATCCAGGCGCAGCGCCTTCCCGGTCTTGCCCTCGGCACCTTGCAGCGTCGCGCTGACGTCGTCGGTGTGCTGCACCTGCCATGTCGCAGGCGAATCGAAATTGTCGAGCACGCGCTCGGACGGGCCGGCGGCGACGGCGTATTGCATGGAGCACACCAGCAGGAACGCGTAACGCGTCATTCTGGCGACTGTGCGCGCAGGAGCGCGCGCGAACAGCGAAGCTGACCCGAAGGGCAAGCGCCAGGAAGGCGCGAGTAAAGCCGGCCAGCCTCTGCGCGGGAGTGACGGAGAGCTGGATTCCGGCTTTCGCCGGAATGACGAAAAAGGAGGGCACGCGCGCGCTTTCATCCCTTCACACTCCCCAGAAGTAGGCCCTGAATGTAATGCCGTTGCAGCACCAGGAACAGTACCAGCACCGGCACTATCGTTACCACCGATCCGGCCATCATCAATTCGTTGTCCTGCACGTGCTCGCGCGACAGCGCGGCGAGCGCGACCGGCGCGGTTTGCCAATGCTGGTCGCTCAGCACGATCAGCGGCCACATGAAATCGTTCCAGCTGGCCAGGAACGTGAAGATCGCCAGCGTCACGACGATCGGCTTGAGCAGCGGCAGCACGATGCGCAGGAAGATCTTCCACTCGCCGGCGCCGTCGATGCGCGCCGCCTCGAGCAGCTCGTCCGGAATCGAGCGGGCGTACTGGCGCACCAGATAGATGCCGAATACGCCGGCCATGCCGGGCACGATCACGCCGCCGTAGCTGTTGACCAGATGCAGCCACTTCATGAGCAGGAACAGCGGAATCATCGCCACCTGCGCCGGAATCAGCAGCGCGCCGAGCAGCGTCGCGAACACGCGCTCGCGGCCGGCGAACTGCAGTTTGGCGAACGCGTAGCCGGCGCTGAGGTTGAAAGCGAGCGACAGTAGCGTCATCGCCGAGGCGATGGCCAGGCTGTTGGCCAGGTAGCGGCCCATCCCGGCGCGCGCGAACAGTGCCTCGTAGTTCGCCAGCGTGGCGTGTCCCGGCAGCAACGGCGGCGGAAACGCATTCGCTTCGCCGGCCTGCATGAACGATACCGACAGCATCCACAACAGCGGAAACAGGACGATCGCGCTGACCGCGATCAATGCGCCGTTGACGACGGCGGCGGCAAGGCGCGGATTCATGCGTCCTCTCCACCGCGTCGCGCCACGCGCAGCAACACGCGCGTGGCGATGAGGATCAGCGCGAACAGCAGGAACGCGATCGCCGACGCGCGACCGAGGCTCCACCACATGAAGCCTTCCTCGTACATGTAGTACAGGACGCTGTAGGTGCTTTGCAGCGGATTGCCGAGCGTCATGACGTAAGGCTCGGCAAACAGCTGGAAGTAGCCGGCCATGGTAATGATGGCGACCAGCAGCAATACCGGCTTGAGCGACGGCAGCGTGATGTGGCGGAACGCTCGCCAGGCCGACGCGCCGTCGATGCGCGCGGCCTCGTACAGTTCGGTCGGGATGCCTTGCAGTCCGGCCAGGATGATGATCATGTTGTAGCCGAAGTTCTTCCACACGGCGAAGATGATGATCGCCGGCATCGAGTAATGCGGATCGCCGAGCCAGTCGATCGGATCGATGCCGAACTGGCCGAGCGTGTAGTTGATCAACCCGTAGCGCGTGTGGAACAGATACTTCCAGATCAGGGCGACGGCGACGACGGTGGTCACGACCGGCGCGAACAGCGCCGTGCGGAACAGGCCCTTGGCGCGCGCCAGCGGCGAATTCAGCAGCAGCGCCGCGCCGAGCGAGGCGGCGATCGACAGCGGCACGCCGACGACGACGAAGTAGCTCGTGTTGAGCAGCGACTTCCAGAACAGCGGCGCCTGCAGCACGTCGAGGTAGTTGGTCAGGCCGATGAAGCGCAGGTTGCGGATGTCGGCCAGCGCGTACAAGTCGAAGTCGGTGAGACTCAGCAGCAACGCGGCCAGCACCGGCAGGCCGAAGAACACGCCGATCACCAGCAGCGCCGGCGTGACGAACGTCCAGGCCGTGCGCTGCGTGCTCATGGCTCGCTCCGGCCGGCGAGCAACGCGCGGCGCTTGGCGAGGATCTCGTCGGTCTTCGCGTCGAAATCCTTCAGCGCGGTGTCGATCGGCACGCCGCCGCGGATCACACGCTCCTGCATCAGACGCATTTCCTGCGCGATGCGCTCCCATTCCGGCACCTTCGGCGACGGAGTGACGTGTTCGAGTTGCTCGTGGAACGCTTGCGAATAGACATCGCCGGCCAGCGCCGGATAGTTCCAGACGCTGCGACGCGGCGGCAGATCGCCGGTCAGTTCGTAGAATTTCTGCTGCTGCTCGACCGCGGACAGATACTCGGCGAGTTCCCAGGCGATCTGCTTGTGCGCCGAACTGCGGAAGATCGCGAAGCTCGAACCGCCGGCCGCGCCGCCGCCATGGCCTTCGAATCCCGGCAGCGGCGCCGTGCTCCACTGGCCGGCGATCTGCGGCACGCGGCGCTTGAACTCGCCGATGTTCCAGGGTCCGGTGATGTAGAACGCGAAGAAGCCGCGCGCGAATTCTTCCCAGACGTTGGAGATCTGCATGTTGCTCATCGGCGGCGCCCAGTCGCTGCGGAACATCTCGACGTAGAACGCCAGCGCGCGGCGGAATCCTGCACTTTCGAAGTTGCCGCGCGTGCCGTTGTCGCGGAGCAGCGGATCGGATTGTTGCAGCGCCAGGCCGAGCAACGGCTCGAACTCGTTGAGCGGCAGCAAGATAGAGTATTTTTCCGCGCCGCCCTGCGCCTTGATCGCCGCCATTGCGCGGCGCCACTCGTCCCAGTCGCGCGGCGCATGATCGAAGCCTGCCTTGGCAAGCAGATCGGTGCGGTAGAACAGCAGGCGCGTGTCGACATACCACGGCACGCCGTACAGGCGGCCATCGATCACGTTCGTGTCCCAGATTCCGGGAAAGTAGTCGTCGCTGCGCACCACTGTCGACGCGTCGACGAACGGCTGCAGCGGTTCCAGCGCGCCGAGCGCGGCGAATTCGGGAATCCAGGTATTGCCGAGCTGGCAGATGTCCGGCAAGGCGTCACCGGCGAACGCAGTCAGCAGCTTTTCGTGCGAGGCGGTCAGCGGGATCTGCTGGATCTCGATGCGCACGCCCGGATGCGCGCGCTCGAATGCCGGCAGCAACTGCGCGACGACCTCGCCTTCGCGGCCGATCGTCCAGAAGCGGATCGTCGTCCGCGAATCCGTGCCGCCGCACGCGGCGAGGCTGAGCACGAACAAAAGCCCGGCAACGCGGGCGGCCAGATGCAGTCGGACTGCGTTGCAACAGGCTGCGGCCGCAGCAATCCGTTCGCGCGCGCGAACGAGTGCCATGCAGCCGGCGCGTTGCCGCCCGGGTCGAGTCGGTGGAAGAAGCCGATGCTCGATTAGTCGAAATGTCGCCGCGCATCTGGTCCAGGAAAACTCGCTTGATCGCCGTGGATCATCGCACTGATCCGGGTTTGGTTGCCGATGCGCCTCAAAACGCCTCCGCAGGCCGCTGGCGGCACCCTCTCCGAATACCCGAAAACGGCGCCGTCATGCGGTTTGGATGTGGCAAATGCGGCTTTGTTGCAGTGCTTTTGCAATCCGTTATGAAAACGTTTACATTGCGGAATAGTACCGGGTTTTTCATCAAAACTTGGGTACTGGTGCCGCTGCGCGGAACTTTACGAAGAGCGCAAGTGGTGACGACGGCACGCCCGCCGGAATCCGGCACGGATCTAGGGCGTCAGCCGTCGCTCACGCAGCACGCCGCAACGCGAATTTCGCCCACGGACGGTGCGGACAAAAGGTTGGAGCAGTGACCGTCGAACGATAACTAGAAATTCGGGAGAGCCTCATGAAAAAGCGTCTACCGTTGCAGAGAAAGTTGCTTGCCTCGCTGATCCGAACCGCCGTCATCAGCGCCGCCTTTGTACCGGCGATCTCGTTGGGCACAGACTTCGGATGCGAATTTGCGCGGGAAAGCGCCAGCCAACGCGGAAATCACCGCGAAAAATGTCGCCACCGGCGCCGTGCGCCGCACCAAGTCCGCCGCGGACGGCAGCTACGCGCTGGTCGGCCTGTCGCCCGGTTCGTACGTGATAGATGCCGGTCCCGGCACCGAACGAACGGTCACGCTGAGTGTTGCGTCGACGGCGACGCTGGATCTCGGCGCCGGCGCGGCGCCGGCCGCGCCGGCACGCGCGACGACGACGCTCGAAGGCGTCTCGGTCACCGCGGCGAATCTCGTCGAAGTCAAGACGTCGGAGGTCGGCTCGACGATCTCGCTGCATCAGATCCAAACGATCCCGCAGATCACGCGCAACTTCCTCGAGTTTGCCGATACCGTGCCGGGCATGGTGTTCAACGTCGATTCGCGGGCAACACGTCGCTGCAAAGCGGCGCGCAGAAGCAACAGCCGGCGTCAATGTCTACATCGATGGCGTCGGCCAGAAGACGTATGTCAAAGACAGCGGCGCCAGCGGCCAGACCGCAAGCCAGGGCAATCCGTTCCCGCAACTCGCGATCGGCGAATACAAGGTCATCACCTCGAACTACAAGGCCGAATACGACCAGATCTCGAGCGCCGCGGTTACGGCAGAGACGAAGTCGGGCAGCAATGAGTTTCATGGCGAAGTGTTCGGCAACTACACCGACGACAACTGGCGCGAGGCGACGCCCGCGGAGAAGCAGGCGGGACAGAAGACGCCGTTCGCAGGAAAAGGAATATGGCTTCGCTATTGGCGGACCGATCATCCAGGATCAGATGCATTTCTTCTTACCTACGAAGCCAAGCGCTTCGACACGCCGATCGCCGTTACGCCCGGCGTCACCAGCGCAAATGGAGTCGATGTTCCGTCTCTGCTGCCGGCCGATGTGCGATCACAGTTCGGGCCGGCGAATCTGCCGTTCAACGAGGACCTGTACTTTGGCAAGATCGACTGGGAGCTGTCGGACCGGGATCGGCTCGAAGTGAGCGGAAGGTTCGCATGGAAGACCAGCGCGAGAACGTCGGCGGCGGACGGCGCCGCCTCGGCAGGCATCGACACGTCAGAACCACGACACACGCTTCGACGTGCGCTGGCAGCACAGCGCCGACTTCTGGTAAAACGATGCTGCTGTCACCTACGAAAAATCGTTCAACGATCCGACTCGCGACGAATTTCGGCAACGGATCGATTTATACCTACGGCCCGAGCAACGACGACATCGATCATCGACGACCGGTCCCGGCTCGCCGCTGCGCGACGCAGCACAAGGGTCAGAAAGGCCCGGCATTGCAGGACGATCTGACCTTCAACGATCTGAACTGGTGCGGCGACCACATCATCAAGATGGGTGTCAAGTTCAAGGAAGTCAAGCTTACCGGCGCAGGACGCATCGAGCACACAATCCGCAGTTCTACTACGACGTGACCACCGACCGGCACGACAGCAACGCCATACAAAGTGCTGTTTCCGGCGGTCCGTGCCGGGCCTGAGCCCGGTATCGACGTCGAAGAACAAGCAGTTCGGCATCTATATCCAGGACGACTGGGCAGTCAACGATAAGCTGACCTTGAATCTCGGCGTGCGCTGGGACTATGAGGATATCACCGGCGTACCTCAACTACGTGACGCCGGCCAACGTCGTCGCCGCGCTCAACAGCGTCCGGATCCGAATGCGCCGGGCGGACAGACCTATGCGCAGACGCTTGCGCTCGGCGGCGTCAACGTCAACGACTACATCAGCAACGGCCACAACCGCAGCGCGCAGAAGAACGAATGGCAGCCGCGTCTCGGCTTCTCCTACGACCTCAACGGCGACGAGCAGCACGTGGTCTTCGGCGGCGCCGGCCGCGCCTACGACCGCGATCTGTTCGACTACCTGCAGCTCGAGCAGACCAAGACGGCGCTGCCGGAGCCGACCATCTATTTCAGATCCGCTTCACGGCGCCTGCCATATCAACAGCACGCCGTGCATCGCCTGGGATCCGAAGTATCTCGACGGCCTCGCGAACCTGCAGCCGCTGGTCGCAGGCAACAACGCCGGCCAGGAAGTCGATATGTTCAACAATAACCTCAAGGCGCCGTACTCGGACCAGTTCAGCTTCGGCATGCGCAACAAGGTCGGCGACTGGAACACCAGCGCGGCGGTCGCGCGCATCATCAGCTATGACGGCTTCGTCTTCACGCTAGGCAATCGCTATCCGAACGGCGCGTTCTGGACACTGCGGCGCGACCTGCACTCGCCCTGGGGCAATGGCGTGCCCGGGTTCGGCAACCTGATCATCGGCAACAATGGCATGGAAACGCAAACGACCAGGTGCTGCTGTCAGCCGACAAGCCGTACACGAAGGAGTCGGGCTGGAGCGCCAGCCTCGCCTACACCTACACCGACGCCCAGCAGAACCGCGACATCACCGCAGCACTATTCGTTCGACGAAGAGACCATCCAGCAGTATCCGTTCATCGATTCCAACGCAGCGCCGAGGCATCGCTTCGTCGGCGTCGGCAGCGTCGACGGTCCGTGGGACTTTACCTTTACGGCGAAGCTGACCCTGGCTACGCCAATTCCCAATAACGGATTCCTCAACTACAACTATCCGATTACTGCACCAAACGGTGCGAACAACCTGCCGATCGCCGGCACGCCGTCGGGTGGCGGCAACGTCAACGACCCGAACGCGATCGGCCCGAAGAAGTTTCTGTTCGGCGGTGACATCTTCGGCTATCGGACGGTCGACTTCTCGATCAACAAAAACTTTGTGCTGACCGAGACGATGGCGCTGTATCTGCGCCTCGATATTCTCAATGCGTTCAACTACCACAACTACTCGGACTACATCACGAACTACGGCTCGAACGGCGTGCTGAACCAGTTCCCGGTCAGCTACAACAAGATCGGCAACATCACCTATGTGCCGCGCGAGTACAAGTTCACGATGGGTTTCCGCTTCTGATCCATTTCCTGTCGACAAGCGTTCGACGCTCGCCCTGCGTCATCACAAAGCCCGCTACGCGGGCTTTGTTTTTGGCCGCCATGGATGGCGGACATGCCGGAAATGCAGGAGCATTTTCCGGCGAACGCCATGGACGGCCGGACATGCCGGAAATGCAGGAGCATTTTCCGGCGAACGCCATGGATGGCCGGACATGCCGGAAATGCAGGAGCATTTTCCGGCGAACGCCATGGATGGCGGCCTCTCGCGGCCATCCATGGCCTCCGAGGGCCCGTCCCGACCATTCATGGTCTTCGGGGCACTCGGTCTCCTGTCCATCGCACTCGGGCTCCTGCCCAGCGGACATGCCAGAAATGCAGGAGCAATTTTGGCCGCCATGGACGGCGGACATGCTGAAAATGCAGGAGCAATTTTTGACCGCCATGGATGGCGGGCATGCCGAAAATGCAGGAGCAATTTTCGGCCCGCTGACAACCTTTGCCTTCGCGCCGAGCCGGCGCTATGTTGATCGACCCGCATGAGGCGCCCTCGCATTTGCCATGATTGAACAACCCCTGCGCAACATCGTCATCGTCGGCGGCGGCACTGCCGGCTGGATGGCCGCCTGCGGCACTGGCGAAGGCGCTCGGCCGCGATTATTCGATCCGGCTGATCGAATCCGAGGAAATCGGCATCGTCGGTGTCGGCGAGGCGACCGTGCCGCACCTGAAGATCTTCAACAACATGCTCGAGATCGACGAGATCGAGTTCGTCAAGAAGACCCAGGGCACGTTCAAGCTCGGCATCCAGTTTCGTCGACTGGGGCCGCATCGGCGACTCGCTACATTCACGGCTTCGGCACGATCGGCCACGACTTCGGCTGGCTGCCGTTTCATCAGTACTGGCTCAAGGCTGTTCAATGCCGGCGAGGCCGCCGACATCGGCGACTATTCGCTGAACACCGTTGCGGCGCCGCTCGGCAAGTTCATGGCCTCGGCAACCGATGTGCCGGCGCACTCGCCGCTGGCCAATATCGCCTACGCCTATCATTTCGATGCCGGTCTCTATGCGCGCTACCTGCGCGGCTATGCCGAGAAGCGCGGCGTGCGCCGCACCGAGGGCAAGATCGTCGCAGACGCAGCTGCGCGCCGACGACGGCTTCGTCGATGCGGTCATGCTCGAAAGCGGCGAGAAGATCGGCGGCGACCTGTTCATCGATTGCTCCGGCTTTCGCGGCCTGCTGATCGAGCAGGCGCTGCATACCGGCTACGAGGACTGGACGCACTGGCTGCCGTGCGACCGCGCGATGGCCGTGCCGTGCGAAAACGTCGGGCCGCCGACGCCCTACACGCGCTCGACCGCGCGCGAGGCCGGCTGGCAATGGCGCATTCCGCTGCAGCACCGCACCGGCAACGGCTATGTCTATTCGAGCAAGCACATCAGCGACGACGAGGCCGCCGCGACGCTGCTGAAGAATCTCGACGGCCGCGCGCTGGCCGATCCGCGGCCGCTGCGCTTCACGACCGGCGCGCGCAAGAAATTCTGGAACAAGAACGTCGTCGCGATCGGCCTGGCCAGCGGCTTCATGGAGCCGCTCGAGTCGACCAGCATCTACCTGATCCAGTCCGGCATCGCTGCGCCTGATCAACCTGCTTCCCGAGCGCGATTTCAGCGACGTCGTGATCGATCGCTACAACGCGCAGGCGCGCTTCGAATTCGAGCGCATCCGCGATTTCCTGATCCTGCACTACAAGGCGACCGAGCGCAGCGACTCGCCGTTCTGGAACTATTGCCGCACGATGAGTATCCCAGCGCAACTGGACGGCGTACATGCGCCTGTTCCGTGACAGCGGGCGTTTCTATCGCGACGCCGAGGAGATGTTCGCCGTGACCAGCTGGGTGCAGGTGATGCTAGGCCAGCATGTGCGGCCGCGGCGCCACCACCCGATGGTCGATCTGATGCCGGAACCGCAGCTGCGCGAATTCGTCGACGGCGTTCGAAAGGTCATCGCGACGTGCGTGGACGCCATGCCGCGCCACGAACAGTTCATCGCCCGCTACTGCGCCGCGGAGAAGATGTAGAAAGCCCGCCGCGCATGGCCAGTGCCGCGCGCCCCCTTGATCGCAAACCACGATGTACTTGCCCATGCCGTTCCAACATTTCCGCACAGTCGCCTTTTTTTGCCTGCTGACATTCGGCCTCGCCCTGCCCGGCCTCGCGCCGGCGAAGGCGCCGGCCAGCGGCTTCGCCGCGCTGCCGAAAACGCAGCAGGTCATGCTCGATGACCTGGAAAAGCGCACGTTCGAATTCTTCCGCGACAGCGCCAATGTCGAGAACGGCCAGATTCCCGATCATTGGCCGAACGACAACAAGGGCGATTATTTTTCGTCGATCGCCTCGATCGGTTTCGGGCTGACGGCTTACGGCATCGGCGTCGAGCGCGGCTGGATCAAGCGCGCCGAAGCGGCCAAGCGCACGCTGGCGACGCTGAAGTTCTTTCGCGAAGCGCCGCAGGGCGACGAGCCCGACGTCAGCGGCACACATGGCTTCTTCTACCACTTCCTCGACATGCAGAGCGGTCGGCGCTACGGCGCGAAAGCGTGGGACGAGCTGTCGACGATCGACACGACGCTGCTGCTCGGCGGCGTACTGTTCGCGCAGTCGTACTACGACCGCAAGACGAAGGACGAGCAGGAGATCCGCAAGCTCGCCGACGAGATCTATCGCCGCGTCGACTGGAAATGGGCGTCGCCGCGCGCGCCGCTGGTGGCGATGGGCTGGACGCCGGAGGCCGGCTTCATCCACGTCGACTGGCACGGCTACAACGAGGCGATGCTGCTCTACGTGCTCGCGCTCGGCTCGCCGACCTACGCCATCGAACCGGCCGCGTGGAACGCCTGGACCGAGACCTACGACTCGACCTGGGGCAGCTTCCAGGGCCAGGAGCATCTCGGCTTTGCGCCGTTGTTCGGCCACCAGTACAGCCACGTCTGGATCGATTTCCGCGGCATCCAGGACGACTACATGCGCGAGCACGACCTCGACTATTTCCAGAACAGCCGGCGCGCGGCGTTCGCGCAGCGCGAATACGCGATCCACAATCCGATGCAATGGAACGAGTACGGCAGCGACGTCTGGGGCCTGACCGCATGCAACGGTCCGCGTGCGGCGACGCCGAAAGGCGAACCCGACCGCTACGCGAACGATCCGAAGACGTTCTACGGCTATATCGCGCGCGGCGCCGGCCTGCGCGGCACGATCGACGACGGTACGATCGCGCCGACCGCCGCTGCTTCGTCGATCGCGTTCGCGCCCGAGATCGTCATACCGGCGATCGCCGAGATGCAGAAGCGCTTTGGCGAAAATGTGTACACGAAGTACGGTTTCATCGATGCGTTCAACCCGAGCTTCACGTTCACCGACCGTCCGCTGCGCACCGGCAAGGTGATTCCCGGCGCCGGCTGGGTCGACACGCTGTACCTCGGCATCGACCAGGGACCGATCGTTGCGATGATCGAGAACTATCGCAGCGACTTCGTCTGGAAGGTCATGCGCAAGAACGCGTATATCCGCGACGGACTCAAGCGCGCCGGCTTCACCGGCGGCTGGCTCGATGCCGGCGATTCCGCCGCGGCGAAAAGCGGCCGGAAGGACAAGCCGAACTGATCCACACGTGACCCGCGTGAGCGGCGGTGTTGGTTGCCTTGTTGCCAACGTGCAGCGAACGTGATGCCATATACTAGATTCGACTTACATCGCGAATACCGCTGCCTCGCCAGACTGATGCCCGTGCACGGGATCGACAAATCGCGGATAGCGCGCCACGCCGGCGCCTCGAAGCCGTTACGACGTGCCGCAGGACTGGCGCACGACCAGTTCGGTGTCGACCATCTGCATTTGATCGCGTTCGGTCGCTGCGTCTTCGATGACGGCGACCAGCCGGCCGAGGGCGCGCGCGCCGAGATCGGCAATGCGCACGCGCACCGTGGTCAGCGGCGGCGAGACGAAATGCGCGATCGGGATGTCGTCGAAGCCGGCCAGGGCGATGTCCTGCGGCACGCGCACGCCGGCCTCCCGCAACGCGAACAGGCAGCCGGCCGCCATGATGTCGTTCGCCGCGAACACCGCCTGCGGCCGCACCTTCAGTTCGAGCAGCTGCTTCCCGGCGCGATAACCGGATTCCTCGGTGAAGTCGCCCGGCAATACCTGCACGGGACTGGCCGGGGCAAACTTCTCCATCGCCGAGCGATAGCCGCGCAGCCGCTCGGCCGCGTCGAAGTTGTTTTCCGGTCCGGCGATCAGCGCGATGCGCCGATGCCCGCGTTCGACCAGGTGCCGCACCATCGCGTAGGCGCCACCGAAGTTGTCGATGTTCAGGGCCGCGTAATGCTGCCCTTTTATCGGCGTGTTCAACAGCACGATCGGCAGGCCGACCGGCAGATGGTTGCGCAGGAAGCTCGCGTCGACATGCGGCGACATGACCAGCAGGCCGTCGACACGACCCTGCATCGCGCGCAACGCCGCCGCCGCCTCGCTGGCGTCGCCGTGCGAACTCGACACGAGCAGATGCAGGCCGCGCGCGCGCGCGGCAAGGTCGACGCCGCGGATCAGCTCCGAGAAGAATTCGCCATGCAGGTCGGGCAGCAGCGCACCGATCGTCTGCGTGCGTCGCGTGATCAGGCTGCGCGCGGCACCGTGCGGGACGTAACGCAACTCCTCGGCCACGCGCATGATGCGCAGGCGCGTCTGATCGGTGACGCTGGTGTGGCCGTTCAACGCGCGTGACACCGACGCGACAGAGACTCGAGCCTCCCTCGCGACGTCTTTGATCGTTACTGCCACCCGTCCCCTCCGGCAACCGCGCTGCAGGGCCAAATGCCTCGGCGGTCACTCGAATGTAAGCGTTTTCATGGGTGATTGCAAAAAGCGCTTGCAGCCCCGTTCAGGGCGTCTGCAGGGCGAATTCCACGGCGTTGGCGGCATGAATCGCCGTCGTGTCGAACACCGGCACGGGCGCATCCGCCGCCGACACCAGCAGGCCGATTTCGGTGCAGCCGAAGATGATGCCTTCGGCCCCGCTGCCGACGAGCCGGCCGATGATTTCGCGGCAGCGGTCGCGCGAGTCGTCGCGGATCGAACCCAGGCACAGTTCGTCGTAGATGATGCGGTGCACGACCTCGCGATCCGGCGCATCCGGCACGATGACGCCGATGTCGTGCCGGTCTTCCAGCCGCCGACAGTAGAAATCCTGTTCCATCGTGAAGCGCGTGGCGAGCAGCCCGACCCGGCGCAGTCCGGCGCCGCGGATCTCGACCGCCGTGGCATCGGCGATGTGCAGCAGCGGAATCCTCACCGCCGCTTCGATCGCCGGCGCGACTTTGTGCATCGTGTTCGTGCACAGCACGAGAAAATCCGCGCCGGCCGCCTCGAGCGATCGCGCGGCAGCAGCCAGCATCCGGCCGGCTTCATCCCAGTTTCCCGAATGCTGCAGGCGTTCGATGTCGTGGAAATCGACGCTGTAGAGAACGATGCGCGCCGAGTGCAGGCCGCCGAGCCGCTGTTTCACGAGCTCGTTGATCTGCCGGTAGTACGGCAGCGTCGACTCCCAGCTCATGCCGCCGATCAGTCCTATGGTCTTCATCGCATCAGTCTGCCACCAGCGGCATCTTCTTCGGCGCTACGCGCTGCGTGCGCATCGGGCACGAAACGTCCGCCGGCATCCAGCCCGGCGAACAGTCCGCCTTCGCACGGCCCTGTGGTCTCTTGCTACTTCAGTTGATCGTGGAAGACCTTGCGGAACTTCGCAACCTTGGGCGCGATCACCAGCTGGCAATACGGCTGCGTGCCGTGCAGCTTGAAGTATTCCTGGTGGTAGTTCTCGGCCTTGTAGAACTGCGTCAGCGGCACGACCTGGGTCACGATCTTGCCGCTCCATTCATGGCTCGCCTCGGTCTGCGCGATCGCCTTCTCGATCGCCGCCTTCTGTTCGGCATCGCGATAGAACGCGACCGAACGATACTGCTCGCCGACGTCGTTGCCCTGGCGATTGAGCGTGGTCGGATCGTGGATCGTGAAGAACACCTGCAGGATGACATCACGGCTGACGACGCGCGGATCGAACGTGATCTGCACGACCTCGGCATGGCCGGTGCCGCCGTCGGATACCTGCTCGTAGGTGGGATTCTTGACGTGGCCGCCAGCGTAGCCGGACACGACGCTGCTGACACCCTTGAGTTCGTCGAATACTGCTTCGAGGCACCAGAAGCAGCCGCCGCCGAGCGTCAGCGTCTCGCTCGCCGCCGGCATTGCGTTTTGTGCTTCGCTGGCGCGGCACGCGTGGCGATCGCCGTCGCGATCATCAGCATTCCGGCGGCAACAAGTTGACGGAGCATCGGTGGATTCCTCCAGATTGTCTGCCCGATTAGACAATCCAGCGGGCGGAATCCTTACAACCGGTGCAGAGCCTAGTTCAGGATCGATCGATGCGTGCCGCGTAACAACCCGGCCGCGCGAAGTGCACGTGCAGATAAGCGGCGTGTGGTTCGGCGAACAACTGTGCGATCACGCGCTCGATGTCGCGGCCCTCGACGACTTCGCAGCCGGTCATCATCCCGGCATCGTCGAATGCGCGCAGCGACAGCAGGCGCCGGCGCAGCATGTCCGGGACTTCGTCGACCGCATCGTACGTAGTTTCGTTCGCGCGAATATAGATCGCATGCCGCGAACGGTATGGCGAATCGACCGGCAGATGCTCGTGATTGATCAGCAGCACTTCTTCGCCGACCGCGGCGTCGGTCAGGCTGATGCGGCAGGGATATGCGTTTGGTTCATCGACGACGCGGCGCGTGGCGCGGCGCAGCGTGAGTTCCGCGTCATTCAATACGAACCAGGCAGAAAAATCGGCTGCGGGCAGACCGCTGATGCGAAAGCTCATGCTGGCGACTCCTCTTGAAAAACCGCCGCCATGATGTCGCTGCGCAATCGCCTCGGCTATCCGATTCTTGCGTCGAAGCTTCGGGGGAGCAGGACCGCTCGGCATCCGAATTCGGCAGGAGGCGCGCCGCTGTCGCTCAGCCGACGTGCGCGTCGACCAGTGCGCGCGCGGCCTTCACGATCGCGGCGACCGGGCCGGTGTTCTGCGGGAACGTCAGGCGCGTGTAGTAGCCGCCCTCCATCAGCAGCATCAGCGCATCGCCGAGCGCTTCGGGTTCGCGCGCACCCGCCTCGCGCGCGAGCTTGCGCAGGCGCTTGCGGATCTTGGTCTTGTAGTCGTGCACGATGCCGCCGAGCACTTCGTTGCCTTCGGGGATTTCCACCGCCGCATTGCCGAGCGCGCAGCCGCGGCTGGTCTTGCAGCCGCACTCGGCCTTGGCCTTGAAGCGGGCGAGTCGAGATAGGCATCGAACAGCGCCTCGATCTGCCGGCGCGCGTCGCCGGCGAACGGCTCGATCGCCTCATCCCACCAGTCGAAGTATTCGGCCTGCTGATCGCGCAGGTATTCGGCGACGAGTTCGTCCTTCGACGGAAAGGCGCGATAGAAGCTCATCTTGTTCGTGCCGGCTTCCTGCGCGATGGCGTCGACGCCGACGGCGCGGATGCCGTGCCGGTAGAACAGGTCGCTGGCGGTTTCGAAGATGCGGTCGCGCACGCGCGGCTTGGCGCGCCGCTTCGAGCTTGCCGGTTTCCGCCACTTTTACGTTCACGACGCTGACTCCTCTTGACATGTTAGTTACCGTTAAGTAACATCATACCGTGACTGACCGGTAACGTACATAGGGACAGCTTCCCGCGGCGCCAGTTCCAAGTCAAGACGCCCTGCAGCAACCGGCCAGCGAGCACCATCCGCTTCAAGGAGCTTTGCGTCATGTCATACGTCAAGATCGCCCGCTTCTCCGTTCTCCCGGCCCTGCTGGCCGCCGCCGTCCTCGCCGGCTGCTCGCGCTCGCAGGCCACCGCCGGCCCCGGCGCGGCACCGCCGCCGCCGACGGTCAGCGTCGCCGAGGTGCTGTCCAAGCCCCTGCGCGACTTCGAGGAGTTCACCGGCCGCCTCGAGCCGGTCACCACCGTTTCCATCCAGCCGCGCGTCGCCGGCTTCATCGACTCGGCGCAGTTCGCCGAGGGCGCGCACGTCAAGAAGGGCCAGCTGCTGTTCCGCATCGACCCGCGCCCGTTCCAGGCCGAGGTCGACCGCCTCGCCGCGCAGGTCAAGCGCGCGCGCACGCAGTCCGCGCTTGCCGCGACCAATCGCGACCGCGGCAACCAGCTGATCGCAAAGCACGTCATCGCCCAGCAGGACTACGACGTGCTCGAAGCGACCGCCAACAGCAGCAAGGACGATATCGGCGCCGCCGAAGCGGCGCTCGAAGCCGCACGCCTGAACCTCGAGTTCACCCAGGTGCGTTCGCCGATCGACGGCCGCGTGTCGCGCATGCTGATCACGCCGGGCAACCTGGTCGGAATCACGAGCGTGCTGACCACGGTCGTTTCCGACGATCCGGTCTACGCCTACTTCGACGCCGACGAGCAGACCTACCTGCGCTTCGCGCACCACGATACCGGCAGCGCCAGCCCCGTCTACATGGGCTTGGTCGACGAGCAAGGCTATCCGCACGAAGGCCAGCTCGACTTCGTCGACAACCAGGTCGACCCGCGCAGCGGCACGATCCACGCGCGCGCCGTGTTCGACAACAAGGACGGCCGCTACACGCCGGGCCTGTTCGCGCGCATCAAGCTGGTCGGCGGCGACACGCGCGACACCGTGCTGATCGACGAACGTGCGGTCGGCACCGACCTCGGCAAGAAGTTCGTGCTCGCGCTGAAGAAGGACAACACGCTCGAGTACCGCCCGGTCACCCTCGGCGCGAACATCGATGGCCTGCGCGTCGTCAACCAGGGTCTCGCCGTCGGCGACGTGATCGTCGTCAACGGCTTGCAGCATGTGCGCCCGGGAGCAACCGTGACGCCGGCGCGCGTGACGATGGAAGCGAACAGCGCGGTGGCGCAACTGGCGCCGACAGCACCGGCGGCCAAGAAGGTTGCCTCGACTGCCGCCGGCACCGATCGCGCAACATTGAACTGATTACGATACTGGATCTTCGTCTACCTTCTCCCCGAAGGTGGCGGATGAGGGTCGGGGCATTCACGACGTCGATACCCGACCCTCACCCCACCCTTCTCCCGGCGGGAGAGGGGCTCGCAAGTGCAGGACCTCGCCATGAACCTTTCGCAATTCTTCATCTCGCGCCCGGTCTTCGCCGGCGTGCTGTCCTCGCTGATCCTGCTCGCCGGCCTGATCTCGATTCCGAATCTGCCGATCTCGGAATATCCCGAAGTCGTGCCGCCGACCGTCGTCGTGCGCGCGATCTATCCGGGCGCGAATCCGAAGGTCATCGCCGACACCGTCGCCGGCCCGCTCGAACAGGCGATCACCGGCGTCGAGGACATGCTCTATCAGTTCTCGCAGGCGACTTCGCGACGGCGTCATGACGCTGACCGTCACGTTCAAGCTCGGCACCGACGTCGACAAGGCGCAGGTGCTGGTGCAGAACCGCGTGGCCCAGGCGACGCCGAAACTGCCGCAGGACGTGCAGCGCCTCGGCGTGACCACGGCGAAGGCCTCGCCCGACATCACGATGGCGGTGTTCATCACCTCGCCCGACGGGCGCTACGACCAGACCTATCTGTCGAACTACGCCACGCTGCACATCAAGGACGAACTGGCCAAGATCGACGGCGTCGGCGACGTGCAGCAGTTCGGCGGCGGCAACTATTCGATGCGCGTGTGGCTCGATCCGGAAAAGGTCGCCGCGCGCGGCCTGACCGCCGGCGACGTCGCCAAGGCGATCCGCGAGCAGAACGTGCAGGTCGCCGCCGGCCAGCTCGGCTCGCCGGCGGTGCCGTTGGACAACACCGCACGGCCGAATTTCCAGATCGCCGTCAACACCAAGGGCCGCCTCGTCGACGAGGAAGACTTCGCCAACATCATCATCCGCACCGGCGAGTCGGGCCAGATCACGCGCCTGCGCGACGTCGCCCGCGTCGAACTGGGCTCCGACAACTACGCGCTGCGCTCGATGCTCGACAACAAGACCGCGGTCGCGATTCCGATCTTCCAGCGCCCCGGCAGCAACGCGATCGCGATCTCCGACGCGGTGCGCGCGAAGATGGTCGAGCTGAAGAAAGCCTTCCCCGAAGGCATCGACTACAACGTCGCCTACGACCCGACCGTGTTCGTGCGCGGCTCGATCGAGGCGGTGCTGCACACGCTGCTCGAAGCGATCGCGCTGGTCGTCATCGTCGTGATCGTGTTCCTGCAGACCTGGCGCGCGTCGATCATCCCGCTGCTGGCCGTGCCGGTGTCGCTGATCGGCACGCTCGGCGTGATGCATCTGTTCGGCTTCGGCCTGAACACCTTGACCCTGTTCGGCCTGGTGCTGGCGATCGGCATCGTCGTCGACGACGCGATCGTCGTGGTCGAGAACGTCGAGCGCAACATCAGCGACGGCCTGTCGCCGTTCGAGGCGACCAAGCAGGCGATGCGCGAGGTGACCGGACCGATCATCGCGACCGCGCTGGTGCTGTGCGCGGTGTTCCTGCCGACCGCGTTCATCAGCGGCCTGTCGGGCCAGTTCTACAAGCAGTTCGCCCTGACGATCGCGATCTCGACGGTGATCTCGGCGTTCAACTCGCTGACCCTGTCGCCGGCGCTGTCGGCCGTGCTGCTCAAGGCGCACGATGCGCCGCCGGATCGCTTCACGCGTTTTCTCAACTTCACGCTCGGCTGGTTCTTCCGTCCGTTCAACCGCTTCTTCGCGCGCGCGTCGAACGGCTATGTCGGCGCGGTCGGCCGCATGCTGCGCACGAGCGCGATCGCGTTGTTCATCTACGCCGGGCTGATCGCGCTGACCGCGTTCGGTTTCGCGCACATGCCGACCGGCTTCGTGCCGGCGCAGGACAAGCAGTACCTGGTCGGCTTCGCGCAGTTGCCCGATGCCGCGACGCTCGATCGCACCACCGCGGTGATCAAGCGCATGAGCGACATCGCGCTGAAGACGCCGGGCGTCGAATCGGTGCCGGCGTTCCCGGGCCTGTCGATCAACGGCTTCACCAACGCGCCGAACATGGGCATCGCGTTCACGCCGCTCAAACCATTCGAAGAGCGCCGCGACGCGTCGAAGTCGGCCGGCGCGATCGCCATGGCGATGAACATGCAGTTCTCGCAGATCCAAGACGCGTTCATCGCGATCTTCCCGCCGCCGCCGGTGCAGGGCCTCGGCACGATCGGCGGCTTCAAGCTGCAGATCGAGGATCGCGGCAACTTCGGCGCGGATGAACTCTACAAGCAGCTGCAGAACGTGGTCGCCAAGGCGAGCAAGCGTCCGGAACTGGCCGGCGTGTTCTCCGGCTTCCAGGTCAACGTGCCGCAGATCGACGTCGACGTCGACCGCGAGAAGGCGAAGTCGGCCGGCGTCGCGCTGCAGGACATCTACGACACGATGCAGATGTATCTCGGCGCGCTGTACGTCAACGACTTCAACCGCTTCGGCCGCACCTACCAGGTCAACGCGCAGGCCGAGCCCGGCTTCCGCCTGACCGCCGAGGACATCGGCCGGCTGAAGACGCGCAACGCCGCCGGCACGATGATTCCGCTCGCGAGCTTCGTCACCGCGAACGAGACCTCGGGCCCGGATCGCGTGCCGCACTACAACGGCTATCTCGCCGCCGAACTCAACGGCGCCGCGGCGCCGGGCTACAGCTCCGGCCAGGCGCAGGCTGCGATCGAGGAAGTGCTGCGCGCCGAACTGCCGAACGGCATGAGCTACGAGTGGACCGACCTGACCTATCAGCAGATCCTCGCCGGCAACACGATGGTCTACATCTTCCCGCTGGTCGTGCTGCTCGTGTTCCTCGTGCTCGCGGCGCAGTACGAAAGCCTGTCGCTGCCGCTGGTCGTGATCCTGATCGTGCCGATGACGCTGCTCTGCGCGATCCTCGGCGTGTACCTGTCGTCGGGCGACAACAACATCTTCACGCAGATCGGCCTGATCGTGCTGATCGGCCTGGCCTGCAAGAACGCGATCCTGATCGTCGAGTTCGCCAAGGATCGCGAGGCGCACGGCGAATCGGTGTGGCAGGCCGTGCTCGATGCGTGCCGCCTGCGCCTGCGTCCGATCCTGATGACCTCGCTCGCGTTCGTCATGGGCGTGGTGCCGCTGGTCACCTCGACCGGCGCCGGCGCCGAGATGCGCCGCGCGATGGGCGTGGCGGTGTTCTCCGGCATGCTCGGCGTGACGTTCTTCGGCCTGCTGCTGACGCCGGTGTTCTACCTCACGGTGCGCAAGTTCCGGCGCCGCAAGGCGCAGCCGTCGCAGCGTCGCGTTCGCGGTGCACTAGATCCGCTGGCTTTAGCCCCTCTCCCACCAGGAGAGGAGTGGGGGTGAGGGTCGGGCGACGCCAGGCGTTGATAATGCTCCGACCGTCATCCGCCGGACAGGAACCAAGTGCGCCGGCAGGAGGCCAAGTGTCGCGGAGGCCAGGGATGGCCGAGAACGACCCCGTAGGCCTTGGATGGCCAGAGCGGCCGCCCCTTCGGGGCACCTTTTCGCAAAGGGAGAAGGGAAAGAAAGCATCAGCCGCCAGCGCACAACTAGTAATGTCTTTTTTTGTCCGCTTGTCGACCGCATACGTGCTCGTCCGGCACGCGCAAGGCGCATAATATCCTCGTCGCCGTGGCATCGCGCCACACCGACCAGGAAATCACTTCATGTCCTTTTCCGATACCGCGCTGATCGTCGTCGACGCCCAGGAGTCGTTCCGCCAGCGCCCGTACTGGAGCGATGCCGATGCGCCGGCATTCCTGAAGAACCTGCAAACCCTGATTGACGGCGCCAAGGCTCGCAACATTCCGGTCGTGCAGATTTTCCATGTCGAAGACGACGGCGTCTTTTCGCTGCCGTCAGGCTTCGTCAGGACCATGGCCGGGCTGTCGATCGCAGCCGATGCGGTTTTCCACAAGCACAGCCACAGCGCACTGGTCGGCAGCGGCCTCGATGTCTGGCTCGTGCAGCACGGCATCCGCCGCATCATCGTTTCCGGCATCCGCACCGAGCAATGCTGCGAGACGACGACGCGGCATGCGTCGGACATCGGCTATGCGGTCGACTTCGTCAGCGCAGCAACGCTGACCTTCGCTATGACCGGCCGCGACGGCCGCCACTGGACGCCGGCGGAAATCGCCGCGCGCACCGAACTCGTGCTCGACGGACGCTTCGCTCGCATCGCCACCGTCGACGAAGCACTGGCGGGACCGGCAGCCGCCAGATTCGCGGCATGACGCAGACGCGCACCATTCCGGTTGTCGTCGTGCTGCCGCCGCGCACGCTGCTGCTCGACGCCGCCGGTCCGATCGAGGTGCTGCGCCGCGCGAACCTGATTCAGGACCAGGTGAGTTTCCAGGTGCGTTACTTCGGCGCGACGCGCTCGTTGCGCACGTCGATCGGCCTGACGCTGACCGGCCTCGAACCGCTGCCGCGCTCGCTGCCGGACGATGCGATCATCGTCGTCGCCGGCAATGTCGACACCTTCATCGACGGCACTGGCGCCAGCGACACCGACGCGCATCATGACGACGCGATCGTCGACTGGCTGCGCGCGAAGATAGTGCCCGGTCATCGGCTCGTGACGATCTGCTCGGGCGCGCTGCTGGCGGCGCGCGCCGGCCTGCTCGACGGCTACGCATGCACGACGCACTATCTCAGTTGCGCGGAGCTCGCGGCGCTCGCGCCGCAGGCCCGGGTGTTCGACAACCGCCTCTACGTCGAGGATCGCGAGCGCCTGAGCAGTGCCGGCATCACTGCCGGCATCGACCTGATGCTGCATCTTGTCGCGCAGCTGATCGATCACGCGAGCGCGCTGGCGATCGCGCGCTACCTCGTCGTCTATCTGCGCCGCAGCGGCAACGATCCGCAACTGTCGCCATGGCTCGAAGGGCGCAACCACATCCATCCGGCCGTGCATCGCGTGCAGGATGCCATCGCCGAGAATCCGGCGCGGCCGTGGCCGGCACGGGAGCTGGCGCACATCGCCGGCACCAGTCCGCGCCATCTGTCGCGCCTGTTTCACGAGCACGTCGGCATGCATCTGGCCGAATACCGCAACCGCCTGCGCGCGGCGCTCGCGCGCGAGCTGATCGGCCAGACACGGCTCGACATGGAACGCGTCGCCGAGCGCTCCGGCTTTGCTTCGACGCGGCAATTCCGCCGTGTCTGGCACCAGCTGTACGACAGTTCGCCACGCGCGGCGCGCATGCGCGCGGCACAGGCGTGAAGCTCACGTCAATTTCACACAGCCTGCACGAATCACTGGTAGAACTGCAAACTGGTTCGCACGGCACCTGTCAAATCCAGGGCGAGTGTCGGATATCGAATCGCTACGCTTTTCGCCACGATGCCCAGGCGAAGGATGCGGCATCGACCACCCGACGGAGAAGATCATGTTGAGCGATACACGGAGCGGCATTTACGAATCCCACTGGATGCGTCATGCGGATCGCTATCTCGCGCTGGTACGCGCGGCGCTGGCAAAGGAACCCGACGACCTCGAGCTGCTCGAACTGCTGCAGGCGATGGAAGCGGCGGTCGCGGCCAAGCAGAAACGCCCGCTGCACTGATGGCGGTCGACCTCGCCGCAGCAGCGCGACGGCGACATGCCGAGCTTCCAGTATGCGGCATTGCGCCGCGACATCCGAATTGCGTACTGCCGGATAGGTAATTGCCCGAGAATCGACCCTGTATGAGAAAACTGCCGGCATTGGCCGGCAGCTTTCATCGCTGATCGCAAAGCCTGCGCCAGGGCGCCGGTCGTACACGCCCGATTGCGCGAAGCGCAAACCGGGCGCCGGCCGAATCGGACCTTAGGCTTTTAGTTTCCGCTCTTGCCGCCGTCCTTGTTGTCCTTGTCCTTGGGGCCGCCGCCCTTGTTGGAGTCGGACTTCCCGGACTCGTGTCCGTGCGTGCCTTTTTCCGCGTGCGCTTCGGCAGCACGATTCTGGCCTGCGGCCGAATGCTGTTCGCCGGATGCACTTCTCTGCGGTGTGTTATGCACTCCTGGCGCCGACTGACTCACGTGGCCCTGCTGCTGTGCGTGCGAAGCGGAAGTGACCTCGTGGTGTTGCGTCGTGCTGTTGTGCGACGGTGCTGACTGGTGGGTCGACTGCGTATGCTGCGTCTGATAGCTCGGCCGGGTCGTCACGCTATGCGTCGCAACGCTGCCGCTGTGAGCCCCCGTTGAATACGTGGGCTGCGACTCGTGGTGCGAATTGTGATACGTCGTTCCGTGCGAATAGGAACTGCCGGAATGGCTGTAGGAACCGCCGCCCGAGTGACCGTACGAGCCGCTGTGGTAGTAGTACGGCTGCACGTGGCTGTAGCGATCGCGATTGCCGTACCAGGAACGGCCACGGTAATAATGATCCCAGTAGTCGCCGAACACGAAGCTTACGACCGGTATGCCGATGTGCACGCCGTAATCACGAACGAGCACACGGCGACCGCCATATTCTTCCTGCAGGTAGGCGCCGGAGACCCAGCCCCGATCGTCGCCGACGCTGACGTCGCACCACGACCAGCCGTCAACGCAACCTTCGATCATGACCGGCGTGCCGGCACGCAGGCCGATCACGGCGGGATAGTTCCCGTCCGGTCCGGCAAGCAGGCTTACGTTTGCCGTGACGTAGCCTGCGCCGGCAAATGCCGTCGTCGCTGCAGCAAGTGATGCGCCCGCAATGGCTGCGGTCAGGAGAATACGTTTCATCTGTTTTGCCCCATTGGTGGTGTGGCGACCATGTATACGCATATCAAGCTGAATGAATAGTGTGGGCGGCTGAACGCTTCCCTACCGACGGCACCGGCGCAAGCTGGCAACACATCGCCTCGATGCGGCTGACCGATGAGAGCTGGCCAATTTCCTGCTGCGGAAGCGCTAAACTGCTGGCGCGCCATGCACCCACGGCGGCGGAACATTTACAGCATGAATATCGAGAAGATCACAGTGCGCATCACCGAGAGCGGCAAGACCATGGACGTCGTCGTGCTGAACAAGCACGCGCACCGCATCCAGGTCGTGCTCGGCGAAGGCGTGCACAGCGTCCACTGCGAACTCAAGCCGACGCCGAACCGCACGGCGTTTTCGGGCAAGGCGCTCGGCCGCGAAATCGTCTACGAGCGCAGCCCCGAGGACGTGCAGGCCGATCTCGACCGGATCAATCCAGCGCTGAAGAAATCACGACCGCCCAAGTCGTTTCGGCGGCACCGCTTCCTGTCGGTGGGCGTGGCCCAAAAAACAGCGAATTTTCGGCGGCCCGTTACGAAGCCCTCATCTTTATTTCTCCAGTACCGCCAGCGGATTCGGCTTCTCCGCATCGATCTTCCAGATCTTGATGGCCCGCGCCACGTCCTTCGCGCTCATCTTGCCTTCGGCGGCGAGCGCTGCGATCGCGGCCTGGGCGATGTAGTAGCGGTCGACTTCGAAGAAGCGGCGCAGGTTCTCGCGCGAGTCGCTGCGGCCGAAGCCGTCGCAGCCGAGCACCGTATACTTTTTGCCGTCGGGCATGAACGCGCGGATCTGGTCGGCGTATTCGCGCACGTAGTCGGTCGCGGCGATCACCGGGCCCTGCGATCGGCCAGGCACTCGGTGACGTACGGAACGCGCTGCTTGTCTTCCGGATGCAGGCGGTTCCAGCGTTCGGCGTCGAAGCCGTCCTTGCGCAGCTCGGAGAAACTCGGGCAACTCCAGATGTCGGCGCTGACGCCGAATTCCTTTTCCAGCAATTCGGCCGCGGCGATCGCTTCGCGCAGGATCGTGCCGGAGCCGAGCAGCTGCACGCGCGGAATGTTCTTGCTTGCTCTTGCCGTGCCGTTTTCCTTCGCCACGCCACCGTCGCGGAACAGATACATGCCCTTGATGATGCCGCCTCGCTGCCCTTCGGCATGTCCGGGTGCGTGTAGTTCTCGTTCATCACGGTGACGTAGTAGTAGCAGTCCTCCTGCTCGGCCATCATGCGGCGCACGCCGTCCTGCAGGATCACGGCGACTTCGTACGAGAACGTCGGATCGTAGGCGCGGCAATTCGGAATGGCGCCGGCGAACAGGTGCGAGTGACCGTCCTCGTGCTGCAGGCCTTCGCCGTTGAGCGTCGTGCGCCCGGCGGTGCCGCCGACGAGGAAGCCGCGCGCGCGCATGTCGCCGGCCGCCCAGCACAGGTCGCCGACGCGCTGGAAGCCGAACATCGAGTAGTAGATGTAGAACGGCAGCATCGGCACGTTGCTGATCGAATAGCTCGTCGCCGCCGCGATCCATGCGCACATCGCGCCGGGTTCGCTGATGCCTTCCTGCAGCACCTGGCCCTTCACGTCCTCGCGGTAGTACATCAGCTGGTCGGCGTCCTGCGGCCTGTACTTCTGCCCGAACGGCGCGTAGATGCCGATCTGGCGGAACATGCCTTCCATGCCGAACGTGCGCGCCTCGTCGGCGACGATCGGCACGATGCGCGGACCGATCGCCTTGTCGCGCAGCAGCAGGTTGATGCCGCGCACGAACGCCATCGTCGTCGAGATCTCGCGTTCGCCGGTGCCCTTGGTGATCTGCTCGAACGCCGACAGTTCCGGCGCGGCGAAGCTCGCGCTCTTGCGCCGGCGCTGCGGCAGGAAACCGCCGAGCGCCGCGCGGCGCTCGAGCATGTACTTCACTTCCGGCGAATCCTTGCCGGGGTTGTAGTACGGCACGTCATCGACCTTGTCGTCGGCGATCGGAATGCGGAAGCGGTCGCGGAATGGCGCACCGCCTCGTTGTCGAGCTTCTTCTGCTGATGGGTCGGATTGAGCGATTCGCCCGACGCGCCCATGCCGTAGCCCTTGACCGTCTTGGCCAGGATCACGGTCGGCATGCCCTTGCGTGTTCACCGCCTCGTGATACGCCGCGTAGACCTTGTGCGGATCGTGGCCGCCGCGATTGAGGCGCCAGA
Organism: uncultured Gammaproteobacteria bacterium; assembly: GCA_963738115.1. Taxonomy (GTDB): domain Bacteria; phylum Pseudomonadota; class Gammaproteobacteria; order Xanthomonadales; family Rhodanobacteraceae; genus Rudaea. Next base: position 185,770 of record CAVTVN010000005.1, on the reverse strand, counting down.
TGTCGTCGTCGGACAGATTGCGCACCATCTCGAGCGTCTCCGGATACTTGCCGAAGAAATGCTCGCGCGTGTACGCGCCGCCGAACGCCTTGCACGCCTGGTATTCGCCGTCGACGGTCTCCATCATCAGCTTGCGCAGCGTGCCGTTGCGGTCCCGCGCCAGCAGCGGATCCCAGTAGCTGCCCCAGACGACCTTGATCGCGTTCCAGCCGGCGCCGCGGAACACGCCTTCGAGTTCCTGGATGATCTTGCCGTTGCCGCGCACCGGACCGTCGAGGCGCTGCAGGTTGCAATTGATGACGAAGATCAGGTTGTCGAGTTTCTCGCGGCCGGCCAGCGAGATCGCGCCGAGCGATTCGGGCTCGTCGGATTCGCCGTCGCCGATGAAGCACCAGACCTTGCGGTCGGACTTCGGAATCAGGCCGCGATTTTCGAGGTACTTCCAGAAATGCGCCTGGTAGATCGCCTGCAGCGGCCCGAGGCCCATCGACACGGTCGGCACCTGCCAGTAATCGGGCATCAGCCATGGATGCGGATACGAAGACAGGCCGCGGCCCTTGCCCGCGACTTCCATGCGGAACAGGTCCATCTGGTCCTCGCCGATGCGGCCTTCGAGGAACGAGCGCGCATAGACGCCGGGGCTCGAATGGCCCTGATGGAAAATCAGGTCGCCCGGATGGTTGTCGCTCGGCGCGCGCCAGAAATGATTGAAGCCGACGTCGTACAGCGTCGCCGACGAGGCGAAGCTCGCGATGTGGCCGCCGAGTTCGCCCGGCTTGCGGTTCGCGCGCACGACCATCGCCATCGCGTTCCAGCGGATCAGGCAGCGGATGCGCCATTCCATGGTCGCGTCGCCCGGCATCTTGGCTTCGAGATGCGGCGGAATCGTGTTGATGTATTCGGTCGTCGGCTGGAACGGCAGATGGCCGCCGGCGCGGCGCGTCGCATCGACCATGCGCTCGAGCAGATAGTGCGCGCGCTCGGTGCCGTCGGCGTTGATGACCGCGCCGAGCGCTTCGGTCCATTCGCGGGTTTCGACCGGATCGAGGTCCTGGTTCAGGATGTCTTTGAGCATGTTCATGGATGGTCCCTTTCGCCGGCGCCTCGACGGGCGCCGCATAGCTTTCGTTGTGGTGGTGCCAGTCTACCTGAGCAGGCGTGAAGTCGGGATGTGCGGCGCCGGCATCCAGGCTCGAACGGCTTACGCGCGAAGTTGCGCTGCAACATTCGAGGGGGCAACTGCGCTCAGACCGCAGGCCGTCCTTGGCGGGCTCGCGCTACGACGATTCGCGCGGGCGCGAAGGCATCACGACTTTTCCGCCGAAATCTGCTCCTGCCTTTTCGGCTAACCCGCCGGGCGGTCGCCCTCGTGCCTCGGAGGCCTGGATGGCCGAGAGAGACCGCCATCCATGGCGGACGAGATTCGCGCGGGGCGCGAAGCATCATGATCTTTCGATTCGCGCGGGGCGCGGATCTGCGCCTCGACGCAGGCGATCGCGGTGATGTTGACGACGCGGCGCACGGTCGAGACCGGCGTGAGGATGTGCGCGGGCTTGGACACGCCCATCAGGATCGGCCCGATCGCGACGCCGTCGGTCATCTGCCGCACCATGTTGTAGGCGATGTTCGCCGCATCCATGTTCGGGAAGACGAACACGTTGGCCTGGCCGGTCAACAGCGAACCCGGGAAGATGCGCGCGCGCACTTCCTCGTTGAGCGCGCTATCGGCCTGCATCTCGCCGTCGATCTCGAGCTTGGGATCCTGCGCACGCACCATTTCGAGCACGCGCCGCATCTTCGCCGCGCTCGGGTTGTCGTGGCTGCCGAAATTCGAATGCGACAGCAGCGCGACCTGCGGCGTGATGCCGAACAGCTTCAGGCGCAGCACGGCCTGCAGGTCGCCTCGGCGATCTGTTCGGCGCTCGGTTCGGGCTGCACGTGCGTGTCGATGAAGAAGAACGTGCCGCGATCGTTCTGCACGCGCGGTCATCGCCGACGGCGCGCAGACGCCGGGATCGAGCGGCAGCACTTCCAGAATGTGCTTGAGCTTGCGCTGATAGCGGCCGACGATGCCGCATGATCATCGCGTCGGCCTCGCCGCGCGCAACCATCATCGCCGCGATCAGGGTGGCGCGCGAGCGCACCATCGCCTTGGCCAGCGCCGGCGTCATGCCGCGGCGCTCGTTGAGGCTGTGGATATAATTCCAGTATTCGTTGTAGCGCGGATCGGCGTCGACGTTGGACAGTTCGAAATGCTGCGCCGGCGCGGATGCGCAGGCCCAGGCGCTGGATGCGCTCGCTCGATCACGGCTGGGCGGCCGATCAGGATCGGCTTCGCCAGGCTCTCGTCGACCAGGTGCTGCACCGCGCGCAGGATCGTGTCTTCCTCGCCTTCGGCGTAGACGATGCGCCGCAGTCGGCCTTGCGCGCGCTCGAACACCGGCTTCATCAGCAGGCCGGTGCGGAACACGAACTGGTTCAGGCGTTCGCTATAGGCCGGCATGTCCGTGATCGGCCGCGTCGCGACGCCGGAATCCATCGCCGCCTGCGCGACGGCCGGCGCGAGCGAGACCAGCAGGCGCGGATCGAACGGCTGCGGAATCAGGTAGTCGGGGCCGAACTCGAGCTGCTGGTCGCCGTAGGCCTTGGCCGCGATGTCGGACATCTCGCGCCGCGCCAGCTCGGCGATCGCGTGCACGCAGGCGACCTTCATCGCCTCGTTGATCGTCGTCGCGCCGACGTCGAGCGCGCCGCGGAAGATGTACGGAAAGCACAGCGCGTTGTTGACCTGGTTCGGATAGTCCGAGCGGCCGGTGGCGATGATCGCATCGGGGCGCACCGCCTTGGCGAGCTCGGGCAGGATCTCCGGCGTCGGATTGGCCAGCGCGAGAATGATCGGCTGCGGCCCATGCGTTCGACCATGTCCTGCGTCAGCACGCCGCCGGCCGACAGGCCGAGGAAGATGTCCGCGCCGGCGATGATCTCGGCGAGCGTGCGCGCCGTCGTATCGCGCGCGTAGCGCTGCTTGGCTTCGTCGATGTCCTCGGCGCGGCCGGCGTAGAGCACGCCGTCGCTGTCGCAGACGCAGATGTTCTCACGCTTGAGGCCGAGACCGACCAGCATGTCCAGGCAGGCGATGCCGGCCGCGCCGGCGCCGGTCGAAGCGAGCTTGACCTTGCCGATGTCCTTGCCGACGACGGCGAGCGCGTTGATCACGGCCGCGCCGACGATGATCGCGGTGCCGTGCTGGTCGTCGTGGAACACCGGAATCTTTACTCGTTGCCGCAACTTGCGCTCGACCTCGAAGCATTCCGGCGCCTTGATGTCCTCGAGATTGATGCCGCCGAAGGTCGGCTCGAGCGCGGCGATGATGTCGACGAGTTTGTCCGGGTCGCGTTCGTCGACCTCGATGTCGAACACGTCGATGCCGGCGAACTTCTGGAACAGCACGCCCTTGCCTTCCATCACCGGCTTGGCGGCGAGCGGACCGATCGACCCGAGGCCGAGCACGGCGGTGCCGTTGGTGATCACGCCGACGAGATTGCCGCGCGCGGTGAGCGTCGAGACCTCGAGCGGATCGGCGACGATGGCGTCGCAAGCCGCCGCCACGCCGGGCGAATACGCCAGCGACAGGTCGCGCTGCGTGACCAGCGCCTTGGTCGGCGCCACCTTGATCTTGCCGGGCGGATGGCGCCGGTGATAGTCGAGGGCGGCCTGCTTGAGGTCTTTGTCTTCTGACATGGCGACTCGCAAGGAACTGCTGGCACACAGGGCGCCGGGTGGCGCACGAGCTTAGCATAGGGCTGGTAAGCGCCTGCTGCGGCGCTTTCGGCGCAGTCAAATGCCGAGGACCAGATCCTCTGCCACGACCTTGTCGAGACGGATGCGGTTGGCGAACAGCGAGAACGCCAGACCCCGGCCATGCCGTTGGCCTGCTGCACCCACGGCGGCAGGTACATCGGCGCGGCGATGTAGCCGGAATCGAAATACGGTTCGAGTGCGAGCACGTCGTGCAATGCCATCTTGCCGGCAAACAGGCTGCGGCACAGCTTGAGCTTCTGGCTCTTCAGCGCCCAGCGGAAAAACGTGTGCACCGACAGCAGTCCGTGCAGGTAGACCGTGTCCTTGGTGAACGCGGCGCCGCCGGTCAGGGGCGCGCCGCGGAACACGCGCATCGCCGAAGTGAAGCTGTCGGTGTCGGTCTGTCCGGACTCGTGGAAGAAACGGAACACCTCGATGAAATCCGCGCCGTGCAGCGCCATGTGGATCGCGACGATGCGCAGGCTGATGCGTTTCATGCGGCCGATGTCGATCGAGCCCGACATCAGCTCGGCGAATGTCGCCAGGCCTTCCTGCGTGGCGGTGATGCGTGGCGAATTCAGCGCCAGCGATTTCAGGTGCGGCTGCTCGCGCCCGTTCAACGCCGTGAGCGAATGCACGAACGCCTCATGCTCGAGGAGCTGATGCTTGTCGTATTCGGAAAAACAAGTGGATGAACGCAGGCGGATGCGCGTCGGTCCGGCCGCGGCCTTGGCGATCAGGTTCGGGTCGATCTCGACCGTTACCTGGTGCGCGGTGAAGAACGCGCTGATGTCACGCTGCAGCTCGTCGCGCAACACCTCAGCCGGGATGCAGAAGTCGGCGCCCTCGGTGACGATTTCACGCGCCAGTTCGTCGGCCAACTCGATGAAATGGCGCGCGGCGTCGAGATTGCTGACGGTTCCACCCGGCAGCAGATCGCCGGGGCGGCCGAACAGGCGAATCGAATACTCGCTGATGGCCGGCGTGCCGACCGCGTCGAGCAGCTCGGTTGCCGTGCGCCACGACTGCGCCGTGCGGCGCAGGTAGTCGCCGACCGGATGGCTGGGATCGGCGCCGAGAAAAACCTCCTCGAGTTCCTCGCGCGTGCGCGAATAGTCACTTTTCTCATATTCCACTTTGGGCAATTGTGGACGGCCACTGTGCCAGGCCTCGAGAAACGCGCTTTGCACGCTGGACGGCCAGCTCACCAGCGACAGCAGCTTGATGCCCTTGACTGCGGCGACAAGGCGGCGGTCGAGTTCGCCGAAGCGTTCGAGGTTCGCCGCGTCGCCGTTCATGGCCGCTCCGCTCCCGCCTTGCGGCAGTAGCGGCCGCGCGCGTGCGATTGCGTCGAGAAGATCATGCGCCCGCCGAAAAAGGCGGCATGCCCAGCGCCGTGCGCAAGGGATCGAGCAACGCGCCGTATCGGGTCGCGCGCGCCGTATCCCGGCGCATCGGTTCGCGCACCTGGCTGGCACTGATCGTACGCACTTCGCGATCGTTGTCGTGGAACGCGAGGCAGGCCGGATCGAAGGGCAGGCCGCAGAAAGCGAGCAGTTCGCGTACCTGGCCTTCGAAATCCGCTGCCAGGGCTTCGTGATGCTGCGTGCGGATGCGTGCGGACCATAGGCGCTGCCAGTGCTGCATGCTGCGTTCGTAATCGCGGATGAATTGCGCGAGCGCACCGAAATCGTAGCTGAAATCCTGACCACCGCCGCTGAACAGGCGCCGATAGCACGACCATGCCGTTTCGAAGCGATCCCGCCGGCAGTCGACGACGCGCGCGCCGGGCAGCATCTGCAACGCTGCGCCCAACCACAGCCAGTTGCCCGGGAGTTTATCAGTGAAAAGCGGCCGGTCGCCGCGCGCGACGGCCACTCGTCGCAGGTAGTCCTCGCCGAGGCGCTGCCAGTCCGCGGCACCGGCGCGGCCGGCCCAGGCGGCAAAGTCCAAATGCCGGCGCGCATTCTCTTCGGTGATCACGTCGCGCAAGTCCAGGCGCTCGCCGCCGTCGCGCACCAATGGATGCGACGCAAGTATCTGCTCGATCAGTGTCGTGCCGGAACGCGGCAGGCCGACGATGAAGACGATGCCGGCGCCGCCGCGGCGATCGTTTTCGGCACCTTCCGCGAGCTGCCCGCCGCATGCGCCAAGCGCGGCATCGACGGCGCGCGAGAATTCCGCGGCGTCCCAGCGCACGCGCCGGCGCATCGCTGCATTGACCTGCTGGTAGGTTTCGACGGCACGTGCAGGGTCGGCGGATTGCTCATAGGCGCGGGCGAGGGCGAAGCCGGCGCGCACGCGCGTTTCGGATTCGGCGCCCGCCGAAGCGTACAGCTGCTCCAGAGCGGCGATGTCGGCCGCGTCGAAATGCGTCTGCTCGATTTCGGCGAGCGCCGACCACGCCCAGGCATCACCGGGATCGGCCCGCAACAGGTGGCGCAATTGAGCGATCGCGTCGGCGATGCGTGCGCGTCGCCGCAGCAACAGTTCGGCCAGAGCCGTACGCGCAGTGCGATGCCCAGGCGCAATCGCCGTCGCCTGTTCGAGCACGGCGATCGCTTCGTCGCCGCTACCCTGCGCGTCGAGCAGCTGGGCGAGGTTGCAGGCGATGTCGGCCGACTGCGGCGCCAGCGCGTGGGCGCGTCGCAGAGCGGCCATCGCCTCGGTATTGCGCGCATTGGCGCGCAGTACCAGGCCGAGTGCATTGGCCAGCACCGGATCGTCCGCCGCCTGTGCGCTGGCGCGTTGCATCAGCGCGACCGCTTCGCTCGAAGGTCCGACCGCACAAAGCGCGAGCGCGAGGCGGCGCAGCACTTCCGGGTGGTCCGGCGCAACGGCCGCCGCGGCGCGCGCGCTGCGCACCGCCTCGGTCAGGTTGCGCAGGCGCAGCGCCGCAGCGCTGTCCTGCAGCCATGCGATCGTGCGCCCGTCGAGGCCGCGCAGTCGCGTCGATTCCATCGCCGGCTATCCGCTCGCGTCCGTGCCGGCGACCGCGGCACGCAAGGGATCGAGCAGCGCGCCGTACTTGGGCGCCTGCGCGGTATCGCGGCGCAGCGGCTCGCGCACCTGGGCCGAACTGATCGTCTTGATGTTGCGCTGCGTTTCGTGGAAACGCAGGCACGCCGGCTCGAAGTCGAGTCCGCAGAAAGCGAGCAATTCGCGTGTCTTGCCTTCCTGGTCGGCCTGCAGATCTTCGTAGACCATGTCGTAGATGCGTCCGGGATAGAGCTCGCTCCAGCGCCGGCACATGCGGTCGAAATCGCGCCAGTAAGCGCCCATGTCGGCAAGATCGTAGCTGTAGGCGTGGCCGTCCTCGACGAACAGCTGACGGAAACAGGAAAAGCCCGTTTCGACCGGATCGCGCCGGCACACGACCATCCTTGCTTCCGGCAGCATGGCGAATATCGCACCGGCGAAGCGCCAGTTGCCCAGCATCTTGTCGGCAAAGCGCGGCTTGCTGCCGCGCCATTTCTGCGCGCGCGTCAGATAGTCCTTGCCGAGCCTGTCCCAATCCTCCGGGCTCGCGTCGCGCGCCCAGCCGGCCAGCGCGACGCCGCGGCGCTGGCTCTCTTCCTCGATGACCGCGTGCAGATCCTGCCGCTCGCCCGCGCCGGACACCTGCGAATGCGAGGCGAGAATCTGTTCGGTCAGCGTCGATCCCGAACGCGGCAGGCTGGCGACGAACATGACGTCGCTGCCCTGCTTCGTGGACGCGCCGCGCGGCGGCGGCGTGAATGCCTCGAGCGTTGCATCGGTGCGTTCGCTGAACGCCTTGGCATCCCAGGGCACGTTCTCGCGCACATTGGCGTTGGCTTCGGCCAGCGCCGCGAACGCTTCGCCGTAGCGGCCGTGGTCGTCGTACGCCTTGGCCACCGAGAACAGCAGTGCCGTGCGCTCGCGGCACTTGTTCGAATAGTGCGCCAGCGCGCGCTCGATCGCACCGAGATCGTCCAGGCTGAACTTCAGGTTCTTCAGGTTGGCCAGACCGAACCAGGGCCACGGCAACCTGGGATTGCGCGCCAGCATCTTGCGGTATTCGGTGGTGACCAGATTGACGCGCCCCTGCTCGCGCATCATGTCCGAGCGCATCATCAGCGCAGGCTCGTGATGCGGCACCAGATCGATGACGCGGTCGATGGCGGCCATGCCGTCGTCCACGCGCTCCTGCATGAACAGGACGATGGCGAGGTTGTGCCAAGCCGGCGCCAGTTTCGGCGCCAGCGCAACCGCACGGCGGAAGGCATCGCCTGCGGCATCGAGTTCGCCGTTCATGCGCAGTGCCGCGCCGAGACTGTTGTGCACCAGCGCGTTGTCGGGTTCCTGCACGGCGAGTTCACGCAGCATCTGCAGCGCTTCTTCGTCGCGGTCGCAGCCACGCAACGCCGCTGCGAGCAGGCGCTTGGTCTCGGCGTGGTCGGGGCGTTCAAGCAACAACGCGTTGGCGTTTTCGACCGCCTGCTCGAACTGCTTCGCCTTGAGCGCGTCTTCGATCTCGATCAGGCGGCGATCGAGTTCTGCATCGCCGGTGAACGCGACGAAGCCGGCCGGATCGGGTTTGCGACGAGGATCGTTCATTTCATACGGCCAATCGATTGCAGCTGGAGATTATCCCAGACTTCGCTGCCATCCCAAGCCATGCCGCGGTGAGCCTCCACGGCGTCGTCCTGTTCACGACTGACGATATTTCTCCGCCAGCCGCTTGTTCAATGCCTTGTTGGTCACGCGCGCGTGCGCCTTGCGCCGCAATTGGGCTTCCAGTGTTTCGTTGGTGGCCGACAGTTCGGCGCGCAGCTTGATGAAGTTCTCCCAGCGCGCCGGCTCCAGCGCACCGCTTTCCAGCGCCGCGCGCACCGCGCAGCCCGGTTCGTTGCCGTGCCCGCAGTCGCCGAAACGGCATTGTATGGCCAGGGATTCGATATCGCCGAAACCGGCGGCTCCCAGGTCTTCCTCGCCGGTCAGTTTCAGTTCGCGCATGCCGGGCGTGTCGATCAGGCAACCCCCGCTCGGCAGTGCGATCAACGCGCGGTACGTCGTCGTGTGGCGGCCGCGGCTGTCGTGCTCACGTACCGTGTTGGTCGCCTGGCGCTCGACACCAAGCAGCGTATTGGTCAGTGTCGACTTGCCCGCGCCGGACGACCCCACCACCACGGCCGTGTCGCCACTGCGCAGGAATTCCAGCAGCGGCGCGACACTGGCCGGATCCTTGGCATTGATGCCGTGCAGGCCGACGTGCCCCGGCAACGAATCGCGCACGTCCCCGGCCATGGCCAGGAATGCTGCCTCGTCCACCTTGTCGCGCTTGGTCAGCACGATCACCGGCTGCGCACCACTGCCCTCGATCAAGGCCAGATAGCGCTCGATGCGCCGCGCATTGAAATCGCCGTCCAGTCCCATCAGCACGAACACATGGTCGATGTTCGCGGCGATGATCTGGCGCTGATAGCGCTCACCCGCGGCGGCGCGGCTCAAAGCCGTGCGCCGCGGCAGCACGTCGCGGATCAGCAACGGCGATGACGGGTCGGCGATCACGAAATCGCCGACGGCCGGCCGCTGCTCCGCTTCGAAACCGCGGCGCAGGAAGCGCGGCGCCGGTTGCGCCGGATACTCCTGCGCGCCATCGTGCACGCGATAGCCGTTGCGATGCTGGGCGATCACGCGGACCAGGCACGCGTCATCCGCAGCTTGCGCCAGATCGGCCTGCGCGGCACGCCAGCCGATCGTCGCCAGACGGCGCTGCTGTTCTTGGCTCAACTGCATTGCGGCATTTTACGGGAGAGCGAGGGTTTGGGGCTGACGGCCGAAATGCCATCAATGGGTCACGTTTCTGCCCTTTTTCGGCCCTCAGCCCTTGGCCCTTGCCCTTGTATTCGTTGGTTATTCAGCTAGCATGCTGCGTTACAACATCTTCTACGGCCTGCCCCATGCCGAGCAAAGCTTCGCTTCATACCGTGCGCGCGAGCGCGCGGATTGCCGACGTCCGCTATGAAATCCGCGGGGACCTGGCGCGGCGCGCGGCCGAAATCGAAGCGGCCGGGCGCGACATCGTCAAGCTGAACATCGGCAATCCTGGCCTGTTCGGATTCAGCGTCCCGGCGCATGTGCGCGAGGCCATCGAAGCCAATCTGGTCCGCAGCGAGGCCTATTGCCATCAGAAGGGCATCCTGCCGGCGCGCCTGGCGATCGTCGAACAGATGCACGCGCACGGTGTCGCCGACGCGCATCCCGACCGCGTGTTCATCGGCAACGGCGTCAGCGAACTGATCGATCTGGCGCTGCGCGCTCTGCTCGATCCGGGCGACGAGGTGCTGCTGCCGAGCCCGGACTATCCGCTGTGGAGCGCGGCGACGACGTTGAACGGCGGCCGGCCGATCTACTACTCGTGCCCGGCCGAACGCGCGCATTTTCCGGATGCCGACGAGATCGAAGCGCTGATCACGCCGCGCACGCGCGCACTGGTCATCATCAATCCAAACAATCCGACTGGCGCGGTATATCCGGTCGAGCTGCTGGAAAAACTCGTGGGCATCGCCGAGCGCCATCGCCTGACCCTGCTCAGCGACGAGATCTACGATGAAATCCTCTACGACGGCGCACGGTTCACGCCGCTGGCACGACTGTCCGGCAACGTTCCGTGCCTGACCTTCGACGGACTGTCGAAGGTGCAGCGCGCGTGCGGCTACCGCGTCGGCTGGCTGTCGCTGACCGGTGCGCCGGCCGCCTTGGGCGAAATCGAGCACGGGCTCGATCTGCTGGCCTCGCTGCGCCTGTGCGCAAACGTGCCGGGCCAGTGGGCGATCGCACCGTCGCTGCGTGGCGCCGACACGATCTCGCCGCTGACTGCGGCCGGCGGCCGCTTGCACGAAGCGCGCAAAGCCGTGGTCGAAGCCTGCGCGCGGAGCCGCTTCCTCGACTTGGTCGCGCCGATGGGCGCGTTGTATGCGTTCCCGTCGATCAGCCGCGCGGTGATTCCCACATTCGACGATGATGAATTCGCGCTCGACCTGCTCGAACAGGAGAGCGTACTCATCGTGCCGGGCTCGGGTTTCAATCACACCACCCGCAATCATTTCCGCATCACGCTGCTGCCGCTGGCCGAGCAGCTGCGCGAAGTCTTCGCGCGTATCGAGCGCGCGCTCGAACGCGCCGCTGCGGCCAGCGTCCGCGCGCGGCATGTTGCCTAGCCTGTGGCTGAGGGCTGAGGGCTGAGGGCTGAGGGCTGGAGAGTGTCAGTTGGTGGATGCGTGCTCGCAATGACCCTTGGTGTTGGCTTCGCATCGGCGCACGCCGGCGAAATACGCATCCTCGCGCTCGGCGACTCGTACACGATCGGCGAAGGCGTCGAACCTGAAGGCCGCTGGCCGGATCAACTCGCCGCGGCGTTGCGCAAGTCCGGCAGCGTCGTCGCGCCCCCCGAAATCGTCGCGCGCACCGGCTGGACCACCGACGAACTTTCCGCGGCGATGGACCAGCACGCCCTGCATCCGCCGTATGACCTCGTCACGCTGCTGATCGGCGTCAACAACCAGTACCGTGGCCGCGACCTCGACAACTACCGCAGCGAATTCCGCACGCTGCTGCGGCGCGCGATCACGCTCGCCGGAGAGCGGCCGCAACACGTCGTCGTCGTTTCGATACCGGACTGGGGCGTCACGCGTTTCGGCCGTGACAGCGGGCGCGATGTCGCACAGATTGCGCGCGAGATCGACGCCTGCAACGCTGCCAACGCCGAAATCGCGGCCGCGTTGCACGTTCGCTATGCGGACGTGACACCCGCCTCGCGCGCCGACGGCGACCACGCCGACATGCTCGTCGGCGACGGCCTGCATCCGTCCGCGGCCATGTACCGGCGCTGGCTCGAAGCGATCGAGCCGCATGCACGCGCGGCACTTTCGCATCACTGACTCACGCAAGGCACTTCGTTAATTCTTCATTGCGCCGGATGCTCGTCGCCTGCCGGTTGTCGAACGTCTGGGCGAATTGTGATCATTAGTCCCCGGCGCGCCGCGCGCCGGTGCGGCCATGCGGCGCGCCACGCTGCGCCTTGAATCCCCGCCAGCGATCCACCACATCAGTCGCAGTACAATTGCACCTTCCGCTTCCCGATCTTCAGGTCTTCGCCTCATGAGTCTTTCACCCCAAACCCGCACGCGCATCGAGTCGCTGCTGCAGCAGAACCCTGTCGTGCTGTTCATGAAGGGCTCGCCGAATGCGCCGCGCTGCGGTTTCTCGGCGGCCGCGTCCGGCATCCTCAACGAATTGCTGCCGGATTACGCGACCGTCGACGTGCTCGAGGATGCGGAAATCCGCGAGGGGATCAAGGCCTACGGCAACTGGCCGACGATTCCGCAACTGTACGTGCGCGGCGAGCTCGTCGGCGGCAGTGACATCATCCAGTCGATGTACGGCAGCGGCGAACTGCACGAATTGTTCGGCGCGCCAAAGCCGGACCGCACGCCGCCGCCGATCACGATCACCGACAAGGCGGCCGCGGCGATCCGCGAGGCGCTGGCCGGTGCCGACGGCGGCGCCGCGTTGTTCCTGACGATCGACGGCCGCTGGCAGGCGCAGTTCCACCTCGACGAGGCCAATGACACGGCGATCCGCAGCGACGCCAACGGCATCGCCATCTACATGGACCTGGCCACTGCGCAACGCGCGCGCGATATCCGCATCGACTGGGTCGACACCGTGCAGGGCTCGGGCCTGTCGATCGACAATCCGAACGCGCCGTCGGCTGTGCGCGCGCTGACCGTGCAGGAACTCAAGAACCGACTCGATGCCGGCGACATCACGCTCGTCGATGTGCGGCCTGCCGACGAACGCACGCGCGCGGCGCTGACGCAGCCGTTCCGCACGGTCGACGACGGCGTCGATGCGTTGCTGCAGCTGCCGAAGGATACGGCGCTGGCGTTCCTGTGCCACACCGGCTCGCGCAGCGCCCGCGCTGCCGCGCAGTTTCGCGATCGCGGCTTCGCCAATGTGTACAACGTCGCCGGCGGCATCGACGCGTGGTCGCGCGAGATCGATCCGGCCGTGCCGCGTTATTGATCCGGTGTCACGGCGAACCGCCGTGACACCTTTCCTTGTGCCGCAAGGGCCGATGCTGTTTGAATAGGCCTTTGCCTTGCAGGGGATCACGATGCGCAATTCACTATTCGCTGCGGCCGTGCTGGCCGCCATTGCCACGTCCGCGGCAGCCGCGGCCGAAACGGCGCAACAACTGGTCCAGCCCGAGCTGAAACAGATCACTGCGTGGCGCCGCGACCTGCACGAGCATCCGGAACTGAGCAATCGCGAAGTCCGCACGTCGAAACTGATCGCCGACGAATTGAAGAAGCTCGGTTACGATGTGCGCACCGGCATCGCACACCACGGCGTCGTCGGCGTGCTCAAGGGCGGCAAGCCCGGACCGAAACTGGCGATCCGCGCCGATATCGACGCGCTGCCGGTGACCGAGCAGGTCGACCTGCCATTTGCGTCGAAGGCGACCGGCGAATACCTCGGCAGGACGGTCGGCGTCATGCATGCCTGCGGCCACGACGCGCACACGGCAATGACGCTCGGCCTTGCCGAAATCCTGGCGAAGATGCGCGCCGATCTGCCCGGCGAAGTCATGCTGATCTTCCAGCCGGCCGAGGAAGGTCCGCCGGCAGGAGAGGAGGGCGGCGCGCCGTTGATGGTGCGCGAGGGCGTGTTCAAGGATTTCAAACCCGACGCGATTTTCGGCATGCACGTGCGCAGCGCATGGAGTGTCGGCACCGTCGCCCTCATGCCGGGCGGCGAGGAAGCCAGCTCCGACACGTTCCGTATCGTCGTGCACGGCAAGGGCAGCCACGGCGCGACGCCATGGCTCGGCGTCGATCCGATCGCGACCGCCGCGGACATCGTCATGTCGGCGCAGACCATCGTCAGCCGCGAGCTCGATCTCAATCGCAGTCCCGCGGTGGTCACGTTCGGCATCTTCAATGGTGGCCAGCGTTTCAATGTCGTTCCCGAAACGACGGAGCTGCAGGGCACGGTGCGCGCATTCGACGAAGACATGCGACAGCATGCGCTGACGAGCCTCAAGCGTATCGCCGAAAGCGTCGCCGCGGCGCATGGGGCCACCGTGGAGACGCAAATCCCGCTCGGCGTATCCAATCCGGTCAACAGCAACGATCCGGCGCTGACCGCGCGCGTGCGCGCGAGCTTCGAGAAAGTGCTCGGCAAGGATCACGTCGAGACGGCCCAGCGCTGGATGGCATCCGACGATTTCCCGCATTACACAGCCACCACCAAGGTGCCGAGCGTATTCTTTTTCGTCGGCGCCACGGCTGCCGGAATCGATCCGGCGAGCGCGCCGACCAACCACTCGCCGAAGTTCCTTCTCGACGAAGGCTCGCTGACGGTCGGCACCCAGGCGATGCTGCAGGCCGCGCTCGACTTCCTGGGCTACCAGTAAAAGAGCAGTCAGGCCGGCGCTGGGCGCCTCGTGAGGTCGCGCGCTGCGCGCGCTCGTGAGGCGTGAAGGTGGCGTGCTCGCGCGCTCGGAAGTATCTGAGCGAGCACGCCCAAGTTGACATTCCGACTATGCAACGCCGACCTCACGAGCCGCGCAAGCGGCGACCTGACGAGGCGCGTAGCGCCGACCTCACTCCTTACATGTCATTGTCGAGGTCTTCTTCGAAGCGGAGATGCTTGACGCTGCGCCCGTGCCGACGCACGAGCTTTAGCGCTTCGATGCCGATCTTGATGTGCTTCTCGACGAAGTTCGAGGTCACGCTGCGATCGGATAGCTCGGTCTTGACGCCCTCGGGAATCATCGGCTGATCGGAAACGAGCAGCAGGGCGCCGCACGGGATGCCGTTGGCGAAGCCGGCGGCGAAGATCGTTGCGGTCTCCATGTCGACGGCCATGCTGCGCGTGCGGCGCAATAGTTCCTTGAAGGTCTCGTCGTGCTCCCAAACGCGCCGGTTGGTCGTGTACACCGTACCGGTCCAGTAGTCGTGGCCGAGATCGCGGATCATCGTCGACACAGCGCGCTGCAACTGGAACGCCGGCAGCGCCGGCACCTGCGGCGGCAGGTAGTCGTTCGAGGTGCCTTCGCCACGGATCGCCGCGATCGGCAGGATCAGATCGCCGATCGCGTTCTTCTTCTTCAATCCACCGCATTTGCCGAGAAACAGCGCAGCTTTCGGCGCAATTGCACTGAGCAGATCCATGACCGTCGCGGCGTTCGGACTGCCCATGCCGAAGTTGATCAGCGTGATGCCGTCGGCGGTCGCGTTCGGCATCGGCCGGTCAGCGCCCTTGACCGGGACGTCGTGCCATTGCGCGAACATGTCGACATAGTTGCCGAAGTTGGTCAGCAGGATGTGCTCGCCGAATTCATCGAGCGCGGTGCCGGTATACCGCGGCAGCCAGTTGCTGACGATCTCGTTCTTTTCCTTCATGCGTGCATCCTTTTAAAGCGTGTCCTGGCCCACTGGCAAGGCGTTGCCCATTGCTGTACAAACGCCGTCAATTGCGCAAGTCTAGACTGGCCGACAGCGAAAGGGGAGACGATTCGCCGCGTTGAATCGTCTGCTGTTGGTCGATGGCGACAGCGTGGCTGCCGTGTCGGCTCCCCGAAACGAATTCGCACGGATGCGCCAAGGGAGGAACCATGCGTGTGAAGTTGCTCGTGCCGGTGGCATGCCTGCTGCTGATGGCCGGGTGCGGTACGAACCGCAACGACAGTGCCGCCCAGGCATGCAGCACTGCCATCGCCAACAAACTCGGCAGCAAGACCTTCAGCCTCGACCGCGGCGACATGAGCGCGCATGCGAAGGGCGAGACGGCCGACGTCGTCGCGATCGCTTCGACCATCACGTTCGACAAGGGGCTTTCGACCGAATACCGGCAGACTTTCGACTGCCGCGTGCGCTTTGAAAACGGCAAGCCGCCCGACGTCATCGGCATGCAGTTCAACTGGAGCAAGGACGATCTGAAGAAGGTCAACCCGGAGCGGATAGGCGGTTGCCCGAAAGAGCCCGAGCAGCTCAGGTTTTGACGACAACGTATGCCATTCCGCCCAACGCCTCAACCCCCTTAACTCAAGGGCGCCGGCACCGCGTAGTTCTTGTACACCTACCACGACTTACGCTCTCGGCCACTTGCTGACGCGGCGCGGCTTTGCTTTTGCGCGCACGCGCGCGATGATGCCGGCCTCGCCGATGCCGGTCCGCAGGGGTATTACATGCTGATCACGCTGCTCGTCGCCATTGCGGTGCTCTCGGCACTGCTGTTTCTCGGCTATGGTTTCTACGCCTGGACCGGCGCCGCGGCAGTCTGGCTGATCGGCTGGCGCCTGCTCGGCGTCGCCTCGCCGCTGCTTTTCGAAACCTGCGTGATCGTGCTGATCGGGCTCGCGCTGGTCTTCGGTCTGCCGCCGCTGCGCCGTATGCTGATTTCGAGCTTCGCGATGAAGGTCATGGCGCCGGTGCTGCCGCGCCTGGGCGATACCGAACGCATCGCGCTCGAAGCCGGCACGGTATGGTGGGATGCCGAATTGTTCGGCGGCCGTCCCGACTGGGAGAAGCTGCTCGCTTTCCAGCCGAAGCCGCTGAGCGCCGAGGAGCAGGCGTTCCTCGACGGGCCGGTGCAGGAACTGTGCGCGCGCCTCGATGACTGGCAGATCCAGCAGCAACGCGACCTGCCGACGAGCGTGTGGTCGTTCCTCAAGACCAATGGTTTCTTCGGCATGGGCATTCCGAAGGAATACGGCGGGCACGCGTTTTCCGCCATCGCGCATTCGCGCGTCGTCGCGCGCATTTCGACGCGCTCGGTCGCGGCCGCGGTGACGGTGATGGTGCCGAACTCGCTCGGCCCAGGCGAGCTGCTGCTGCACTACGGCACCGAAGAGCAGAAGAAATACTATCTGCCGCGCCTGGCCAAGGGCGACGAGATTCCGTGTTTCGGCCTGACCGGCCCGGAAGCCGGTTCCGACGCGGCCGCGACGCAATCGACCGGCGTCGTCGAGAAGCGCATCGTCGATGGCAAGGAAGTACTCGGCCTGCGCCTGAACTGGAAGAAGCGCTACATCACACTGGCGCCGGTGGCGACGCTGATCGGCCTTGCATTCCGCATCAAGGATCCGGACCACCTGCTCGGCGACAAGGAGGATCTGGGCATTTCCTGCGCGCTGATTGCGCACGACCTCGATGGCGTCGAAATCGGCCAGCGCCACGATCCGATGGGCGTGCCGTTCATGAACGGACCGATCGTCGGCAAGGACGTGTTCGCCCCGCTCGACTGCATCATCGGCGGCAATGCCGGCATCGGCCACGGCTGGCGCATGCTGATGGAATGCCTGGCCGCCGGCCGCTCGATCTCGCTGCCGGCGTTGAGCGTCGGTGCCGCGCAGATGGCAACGCGCATCAGCGGTGCGTATGCCACGGTGCGCGAGCAGTTCGATACGCCGATCGGCCGCTTCGAAGGCATCGAGGAGCCGCTCGCGCGCATCGCCGGCAAAACCTACATGATGACGGCCACACGCACGCTGACCTGCGGTGCGCTCGACGCCGGCGAAAAGCCGGCCGTGCTCTCGGCGATCGCCAAGGCCTATCTGACCGAAGGCATGCGCGAAGTCGTCACCGATGCGATGGACATCCGCGCCGGCGCGGCGATCCAGAAGGGACCGCGCAATTCGCTCGCGCGCATGTGGGACGCCGTGCCGATCGGCATCACGGTCGAAGGCGCGAACATTCTCACGCGCTCGATGATCATCTACGGCCAGGGCGCGATCCGCTGCCACCCGTTCGTGCAGCACGAGATCGCCGCGATCGCGGACAACGATCTCGACAAGTTCGACCGGGCGCTGTTCGGCCACATCAACCTGCTGGCGCGCAACTCGACGCGCGCGAAGTTGCTCGCCTGGACCGGCAGCCGCCTGGCGGCGGCGCCGCGCACCGAGGACACCGGCCGCTATTACCAGCACCTGTCGCGCTTTTCGGCCGCGTTCGAACTGCTGTCCGACGTCGCCATGGGCACGCTCGGCGGCTCGCTCAAGCGCCGCGAAAAGATCTCCGGGCGCCTGGCCGATGCGCTGGCGTACATGTACCTGGCCTCGTGCGCGCTCAAGCGCTATCACGACGGCGGCAAGACCACGGCCAACTACAACCTCGTGCGCTGGTGCGCCGATCATTGCCTTTATCGCGTGCAGGAGGCATTGCTCGGCGTGATCGAAAGCCTGCCGATGCGCACTGCCGCTTTCCTGCTTTCGTGGACGATCTTTCCGCTCGGTGCGCGCTTTAGGCCGCCGTCGGACAAGCTCGGCGCCAGCGTCGCGCGCGACATCCTCGAGGATCGCGAGGCGCGCATCAACCTGACCGAGGACATCTTCGTGCCGCCGCCCGGCGAAGTCGGCCTCGGCGCGCTCGAGGCGGCGCTGGACAAGGCAGTGCGCGCCATTCCGATAGAAACCAAGCTGCGCGACGCGGTGCGTGCCGGTACGCTCGACCGCGCACCGGGCTACATGCTCGACGAAATGGGGTTGGAAGCTGGCGTGATTAGTGCAGAGGAATATCAACTGCTGCAGGACGCCGAGGCGGCGCGCAACGAGATCGTTGCCGTTGACGCGTTCGATGCGCAGACGTTCAAGAACCTGCATTGAAGGCAACAAAGGACGAGGCACACGTGACTCTGGGACAATCGCCGATCGACATCGATCCTGAACTGAGCATCCGCGTACAGGCGCTGAGCCGGCAGAGCCGCCACCTGGGCAATGCCTGGGACGGCGAGCAGGTGCAGGCGCTGTACGATGAATCCGAACAGCTGGCCGAACGGGCCCAGGCCGGCGGCCTGGTCGACCTGTCCGAAGCGCTGCTCGGCCTCGCCGCGTACCTGAGCTCGTTCGTCGACAGCTCGATGCGCCCGAACGATGACCAACTCGCGCAGCTGGCTGCGCTCGCCGACGCGTCCGCCGACGCGCTCGCCCGCTATCTGGCGCATATCGAGATCGCGCCGCTCGGCGCGATCGCCAACGAAGCGCCGCTGCTGCAGGCGACGGTCCATTATCTCGGCCGCAACATGGCGCACCTGGAACTGCTGCGCATTCGCTGCGGCATGCTCGGCTACATGGTTTTCTCTTCCGACAGCGTGCGCGAAATCGACAAGTCGATGGCCGCCGGTGCCGTCCTGGCGCTCGTGATCAGCGCCGACATGCTCGCCGCCTGGCTCACCGAGCATCGTGCCGACGAAGCCGGCAGCGCTGCCGCGCGCGTGCCGATCACGGTGCTCAGCGACGACGACGTGCTCGACGTGCGCCTGGCGGCGATGCGCGGTGGGGCCGAGATCGTGTTCGTGCTGCCGGAAGACGCCGAGCGCGTCGCGCCGCGGCTGGCCGGGCTGATTGCCGACCGCTCCGAGCCCTATCGCGTGCTGATCGTCGACGACGACAATTCGATGCGCCTGTTCTGCGCCTCGGTCCTGCGCCACAACAATCTCGATGCGCAGGCGTTCGCGACGCCGGAGGAAGCGCTGCAGGCGCTGCACAATTTCACGCCGGACGTCATCCTCGCCGACCTGTACATGCCGCAGATTTCCGGCTTCGAACTGCTCGCCCTGTTCCGCGCGCATCCGCGCACGGCATTCACGCCGGTCGTGCTGCTGTCGGGCGATTCGGACATGGAAAAGCGCTTCGCCGCGCTGCACATCGGCGGCGACGACTACCTGACCAAGCCGATCCGGCCGCGGCACCTGGTTGCCGCCGTGACCGGCCGTGCCCGGCGCGCGCGCTGGATGCGGCGCGAGCTGTTGGCAATACGGTAGAGCCGCGAGGAGTTAAGGAGGGGTTAGGGTTGGCAGTCAGGCAGGTCGGGAGTCTGACCACGTGTCCGATCAGGCACCGCTCCGCACCTCACTCCCTCACTCCCCCACTCCCTCACCCTCACTCCTCACTCCTCTCGTCCCTTCCGCCATGCACGCGACCTGGTACTTCGATTTCATCTCGCCGTTCTCGTACCTGCAACTCGCCCAGGTGCGCGAATGGCGCGCGCGCCTGGACATTACGCCGGTGCCGGTTGCCTTCGGCGTGATCCTCAAGCACCTCGGTACGATCGGCCCCGCCGAAGTGCCCGGCAAGCGCGAGTTCACCTATCGTTTCGTGCAATGGCAGGCCGAAAGGAGCGGCGTGCCGCTGCGCTTTCCGCCGGCGCATCCGTTCAATCCACTGGCTGCGCTGCGCCTGTGCATCGCTGTAGGCACGACCTGGCAGGCGGTCGAAGCAATCTACGCGCACTTGTGGCGCGACGGACGCGCCGGCACAACGCCGGCGGAGCTGGGCGGCATTGCGCGTGCGCTCGGTATCGACAATGTGGAAAATGCAACAAATCGCGAAGCGGTCAAGATGCAACTGCGCAGCAACACGCAGGAGGCACTAGCGGCCGGCGTGTTCGGCGTGCCGACGCTGCGCGTCGGCAGCGAACTGTTCTGGGGCAATGACGCGTCGCCCATGTTCGAGGACTGGCTGGCCGATCCCGATCGCTTTGCGGGGGTTGAATACCGCCGAATCGCCGGCTTGCCGGTCGGCATCGAACGCCCGCGCTAGGTACCGAAAAAGCCGCTTTTTGCCGGGCCGGAGCCCGCCAAGTATCGGCCATTTGACCCGATCAGCGGAAAAATGTGCGATTCATCACAATCTTCTTGCCGATTGGTTCACAGGTTCAGGTAGACTCTTCACGTCCGCTAACCGGAGTTCTCAGGGGAACCCGATGGAAGCGTATTGGTATTTCGACTTCGCGTCGCCTTTCGCTTACCTGCAACTGGCCAAGGTGCAGGAGTGGCGTTCGCGTCTGCCGTTCACGGCAGTGCCGGTGCTGGCGCGCGCATTGCCGACCGGCAACAACGATCGCGCAGCAAGTACGACAGTACCTGAAGATTCGGCCGAAGGCTTCGTCCGCTGGCGCGCCAAGACGCTCGGAATCCCGCTGACTTCGCCGGCAACCTATCCATTCAACTCGGTTGCGGCATTGCGCCTGTGCGCGGCCGCCGGCAGCAGCTGGCATGCGATCGAAACGATCTTCGCTCACCTTTGGCGCGACGGACTTCCCGGCGCGACCCCCGAAGAATTGAAACCGGTCGCGGCGAAGCTCGGCGTCACCAGTCTTGGCAGCACGGGCGGCGTTTTCGATACCGGCGCCAGGCTGCGCGAGAACACCGAGGGCGCACGCACACTCGGCGTGACGACGGTCCCGACGATTCGCGCCGGCAGCCGCCTGTTCCACGGCAGCAACGCAGCCGCCGAATTCGACGATTGGCTCGCCCAACCCACGTTGCGCCGTTCGGCCTGAAGGCCGGGCTAGGCCACGGCAGCGCGCAGCGCCGCCAGCGCCGTTTCCACATTCGCAGCAGACACATCCAGGTGCGTCACCGCGCGGATCGTGCGCGCACCCATCGGCCCCATGCGCACGCCGCGCTCGAGCAACGCACCGCACAGCGCTTCGGCGTCGAGGGTCAGCCGCGATCACGTCGAAATAGACGAGGTTGGTTTCGACCGTCTTGGGGTCGATGTGCAATCCGCCGATCGTGGCGATGCCTTCGGCGAGGCGTCTTGCGTTGGCGTGATCGTCCGCTAGCCGCGCCACGTGATGGTCGAGCGCGTATTCGCACGCGGCGGCGATAATGCCGCTCTGGCGCATGGCGCCGCCGATGCGCTGTTTCCAGCGATTGGCGTCGGCGACGAACTCGCGCGTGCCGGCCAGCACCGCGCCACCGGGCGCACCGAGGCCCTTGGAAAAATCGATCCAGACCGAATCGAAGCCGCGCGCAAACTCGGCCGCGCTGATGCCGCTCGCGATGCTGGCATTGAGCAGCCTCGCGCCGTCCATGTGCGTGAACATGCCGGCCGCATGGGCGATATCGGCAACCTCGCGCAACGTCGCCAGCGGCCAGATCGCACCGCCACCGAGATTGGCCGTCTGTTCGACCTCGACCAGACGCTGGCGCGGCGCGTACGGCCGGTCCGGCCGGATCTTTTCGCGCAGCTGCGCGGCGCTGTAGATGCCGCGGGCGCCGGCGACCGGATTGAGCATCACGCCTGCCAACGCTGCAGGCCCGCCGCCTTCGAAGCCGATGATGTGCGAGGTCGCATCGCAGATGACTTCATCGCCCGGCTTGCAATGCACGGCCAGGGCGATTTCGTTGCACATCGTGCCGGACGGCAGATACAAGGCCGCTTCCTTGCCGAGCAGCGCGGCGCAACGCTCGACCAGGCGGTTGACGCTGGGGTCTTCGTTGGCGCGCTCGTCGCCGACCTCGGCGTTTGCCATGACCTGGCGCATCGCCGCGGTCGGCCGGGTCTTGGTATCGCTGAACAGGTCGATCATTTCCTGAAGTGTCGTCGTGGCGGTGCGCAAGCATCGCAGGGCCCTGCGCCGCCGGCAAGCCGTTGCGCTACAATCGAATGCGACGAGAAGCTGCCGTGATGCCGTCCCTGCCCGCTCGCTGCGCCCTGCTGTTTGTGCTGTGCCTGTCCGGCGCGCACGCGCGCGAAGTATACAAATGTACGACTGCGCAGGGCGACGTCGCCTATCAGGACAAGCCGTGCGTGGACTCGAGTCAGACGACGCTGCGCGTCGCCGACGAAGTTCCTGCGGAGGCGGCGCCGACGCCGCCAAAGGCACATGCACCCGCGCCGGTTGTCGAGCCGCTGAAGCCGCCGGCAACGCCGCGGCGCCCGCGCAAACCGCTGCCGGCACTGTGGCTGTGCACGAACGCCGAGGACGGCTCGCACTACGCGAGCCTCGACGTCTATCCACCGCCTCGTTTCGTGCCGCTTGGCACGCTCGGCTATCCGGGCAAAAGTCTTAATGAAGCCTACCGCGCCGGCGCCAATGTCATGTCCGCACCTGAGTTGAGCAAGCCGCCGATCGATCGCTCGCGGGGCTCGGCCTGGGCCCTCGGTTACACGCAGGTGCAGGACGATTGCGCGCTGGCCAGCGCCGACCAGACCTGTGACTACCTCAACCAGCAGTACGACCTGACCAGCGACAAGCTGCGCCGCGCGCGCTTCAAGGACGAGCAGGCGCAGCTGCAGCCGAAAGTCGACGATCTCGAAGACGACCTTGGCGGCTGCTGATCGCGCTCCCTCAAGAGCAGTCTTGAACGCGGATTGCGCGAATGAGAGAGAGCTGACGCGGATAGAGCAGAAGAAGAAACCTGACCTGTTTTTATCCGCGTAATCCGCGTTTGATCCGCGTCATCCGCGTTCAAATGCTTTTTATCGTCCCAGCAATGGCCACTCATGTCAGCGTAAAGGGCGCGTATTTCTGCTCGTGGTCGAGCAGGAATTTCTTCGTCGCCAGGCCGCCGCCGAACCCGGTCAGGCTGCCGTCGGCGCCGATTACGCGATGGCATGGCACGACGATCGGCAGCGGGTTGCGCCCGTTCGCCGCGCCGACCGCGCGCGCGGCCGACGGATCGCCGACGCGATGCGCAAGATCGCCATAGCTGATCGTTGCGCCGTACGGAATGCGCCGCAGTTGCGCCCAGACGCCGAGCTGAAAATCGCTGCCCTGCGGTGCGAGCGGCAGATCGAACTGCATCAGCTCGCCGGCGAAATACGCGCTCAATTGGGCGCGCGCCGCCGTGAACGCCGACGCGTCACGTCGCCAGTCGTCGCCGATCCAGACCGGATGCCGGCCCAGCTCGAAAGCGATGTGACGCAAGCCGCCCTCCTCGGCAGCCAGCAGCAATTGCCCAACCGGTGAATCGACGTAATCGTAGACCATGTCGCCCAGACTTGTTCAGAGCTTCCCTAAACGCTGCGCCACAGATGCATCACAGCATACGCCCGCCACGGCCGCCATGCCTCGGCCGTCGCCTCGAGCACCGCGGTGGTCACCGGCGTACCGCCGGCAGCCATGGCCTGGCGCAGCACGAGGTCGGCCGCGGGAAATGCATCCGGCTCGCTGAGCGCGCGCATGGCGATGTAGTTCGCCGTCCACGCGCCGATGCCCGGCAATGCAGTCCAACTGGCGACAAACTGATCCAGCGTCTGCTCGGCGCGAAAACTCACGCTGCCGTCGCAGAGCGCACGCGCCACTGCACGTAATGTCATTGCGCGCTGGCGCGTCAGGCCGACTGCCGTCAGGTCGGCTTCGGCAAGCGTCGCGGCGTCGGGGAACAGGCGCAGTGCGGTTCCATCCTCGAGCGTGGCTTCGGCACCGAACCGGTCCACCAGACGCCGCGCCAGTGTGCGCGCGGCGGCGACGCTGATCTGCTGGCCGAGCACGGCGCGGATCGCGACCTCGAAGCCATCCCAGCCTCCGGGCAGGCGCTGACCGGGATGGCGCCGGATCAGCGCGCGCAGGTGCGGGTCGGCGCGCAGGTGCGCATTGATCGCCGCGACGTTTGCATCGAGGTCGAACATGCGCCGCACGCGCGCACTGATCTCCTGCAATCGCGCCGCCTGTGGAAAACCGACATCGAGCGCGAGCGCGTGTTCGCCCTTGAGTTCACTGACGCGCAGAGACCCGGCCACGCCGTCGAATGCAAAACGGCGCGTGTAACTCGTGGCGTCGACCTCCTCGACGCCGGGAATTGCGCGGCGCGCGAAGAATGCGAGCAGCGCGGCGAAGTCGTACGGCGCGCGATACGGCAGGCGCAGCATCAGCGACGGCGTCGCCGGCGTCGTGCCGCTGCGCTGTGCGCGCACGCGGCGCAGCGTGCGCGGCGCCTGACCGTAGTTCGCCCGGAACGCCGCGTTGAACCGGCGCAGGCTGCCGTAACCGGCCGCGTGCGCGATCTGCGTCACCGGCAGCTGCGTCTCGCCGAGCAGTTTCTTCGCGAACAGCAGACGCCGCGTCGCCGCGATCTCGAGCGGCCCGGCACCGACTTCCGCGTCGAACAGACGGCGCAAGTGGCGTTCGCCGACGCCGATGCGCGCGGCGAGGTCCGCCACGCTGCCCGCGTCGAGCAACCCACCCTCGATCAGGCGCAGCGCGCCGGCCACCATCGCGCTGCGTCCATGCAGCGGCGTGCCCGGCGCGGCTTCCGGACGGCAGCGCAGACAAGGCCGGTAGCCGGCCGCCGCCGCCGATGCGGCATTTGTGTAATATTCCACATTGCGCGATTTCGCCGACGGCGCCGGACAGATCGGCCGGCAATAGATACCGGTCGAGCGTACGGCGATGAAGAGCAGGCCGTCGAAGCGTGGATCCCGCGTCAGGCGCGCCTGCTCGCAAGCGCGCCGGTTCAACGAATTCGTCGAGGACATGGTCGGCATGGGTGACATTCTAGCCGCGGGCGGGATATCAGACTCGCCGTTTTCGGCTATCAATGCGTGGTGGGTGTGAGGGCGGCCGCTACCGCGGCCTTGTGAGGCAGCCGCTGCGCGGCTTCGTCAGGTCGCTCGCTGCGCTCGCTAGTGAGGGAGCGGCCAGGCGCTGTCAGTCTTCCAAGGCTCACTCCTCACGAGCGCGCGCAGCGCGCGACCTAACCCCTCACTCCTCACTACTTTCAGAAGCCGTAACGCAAAAACCCGCCATCGACAGCGATGCATTCGCCGGTCACGTACGACGATGCCGGCAGGCACAGGAAAGCCACGGCGGATGCAACTTCCTCCGGCTCGCCGATGCGACCCATCGGCGTGCGCGCGATCACCTCTTCCAGATACTCCGGATCGGACAGCACCGATTCGGTGCGGCGCGTGCGGATGTACCACGGCGCCACGGCATTCACGCGGATGCCGTCGGCGGCCCACTCGCAGGCCAGGTTGCGCGTCATCTGGTGCAATGCGGCCTTCGTGAAACCGTAGACCGCGCCGGAGCGTACGTGGGTCAGGCCGGATACCGAACCGATGTTCACGATCGCCGCGTTTGCGTGTTCGCGCAGATGCGGATGCGCAAGGCGGCTGAGCTCGAATGCGGCGATCACGTTCGTGTCGATGATCGAACGGTATTCGGCTTCGCTGTATTCGAGCACGCTCTTCGTGACGTTCATGCCCGCGTTGTTGATCAGCAGCGAAAGCGGCATATCCAGGTCGGCGATCCAGTCGAACACTTCCAGGCGTTCTTCCTGCACGCCGACGTCGGCGGCACAGGCGAGGAATTCGCATTGCGGAAATTCCTCGGCAAGGTCCGCGCGCGCCTGCTCCAGGTGCGCCTCGTCGCGGGAGGTCAGCAGCACATCGGCGCCGAGCGCGGCCAGTTCGCGCGCGCAGGCCAGGCCGATGCCTGCACTCGCACCGGTGACCAGGGCGGTCTGGCCGTCCAGCCGCCAGCGGGAAGGGGTCGTCGTCATTTACAACTCCTGAACGCGCGCGGCGCTTGTCGCCGGCGGGCGCTTGAGCGCAGACTTTACGCAGACTCGCAGGAGATCGCCATGAAATTCGCCGTGCTCCCGCTCGCCGTACTCCTACTTGCAGTTCTCGCGCTCAACCTCGCAGCCTGCTCGAGCAACTCGGCGCCGCCCGAGAGCGCGGCGGCGCAGCAGCCGCCGCAGAAGACCGTGTTCGACACGCAACTCAAGTCGCTTGCAGAAAGCCAAGGACGTGCAGAAGACCGTCGATCAACAGAAAGAGGACATGGACAAGAAGCTCAAGGACGAGGGCGGTTAGCTGCAAAGATTTTGGGCGCTGCCCGCGCTTTGAAATTCGATTGACGAGATTGCTGGCACCTTCGTTACGTTGCTCCAACTTGCTTCAACCAAACCTTCAACCCAAACAGGAGGAAGTTCGATGATCCAGTTAGCTTTCGGCAGTTCCGGTATTCAGGCTCCACGGCGCTCGCGCACGTGGCTCGTCGCGTGCACGGCGTTCCTCGCCATGGCTTCGGCGCACGCACAGGACGTCATCCAGGTCGCCGGTGACTCGCACAAGGTGCTGCTCGAGAACGCCCAGGTGCGCGTGCTTGCCGTCACGATCAAGCCGGGCCAGAAGGCGCCGATGCATTCGCATCCGGCGAACGTCTCCTACGTGCTGAGCGACGGCAAACTGCGCATCACGATGCCCGACGGCAAAACCGTCGACAAGGAACCGAAAGCCGGCACTGCCTCCTGGAGTGAAGCGACCACACATGCCGTCGAAAACATCGGCACCAGCGATTTCACCCAGGTGCAAATCGAGTTGAAGAATGCCGGGCCGGCCAAGTAGTCGACGGCAGCAGGCCCTCGGCATCGCTTTCACCGGTACTGCGCTGCTTGCCGCTGCAACGGCGAGCGCGCAGGACGTCATGGAGGTCGGCGCCGACACGCACAGCGTATTGCTCGAGAACGCCCGCGTGCGCGTGTTGGCCGCGCGCGTCGAGCCGGGCGGCAAAGTGCCGATGCATTCGCATCCGGCGAACGTTGTCTATTTCCTCGCCGATGCGAAAGTGCGCGTGACCACGCCCGACGGCAAATCCGTCATTCGCGACATCAAGGGCGGTACGGCGAACTGGTATGAAGCGGTCACACATGCGGTCGAAAACGTCGGCACGACGGAATTCCGCGAGGTGCAGATCGAATTGAAGGACGCAGCGCCCGGGCAGTAGTCGTGCGCAATGGCGCGGCGCGGCTGAATGCCGCGCCGTCAACTGTTTGCGTCAGCGAATCTCGCAGAAGCAGTAGGCGAATACGCCAACCTTGTTGCCGTCGAGCGCGCGCAGCAGCTTGAGCTGACCGTCGATTTCGGGCTGCTTGAGCAGCACGCGCGCTGCTTCCGGCAGCGCGACACCGCTCCAGCGCACGAGCGCGTCGCTGCTCATGCTGACGGCGAAACGTTCCCACGTCGACAGTTCCTTCTCGACATAGTTGACGCGATAGTTCGCGCCGAGATTCGCCGCCGTCGCCGCCGCGGCCACCGCATCGTTGAGGCCGCCGATCTGGTCGACGAGGCCGCGCTCCTTCGCCTGCTCGCCGCTCCACACGCGGCCGCGCGCAATGGCGTCGATTTCCTGCGGCGTCTTGTGTCGCGCCGCCGCGACGCGCGAGATGAAGCGCTCGTAGCCGCGATCGATGATGCTCTGGATCAGCTCGCCGATGTTCGGATCGAGCGGCCGCCGCACGTCGAGCGCTCCGGCGAATTTCGTCGTGCCGACGCCGTCGGTGTGCACGCCGATCTTCGACAGCGTGTTCGGGATACTCATGAACAGGCCGAAGATGCCGATCGAACCGGTGATCGTGCTCGGCTCGGCGAATATCTGGTCGCCGTTCATCGAGATCCAGTAGCCGCCCGACGCGGCGACGTCGCCCATCGAGACGATGACCGGCTTGTGCGCGGCCTTGGTCAGCTCGATCTCGCGCCGGATCAACTCCGATGCGAATGCATCGCCGCCGGGCGAATTGACGCGCAGCACGATCGCGCGTACGCGACTATCCTCGCGCGCCGAGCGCACGAGCTTGGCCGTCGACTCGCCGCCGATGCTGCCGGGCGGCTGATCGCCGCTGAGAATTTCGCCTTCCGCCACGACGACCGCGACCTGCGGCCGCGCCATGTCGACCAGCTTCTCGCGCTGCACAATCGCCGCGTAATCCTGGAAATCGATCTGGCGGAAGGTCTTCTTTTCGCGTACACCCTTGCCGATCAGCAGCTCGACCGCCTGGTCGCGCGTCGCCAGCTGGTCGACCAGTTTCTGCTCGAGGGCAAGCTTGGCGATGTCGCCGTTCGCGGCCTTGATCGAAGTCGCATAATTGTCGATCTGCGCGGCGATGACCTTCGGCTCGAGCTTGCGCGCGGCGCCGATATCGGCGAGGTAGTCGGACCACACGCCGTTCATCCAGTACAGGTCGGCTTCCTTGGATTCCGGCGAGGCATCGTTGCGGATGTAGGGTTCAGCCGCGGACTTGAACTCGCCGACGCGGAACAGGTGCACGTCGACGCCGAGCTTGTCCAGCGCTTCCTTGTAGAACGTGCGATAGCGGCCGAGGCCTTCGAGCAGCACGTCGCCGTCGGGGTGCAACAGGATCTGGTTCGCGTGCGCGGCCAGGTAGTACTGGCTCTGGGTCATGCCGTTGGAAAACGCGATGACTTCCTTGCCGGCGGCCTTGAAGCGTTCGATCGCGGCACCGATCTCGCGCAGGGACGCCATGCCCGCGCCTTCGATCTCGTCGGGAACGACGACGAGTCGCTCGATATGCGCATCCTTCGCCGCGCCATCGATCGCCTGCAGGATGTCGCGCAGCTGCACTTCCTTGACCTTGTCGCCGAATGCACTCGCGAACGCGCGCTGTGCCGGCGCGCTCGAGTATTGCTCGACGATGCGGCCTTTCGGATTGAGTACCAGTGCCGTTCGATCCTGCAGCTTGCCGGCGCCTGACGAAAAGGCCAGATAGAAGACGATCACCAGGAACACGAAAATCGCGTTGAACACGAGCCGCCGCGCGAAGTTCACGAGGTTCCACAGGCCGACAAACAGGCCGACGATGAGACCATGCTTTCTTTCCGCCATAACCGCCTTTCTCCGATTCGAATTTCCAGCGTACCTCAAGGCGCGCGCGCTGGCACGCGCCAACAGTCATGCCTGGCGCCGGGCCGTGCGTCGGGCAAAGCGCAGGAACAGCAGCGCCGCCGCCGCCGTGAGACCGGCGATCAGGCCCATCCACATGCCGCGCGCGCCGAATCCAGCGTGGAACGCCAGCCAGTAGCCGACCGGCATGCCGATGCCCCAGTAGGCAAGCGCCGTGACCGCCATCGGCACCGTCGTGTCCTTGAGCCCGCGCAGCGCGCCGTTGGCCGTGACCTGGATGCCATCGGAAAACTGGAAAATCGCCGCGAGCAGCAGCAATTGCGCCGCCATTGCGGCCACGCCGTGATCGTCGGTGTAGATATTCGCGATCGCGAGCGGGAACAGCGCCATCGTCAGCGACGACACGGCCTGCGTGAACATCGTCGCGGCAATGCCGGCGTAGCCGGCCTGGCGCACGGCCTCGGTGTCACCGCGGCCGACGGCGTTGCCGACGCGCACCGTCGTGGCCATGGCCACGCCCAGCGGCACCATGAAGGCGACCGAAGCGACGTTGATGGCGATCTGGTGACCGGCGACCGAATCCGCCCCGAGCGAGCCGATCAGCAGCGCGGCGGCGACGAACAGGCCGGCTTCCATCAGCACGGCGACACCCATCGGCACACCCAGACGCAACAGCGCGACGATCGCGTGCCAGTCCGGCAGGTCGAATCTGCCGAACGGCGCGATCTCGCGATAGTGCCGGCGCAGGCGCAAGTAAAGTGCGAAGGCGAAGACCTGGATCCACAGCACAATGGCTGTGGCCATGCCCGAGCCTTGCGCGCCGAGCCGCGGCAGGCCGAGCCGGCCGTACATGAGGACGTAGCCGATCGGCCCGAGCAGCAGCAGGCCGAGCAGGCCGAAGTACATCGTCGGCCGTGTCAGCTCGATGCCTTCGGAAAAGCCGCGCAGGGCGAAGTAGACCGTCAGCGCCGGCGCGCCCCAGGCGATCGCGTGCAGGAACTTGCGCGTCTCCTCGGCGATCGCCGGGTCGATGCCGATCGGTCCGAGCAACACGCTCGCATTGCGCACGAGCACGAGCAACACGAGGCCGAGAGCGAACGCCAGCCACAACGCCTGGCGGAACAGCGCGCCGATGCGCGCGCGCTGTCCGGCGCCGGACAGCTGCGCGACCGATGGCTGCAGCGCGAGCATCACGCCGATGGCGGACACGAACGCGAGCGACCAAAGGCCGGTGCCGATGGCGACTGCGGCCAGCGTGCGCGCGTCCAGGTGTCCGGCGAGCAGCGTATCGATCACGTTCATGCCGATCGACGACAGCTGCCCGAGGATCAGCGGCGTTGCCAGAATGAAGGTTTCGCGCAGTTCGCGGCGCCAGCGCACCGCGTCCTTGCGTAGAATGAACGGCATGTTTTTCTTAACCCTTGTCGTTGCAGTGTAACGCCAGCCGCGACTGCACGGCGCGCGCTGGTGCAAGCACGAACGGGAGCCACACCCTAGTGAGCCACGAAAACCAGAACGACAAAGACGAACCGCTTGCGCCACTGCCGGCGACGGAGCCTGCGCCGGCCGCCGACGCGCCGCGGTCGAAAACGCTGTGCGCGAATTGCGGATCCGAGTTGCTCGGCCCGCATTGCTACGCCTGCGGCCAGCCGATCAAGGGCATGGTGCGACAGCTGTCGAGCATCCTCGCCGACGTCGCCGATACGGTACTCAACATCGACTCGCGCATCTTCCGCACGTTGTGGCCGCTGCTGGTCAAGCCGGGCTTCCTCACCAACGAGTACCTGGCCGGCCGGCGCGTGCGCTACGTCACGCCGTTCCGGCTTTATTTCTTCCTCAGCGTGTTCGCCTTCCTCGTCATCCAGATCGGTCTGGATGCAACGCTCGACATGAGCAAGGCTTCGATCAACCTCGGCGACGAGGATTCGATCTCGAGCGCGCAGACCGCCGAACAGGTGCAGGCAAAGCGCGATGCCATTTTGGCGGGACTCGAGCAGGCCAAGTCAACGGCCGGCATGTCCGGCGCATGCGCTGCGCGGCATCGAAAAACGCGAGGTCAAGATCCGCACGGAGAGCGACAAGCGTCTCGAGTACTTGAAGCAGGTCGACGAGGCAAAGGCCGCCGGCAAGCCTGTGCCGCCCGATCGTCAGGCGGAAAAGGACCATGACGACTTCAATGTCGAAATCGCCGGCAAGCGCTGGAATCCGAAGAACACGCCGATCCAGATCGGCTGGTTGCCGGCATTCGTCAACACCAAGCTGAACGTGCTTGCCACGCACATGGTCGACAACCTGCCGCGCATCCGCAAAGACCCGAAGCCGCTGCTGCTCGGCGCGTTCAGTTATCTGCCGCAGGTGTTGTTCGTGCTCATGCCGCTGTTCGCTCTGCTGCTGAAGATTTTCTACATCTTCAAGCGCCGCCTGTACATGGAACATGTCATGGTCGCGCTGCACAGCCATAGCTTCATCTTCTTGTCCCTCCTGCTGATCACGCTGGCCGGCCTGCTGCGTGGCACGGTCGCCGAATCGGCTCCCTGGGCCGCGTCGCTGCTCGGCTGGGTAATTTTCGCGCTCGCCTGGTGGCTGCCGATCTACCTGCTGATCATGCAGAAGCGCGTATACAAGCAGGGCTGGTTCCTGACCGTCCTCAAGTACCTGACGATCGGCTGCTGCTACACGATCCTGGTGTCGATCGGACTCGTCGCCGCGCTGCTGATCAGCCTGGCGACGACCTGAAGCCGTCGCCTATTTCTGATCGGGGCGCGCGTTGAAGAAGCGGACCGGCCGCGCGCCGCTGCGTACGTCGGCGGTCACGTCGCGGAATTGTCCAGCACCGTATTCGAGAAAGAACGCGTCGTCGATAGTCCGTGCATCGATGTCGGCATCGAGATTGAAGTAAGCCAGTTCGAGATCCCCGAGCACGAGCCACGGCACCTGGCTTCCGTGATCTTTCAACACGCGCAGCGGCCGATAATCGCCGATGCTGCCGGTGCGCACGAAATTGCCCCACGGCGTGCGCTCGGTCGACACGAGGCAATGTCCGAGCCGGCGCAGATCCGGCGTGGTCGCCTTGATCATCGCATCGCCGCTGCCGGCAAAGTCCGACAGACCCGCTGTGCCGAGCAGGTAGATCTGGCAATGCTGCGCCGGCAGATCGAGCCGCGCAATCGCCTCGTGCACGGCCTGCAACGGCGCGATCTGCTCACGCGTACGCCTGGCGTAATCGTGCGCGAGCGCGTGTGCGGCTGGAATCCACGCCGTGATCATCAGAGCCAGGCCCGCAGCGGTGAGGAATTCGACGTGCCGTTTTCCGGGTTCATGCCCGGAAGGCGCGGGCCTACTCGTCAACAGCATCAGCGCCACGAACAGCGCCGCCAGGCTGATGTGGAACAGTCGCGACTCGATCGCCATGTGAAACCAGTCTCGGACCGGGCCGGGATCGCTGACGAACAGAGCGATGACCGGAGCCTGCGTCGGGCCGGGCAACAGCAACAGGATCAAGATGGCCGCCGTCAGTCCATAGGCGCGTGAATTCGGCGCGCCGCCGCGCGCCGCGAAAACGATGGCCAAGACGATCAGCACGGCGCCGAGTGCCTGCAACGCCGTCATCCACGGCGCCTGACGCGGATCGACGACGAAATAGTCATAGCCGACGCGCAGCCACAGTACGGTGCCGCGCGCGAACGTCGCCAGCATCGAATTCGCATGGATCAGCGCGTTCTGCGGATTGGTCAGCACCGACGCCCGGTAGGCGAGCCACGCCGCGACCAGCAAGAGGATCGCGGCGACCGCCGGCCAACGCTGCGCGCGGGTCAGCGGCCAGTCGCGGTTCGGCAGGGCGATCAGCGCACAGGCGGCGAACGCGCCGACGATCGCTATCTCCTTGCCCATGAAGGCCGCGAGCAGGCAGGCGAGCAGCATCGCCAGGGTGGCACGGCGAGGCGTGCGGACATAGGCGAGCGCCGCACTCAGCGCGAGCAGCGAAAATGCGCTCGCGATCAGGTCGAAGCGGTCGGACAGCCACAGCGCCGTGCCGATCGCGACCGGGTGCACGGCGAACGCTGCAGTCCACATCAGGTTCAGTGGCGCATCGCGGCGCAGGCGCTGGAGCAATGTATACAAGGCAAATACGACGCCGAGATGCAGCAGCAGATTCAGCGCGTATTGACCGCGCGGCGCGATGTCGAACCAGTCGGTCGCCAGCCACCACGCATAGATTCCGAGCGGTCGGAAGAACAGGCTGCCGAAGAAGTGATCGTGGTAGAAGACTTGCAGCGGCTGCCCGACCATGCGCGCGAGCGCGAGCAGCAGAAAGTCATCCTGCATGAAATAGGCGTGCAGCGCCGGCGCGTAGCACCAGATCGCCAGCAGGCACACCAGTACCAGCGCCGCGGTGCGCCAATGGCGCTGCCGGCCGCGTGCAGACTCGGTCGCAGGAAACGCCATGCGCAGCGCCATTGAAGTTTAGGGCGCCGGATTATAGCGGCGGCGGGGATTTCAGTGCGGCAACGGATCGGCCGTCGGCAAGCTCGCGGCCGCCGCGTTCAATTCCGCGCTGCGCTGTTCCGGCGACAAGTCGAGGATATGGCGGCGATAGGCATCGCGCTGGTCGGCCGGCAGGCCGCGCCAGTGACGATGGAACGCGCGGCGCTGTTCGAACGACAGCGTGCGCAACATCGCATGGGTCGCCTGGCGTTGGTCGGCCGGCATCGACTGGTTGAACTCGCGGATCATGGCCGCGCGGTTCTGCGCCTGCGCGCCGTCGAGGAATGCCTGGCGCTGTTCCGGCGACATCTGCTCGAACTGCTGGCGCAGGCGCTCGCGCTCTTCCGGCGGCAGACCGCCGAAACGGCGGAACGCCGCGCGGATGCTTTGCTGCTGCTCCGGCGGCAACGCGGCAAAACGCTCGTAGCGTTCGCGCAGACGCGCGCGCTGCTCCGGCGTCATCGCGTTCCATCGATTGAGGCGTTGCTGTACTCGCTCGCGCTGCTCGGGACTGAGCTGCGCCCAGCGCTGCGCGCCGATACGCAGGCGTTGCTGCGCATCGGGCGGCAGTTGGCTCCAGGTCGCGTGCACCTTGTCGAGGACCTGCTGCTCCTCTGCCGTCAGGTCGGACCATGCGATCGGCGCCGTTGCCGCTGCAGGCGCCGCTGTCGTTGCCGGTGTCGGCGCGGACGCAGTTGCCGCGGGCTTGTCGGCGGCGGCGGCATCCAGCGCAAGCGCGCAGAGCAATGCCGCGATCAAACAGGCGCGTGCAGCTTTCATTGCTGCTCCTTGCGCGGCGGCGCGCCGGCTGCCGCGCCGGCATCACCCTCGGCCAGACCGAGCGGATCGAGCCCGTCCGCGGCATCGCCGTAGCGGCCGAGATAGTCGAGCAGCGCGGCATCGGGCGTGCTGGCGGGCGCGCTCTTGTCCATTTTTACTGATTTATCTTTTTTCACTTCGCCGTGTGCCGCCGCCGGCGCTGTGACCGGCGCCGTGGCCGGCTGCGCGGACGCGGGCGCCGCCGCCAGGCCCGAAGACCACGCGAGCGCGCCGACCAGCATCAGCCGCCGCTTTCCTGTTCCTGCGCATCGAGCCATGCATAGAACTCCAGGTTCTGGTAGAACTCGATGCCATCGTCGCCCGAGATGGCGTCTGTTTCGCCGGAATACGCCGCGGTCGAATGCGCGCCGGGCGCCGCATCCACCGCGTTCATGCGTTGCCGCGGTACCCAAACCGCAAGCGCCAGCAGCAGCGCGCAACTGCATGCCAGACCCAAGGCCGGCAGCCACCGCGTCATGCGTTTGCGCTGGCGGCGTTGCGCCAGTGCGGCCTGGCGCGCCCGATTGAGCCGCGACAGGCTCGCCGCATCGAGCGCCTGTGCGGATTCGTCGAGCAGCGCACGCGCGTCGCCGACCCAGGGCTGTTGTTCGAGATCGTTCATTGGTAAGCCTCCAGCGCCCGGCGCAGCGCGGCCAGCGCGCGCGACAGGTGTGTCTTCACGCTGCCCTCGCTGCAGCGCATGGTCGCCGCCGTCGTGGCGACATCGAAACCTTCCCAGACCCGCAGCAGGAAAGCCTGGCGCTGGCGCAGCGGCAGGGCGGTCAGTGCGGTATCGAGTGCGCGCGCCGCCTCGCTGCCGGCCAACCGCAACAGCGGGCCCGGGTCGGCCAGGTCGGGCACCTGCGCCAGCGGATCGGGTGCATCGTCGGCTCTCGCGCACGAACGCATCGATCCAGCGCGTGCGCACCTGACGCCGTCGGTGCCAGTCGTTGAGCCGGTTGTCGAGCACGCGGTAGAACAGCGGCGTCCATTCGGCCTGCGCATTGCCGGCATAATGGCGCACGAAGCCGAACATCGCGTCCTGCACCAGGTCGAGCGCCTCGTCGCGGTTGCCGGTAGCCAGTTCAGCCATGCGCAGGGCGCGCCGTTCTATTGTCTTGAGGAACCGGTCGAGCGCGTCATCATTGGTCGTGGCCAGATTCACGCGGTCGGCAGTCGCTGCGGGCGCGGGCAATGCGCGAGGGAAGGTAGTGGCGATTGTAGTCATGTCCGCAGGGCCGTGAGCAATTGATGAGCAACGCACCGGAGCCTGCCCCGTTGACGCGCAAGCCAAGCACAAGCCATGCCGAGGCGTGGTTTCGGGGCGCCGCTGTGCCGCTTTGTACACAAGGCGGCGCGCCGGGTGACGCGGGCGCCGGCGCGCGGTGCCCGTGTTGGCCTTCGCCCGGAATATCTTTAGTAACATATTGATGAAACAGCTATATTTCAGATTGGTTAAACTTTCACCAAGTTGAGTGGGGGCGCGAAGACATGCGCCCCGGATGCCCGTTCACGCAGGATCATCCACAGACTTATCCACATGAACTGTGGATAAGCATAAATTTCCATTCAGGACATATATTTGACCATCAATCCTCATGTAAAAGTGATGATTACCATGCAAGTCGCGAATCCGCCCGGGCACTACTTTGTCCAGCACCAGGTCAACCGGTCCGGACGCTGACATGGCGTTCATCCTTCGCGTCGCGGTGCCGGTTCCCCTGCTGCAGGTATTCGATTACCTGCCGCCGCCGAACGGTGCCGCGATGCCGCCCGCCGTGGGCTGTCGCGTTACGGTTCCATTCGGGCGCAGTCGCCGCGTCGGCATCGTCGTCGATGTCGCCGAGGATTCCGAGGTGCCGCGCGAGCGCCTGAAGCCGGTCGTCGAGATCCTCGACCCGCAGCCGTTGCTCACTGCCGAATTGCTCGAAACGCTGCGCTGGACCGCGCGCTACTACCAGCACCCGCTCGGCGAAGTCCTGCAGACGGCGCTGCCGACCGGACTGCGCCGCGCGCGCGAAGCCACCGATGCCGGCGAGCGCGCACTGATGCTGACCGGCGCGAGCGCCGCGCCGCCGCGCGCCGGCTCGCGTGCGGCGCGGCTGTTGGAACTGCTTGCCGGCGGGCCGCTGACGGCTCCCCGCCTCGACAGCGCCCTGCCCGGCTGGCGTAGCGCCGCCGCCAATCTGAAAAAGCGCGGTTTGATCGCAATCACGCGTGTGCCCGCCGGCGAATCGTTGCGCGCGCGCATCGATGCGCCGCCGCTGACCGCCGAGCAACAGCACGCGATCGCCGAGATCGACTCCAGCCGCGCTGCGTTTTCGCCGATCGTGCTCGAGGGCATCACCGGCAGCGGCAAGACCGAGGTCTATCTCGCCGTGATCGAGCGGATCATCGCCGCCGGCCGCCAGGCGCTCGTGCTCGTGCCGGAAATCGGCCTGACGCCGCAGGCGCTGCGGCGCTTCCGCGAACGCCTGCCGGGAAGTATCGCGGTGCTGCACTCGGGACTGGCTGAAGGCGAGCGCATGCGTGCCTGGCTCGCTGCCGCGCGCGGCGAGGCCGCGGTCGTGCTCGGCACGCGCTCGGCGATCTTCACGCCGCTGCCGCGCGCCGGACTCATCGTCGTCGACGAGGAGCATGACGGCTCGTACAAGCAGCAGGACGGCCTGCGCTATTCGGCGCGCGACCTCGCCGTGTTCCGCGCCAAGGCGCTCGGCATTCCCATCGTGCTCGGTTCGGCGACTCCGGCGCTGGAGACGCTGGCGAACGTCGAAGCCGGCCGCTATCGCCGCCTGCACCTTGCCGCGCGCCCGGGCGCCGCGCGCCTGCCGGAATTCCGCTGCATCGACCTGCGCGGCAAGCCGCTGCGCGAGGGCCTGGCGCCGGAACTGATCGCCGCACTGCGCGCCTGCCTCGCACGCGGCGAGCAGGCGCTGGTTTTTCGCAACCGCCGCGGCTATGCGCCGCTGCTGATGTGCCATAGCTGCGGCTGGAACGCGGCCTGCGCACGCTGCGACAAGCCGCTGACCTGGCATCGCGGCGCCGCGCGGCTTCGCTGCCATCACTGCGGAGCCGAACAGCGCGTCCCCGCGCAATGTCCACAATGCGGCAATGTGGACCTGACGCCGCGCGGGCTCGGCACCGAGCGCATCGAACACGCCCTGGCGGCGCTGTTCCCCGGCCAGCCGGTCATCCGCATCGATCGCGAGACGACACGGCGCAAGGATGCCGTCGATGAATTGCTCGGGCGCCTGGCCCCGGACCAGCCCGGACTGCTGGTCGGCACGCAGATGCTGGCCAAGGGGCACGACCTGCCGAACCTGACGATGGTCGCGATCATCGGTGTCGACGACGGTCTCTTCAGCGTCGATTTTCGCGCCAGTGAGCGCCTGTGCCAACTGATCACGCAAGTCGCCGGGCGCGCCGGGCGCGCGCGCAAGCCCGGCGCGGTGTGGCTGCAGACGCATCATCCCGATCATCCGCTGCTGCGCTGCCTGATGCGCAGCGGCTACGCCGTGGCCGCACAGATCCTGCTCGCCGAGCGGCGTGAGGCCGAGCTGCCGCCGTACGCGCACATGGCGCTGCTGCGCGCCGATGCGAACGTGCAAGGCCACGTCGATGCGTTCCTCGATCAAGCGTTCGCCCTGGCCCGGCAGCCCGCCGATGTGACCGTGCTCGGCCCGATGCCGGCGCCGATGCCGCGCCGCGCCGGACGATTCCGCGGCCAGCTGCTGCTCAGCGCCGATGAGCGCAACGCGCTGCAGACGTTTCTTGCCGCGTGGCTGGCGCGCGTGCGCGACAGCGCGCAGGCGCGGCGCGTGCGCTGGTCGATCGATGTGGATCCGATCGATTTGTACTGAATCGTCGCAAGAGCCTCACCCTCGCGCTCTATAACGGGCGGCCATGCCCCCACAACCCCACCCCACCTCCTGCGCCCGTGGGCGTCTACGTTTTCAATCGACCGCGCGAGGAGGCGCAAGAGGTGGGGTCGCCCCCTTAACTTAAGGGGGCTTGATCACGCACAATTGGGCGTGCCTGGAACAGACCACCATGTCGTCATCGTCGGCGGCGGTTTCGCCGGCTTATGGGCGACGCGTGCGCTGGCGCGCGCGCCGGTCTGCGTGACGCTGATCGACCGCGCCAATCATCACCTGTTCCAGCCGCTGCTTTACCAGGTCGCCACGGCCGGCCTGTCCTCGCCGGACATCGCCGCGCCGCTGCGCCACATCCTGCGCAATCAGGCCAATGTCGAGGTGCGCATGGCCGGCGTCGAGCGCGTCGAACCGGCGCAGCGGCGCGTTGCGCTCGACGACGGCAGCACGATGGGCTACGACACGCTGCTGCTGGCGACCGGCGCGACCCACACCTATTTCGGCCACGACGAGTGGGCCGCGCACGCACCAGGCTTGAAGACGCTCGACGATGCGCTGCATCTGCGCCGGCGCCTGCTGCTCGCGTTCGAGCGCGCGGAGGCGGAAAGCGATCCGCTGCAACGCGCCGCGTGGCTGAGCTTCGCGATCGTCGGCGGCGGACCGACCGGCGTCGAACTTGCCGGCACGCTGTCGGAGATTGCCCACCACACACTGCGCCGCGAATTCCGCCACATCGATCCGGCGTCGGCGAAAGTGCGCCTGATCGAAGCCGGGCCGCGCGTGCTGTCGAGCTTTCCCGAGTCTTTGTCTGAGAAAGCTCGCGCGCAACTGCAGCGGCTCGGTGTCGAAGTCGTCACCGGCACGCCGGTCGATGCGATCAGCGACGAAGGCATCCGCCTCGGCGGGACCTTCGTGCCGGCGCGCACGGTAGTCTGGGCTGCCGGCGTCGCCGCATCGCCGCTGGGCCAATCGCTCGGCGTCGAACTCGATCGTGCCGGCCGCGTTCCAGTGTTGCCGGATCTGACCGTGCCGGGACATCCGGAAATCTTCGTCGCCGGCGACCTGGCGACGGTAGTGCAGGACGGCAAGCCGGTGCCGGGTGTCGCACCGGCGGCGAAACAGATGGGCCGCCATGTCGGAGAGACGATCCGTGATCGCCTTGCGCAAAAACCCACCACGACCTTCCGTTATCGCGACTACGGCAACCTCGCCACGATCGGGCGAATGGCCGCCGTGGTCGACCTGCGTGGCCTGCGCTTCTCCGGCCTGCTCGCCTGGTGGTTCTGGCTCGCCGCGCACGTGTTTTTCCTGATCGGCTTTCGCAACCGCCTGGTCGTGCTGCTGAACTGGTTCATGGCGTACTGGAGCTACCAGCGCGCTGCGCGCATCATCGTCGGCCATGACAGCACGCGAGGTTCAACTGATGCCGACGCGGGCTGATGAAAGCGAGGTAGAGTCGCCTGGACGCGCATTCGCGGATTGAACCGGATCCGAGCAAGGCACTGATTTATCCGCGTGATCTGCGTTGGTCCGCGTCGAAACGCTCGCAAAAAAAAACGGCCCGGTTGCCCGGGCCGTTTCATATTCTCGTCGCGTCGCGACGCGCTGCTTACGCAGCGAACAGCGTGCGCATCTTCTTCATCGCGTTGACTTCGATCTGGCGGATGCGCTCGGCGGAAACGCCGTATTCATCGGCCAGTTCCTGCAACGTCGCCTTGTCCTCGTCGCGCAGCCAGCGGCGCTGGATGATGTCGCGCGAGCGGTTGTCGAGCTTGGCCAGACCGCGTTTGAGCGAATCCAGATCCGACTCTTCCTGATCGTCGCTTTCCAGTGAGTGATACGGATCGGCGGCATGGTCGACCAGATACGCGACCGGTGCCGGCCTGGCGTCTTCGTCCGAATCGGTCGGCGCATCGAATGCCATGTCATGACCGGACAGACGCGATTCCATCTCGAGCACGTCCGCGACCGGCACGCCGAGATCCTTCGCCACCGCCTGCACTTCCTTGGCGTTCATCCAGCCCAGGCGCTTCTTCGACTTGCGCAGGTTGAAGAACAGCTTGCGCTGCGCCTTCGTCGTCGCAATCTTCACGATGCGCCAGTTGCGCAGGATGAATTCGTGCATTTCGGCACGAATCCAGTGCACGGCGAACGACACGAGCCGCACGCCCATGTTCGGGTCGAAGCGCTTGACCGCCTTCATCAGGCCGATGTTGCCTTCCTGGATCAGGTCCGAAATCTGCAACCCGTAACCGTTGTAGCCACGCGCGACATGCACGACGAAGCGCAGATGCGCCAGGACCAGACGCTTGGCCGCGTCGAGGTCGTTCTCGCCGTTGTAGCGGCGCGCCAGTGCCTGTTCTTCATCGAGTGTGAGCACCGGGATCTGGTGCACGACGTTGATGTACGAATCGACACTGCCGATCGCGCTCGGAATCGGAAGATTGTTTGCAACCAAAGCAGTCGACATCTTGAGGAGTCTCCTTCGGTACCGGCTTGGCACTCAGAGGTTCAGAGCGCCAGCGCCATCGGTTAGTTCCCGGCACAGGCCGGGTTTCTGTACCGAATAGTACATCAATTCAGGCGTCGAGCGCAATGCTCGCGGCGGGCGGCA
Organism: uncultured Gammaproteobacteria bacterium; assembly: GCA_963738115.1. Lineage (GTDB taxonomy): Bacteria > Pseudomonadota > Gammaproteobacteria > Xanthomonadales > Rhodanobacteraceae > Rudaea. The sequence continues at coordinate 144,773 of CAVTVN010000005.1, read as the reverse complement.
GGCGCCAGTCGATCTCGGCCTGTTCATGATCCCTTAGCCATTGATTTGTCGACGAAAAATGGCCGCAGCCGATAAAGCCGCGATGCGCCGACAGCGGCGAGGGATGGGGCGCCTTGAGCACGCGGTGGCGGCGCGTGTCGACGAGCCGGCCCTTGGCTTGCGCCGGGCTGCCCCAGAGCAGGAAAACCAGTCCCTCGCGCTCGCGGTTGAGATGGTCGACGATCGCGTCGGTGAATCCCTCCCAGCCCTTGCCCTGGTGCGACCCGGCCTGTCCGCGTTCGACCGTCAGCACTGCGTTCAACAACAACACGCCCTGGCGTGCCCACGGCAACAGGCAGCCGTGATCCGGACGCGGAATGCCGAGGTCGCGCTGGATCTCGGCGAAGATGTTCAGCAGCGATGGCGGCGGCGCCACGCCCGGCAACACCGAGAAACACAGACCGTGTGCCTGGCCGGGTCCGTGATACGGATCCTGGCCGAGGATCACGACCTTGACCTGATCGAACGGCGTCGCGTCGAGCGCCGCGAAAATGCGCCGCGGCGGCGGATAGATCGTCTTGCCGGCGCGCAGTTCCGCGCGCAGGAACTCGGACAGGCGCTCCATGTCCGGCCGGTTCAGGTAATCGCCGACGCGCGCCTTCCACGATGCTTCGAGTTTGACGCGGCTTTCGCTCACGCCGATGTGATGCGCCGCTGCCTCTGATGCCGGGCGACGTTCATCTGGAACATCAGCTTGGTCACGAGCAGGCGCTCCTCGATCGGCTTCTGCACCAGATCGTTGGCGCCGGCGCGCAGCAGCCGTGCCTGATTCGCCGAGTTGTCGTCGCCGGTCATGATCAGCACCGGCAGCTCGCCCTTGCCGTAGCCGAACTCGTCGCGAATGCGCGCGAGCAGATCGCCGCCGGTGAGATCGCCCTTGAGGTTGACGTCGGACAGGACCACGTCGACGCCCGGCGTATCGCCCTGCTCGCGTGCCGTCTCGAGCAGCGCCACGGCATCCTCGACGCAGCTGACGTGATGCACGGTGAGGCCGTGCTTTTCGAGCATGCGCCGCGTAGCCGTCGCCACGACGCGGCTGTCCTCGACGTAGAGGACGTCGCCGCTGACCTGATCCTGCGGGCAGACATAGCCGCGGATGAATGCCGACAGCGCGTTGAAGCCGAGCGACTTGTCGAAATAGTCCGTGACGTATTCGGACAGCTCGCGATTGATCAGCCGCTCGTTGACGTCGCCGGAAACGATGACGATCGGAATGTAGGCCTGCGGTGCGTGTTCGCGCACGTGACGCGCGAGTTCGAGACCATCCATGTCGGGCAGGCGCAGCGCGGTCGTGATCAGATCGACGGCGCCGGTTTCGAGTTGCCGCCGGGCTTCCTCGGCGGTCGCGCACGACAGCACCTCGACGCCGGGCAGGTCGGCGCGCAGCAGCTGCTCGATCAGCTTGCGCACGACCTTCGAGCCGTCGACGACCATGACGCGCGGGTGATCGCCGCCGATGTGCTGGGTCACGTGCCCTTCCATCTTTGCTTCCGTTTGGCTCGTCTCGGTGACAGCCGCGGGTTTCTTTCTCTTCGCCACTGCCGTGTCGTCTCCGCAACCCCAACCCCCTGCCCGAGGAGGCAAGACGCTGCCTTGTTTTTACAGCCTCCGCTGCAATTGAACCGCTGCAGCCGGAAGCACAGAAGAAAATAGTACGTCTTTATACCAAGCCAGCGCCAACCGCGCGCGTCGCGCTGCAGTTTACACACTGCGCTAGCCTGCGGCGTGCGCCCTTCCGGATCGAGGCCGGTTCAGCGCGGCGCGCGCGCCAGATGGCGCCACGTCGCCAGCCAGGCACCGCACCAGCCGAGCAAGGCGCCGACGCCGAGCGTCGCCAGCGCCGGCAGCAGGTCGAGGCCGCGCACGCTGAAGCGGTGATCGTAGCTCGTCGCCAGTTGCTGCAGCGGCGCCGACAGGGTTACCTCGACGACCGCGATCACCAGCAGCGCGAGCGCCGCGCTGAACGCGCCATACCACAGTCCGGAATACAGGAACGGGCGGCGCACGAAGCCGCTGCTGGCGCCGAGCAACTGCATCACCTCGATCTCGTCGGCGCGCCCGAGGATGTCGAGGCGGATGGTGTTGCCGACCACGAGCAGCACGGCGAGCGCGAGCAGGGCCGCGAGCACCTGCGCGGCGCGTGTCGCCGCGCCGAGGATCGCGTCGAGGCGCTGGCGCCAGGCGGCATCGTACTGGACGAGGTCGACCTCCGGCTCGCTGCCGAACTGCGCAACGAGTGCGGCGACGTGGGTGACGTCCGGCTCGCGGCGTCACGATCAGCACCGCCGGCAGCGGATTGTCGCGCAGCACGTTGAGCGCATCGGCGAATCCCGATTGATTGCGAAATTCGAGCAGGCCCTGCTCCGGCGTCTTGACTACCACGCTGGCGACGGAGTCGTGCGCGCGCAGCCGCTTCGCCACGCCATCGACCGCGCCGCGTTCGAGATGCGGCTTCAGGAAAACGCTGATCGCGCCGGCATCGCGCATGTCGCCGTGCAACTGCTGCGCGTTGACGAGCACCAGGTACAGCAGCAGCGGCAGCGCCAGCGCCAGCGCCATGACCAGCAACGTCAGCAGCGCCGCCCAGGGCCGCGCGGCGAGCCGCCCGAGACTCGAGAAGAAACTGTACAGGTGCTGCTCGCGCCAGGCGCGCACGCCGGGCCGCGGCCGGCGTTCGGCGCGCGGCGTCGCCGGCTTCGGCGGCGCGGCGGCTTTCATGCGGTTCTGCGGCTTGCGGCGATTCATGGCCTGAAGTCGTCGATCAGCCGACCTTGCTTGAGCACGAGGACGCGCTTGCCCATGCGCTTGATCAGCGCCAGGTCGTGGCTGGCGATCAGCACCGTCGTGCCGACCTGCTGGAACTCGCCGAACAGCGCCATGATCTCGGCCGACAGTTGCGGATCGAGGTTGCCGGTCGGCTCGTCGGCGATCAGCAGCGGCGGCTTGGCAACGATCGCCCGCGCAATGCCGACGCGCTGCTGTTCGCCGGTGGACAACGCGACCGGCGCATCGGACTCGCGCCCGAGCAGGCCGACCTTGTCCAGCGACGCGCGCACGCGCTTGCCGATTTCCTCGCGCGCGACGCCGGCAATGATCAGCGGCAGCGCGACATTGTCGAACACGCTGCGATCCATCAGCAGGCGGTGATCCTGGAACACCATGCCGATGCCGCGGCGCCAGCGCGGAATGCCGCGCCGCCGCGTGTCCGCGAGATTCCTGCCGTTGACGTGCACCTGGCCGCGCGTCGGCCGATCGAGCAGCGCAATCAGTTTCAACAACGTGCTCTTGCCCGCGCCGGAGTGGCCGGTGACGAAAGCCATCTCGCCCTGCGCCAGTTCGAAGCTCAGTTCGCTCAGCGCCTCCTGCCCGGATGGATAGCGTTTGCTGACGTTGTCGAAGCGGATCATTGGGGAAGCGCGGCTGAGAGCGTGAGACGCTGAGACGGTGAGAGCGAATGAGCAATATTCGGCGAGGCGTGATCGCGCAGCGCGAACGACCTCGTTAGCCGATCTTGCGATCTCACCGTCTCCCCATCCCTCTCCCGTCTACTTGACCATCTGATTCAAATTGAAGATCGGCAGCAGGATCGCCAGCACGATGAACAGCACCATCGCGCCGACCAGCAGGATGACGAGCGGGCCGAGCACGGCCGTCAGCAGCGTCATCCAGCGATCGAGTTCGCGCTGCTCCTGGTTCGCGGCCTCGTCGAGCATGCGCTCGAGTTCGCCGGCACGCTCGCCGCTGGCGATCAGGCGCAACGCGACCGGCGGGAAGTAGCCGCTCTCGCCGAGTGCGCGCGAGAAGCTGCCGCCTTCGCGCACCTTGACCGCCGCAGCCTTCACCGCCTCGCGCATCGGCAGGTTCGGCATGACCTGCGCGGCAATCTGCAGCGAGTCGAGCAGCGGCACCGCACTCGCCGTCAGCAGCGCGAGCGTGCGCGTGCAGCGCGCCGTGTTCGCCGCGCGCGACAAGCGCCCGATCAACGGCAGGCGCAGCACGAACCGATGCCAGGCGAAGCGCACCTGGCTGCGCGCGCAAGGCGAGCCGTCCGCCGATCGCCGCGGCAACGATCACGATCAGCAGCAGCCAGCCCCAGCCCTTGACGAAATCGCTCAACGCGATCAGCGCGCGCGTCGGCCACGGCAGCGTCTGGTGCATCTGCACGAACACGCCGACGATCTGCGGCACGACATAGGCGAGCAGGCCGGTCACGATGGCGACGGCGACGACGGTCAGCAACAACGGGTAGGCGAGCGCCGCCCAGACTTTCTGGTTCAGCGCGTCGCGTGCTTCACTGTAATCGGCCAGCCGCGCGAGCACCTGGTCGAGCCGGCCGGACTGTTCGCCGGCCGCGATCGAGGCACGATAGATCTCCGGAAAGCTTTCCGGCGCGTCGGCGAGCGCGCCGGCAAGGCTGGCGCCTTCCATCACGCGCGAACGCAACGCGACGACCAGTGTGCGCGAGCGCGTGTCGTCGTTCTGCTCGGCCAGCGCACCGAGCGCCTCGTCCAGCGGCAGCCCGGCTTTCAACAACGTAGCCAGTTGCCGCGTCAGCAACGCCAGCTGCGCGCCGGACAGTCCGCGGCGCAGAAATCCGGGCGCTCGCGCACCGGACTCGAGCGCCGACACCTCGAGCGGATTGAGCCCGCGTTCGCGCAGGCTCGCGCGCACCGCGCGCGCATTGTCGCCCTGCAGGACGCCGCGTTGCGTCTTGCCGGTTTGGTCGAGTGCCTGGTAGGCGAATGCGGGCATCTGCAAGAATGCAGATTGTTGACGCGGATCAACGCGGATCAACGCGGATGAGAGCAAATGAGTGGAAGTCTTTTCATTGCAAACCTGACTCCTGCTCTATCCGCGTTCATCCGCGCAATCCGCGTCCAAAAAAGCTCTGGCCTTGTTCGCGCTCAATCTGCATCGCACATCCGCGCTCAGGATTCCTTCGACGCCGGCGCAGCTTGCTGTGACGGATGCCGTAGCCGAAGTAGACGAGCATGCCGAGCGCAACCCAGACCAGGAACACCATCCAGGTGATCAGTGCGAGTTCCGACAACAGCCAGATCGAGAACGCGATGCCGATCAACGGCACGAACGGCACCCACGGCGTACGGAACGCGCGGTGCAATTCGGGCTTGCGCATGCGCAGCAGCAGCACGGCCGCGCAGATCACGATGAAGGCGGAGAGCACGCCGATGTTGACGAGCTTGGCGACTTCGCCGAGCGGAAACAGGCCGGCGACGAGCGCGGTGAACACGCCGAGCGCGATCGTCGGCCGGTGCGGCGTGCCGTAGCGCGGGTGCACCTTGGCGAACCAGCCGGGCAGCAGCCCGTCGCGCGACAGCGCGAACCAGATGCGCGCCGCGCCGAGCATGAAGGCGAAGATCACGCTCAGGATGCTGGCGATCGCCGTGGCCGAGATCGCCGCGCCGATCCACTTCATGCCGAGCGACTGGAACGCCTGCGCGACCGGCGCATCGGTGCCGAGCTGCGTGTACGGCACCATGCCGGTCAGCACCAGCGTGATCGTGATGTACAACGCCATGGAAATGCCGAGCGACAGCAGGATCGCGCGCGGCAAATCGCGCTGCGGATTCTTCGCTTCCTCGGCAGCCGTGGTCAGCGTGTCGTAGCCGAACACGGCGAAGAACACGACGGCCGCCGCGGTCACGACGCCGGGCCAGCCGAAATGGCCAACGCCCTGCGCGTCGACGATGCGCTCGGGGACGAACGGATGCCAGTTCGCCGGGTTGACGTAGAACACGCCGACACAGATCACCAGCACGACGGCAACGACCTTGATGGCCACGATCAGCGTATTGGCACGCGCGCCCCATTCGGTGCGCATCGTCAGCAGCACGGCAACCGCCATTGCCACCACGGCGGCGATGAGGTTGAAGTGCCGGCCTGCGCCGGAATCGGGCGCGCCGCGCAGTGCTTCGGGCAGATGAATGCCGACGGCGTCGAGCAGGTTGAGTACGTATCCGGACCAGCCGCTCGCGACCGCGGCGACGATCAGCGCGTACTCGAGCAGCAGGTCCCAGCCGATCAGCCAGGCCACGCCCTCGCCGAGCACGGCATAACCATACGTGTAGGCGCTGCCGGTGACCGGAATCAATCCGGCGAATTCGGCGTAGCACAGTGCGGCGGCCGCGCTGGCGATGCCGGCGAGGACGAACGACAGCGCCACGGCCGGGCCCGCGTTCATCGCGGCCTGCTGCCCGGCCAGCACGAAGATGCCGACGCCGATGATGCCGCCGAGGCCGATCGCGGTCAGCTGCCACAGGCCGAGCACGCGGCGGAAATCGCGGCGCTGGCCGACCTCGGCCTGCAGTTGTTCGACGCTCTTGTGGCGGGTCAGTTGCTGGATCAGGCTCATGCGTTCCCCGTGAAATGGTTCTTGTGATTCGTCATCGCGCAAGCGGGTATCCATTTTCCTCTTGCAGAATTCGGAACAAGATCAGAAATGGATCTCCGCCTCTGCGGGGATGACGACATCCCTTGCTGTATTCGCGCTGCGATCATACCGGAGTCGCGTCAGTCTCCAAGCTTCGCGCGCCTGCAGCGACACCTGCTTCTTGCCACCGCCGAGCCATTGCCGGCCGACTTCGCGAAACCCGTAGCGTGCATGGAAATGCGCCGATGCCGGGTTCGGCGGCTTCAGATCGAACTCGCAGGTCAGCTGCGCAACGCCGCTGGCCGCGGCGAAGGCGATGATGTCGTCGTACAGATGCGCGCCGAGACGGCGGCCCTGCTGTGCGGCTGCGACGACGATGCGGTCGACGTAGAGGAATTGCGCATAGTGCTGCGTGAACCAGCGATAGTTCGGACTGTCGTAGTCGGCGCCCTCGCGCAGCGCGAGCAGGAAGGCGGCGATCGCGCCGTCGATCTCGACGACGCGGTGATACGCGGCTTGCGCGTGCAGGCGCTGCAGGCGCTCCGCGTCGAGCGGACTGAGGAACTGCACCGACGCGGCGTTCAACTCGAGGATCGCCGGAAAATCGTGCGTTGTGGCATCCCTGACGTGAACTGGCGGCGCATCGTTCGCCGCCGGGCTCGGCGCGGTCATTCCTCGCGCGTCACGCGCAGCACTTCGTCGACCGACGTCGCTCCGGCCACGCACTTGTCCCAGCCGTCGTCGAGGATGCTCGGCGTGCGCGTGCGTGCGCGCCGCTCGAGATCGATCTCGGCCGCGTTGGCATGGATCAGGCGGCGCAGCTCTTCATCGACGGCGACGAATTCGTAGATGCCGGTGCGCCCGCGATAGCCGGCGTGGCGGCCGGCCGCCTGCGTCGACGGGCGATACAGCGTCGCCTGGGTGTCGGCCGGCTTGCCGAACGCGGCGAGTTCGCGCGCGCCGGCCGCATACGCTTCGCGCGTGGCCGGATCGAGCACGCGCACCAGGCGCTGCGCGAGCAGGCCGATCAGTGACGACGAAAGCAGGAACGGTTCGACGCCCATGTCGCGCAGTCGCGTGATCGCGCCGACCGCGGAATTCGTGTGCAGCGTCGACAGCACCAGATGTCCGGTGAGCGAGGCCTGCACGGCGATCTGCGCGGTTTCCAGGTCGCGGATTTCGCCGACCATGACCACGTCCGGATCCTGGCGCAGGATCGCGCGCAGCCCGCGCGCGAACGTCATCTCGACCTTGGTGTTGACCTGCGTCTGGCCGACGCCGTCGATGTAATACTCGATCGGATCCTCGACCGTCATGATGTTGCGGCTGCGGTCGTTCAGGCGCAGCAGCGAGGCGTACAGCGTCGTCGTCTTGCCCGAACCGGTCGGGCCGGTGGCCAGAAGTATGCCGTGCGGCCGCTCGATCGTTTCGGCCAGCGCCTGCATCGCCGCTGGCGCCATGCCGAGCTGGGCGAGGTCGAGCTTGCCGGCGCGCTTGTCGAGCAGGCGCAGCACGACGCGCTCGCCGTAGCCGGCCGGAATCGTCGACACGCGCACGTCGACCGGGCTGCCGGCGATGCGCAGCGAGATGCGGCCGTCCTGCGGCAGGCGCTTCTCGGCGATATCGAGCCGCGCCATGACCTTGATGCGCGAGACGACCGCGTTGGCGATCGCCTTCTGCGGGCTGAGCACTTCGCGCAGCACGCCGTCGATGCGGAAGCGCACGACGAGGCGGTTCTCGAACGGCTCGATGTGGATGTCGGACGCGCCTTCCTTGACCGCTTCGGTCAGCAGCGCGTTGATCAGGCGGATGATCGGCGCGTCGTCTTCGGACTCGAGCCAGATCTTCGGGCTCGGGCAGTTCGTCGGCGAGTGCCTTGAGGTCGAAGTCGCCGTCGAGATCGGCGACCATCGCCCGCGCATCGTCGCCCTGCTCGTAGAGCGAGCGCAGCAGGCGCTCGAACGCGGCCGCATCATGGCGCGTCAGATTCAGCGGCGCGCCGAAGTAGCGGCGCAGCTCGGCCAGCACCTCGGCTTTCACGCCGTCGCGATAGGCGATTTCGGCAACGTTGTCGCGCCAGCCGGTCAGCGTCGCGCCGTTGCGCCGTGCGAAGCCGAAGCCGGGCCGCTGAGGATGTTGCACTGGCGTATTCATGCAGGATCGAAAGAAGAGGTCACGGTCTCAATGCTTGACCGGCTCTTTCGGCGCAACGTCGAGCGCGGGACTGGCGAGGAAATCATGCACGTCCGGCAGCATCGGCATGTCGTGGCGCGGCGTGACGATCTCGTTGCTCTCGCGCATCTGCAACTGCTCGGTGCGGATGAAATTGTATTTTTCGCTCGACACCGACGCCTCGCTCGCCGCATCGCGCAGGATGCGCGGGTGCAGGAACACCATGAGGTTCTGCTTCTGGTGATCGTTGCTGCGATAGCGGAACAGGTTGCCGAAGAACGGGATCGAGCCGAGACCGGGCACCGACTGGGCGTTGTCCTTGACGTTGTCCGAGATCAGGCCGCCGATGCACGAACACCGAATCGTCCTTGATCAGCACGGTCGTCTGCACCTCGCGCTTGTTGGTGACCAGATCGGATGCGCCGGACACCGGCGGCGCGAGCGAGGAGACTTCCTGGTGGATCTCGAGCTTGACCGAATCGCCCTCGTTGATATGCGGCGTCACCGTCAGGGTCAAGCCGACGTCCTTGCGCTGGATCGTCTGGAACGGATTGGCGATGCCCGTCGTCGAACTGCCGCCGCTGCCGCCGACGGTGACGGTGCTCGAGGCCGTCGTCTGGTACGCACCGGTCAGGAACGGCACTTCCTGGCCGACCTTGATGACCGCCTGCTGGTTGTCGAGCGTCATGACCGACGGCGTCGACAGCACGTCGTTCTTGCCGTTGCTGCGCAGCGCAGTGACCAGCGCGCCGAGCTGGAAGATCTTCACGTTGCCGATCGTCACGGTGCCGTCGATGTAGCCGAGGTTGAAGCCGTTGCCGACGCCGAGCGGATTGATCGCGGCGCTGAGAATATTGTTTCCGGCGGCGCTGGAGTTGCCGCTGCTGAAATTCGTGCCGCCGATGACATGATCGTTGGGGCCGCCGAGCGGCAACTGCCATTGCACGCCGAGTTCGTTCGCCGTTTCCTCCGACACTTCGGCGATGACGGCTTCGATCAGCACCTGCGCGCGACGCACGTCGAGGCGCCGGATCACTTCCTGCAGCGAGCGGAACACGGCCGGCGGCGCGCTGATGATCAGCGCGTTGTTGTCGTCGTGCGCCTGGATCGTGGCGATCGAGCCGTTGGCCGCGCCGGCGCCGCCACCGCCTGCACCGGCGGCGGCCTCGCCGCTCGGCGCATGGCCAACGGGCGCCTCGTTGGTCAGCGTCGCGGCGACACCGCGCAGGATCGGCACGAGATCCTTGGCGTTCGCGTAGTGCAGGTAGACGACGTTGGTATCGCCGCCGCCGGTCAGCGGCGTGTCGAGGTGCGTGATCAGCGCGCGCATGCGCAGGCGACCACTCTTGCCGCCCGACAGCAGGATCGAATTGGTGCGCTCGTCGGCGAACACTTTCGGCGCATCGGCGGCGAGTTCGGCGCCCTTGACGTCGGCGAGCTGGGTCAGCGTGCGCGCCAGCTCGGCGGCGTTGGCGTGCTGCAGCGGAATCATTTCGACGCTGTTGTCCGACACCGTATCGATGCGCGCGATGATGCTGGCCAGGCGCTGCACGTTGCCGGCACGATCGGAGATGACCAGCGAATTGGAACCCGGATGTGCGATCAGCTGCGCGCCCTGCGGCATCAGCGGGCGCAGGATCGGCACCAGCTCGCTCGCCGAGACGTGCTTGACCGGGACGATCTGCGTGACCAGCTCGTCGGTCTCGTGGCGGCGTCCGCTGCCGTCGAGGCCGGCCGAACCGTCCTGCTGCGCGGTCGCTTCGGGCACGATCTTGATCATGCTGCCGGACGGAATCGCGGCATAGCCGTTGACGCGCAGCACCGACAGGAAGGTGTCGTAGATCTCGTCGGGCTTCATCGGCGTGGCCGAGACGACCGTGACCTTGCCCTGCACGTTCGGGCCGATGATGAAGTTCTTGCCGGTGATCTCCGAAACCGTGGCGATCAACACCTGGATGTCGGCGTCCTTGAGGTTGAGCGTGTGCGTGCCGGGCGGATTGGCCCTGGCGGCCTTGTCGCCGGTTGCCGGCGCGTTGCCGCCCGGCTGCGCCAGTGCCGCGGCGGTAACCAGAATGAGGATCGCGAGCAGAGCGGGGCGTATGATCACTTTTATAGTTCTCTACATATTATCATTTTGCAAAACCGGGCATCCTGCCGTGGCTTGCGAACAAACGGTCGCGGCAAAGCCGCGCCACCTCTACCCGGCAAGCAACTACTTGCTTGCCGCGTCGGCGCATCCCTGTGCCGCATTCTTTTTCGAGCGACCCGTCATCGCAGGCTGAGCGTGAGCGTCGCCGGCTTGCCGTCGCGCTGCACCGTTACCTGGATGCTGCTCGAGTTCTGCAGCTGCGCCATCAGCGCCTGCGGATTGGACACGCTGGTCAGCGGCGTGCCGTTGATCGCGGTGACGACGTCGGTCGGCTTCAGGCCGACGCGCGCCAGCGTGGCTGCATCGGCGCCGCTGATGTCGGCGCCGACGATCTTGCCCTCGCCGGAGAACACCGGCCGGATCTGCCGGGCGAATTCCTGCGGGTCGATGCGCTTACCGGCAGCGGAGGACGCTGCTGCTGCCGCGGGCGGCGCCGCCGGACCCGGTACGAAGCCCGGCGGAATGCTCGACGACGGTGCCGCCGCTGCGGCCAGGCGCTGCTGGTTCTTCTCCGGCAGCGGCGGCGCATGCTGTTCGGGACGCGGCAGAGTCAGCGTTTCGGCAACGCCCTGGTGATCGAGGACGACGTGATCGGCGTAGACCTCGGTGAGGTGGGCGCCGGGCGCAACATCGCCGCCGATTTTCACGCTGGTCTCGAGACCTTGTTCATTGGCGATGATCGCAATCGCGCGCTCATCCTTCGGGTCCGGCAGTGCCAGCGTGCCGCGCAACGTGAGTTTGAGCACCGTCGCCAGCGTCGATGCCGGCGCCGCACCGATGATGCCTTGCGGATTGCCGAACAGATGCCATTTCGCGACCGAGACCGCGGCGCCCGGTGGCGCGGCAGCGGCCGCCGGCGCGGCACGATCGGCGTCGTGGCGCGGAACGAGCAGCCACGCCAGGCGCACCAGCAGGTACAGGCAGGCGGCCGCAGCGACCGCACAAATCGCCAGTGCCGCGAAGCGCGACAGGCGCTCGTGATCGGTCGGACTCAACGAATTCAGCATGCAACGGCGGCCGGACGGCTAGATTTGTTCGGAGCTTCCCTAATGGCGCAACTCTAGCAGGATGCCGGGAAACTGCCATCCTTTGCGGCCGCTATCCCCGCGCCGGTTCAGCCAGCAATTGCGTCGCGCAGACCGGCGCGCGAATCCGCGCGGCGGTTGCGATGAAGCCCCTTCGCGCTTCGGCTCAGGAGCGCTTGAACAGACGGCCGAGGCGACGGAAGAAACCGGGCTTCTCGTGCTTGGCCGCCGGCGGCGGCGTTTCGGCCGTCGTTGCGGAACGCTTGTCGCTGCGTGCGTGTGCCGCTGCGCGCGGCTCGGCACGCTGCGACTCGGCGTGAGCCGACCCCTTCGCCGGCGCCGCCGCATCGCGCGGCCGTCCATCGCCGGCACCACCGCGGCGGCCTCGACCGCCGCGACGCCGGGGCCGGTCGCCGCCGGCCGGCGCGCCTGCCGCTGCACCATGGCTGGCGTGCGTGGGTGCGGTTGCGGGCGATGCCGAAGGCGCGGCCGCATTGGCATGTGCATGCACCGGCGGCCGCGACCGTTCCGGCCGGCGCTCGGGCCTGCGTTCCGGACGGCGGCCGGATTTCACTCGCGGCGGCGGCCGTGTCTCGATGCTGCCGTCGTCCTCTTCGACCACTGCAACCGCCGGCTCCGGCCGGTGCCGCGGCGGCGGCAGCGCGAGCAGTCCCTGATCGATCGTGCCGACCGGGATCTTCTGGCCGATGTACTCCTCGATTTCGGGCAGGCTCTGCGCGTACATGTCGCAGGCGAAACTGATCGCGTCGCCCTCGGCGCCGAGGCGCGCGGTGCGGCCGATGCGGTGGACGTAATCCTCGGCATCCTGCGGCAGGTCGTAGTTGTAGACGTGGCTGACATCGGGAATGTGCAGGCCGCGCGCGGCGACGTCGGTCGCAATCAGCACTTCGATCTCGCCGCGCTGGAACTTGCCGAGCAGGCTCTGGCGCTTCTTCTGCGGCACGTCGCCGGACAGCATGCCGACAGCGAAGCCCTGGCGCTCGAGGCGCCGCGAGACTTTCTCGGCTGCAACCTTCATGTTGACGAAGATCATGCTGCGCTTGGCGTCGGTGCGCGACAGCAGGCCGATCAGCAGCGGAATCTTTTCCTCGCTCGCCGGGAAATAGATGAGCTGGCGCACGCGGTCGGCGGTGACGAATTCGGTTTCGACGGTGAGCTTCTGCGCCTCGTTCATGTGCTCGTAGGCAAGTTCGAGCACACGGTGGCTCAAAGTCGCCGAGAACAGCAGGCACTGGCGGCGCGTGCGGTCAGGCAGGCGGCGCAGGATGAAGCGCACGTCGGCGATGAAGCCAAGGTCGAACATGCGGTCGGCCTCGTCGATGACCATCATCTCGACGGCGCGGAACGAGAACACGTGCTGCTTGAAGTAGTCGAGCAGTCGACCCGGCGTGGCAATGACGATGTCGACGCCGCCGCGCAACGTGTCGCGCTGTTTGTCGTAGTCGACGCCGCCGTAGATCAGCGCGGACTTCAGGCCCGTGCCTGAGCCGATCGCGCGGAAATCCTTGTCGATCTGGATCGCCAGCTCGCGCGTCGGCGCGATGATCAAGGCGCGCGGATCGGCCGGTCCGCGCTCGGCCATTGCCGGTTGCTTCAGCAGGCGATCGACGACCGCGACGAGGAAGGCGATGGTCTTGCCGGTGCCGGTCTGGGCCTGGCCGGCGACATCCTTGCCGGCGAGCGCGAGCGGCAGCGTCAGCGCCTGGATCGGCGTGCAGCGTGTGAACCCGGCGGCATGCAGCCCGGACAGAAGATCCGGATGCAGCTCGAAGCTGTCGAAGAAGATGTCGGTGAGAGGTTGGTGATGAGTATCCATTGAAGAATGACTGTGGCCGCTTCCGGCGGCTGGTGGGAGAAATGGCGGCGCGATGCCACCTTGAATCGAGGCGCGGCGGCCACCACGTAGGTGGCTTGAAATATGCCGGCGCTTGGGCTCAAATGGGTCCGGTCCGGCGAACTCGCAAGACCCGTGCCCGCGCCCCGCGTAACCCCAAGAGTTTAGCTCAAGCGCGCCGCGACCGCTGCTTTTGCGCGCTGTTTCACATTTTTTCAGTCCGGCAGGAGCAATTCTGCCCTACCCCGTGGAGACCGTAGTGAACCCGAGTATCGCCCAAGTCAGCGACGACCAATTCGACGAACAAGTGCTGAAGTCCAGCGAGCCGGTGCTGGTCGATTTCTGGGCCGAGTGGTGCGGACCGTGCAAGATGATCGCGCCGATCCTCGACGAGGTGGCGACGTCCTACGCGGGCAAGCTCAAGGTCGCCAAGGTCAACATCGACCACAACCAGAAAACACCGCGCAGCTACAACGTGCGCGGCATTCCGACCCTGATGATCTTCAAGAACGGCAAAGTCGAGGCCACCCAGATCGGTGCGGTCAGCAAGACGCAGCTGACGCAGTTGATCGATCGCACGCTGACGAGCGCCGCTCCGGTAGCCGATAGCCGATAGCCGGAAATCGTGTCGAACCCTCGCGCAGGCATTCAGATTTTCTAGTCGTCACGGAACAGCGGCAGGCTGCGTATGCGCCGCTCTTCCGGCTCACAGTTACCGGCTTCCGGTTCACAGGGCGCCCCGTGTTTCATGCCGTGCATTCTGAATGTCGCAGCGCCGGCGCTGGACGTCGCGACGCTGAAGTGCTACTTTGTACACATACGAGAGCCGCAATCGCTCTCCTTCTGCAACACCCCACCCCGCTTACGTAATCCATAAGCCAAACGGCGCCCAAGAGGTCAGTCCGTGTCCGAAACCGAATCCAAAGACGGCGGCGAAAGCCGCAGCAACGACTCCCGTCCCGAGCCGCGCCAACGCCAGCAGCGTCAGCCGCAGGCCGAGGCCGGCAACCAGGCCGCCGACAGCGACGCCGGCTCGTCCAATGAAAATGGCGAGCAGCGCGCAGGCGAAGGCGGCGACAACAACCAGCGCCAGCAGCGCCACGAAGGCCGGCGCGATCGCGGCCAACGTCCGCAACGCGGCCCGCGCCATCATCATCAGCAGGCGCAGGCAGCGCAGCAGCAGGATGACGAAACCTACGAGACCCGCGAAGGGCCGCGTAGCGGCATCGTCATCGACCTGAACGAACTCAAGCGCAAGCCGCCGACCGCACTGCTCGCCCTGGCCGAAGACCTCGGCGTACAGGAAGGCGTCGCCCGCGCGCGCAAGCAGGACGTCATCTTCCTGATCCTGAAGGCGCATGCCCGCGCCGGTGGCGGCATCTACGGCGAAGGTGTGCTCGAGATCCTGCAGGACGGCTTCGGCTTCCTGCGTGGTCCGGAAGAATCCTATCTCGCCGGTCCCGACGACATCTACATCTCGCCGTCGCAGATCCGCCGCTTCAACCTGCGCACCGGCGATTACATCACCGGGCGCATCCGTCCGCCGAAGGAAGGCGAGCGCTACTTCGCGCTGCTCAAGGTCGACAACATCAACGGCGAGCCGCCCGAGGCGTCGAAGAACAAGATCCTGTTCGAGAACCTCACGCCGCTGTTCCCGCGCAAGATGTTCCATCTGGAGCGTGGCAACGGCTCGAGCGAGGACATCACCGGCCGCATCATGGATCTGATCGCGCCGGTCGGCAAAGGCCAGCGCGGCCTGATCGTGTCGCCGCCGAAAGCCGGCAAGACGATGATGCTGCAGAACGTGGCCCAGGCCATCGTGCACAACCATCCCGATGCGCACCTGATCATCCTGTTGATCGACGAGCGTCCCGAGGAAGTCACCGAGATGCAGCGCTCCGTGCGCGCCGAGGTGATCTCGTCGACGTTCGACGAACCGGCCGTGCGTCACGTGCAGGTCGCCGAGATGGTGATCGAGCGCGCCAAGCGCCTGGTCGAACACAAGAAAGACGTCGTCATCCTGCTCGACTCGATCACGCGCCTGGCGCGCGCCTACAACACCGTCGTGCCGGCCTCCGGCAAGGTGCTGACCGGCGGTGTCGACGCGAACGCGCTGCAGCGGCCGAAGCGTTTCTTCGGCGCGGCGCGCAACGTCGAGGAAGGCGGCTCGCTGACGATCCTCGCCACTGCGCTGGTCGACACCGGCTCGAAGATGGACGAGGTGATCTACGAGGAATTCAAGGGCACCGGCAACGCCGAAGTGCACCTGGATCGCCGCATCGCCGAGAAGCGCGTCTATCCGGCGCTGAACATCAACCGTTCCGGCACGCGCCGTGAGGAACTGCTGATCGAGCCCGACCTGTTGCAGAAGATCTGGATCCTGCGCAAGCTGATCCATCCGATGGACGAACTGGCGGCGATCGAGTTCATGCTCGAGAAAATGAAGAACACGAAGTCGAACGACGAGTTCTTCAACACGATGAAACGATAGAGCGAAGATGTGAGCGAATCAGGCTCCCTGCGAGGCGAAACGACTCGGCGCTTTTCCTGTTTCAGTTGCAATTCATGGGCGCGTCCCTAAATTCCCGCGCACATCCTGCGCGCCTTGCTGAATCATTCCCATGCGCCAGTCATTCTTTCTCGCCGCCTGCCTGTCGTTCGCCACCGCCGTAGCCGTGGCGCAGGATGGAGCGCCGGCTGCGCCGGCGACGCCTCCAGCGCCTGAAACGCCTGCAGATACGACAACGCTCGAGACCGTGCTCGTCACCGGCGAGCAGCCCGGTCCGGGCCTATGGAAGGTCAGCCGCGGCGACCACGTGCTGTGGATCCTCGGCGCGCAATACCCGCTGCCGAAGAACATGACCTGGCGCGGGCGCGATGTCGAGCAGACGATTGCGCAATCTCAGGTGGTGATCGCCGACGCGACGCCGAAGCTGGAGCTGAACTTTTTCCACAAGTTGACGTTGATGCCGGCCGTCTACGGCGCGCGCAAGAACGAGGACGGCGAGACATTGCAAAAGATCCTGCCGGCGGAGCTATACGCGCGCTGGCAGGTGTTGAAAGCGAAGTACATCGGCAACGACAGCGGCGTCGAGCGGCTGCGGCCGATGGTTGCGGCGAATGAGTTGTACGACAAGGCGCTGGCGAAAACCGGCCTCGCCCGCAGCGGCCTGATCTGGGACACGGTTCGCGGCGTGGCGAAGAAGAATCGCGTGCGCATCGTTGAACCGCAGGCGTCGATCCCGCTCGAGGATCCGCGCCAGACGATCCGCGATTTCAAGGCCACTGCCGGCAACCTCGACATCGATTGCCTCGCGGCGACGATGACACGGCTCGAAACCGATCTCACCGCGATGCGCGACCGAGCCAACGCCTGGGCGGTCGGCGACATCGACGCGTTGCGCAGGCTGCCGTCGCCCAGTCAGCAGGACGCCTGCCGCGCCGCGGTATCGAGCAACCCGCGGCTGCGCGAACAACTGGAGGCAGGAATGGCGCGCATGGACCAGGCCTGGCTCGCCGCTGCCGAACAGGCGTTGCGCGAGAACGCCAGTACCTTTGCGATCCTGCCGATAGACGAACTGCTGCGCACGGATCGGCGCCTGGCGATGCTCGAATCGCGCGGCTATACCGTCGAGCCGCCGGAGTGAGGAGGAAAAAGGGCTGAGGGCTGAAAATCCAGAGCGAGAGCGCGCTGCTTTCTCAGCCCTCGAGCCCTCAGCCCTATTCTGTCAGTTACGCCGCCGTTTTCGCCGCTCGTCGATGCAAATTTGGCAGGAACGCCGTGAGCAAGCCGATCGCGGGCAGGAACGCGCAGAGACGGTAGACATACTCGATGCCCTTCGCGTCGGCCAGTTCGCCGAGTAGCGCGGCGCCGAGACCGCCCATGCCGAAGGCAAAACCGAAGAACAGGCCGGCGATCATGCCGACCTTGCCGGGCATCAGTTCGGTCGCGTAGACAAGGATTGCCGAAAACGCCGACGACAGGATCAGGCCGATGATCACGCTGAGCACGGAGGTCCAGAACAGGTCGGCGTACGGCAGCAGCAGCGTGAACGGCAGCACGCCGAGGATCGATACCCAGATCACGTACTTGCGGCCGAAGCGGTCGCCGACCGGTCCGCCGACCAGCGTGCCGAGCGCGACCGCGCCGAGAAAGTAGAACAAGTGGATTTGTGCATTTTGCGCAGTCAGGCCGAAGCGTTCCATCAGGAAGAACGTGTAGTACGTGCTCAGGCTGGCCAGATAGAAGTATTTCGAGAAGATCAGCGTCAGCAGCACGGCGATCGCGATGACGACCTGGCGCCGCGGCAACGGCGAGGCGACGTGGGCCGCCGCAACCGTCTTCTTCGCCAGCGCGTGGCGGCGATACCAGTTGCCGACCTGCAGCAGGATCACGATCGCGAGCAGCGCGACGATCGCGAACCAGGCGATGCTGCCCTGCCCGCGCGGCAGGACGATGAATGCAGCGAGCAAGGGTCCGGTCGCCGAGCCGAGGTTGCCGCCGACCTGGAAGAACGACTGCGCGAAACCGTGGCGCCCGCCGGACGCGAGCCGGGCAATGCGCGAGGATTCCGGATGGAATACCGACGAGCCGGTGCCGATCAGCGCCGCCGCGAGCAGCAGCAGCGGATAGGTCGCCTGCGACAGCAGCAACAGGCCGCACAGCGTGAAAGTCATGCCGAGCGGCAACGAGTACCAGGTCGGACGGCGGTCCGTGAACGTGCCGACGACCGGCTGCAGCAGCGAGGCGGTCACCTGGAACACCAGCGTGATCAGGCCGATCTGGCCAAAATCCAGCGCGTAGTTGGCTTTCAGCAGCGGATAGACCGCCGGCAGCAGCGACTGGATCATGTCGTTGAGGAAGTGGCTGGCGCTGACGGCGCCGAGCACGGCCAACGCGGTGCCGGCGCTTTCGTCGCGCGCGGCGATTGGAGTGGCATTCATCGGGATTCCTTAACGCGGCCGACTTATTATCGCTTCAAGCATCTGGCGGCGCACCCTCGCCAAGTCAAGCGTTCGGGTGCAAGATAGAGCGGGAGCAGGGAGAGGGGACAAGGGAGAAGGAGAGCCGGAGCGAGTCTCCCAGCGCCTGCATCTCCCGTTCTCCCTTCTGCCCTATTCCGACAACATGCGCATTCTGATCATCGAGGACGACGCCCTGGTCGCCGACGGCATGCGCCGCGGCCTGTCGCAGTCGGGATTTGCCGTCGACCACGTGGCCAGCGCCGAACTGGCCGAGGCTGCGCTGACGCAGGAGAATTTCGACCTGCTGCTCGTCGATCTCGGCCTGCCGGGCGCGGACGGCTTCGACCTGGTCAGGCGCCTGCGCCGCGGCGGCAACAGCGCGCCGGTGCTGATCGTTACGGCACGCGATGCGCTCGCCGACCGCGTCAGCGCACTCGATCTGGGTGCCGACGACTATCTCGTGAAACCGTTCGCGTTGCCGGAACTGGCCGCGCGCTGCCGGGCGTTGATCCGGCGCTCGAAGTCGTCGAGCAATTCGGACCTGACCATCGGTCCGCTGCGCCTGGATATCGCACGGCGCGAGACGCGCGTGCACGCGCGCACGGTCGACCTGACGCGGCGCGAATGGGCGATTCTCGAATGCCTGGCCCTGCACGCCGGCCAGGTCGTCGCCAAAGACCGCCTGCAGCAGGCGATCTCGAGCTGGGAAGACGGCATCACGACCAACGCCGTCGAAGTATACATTTCCCGATTGCGCGGCAAGCTCGGCGACGACGTCGGCATCCGTACCGTGCGCGGTCTCGGTTACAGGCTCGACGAATCGGCGGCATGAGCAGATTCTTTCGGCCTGGCTGCTTGGCGAAACGTTGCCGGTTCGAATGTATGCCGAAGCGCGCAGCATGACGATTCGCCGGCGCCTGCTGCTGATCCTGCTTGCGCCACTGACGCTGCTGCTGTCGCTGGGCATTGCGCTCGACTATGCCGCCGGCACGGCGCCGATCGACGCCGCCTTCGATCAGGCGCTGGCCAACGAAGCGCTGGCAATCGCGGCGCAACTGCATCCACAAGCGGACGGCAGCATCGAATTCAACCTGCCGCCACAGGCGATCGAGGTGCTGCGCGCGGACAAGGACGATGCCGTCTACTATCTCGTGCTTGCTCCCGACGGTGCATTTCTCGGCGGCGACCACGGCCTGCCCGTGGTCGACGACGGCAAGGCCAATCCCGCATTTCGCACCGCACAATTCGGCGGCCACCCCATTCGTGCCGCAACTTATCGCGTCGACGCCGGTGCCGCCGGCAAGGTCGCGGTCACGGTCGCCGAAACCACGCACAAGCGCGCGCACGCGCGGCGCCGTATGCTGACCGGAATCATCCTGAGCGACATCGTGCAACTGGCCGGAATCCTGGCGCTGGTCTGGCTCGGCGTGCGCATGGGCCTGCGCCCGTTGCTGTCGCTGCGCGCGCAGATCGACAAGCGCTCGGCGCAAGACCTCGCGCCACTCGACGAAACCGGGGTGCCCGGCGAAGTGCAGCCGCTGACGCACGCACTGAATCGCCTGTTCGCAACGGTGCGCGCCACCTCGCAGGGACAATTGCAATTCCTCGCCAATGCCGCGCATCAGCTGCGTACGCCATTGGCCGGCCTGCAGACGCAGATGGAGTTGCTGATCCAGGATCCCGCGGCGGCGCAACTGCGCGCGCCGCTCAAGGGCATGCTCGACGGCAGCCGTCGCCTGGGACACACAGCCAACCAGTTGCTCGCTTTGGCGCGTGCCGAGCCGACCGCCGCCGCGGCTGCGGACTTTGCCGAATTCGACCTGCGCGACCTCGCCGAGGAGGTGGTGGCCAAGCAGTTCGACCTGGCTTTGCAACGTCACATCGATCTCGGCCTCGAAGCCTCCAGTGCACGCGTGAACGGCAGCGCCTGGCTGCTGCGTGAGGTGCTCGCAAACCTCGTCGACAACGCGCTGACATACACGCCGGCCGACGGGCGCGTCACGGTGCGCTGCGGCAAGACCATTGCCGAGCCCGCGCAGGCGTTCATCGAAGTCGAAGACGACGGACCGGGCATCGCCCCGGAGCAGCGTGCGCGCGTCGTCGAACGCTTCTATCGCGCGCCGGGAACATCCGGTGACGGCTGCGGACTGGGCCTGGCCATCGTCGCGGAGATTGCGCGCGCACACCACGCGGTTCTGAGCATTGGCAACGGCGCGAACGATGTCGGCGCGCGCGTGCGCGTCACTTTTTCAGCGGCATTGGAATGAACGGTCGCTGGAACGGCGCTCGAGCAACGGAACCTGACGGCCAATCAACTATTTGCGTTTATTTTCAAGTTTGCAGGCAACCGTTACTCGTTTGTCAGGTTAATGCAAGGTAGTTGCCCGTATCCTAGCGACGCGGTGGCGGACTCCCCACGTCGTTCCCCCGACGCCCCATCGCGACCCCAAACGGCCCGCTCCCCCAGGCGGGCCGTTTTCTTTTCCAAGCGATCATCCCTGATCGCAAAGATCACGAAGCGGCCATCCATGGCCGCACTTCTCAACAGATCGGCCGCTTCGATCAACGACTGTGGGCCCTTCCAGTTTGGTTGCGCCCGTTCTTCCACAGCCCCACCCGACCACACGAGCGAACAAACGATCTTGCAACGATGCGGCGACCCGTGCGCACGTGTGTCGGGGTCGCCCCTTAACTTAAGGGGCTGAAAGAATCGTAGCTTGTTGGCCTTGCCGCCGACGATCGCGTCAGGTGCGGGCCTTCGGCGGCTGCCAGTGGCGCAGCGCTTCGCGTGTGCGCTGGCGGCCGACTTCGATGATTTCCGTGGCGCGGTGGAATTCGTAGAACGCGCCGACGTTGCGCGGCACGCGAATGATCAGGTCCGGCGGTTGCGCGGCCAGTTTGAAGCGCGTGATCGTTTCCTGTACGACGTCGAGCGAGCGCGCGAACAGTTCGAGCATGCCCGGTTCGACCGTCCGCTTCTCGCGCTTCTCGAGCAGGCCGTTGATGAACTCGACGATGCGCTGGCGCATGCCTTGCGCCTCGCCATCGGCGGCCGCGGCGAGCGGCCGCTCCGATTCCGGCCCATCCGCCACGGGCGGTTCTTCAGAGGCGGCCAGCGCAACGGCGACGCTGCCGAACGTCACATCGATGCACGGCTCTTCGGGCGGCGCCGAAGCCGCAACCGGCGTGGTGCCGGGCACGTCGCCGTCCGCTTCGGCGGGCGCATTGATGTCGACCGCAATCGTGCAGTCGGTGAGGTCGCGCAGCGTTGGCGTGATCGGCACCGGATTGAGCAGGCCGCCATCGACCAGCGTGCGGCCCTCGTAGTGATGCGGCCGCAAAACGGTGGGAATCGCTATCGACGCGCGGATCGCATCGAACAAACTGCCGCGCGAAAACCACACCTCGCGCTGCGCGAGCAGGTCGACCGCCACCGCGGTGTAACTGATCGGCAAGTCCTCGATGCGGATTTCGCCGATCAGCTCGCGCAGTTTCTCGATGATGCGGTCGCCCTTGATCAGGCCGCCGCCGGAGAAACGTCAGGTCGAGCAGGCGCAGCACGTCGAAGCGTTGCAGCGGTTTGACCCAGTCGCGGTAGGCGTCGAGTTTGCCGGCCGCGTAAACGCCGCCGACCAGCGCGCCCATCGACGAACCGGCTACGCTACGGATGTCGAAACCCTGGGCGACGAGTTCCTCGATCGCACCGATGTGCGCGTATCCGCGCGCGCCGCCGGAGCCGAGCACGAGCGAAACAGTCGTCGCTGTCATGCGTACGCGCCCTTTGTCGTATTCCATCGGCCTGCGTCGTAATCCATCCCGGAACCTCTAGACTTCTATCAACACGGACTTCTACCAACTCGGACTTCCATCAACGCCCCATTCTTCATCGTCACGGCTGGCATTACCATAGCCGCAACCACCCAGGAGTTGCCCATGCTCGATTTCCGTACCGGACAGATTTTCGGATTGCTGCTGCGCACGCTGCCTTTTCTCGCGTTGCGCGTCGCCGTATACGTCGGTATCACGCTGGCCTACGTGCTCGCGGTCGGCGTCGGCGGCGGCATCGGCCTGCTGTTCGGCAAGGTCGGCGGCAACGGTGGCGGTGGCGCCGGAATCGGCGGATTGATCGGCTTCGCTATCGTCAGCGGCATCCTGTACTGGGCGCGCCAGTATCTGCTGTACCTGGTCAAGGCCGGGCACGTCGCGGTACTGGTCGAGTTGCTCGACGGCCAGCAGATCCCGGCCGGCAAGAGCCAGATCGACTACGCGACCAACATCGTGAAGCAGCATTTCGCCACCTCGTCGATCCTGTTCGGCCTGCACCAGCTCATTCGCGGCATCCTGCGCGTGTTCAATCGCCTGACCGTGAGCATCGCGTCGTGGTTGCCGATTCCCGGTCTCGACCTCCTGGTAAAGCTGGTCGATGCCGTTATCAACACGTCGCTCACGCATTTCGACCTGGTCATCCTCGCGCAGATCCTGCGCCGCAAGGCCGGCAACGACGAAAACCCCTGGGCGATCGCGCGCGACAGCACGGTGTTGTACGCGCAGAACTACAAGGGCGTGCTGAAGAACGCGGCGTTCCTGACGTTCCTGATCTGGGGCCTGACGCTGCTGATTTTTGCGCTGGTCGCCGCGCCGATCGCGGCGCTGATCGGCCTGTTCCACGTCCACGCGGGATTCTGGACGTTCGCGCTCGCAATTATCGCGGCACTCAGCCTGAAGGCCGCACTGATCGATCCGTTCGCGACCGTCGCCCTGATCCAGGTCTACGACAAGATAACCGCCGGGCAGACGCCGAATCCGGAATGGACGGCCAAACTCGAATCGATGTCGGCGAAGTTCCGCACGTTGACGCAGAAGGCGCGCGATGCCGCGCCCGGCGCAGGGCCACCGCCAGCCACCCCGCAGATTTCCGCCTCGAGCGCATGACCGGTGGCAAATTCAGCGTGCCGCCCCGGCATGCTGCCAATCGATCGCGTGGGCGTAGTAGCGCACTTCGTTGCGCGTCCAGGCGGCAGGATGACCGGCGAAACCGCGCTTGAGCGACGTACTCGCATAGTTGGTTCCGCCGGCCTGCGCGATCTGCGGCCCCTCGTCGGCGATAGCACGGGCGCTCTTGTCACTCGGGCGTACGATGGCTACGTGTCCCGGCTTGTCGTCATGATGATTGCGATAGGTGGCGACGACCAGCAGGCCGCGATTCGCGAGGGACTGCGCCTCTTCGTTCCCCGCGACGGCGCGCCAGCCGTGCCGGGGACCTTCGTCCTCCAGCCAGTCGTACTGGGCATTCGCGAGCAGGACCTGGCCGTGTTCCGGCGGGCGCAAAATGTATACTCCAAGCTGTTTCGCCGTCGCGGCGACGAAGGCGCTGCAATGCGTGTGCCGGCCTTCGCCGCGTTCGGGCTTGCCGTCCGGGACGCCGGTTTCCCAGTTGACGTGCTCGCCGGCCGGCCACAGCCGTTCCACGCCCGTCGCGTCGAGCGTCGCCTCGAGCCGGCGACCGTTCGCCGACACGGCGTCCGCCGCGGCGGACGCCGGCAGTGCGATCAGCATCGCCATCAGTGCGAAGCACGCGTGTTTCACTGGTAAGCCCCGACGGCCAGCTGCAGCATGATCTTCATTTCCTCGCGCAAGCTCACCGGCGCGACGACTTCGGCATCGGGTCCGTACTTGAGCACGTCCATCAGCAGCTCGCGCGAGTTGCTGTATGGCACTTTCAACTCGTAGCGGCCGTCCTTGAGCCATTGGCCCTGTTGCTGCGAATGCCAGTGTTCGTCGGCAACCCAGCGCGCGGCATGCGGCGAGAAGCGTAGCGTCGCCCACGCCTTGGGCGGGCCCGAAAAGATGCCGTAGCTCGAGGCAAGGTGCTGGTTGAGTTCATCGTTGTCGCGATCCTCGGCGGCGGCGTCGAGCACCTCGGCACGCGCTACGCGGTCGAGCGCGAAGCTGCGCAAGCCGCTGCGTTCGTGATCCCACGCGTCGACGTACCAATTGTCGCGATAGTGCGTCAGGCGCTGCGGCGACACAGTGCGTTGCGTCCCCTGGTTGGTCGAGCGCGCGCGATAGTCGAACTTCAGGCGCTTGCGTCCGAGCACGGCGCTGGCGACATGGCGGAAGACCTGCTCGTCGACCTTGCGCGTACCGCTGCCGATGACGCGGATGCGCTCCATCGGAAAGCTCTTGCCGTCGGTCTGGTCCGAGAGCAGCCGGTCGATGCGCGAACGCAGCGGCGCCAGTGCGCTGGCGAGGATGCCCGGCCCGGTGCGGCCGACGAGTTCGTTCAGCGCAAGCAGCGCCTGCAGTTCCTCGCTGCTCAGCCACAACCCCGGCAACTCGAAGCGCTCGGCCTCGTCCGCCGCGTAGCGGAACGCGGCATTTTCGCCATCGCTGTCGAGCGGCGCGCCGAGCGCATCGCGCAGGAACGCGATGTCGCGGTAGACGGTCGCGCGCGAGCATTCGAGCTCGTCCATGAGCCGCGCCAGCGGCACCGGATAGCGCGCGGTCTTGAGGATGCGGTGCAGCGACAGAATGCGTTCGTAGCGGTCCATGCGCCTATCCTACGCGATGCGATCGCCGGTGGTCTGTATCTGGTGCACCTACGCCGGCATGACTTCCTCGTCCTCGATCGCCGCGCGCCGGGCCTGTTCGATCGAGCGCTTCCAGTCGGCCTGCATTTCCGCGGCGCCGCCTTTGCCTTTGGCGACGGTGTCGGCGAACTTGAGTGCCCAGGCCGGCGGCTCCGGCGGCAACGTCGCAGCCTTTGCACCGGCATTCGTCACAGCCAGATCCCAGAGCGTCTTCAGTCCGATGAGCACGTAAAGCACCGCAAACGGCGACTCGGTCATGGCCATGGCGCCCATGCCGAAGATGATCGCCAGGTGCAGGATCAGCACTCGGCCCATGCGTTTTTCCGTATAGGCCTTGATCCAGGCAAAGCTGCGCGAGCGCATCTGCAGCGCGTCGATGAGGAAGTCGGCGCTCATGAGCGCGAGCATCTGCAGCGCGCCCTGGCGGAACTGCTCGTACGAAAACTTCCAGTTTTCCAGTTCGGGCTTGTTCTCGCCGATGAGGAAGACGATGGCGACGACGAAGATGCCATGCGCCAGCGTGAAGACGAAGGCCATCAGCGCGTACTCGCCGAGCAGGCCGCTGCTGCTGGGTTTGTTGTTGACCTTGCTGCCGAGCGTGCCGCCGCGCCAGTGCCCGCGCTTGCGCGTGAGCGCGCGATGCAGCGCGATGCGCGCCGTGGTGAACACTGCCGTCAACAGGTTCTCGACCCAGTACAGCATCAATACGACGCCGACCGACCAGCCGAACATCTTCACGCCGACCAGCGGTACGGCATTGATCAGCAACACGAACAGCAGATTCAGCCAGCGCATGGCGCGGCTCCCGCAGGCATCCCCAAAGTCAGTATAAATCCGGTGCATGTCCTGCCGGCAATGCGCAAGCCCGGTGACAGCGGCGCGCAGGCGCAGCCGACGTATCCGTTATCATGCCGGCTGGAATCCTCGAACGCACTCGCATGCCGCACGCCAACCTCAAGCTCAACGAGCCTGTCGGCGACGAGGTCAAGACGACCACGTGCTACATGTGCGCGTGCCGGTGCGGCATCAAAGTGCACCTCAAGGACGGCCGCGTACGCTACATCCAGGGCAACCACGCGCATCCGGTCAACAAGGGCGTGCTGTGCGCGAAAGGTTCGGCCGGGATCATGCAGCACTACTCGCCGGCGCGCCTGCACAAGCCGCTGCTGCGCGTGGGCGAGCGCGGCGCCGGCGAATTCAAGGAAATCGAATGGGACGAAGCGCTCGCCATCGCGACGCGCTGGCTCGGCGACATCCGTGCAACCGACCCGGACAAGCTCGCGTTCTTCACCGGCCGCGACCAGTCGCAGGCGCTGACCAGCTGGTGGGCGCAGCAATTCGGTACGGTCAACTACGCCGCGCACGGCGGCTTCTGCTCAGTCAACATGGCCGCGGCCGGCATGTACACGCTCGGCGGTTCGTTCTGGGAATTCGGCGAACCGGACTGGGAGCGTTCGAAGTACCTGCTGATGTTCGGCGTCGCCGAGGATCACGACTCCAATCCGATCAAGCTGGGCCTGGGCAAGCTCAAGGCGCGCGGCGCGAAGATCGTCGCGATCAATCCGGTGCGCACCGGCTATGCGGCGATCGCCGACGAATGGATCGGCATCCGCCCCGGCAGCGACGGCCTGTTCGTCGGCGCGCTGATCCGCGAGCTGCTGCTGCGCGACGCGATCGACTTCGACTATCTGGTCAAGTATACGAATGCGCATCATCTGGTCGTGCGCAATCCGGGTGGCGCGGACGACGGGTTGATCGCGCGTGATGCGCGGGGCAATCCGCTGTGTGCCGCACGATCAACAATTGCGAATCGTCATCCCGGCGAAAGCCGGGATCCAGCATTTCTGCCCACCGAAGCCGAGGAGCTGGATTCCGGCTTTCGCCGGAATGACGAGCTTTTGCAACACGAACTTGCCAGCGCAGATGCAGTCGGCATTTCGCCGCTGATTGTCGGTGAGTACACATTGCCGGACGGACGCAAGGCCGTGCCGGCGTTCCAGCTGCTGGCCGAACGATTCCTCGCCGACGAGTACGCTGCAGAAACCGTTGCGCCGCAGATGCGGTGTCGATGCCGGCGACGATCCGCCGCATCGCCGCCGAACTCGCCGACGTTGCGTTCAAGCAGGAAATCCGCATTGCGCAGCGCTGGACCGACGCGCATGGCCGCGAACACGAAGAGATGATCGGGCGGCCCGTGTCGATGCACGCGATGCGCGGCATCAGTGCGCACGCCAACGGCTTCCACACCTGCCGCATGCTGCATGTATTGCAGATGCTGCTCGGCGCGATCGACACGCCCGGCAGTTTCCGCTACCAGCCGCCGTATCCGAAAGCCGTGCCGCCGGCGAACCGGCCGGGCAAGTCGCGCAAGGCCAACGGCACGCTCGATGCCGGTCCGCTCGGTTATGTGCACGGACCGGAAGACCTGCTCGTCGATGCCGCCGGCGTACCGCGGCGCATCGACAAGGCCTTCTCGTGGGAACATCCGCTCGCGGCGCACGGCATGCTGCAGAGCGTGATCCGCAACGCCTGGGCCGGCGACCCGTACCGCATCGACACGCTGTTCCTGTTCATGGCGAACATGGGCTGGAACTCGTCGATGAACACGACGCAGACACGGCAGATGCTGCGCGACCGCGACCCGGCGACCGGCGCATACCGGATTCCGCATTTCATCTATGCCGACGCGTACTGGTCGGAAACCGTCAACTTCGCCGACCTCGTGCTGCCCGACACGACGTATCTGGAGCGCCACGATTGCATCTCGCTGCTCGACCGGCCGATCTCCGATGCCGACGGCGCGAGCGATGCGATCCGCCAGCCTGTAGCGGCTATCGATGCCGACGGCAGCGGACGCGACGTGCGGCCGTTCCAGGACGTCCTGATCGAACTCGGCACGCGCCTTGGATTGCCCGGCCTGGTCCATGACGACGGCGCGGCGAAGTACCCCGGCGGTTACGCGCAATACATCGTCGAACACGAACGCGCCCCGGGCATCGGCCTGCTCGCCGGCTGGCGCGGGCGCGACGGCGCGCACGCCGGTGTCGGCGAGGCAAATCCCCGTCAGCTCGATGTATACAAGGCAAACAATTGCTATTGGCACACGCCGGTCCCCGCTGCCGGCCTTTACTACAAGATGGCGAACCGCGATTACTTGCAATGGGCCAAGTCGCTCGGCTTCGTCGGCTCGACCGATGCGATCGTGCTGGAGCTGTATTCGGAAACGCTGCAGCGCTTCCGCCTCGCCGCGCAAGGCCACGGCGCGCACCAGCCGCCGGACAGCGAACGCGAGCGCGTGGCGCGCTACTTCGATCCGCTGCCGTTCTGGTACGAATCGCTTGACGAAAACGCCGCAGTACGGGAGCGCAAAGCCCTCTCCCCCATCGCGCTGCTGGCGATGGGGGAAGGTGCTGAGAGGCGGAATGTCGGGTCGTCGCAAGCAGCCATCCATGGCGCCGCTTCCGATCGGCAGCCCTCAGCCCTCAGCCCTCACGTGCCCTCCATCGCGTAAGCGGATCACCTTCGACCCACCCAACCCTCTCCCCCTTCGCTGGCGATAGGGGAGGGGAGCGCGAATTCAACGCTTTCAGCGCGATCACGCAGCGGCCGATGTTCATGTATCACTCGTGGGGTTCGCAGAACGCGTGGCTGCGGCAGATCGCGGCACGCAACTTCCTCTATCTGCATCCGGACACGGCGGCGGCCTACGGCATCGCCGATGGCGACTGGGTCTGGGTCGAATCGGCGCACGGCCGCATTCGCGTACCGGCGAAATGCCACGCCGGCACCGCGCGCGGCACGGTGTGGACCTGGAATGCGATCGGCAAGCGCGAAGGCGCGTGGAAACTCGCGGCGGATGCGCCGGAGTATACAAAGGGATTCATGCTCAATCCGGTGATCGACGATCTCGCGCCGCCGCGCGCCGACGGCTATCGCTATGCGAATGCCGACCCGGTAACGGGCCAGGCCGCATGGTTCGATTTGAAGGTGCGTGTGTATGTCGACGCCGATTCGCGCGCAGCGCGCGACGACGTCGATGCAGGGGCGACGAAGCGATGAACGCACAAGCCTGGATCGTCGCCGCGATCGTCATCGGCGCGGTTACGCTGTTCGCGAGCGAGCGCCTGCGCTTCGACGTGGTCGGCGTGGTCGTGCTCGGGCTGCTCATGACACTGGGCATCCTGACGCCGGCGGAGGGACTGTCGGGCTTCAGCAACGAGGCCACCGTCGTGGTCGCGGCGATGTTCGCGCTGAACGCCGGCGTCGTCGGCACCGGCGGCCTCGATGGGCTGATCCGTGTGTTGTCGCGCATCCGCCGGCCATGGCTGCTGACGTTCGCGATCCTGCTCGTCGTCTGTCCGCTCGGCGCGTTCGTGAAGAACACCGCGCTGGTGGCGACATTCCTGCCGGTGGTGCTCGGCGTCTGCGCACGCAGCAAGACCTCGCCGGCGCGCGTGCTCATGCCGATGTCGTTCGC
The DNA here is from genome assembly GCA_963738115.1 of uncultured Gammaproteobacteria bacterium. Lineage (GTDB taxonomy): Bacteria > Pseudomonadota > Gammaproteobacteria > Xanthomonadales > Rhodanobacteraceae > Rudaea. The sequence goes on along the minus strand of CAVTVN010000005.1, from coordinate 115,110 downwards.
GGCGCAGATGGGCGGCGTATGCACGCTGCTCGGCACCTCTTCGAACCTGCTGACCAACAGCATCGCGGTCGAGCATGGCTTGCATCCGTTCGGCGTGTTCGAGTTCGGCCAGCTCGGCGTGCCGCTGGCGCTCGTCGGCATCGTCTATCTCATGTTGATCGGACGCTGGTTGCTGCCCAAGCACATCGACGTCGACTTCGCCGACGGCCTGGCGCTCGGCAAGTTCGTCACGGAACTCAAAGTCATGCCCGGCTCGCCGTTGATCGGGCAACCGATCGCCGCGACGAGTTTTTCGGAGAAGTATGCCGTGCAGGTGCTCGAATTGCTGCGCGGCGAGCAGCGCGTGTGGGCGCCGCGCGACTACGTGCTCAAGCAGGACGACGTGCTGATCGCGCGCGGCGACTGGGATCGGCTCGAGGACTTCAAGCAGGCGCAGAAGCTGGAGATCGCGACCGTCGCCGACGAGGACGCGGCGAGCGGGGAGCGGCGCGTGCTGATCGAGGCGATGGTCGCCCCCGGTGCGCGTATCGTCGGCGATACGCTGGACAAGATCGACTTTCCGTGGAACTACAAGACCGCCGTGCTCGCGGTGCAGCGTCATGGCGCAATCCTGCGCGAAGCGCTGCGCCAGACGCGGCTGCAGGTCGGCGACACGCTGATGCTGCTGGTCGACGAAAATGCGCTGGCGCACCTGCGCCGCGCGTCGGGCCTCGTGATCCTGAGTGAGCGCGGCGACGTGCGCCAGTCGCGGCGCAAGGCGCCGATCGCCATCGCGATTCTCGTCGCTGTCGTCGCCATCGCCGGCCTCGGCTGGCTGCCGATCGTCGTCAGCGCGCTGCTCGGCTGTGCGGCCATGGCGCTGACCGGCTGCTTCAACTTCGAAGACGTCTACGAGTGGATCGACTGGCAGGTGATCGTGCTGCTCGGCTCGATCCTGCCGCTCGGCATCGCACTGGACAAGACCGGCCTTGCCCAGCACGTCGTCGATGCCGGCATGATGATCGTCGGCGACCACGGACCGCTCGCTGCGCTGGTGATGGTGTATCTACTGACTGCATTGTTGACCGAGCTGATGGGTCATAATCCATCGGTCGTGCTGATGGCGCCGATCGCGATCTCGGTCGCGCATGCGCTGCACGCGCAGCCGGTGCCGTTCGTGATCACGGTGGCATTCGCAGCAGCAACCTCGTTCGCGACGCCGGTCGGCTATCCGACCAACACGATGGTGTACAACGCCGGCAGCTACAAGTTCACCGACTTCATGAAGGTCGGTATTCCGTTGATCGCGATCTTCTGCGCGCTGTCGATGCTGCTGATACCTCGGATTTGGCCACTGAATTGAGTAGCGCTCTGATGTTGTCGGTTTCTAACAACGGTGTATTGCTGCACCTCGTGCGACGCACGGGGTACGCCGCCTTGACTCAAGGGGGCGATCGGGAACGGCACTTTGCAGATTGCCGATCCATGCCATGACCATGCTGCCGCCGCCGGTGCCGAAGAAACTCGGTCTCGTCATCGATCTCGATACGTGCGTGGGCTGTCACGCCTGCGCTGTGGCATGCAAACAATGGAACGAGGGCGGCCAGTTCGGGCCGCTGCCAGACGAAAACCCGTATGGCAAGGATCCGCTGGGAGTGTGGTTCAATCGGGTGCATACGTATGAAGTGACGGGAATCGGGAATGGGGAATCGGGAATCGGTGGAGGCACCGCTGGTCCCGGCGAATCCTTTGGCGCTCGTTCGAGCGTGCAGGAGAAGAGTGCGCGCGAAAAGGCGAGCTCTTCCCGATTCCCCATTCCCGATTCCCCATTCCCGGCAATGACCGTCCACTTCCCGCGCTCGTGCCTGCACTGCGAGACGCCGGCATGCGTGACGGTGTGTCCGACCGGTGCGAGCTACAAGCGTGCCGAGGATGGCATCGTGCTGGTCGACGAGGACAAGTGCATCGGCTGCAAATTGTGCTCGTGGGCGTGCCCGTACGGCGCGAGGGAATACAGCGACGTACGCGGGACGATGCAGAAGTGCACGCTGTGCGTCGATCGCATCTATAACGAATCGTTCGACGAAGTCGACCGCCAGCCGGCCTGCGTGATGGCCTGTCCGACGCGTGCGCGTCACTTCGGCGATCTGGGCGATGCGGATTCCGCCGTGTCGAAGCTCGTCGCCGAACGCGGCGGCTACGACCTCATGCCGGAGATGGGCTACAAGCCGGTCAACAAGTATCTGCCGCCGCGGCCGCGGCGCGACGGTTGTTCGTCGTCTGCCGTGGCGAAGGCGAGTGAGGAAAATGTGGATTTTTCCACGGCTTCCCCGCTGCTGCGCTGGATCGACAAGGTCCTGTCCCGCTAGTGGCCTGTAATACCCAAAGGGGAACTAGGATCGCGAAGAGATCGGGCGCCAAGACGTCGGGCAGGAGCCCAAGTATCTCGAAGGCCATGGATGGCCGAGAGAGATCAAGGCGCGAGGAGGAGGCATAGTGGGCTCTATGGCGACGACGAGGCCGCTCTCGGCCATCCATGGCCTCCGCGGCACTTGGGTTCCCGCCCGGCGCAACGCAGTATTGGCGGTCGAGATCGAGCGAGCCGGTTTCTATTTGGGTATTGCAGGCCACTAGTAATGAACCCGGCCTTCTCCGTCATCTTCTTCACCGCCGTTTCCGGCACCGGCTACGGCCTGCTGTTTCTGATCGGCCTTGCGTTTGCGCTCGATCCGAGGGCACCCGACCCAGTCGTCGCGCTGTCCGCGATCGCCATCGGTGCCGTCTTTGCGGCGGCGGGACTGACCTCGTCGATGCTGCATCTTGGGCAACCGCAACGCGCCTGGCGCGCGTTCAGCCAGTGGCGCAGTTCGTGGCTGTCGCGCGAGGGCGTGGCGGCGATGTTGTCCTTCATACCGACGGTGATTCTCGCCGCACTCATCTGGATCGACCGCGGCTCGCCGCAGATGCCGGATTCCGCACACCTGCCGGCGCTGCGCAGCCTCGGCATCGCGCTGGCGATCGGCGCCTCAGTCACCGTGCTGTGCACGGCACGCATCTATACCTCGCTGAAAACGATCCCGGCCTGGAGCAACGGCTTGGTGCTGCCGGGTTACCTGCTGCTCGGCCTGCTCGGCGGCGCGGCGTGGCTGTGGGTTATCGCCGCCGCGGCCGGTGCAGCCGACTGGCTGACGCGGGAATTCCTGCCGATCGCCATCGCCGTGTTTGCCGCGTCGAGCGCGTTGGTCAAGCGCGGCTACTGGGGCGGCATCGATTCGGCGCCGGAGGGCTCGACTGCGGAGACGGCGACCGGACTCGGCCGCTTTGGCAGCGTGCACGGCGTCGAAGCCCCGCACACCGAGGAAAATTATCTGACGCGCGAGATGGGCTTCGTGCTCGCGCGCAAGCATGCGGCACGACTGCGCGTGATCGCGCTGGTCCTGCTGGCGCTGCTGCCCGTGCTGCTCGTCATGCCGGCGCTGATACTGCGTGTGCCGCAGCTGCTGATCGCCGATGCCGCACTGACCGCAGCCTGCGTGACGGCCGGCACGTTCGTCGAACGCTGGCTGTTCTTCGCCGAAGCCAGGCATGTCGTCATGCTCTACTACGCCGGGGCGCGCAGCTAGCGCGCTTATCTGCCGAGCAGGCTGCCGGCGCCGAGCGCGAGCAGGTGTTCGGCGACGCTGCGGCCGAGATCGTCGGGTGCTTCGGTCCGGCCGGTCCCTTCGGCGCGCACGAGTTTTCCGGTCGCCGCCTCGCCGACCAAGCCGCTCAGGTGCAGGCCGGTTTCGGTCTCGACGCAATACGCCGCGATCGGCACCTGGCAATTGCCCTGCAGGTGCCGCGTCAAGGCGCGCTCCGCGCGCACGCACGCGGAAGTCTCCGCATCGTCGAGCGGCGCCAGCAGTTCGGCGACGCGCTCGTCGCCGGCGCGGTATTCGATCGCGATCGCGCCTTGTGCGGCGGCCGGCAACCAATGCGGCGGTTCGAGCCGGCTGCGGATGCGGCGCGCTTCGCCGAGACGCTCGAGTCCGGCGCAGGCAAGAATGATTGCGTCGTAATCGCCGGCATCGAGTTTTGCCAGGCGCGTGCCGACGTTGCCGCGCAGATCGAGCAGGCTCAGGTCCGGACGCATGGCGCGCAGCTGTGCCTGGCGCCGTAGCGATGACGTGCCGACACGCGCGGCATGCGGCAATTGATCGATGCGCTCGAAGTCGCGGCTGACGAACGCATCGGCCGCGTCGGCGCGTTCGAGCACGGCGCCGAGCGCAAACTCCGCGTCGAGCTCCATCGGCACGTCCTTGAGCGAATGCACGGCGATGTCGGCATGCCCATCGAGCATCGCGACTTCGAGCTCCTTCAGGAACAACCCCTTGCCGCCGATCGTCGCGAGCGGGCGATCGAGAATCTGATCGCCGCGCGTACTCAGCGGCACCAGTTCGATGGCCATGCCGGCGTGCTCGGCGCGCAGCCGTGCTGCGACATGATTGGCCTGCCACAGGGCGAGAGCACTTTGGCGCGTGGCGATGCGCAGCGTGGTCATGGCAGGAGCAGGGCTGAGGGCTGAGGGCCGCTGGAGAGCAGGGCTGAGGGCCGAGGGCTGAGGGCTGACAAGCCAAGCACCGCCGTCTTTTGGATTGCTGCACACATAGGTACTTATGAAGAGATAAAAGCGTTATTCAAATGCGTCGCAGCTTCCAGCCCTCAGCCCTCAGCCCTTAGCCCTGCTCTCAAAGATTCCGCACCAGCTTGCGCAATCCCGGCAGGTTGCGCCGGCTGACTTCGAGCGGCGCCGAAGCGCCTTCGATCTGCGCGAAGATGCGGCCGTCTGCGCTGCGCGTCAGGCCGCCGATGCGATCGCGCGCGACGAGGCAGTTGCGATGGATGCGCACGAAGTAGTCGGCGAATTCGGTTTCCAGGGTCTTGAGCGCTTCCTCGATCAGGACCTCGCCCTTGGTGTGGTGCACGACGACGTACTTGTCCTCGGCGAGCAGATAGAGCACATCGCCGATCGGCACGAGCTGCAGGTTGCCGCGCACGCGCGCGCACAGATGGCTGCGCCGGCGCGCACCGCCGCCGGCATCCTCGGCCTTGGCCAGCGCGCTGCCGCTGAAGCGGCGCGCGCGCGTGATCGCGGCGCGCAGGCGGTCGAGGCGGATCGGCTTGACGAGGTAGTCGACCGCGTTGGCTTCGAATGCCGCCAGGGCATGGCCGTCGAACGCCGTGCAGAAGATCACTGCCGGCGGGCTTTCGAAAGTCGCGATATGGCGCGCTGCTTCGAGGCCATCCATCACCGGCATGCGGATGTCGAGCAGGATCAGTTCGGGACTCAGCCGGGCAAACGCCTCGACTGCTTCGCGGCCATTCGTCGCCTCGCCGACAATTTCCATATTTTCACATTCACGCAGCAACGCGGCGAGACGCTCGCGCGCCGGTCCCTCGTCGTCAACGATGAGCGCCCGCATCGTCCGTCCTCATGTCCGTTGGCGACATCGCCTTGTCCGCCGGTTGGCGCGTCGCCGGGCCGTCGTCCGGCAGGCGCACGCAGCAGGCGAAGTAATCGGCGCCGGCGTCGATGTCGAGACCGCCGCGCCGACCGAAATGGTACTCGATCCGCGAGCGCGTGTTGGCCAGCGCCACGCCATGGCGGCCCGGTCCGCGTTCGCCGGCCTGCGGACGCGGGTTGCGGATGTCGATGCGGATCATGCCGTCGGCACGCGTGCCGCGGATCGAGATCGTGCCACCGGTCATCTGCTCGATGCCGTGATAAACCGCGTTTTCGATCAACGGTTGCAGCAGCAGTGCAGGCACGTCCAGGTCGTCGGGCAACGCAGCGACGTCGAACTCCACGCGCAGGCGATCGCCGAGGCGCAGCTGCTCGATCTCCAGGTAGTGACGCACCAGTTCGAGCTCATGGCCGAGCGTACTCGGCGCATTGTCGGCGCCGAGCGCGGCACGGAACAGGTCGGACAGGTTCTCGGCCGCGTTCTCGGCCGCGGCAGGACGCGTGCGGATCAGGCTGATGATCGTGTTCATGCTGTTGAACAGGAAATGCGGGCGGATGCGCGCCTGCAACGCCTCGAAACGCGCCTTGCCTTCAGCGCGGACGCGCGCGCGCCACTGTTCGAGCACGTAGAAGTAGCGCAGCAGCGCAGCGCCGACCAGCGCGGCCAGCAGCACGTTGCGCGAGAGAAAGCGTGCCTGCAGGTTGTACGGCAGCGTCATGCCGAGATTGAACTGATGATCGAGCGCGAACACCAAGGCGCTGCCGAGCAGCGTGATCAGCAGGACGACGAAGTAGGCGGCCGTGATCGTCCAGACCGGCGTGAGGCGGAGCAGATACGGTTGCAGCTGGCACAGGCTGACGACGCAGACCAGGCCGAGCCACTGCACGAACGCACTGGCCGTCGCCAGGCGCGACAGCAGCGGCAGCGACTCGTCGGTCGGCGCAATGACGATGACGAGCACGAGCAGTTCGCACACGACCATGACCGCGAACACGACCGGCAGGCTGCAGAAGTCCGGCAGCCAGCGCAGTTCGTTCTGCGCTGCTGTCTGCGAAATGCGTGGCCCCGTAACGCTCATGGCGATGATCTATCGCGATTCGTTAACCTTGGGAGGCTGCGCGAGTTCATCGCGAAGCTAGCTCAACCGCGCGCCGAGCCAGCGCTTGAGGTCGGCGATTTCCTCGGCGCAGACCTGGTGCGCCATCGGATAGGCACGCCATTCGACGTTGTAGCCGCGCTGGGCCAGGTAGTCGCGGCTCATCTCGCCGAGTGCGTGCGAAATCGTCGGATCGAGCATGCCGTGCGCCATGAACACCGGCACGTCGCGATTGGCCGGTGCGGCTTCGGCATCGGTCTTCTCGGCCAGCGGCAAGTAGGTCGACAAGGCGATGATGCCGCCGAGACGCTGCGGATAGCGTACGCCGCCGCCGAGCACGATCGCCCCACCCTGCGAAAACCCTGCGAGCAGAATGTTCTGCGCCGCGACGCCGCGCGCGACCTCGCGTTCGATCAGTTCGCCAACCAGGCGGATCGACTCGCGGATGCCGGCTTCGTCCTGGCGCTGCGCGATCTCGAGGCCCGAGATGTCGTACCACGCGCGCATCGCCATGCCGCCGTTGATCGTGATCGGCCGCACCGGCGCGTTCGGGAACACGAAGCGCAGGGCCGGCCAGGAGCGGTCCACGAGCTGTGGCACGATCGGTTCGAAATCATGGCCGTCGGCGCCGAGACCGTGCAGCCAGATCACGGCATGGCGCGGGTTCGCCGCGGTTTCGATTTCGATGGTTTGAAGGGGCATGCGCGGCGAGTCCTTTGCTTATGTCGTGATGGTGCCGCATTCGAGGCGTGGCTGCCAGTTTTGTGAGACGTAAGGGTAAGTGTAAGACGTGAGACGCAAGAGCGGCCTCATCGCAGCGTCCTGGCCAGTTGTGGCCCGAATGGCAAATCGAGGCAGGTGCCCTGGCTTTGAGGTCTTGCGTCTTGCGTCTCACGCTCTCACTTCTCACATCCAGTGACTTCCGGCGGCTTGCAGCGCGCGGCGGTCCGGCTATGCTGCGCGACTTGCCCCAATGCCATCGGAGTCACCATGCAACGCCTGCTTGCCGGCGCCATCGCCCTGACCGTATTCGCTTCGGCGCAGGCGCAGAATGCGCCGCTGACGCTCGAACAGATCATGGCCGATCCGGACTGGATCGCCGCCCAGATCGACCTGCCGGAGGCGTTCGAGGACCGCGGCACGGCGCCGTATTTCAGTGTCGACGGCCGTTCGGTGTACTACCGCGTCAAGCGCACCGGCTCGCCGGTTCACGACCTGCATCGCATCGAACTGGCGGACGGCAAGGACAGCGTCGTCGACGCCACAACCATGGCAAGCGCCGACGGCGGGCAGCTGGTGTTCGACGATGCGCACGTGCGCGCGGCGTTCGTGCGCAACGGCGACATCTTCCTGCGCGATCTCGCCAGCGGCCGCGTGACTCAGGTGACGCGTTCGTCCGCCGACGAAGCAGCACCGCAATTTTCCGCCGATGGCGCGAAACTGTCGTTCCATGCCGGCAACGACTGGTTCGTCTACGACATCGCCGCCGGCGTGGCCACACCGGCCGCGCAGCTCAAGACGGAAAAGGATCCCGACGCGCCGCCGGCGAAGCCCGACGACCTGCACGACATGCAGCTGCGCCTGTTTTCGACGCTGAAGAAGGCGCACGACGACAAGCACGCCGACGCGCGAGCACGCCGAACAGATGCAGAAGAGCGACCCGACGCGCGCGCCGCTGCCGTTCTATCTCGGCGACGACGTGGTCGTGGCCGGCGCCGTGCTGTCGCCGGACACGCACCGGCTGCTCGTCGTCACCACGCCCAAGGGCCACGACGACGGCAAGAAGGGCAAGCTGACGCGCTACGTGACCGAATCCGGCTATGAGGAATTCGAAGACGAGCGCACGCGTGTCGGCCGCAACGATCCGGCGCCGCAGACGCTCTGGCTGTTCGACCTGGCCGCGCATTCGAAGATCCAGCTGGCCTGGGACGCGCTGCCCGGAATCCACGACGATCCGCTCAAGGGCGTGCGCGAGGAAAACGAAAAGCAGAAGCCGGCCAAGGCCGACGACGCGAAAACCGACAAGCATGCGGGCCAATCTTCGACCGCCAGCACGGCGGCCGCGAAGAACAAGTCCGAGCCCAAACCGCGCCCGCTCGAAGTCATGGCCGTGCGCTTCTCGCGCGATGGCAGCAACGCCGCGGTCGAACTGCGTGCGCTCGACAACAAGGACCGCTGGCTGGCGAGCGTGGATTTCGGCAAGTCTGCGCTCGAGCCGCAGCACCGCCTGCACGACGATGCGTGGATCAACTGGAACTTCAACGAATTCGGTTGGCAACTCGACAACCGCACACTGTGGTACGTGTCCGAGGAAACCGGCTACGCGCAGTTGTATGCAAAGCCGCTCGGCGGCAAAGCACGCGCGCTGACGCAGGGGCAGTTCGAGGTATCGCGCCCGAAACTCTCGCGCGACGGCCGCTGGTTCTACCTGCGCGCGAACGCGCAGGCACCGTACGCGTACGACGTCTATCGAGTAGCGGTCGGCGGCGGCGAACTGCAGCGCATCACGCGCTACGAGGGACTCAACGCCTTCGCGCTGTCACCCGACGAAAGGCAGCTGCTCGTCATCCATTCGTCGAGCTACCTGCCGCCGCAGCTGGCGCTCGCCGCTGCTGACGGCTCCGGCACGCCGCACGAACTGACCGACACGCGCAGCGCACAATACAAAGCGCTGAACTGGGTCGCGCCGAAACTCGTGCAGGTGCCGTCGACGCACTTCAAGGGTTCGATCTGGGCCAAGTTCTACGCGCCGGAGAATTTCGACAAGTCGGCGAAACATCCGGCCGTCGTCTTCGTCCACGGCGCCGGCTACACGCAGAATGTGCACGAGCAGTGGCCGTACTACTTCCGCGAGCAGATGTTCCACAACCTGCTGCTGCAGAAGGGCTACGTCGTGCTCGACATGGACTACCGCGCTTCAGAAGGCTACGGCCGCGACTGGCGCGACGCGATCTACCGGCAGATGGGCCACCCGGAGCTCGACGACCTGCTCGACGGCAAGAAGTGGCTCGTCGACGGTTTCAACGTCGATCCGAAGCGCATCGGCATCTACGGCGGATCGTACGGCGGGTTCATGACGCTGATGGCGCTGTTCCGCGCGCCGGGCGAATTCGCTGCCGGCGCGGCGCTGCGGCCGGTGACCGACTGGACGCAGTACAACCACGAATACACGGCCAATATCCTCAACGATCCGCAGACCGATGCGATCGCCTACGCGCGCTCCTCACCGCTCGAATTCGCCGACGGCCTGAAGGACTCGCTGCTGATCTGCCACGGAGTGATCGACGACAACGTGCTGTTCGAAGATTCGATGCGCCTCTACCAGCGCCTCATCGAACTGCATAAGGACGACTTCGCGATCTCGCCGTATCCGCTCGACCGGCACGGATTCACGAACGCCGATTCGTGGCTCGACGAGTACAAGCGGATCTACCGGTTGTTCGAGACGAAGATCGGTGGCGCGCCGGCAGCGCCGTAACCAGTAGTCGATAGTCAGTGGCCGAAATCCGGCAGCCGAAAGTATCCAGACCATCGCTCACTGCACTCCCGAGGCGTGCCCCGGCGCAATGCGCCGCCACAGCCTCGGGCAGCGTAATCAGGCTGCGCCGAAGCAGATGGCCGCGGCAAGGGCGAGCCAGCGCAGCGCAGCGCGCCGGCGATGCGACGCTTCGTGATACTTCCATGCCCCTGGGCAATACAGACAACGTAACAATAACGTCTTCATTTGGAACACCTATGCCTGGTCATGGCCGGGACGGAACTGCCGGCCTCATCCAGTCTGTACGGCAAACCACTGCCGAAGCGGACATGTCGGTTCAGCCGACGGCAGGTGTCCTCAACGATCCAGCGGACTGAGCACGCCGCCTGCGCCGCGGTTGAGCACGTGCGTGTAGATCTGCGTCGTCGCCACGTCCTTGTGACCGAGCAGTTCCTGCACCGTGCGGATGTCGTAACCGGCTTCGATCATGTGCGTGGCAAACGAATGGCGCAGCGTGTGCGCGCTGACCGGCTTGGCGATGGCCGCCAGCTGGCACGCGCGCTTGATCGCGCGAGACAGCACCGCATCGTCGAAATGATGACGACGCTTTTTGCCGCCACGCGGATCACGCGCAAGCTTCATCGCCGCAAACACGTACTGCCAGCCGAACGCGCGCGGCGCGTTGGGATACTTGCGCGCCAGCGCATGTGGCAACCACACCTCGCCGAAACCGGCAGCCAGATCCTGCTGATGCAGCAGGCGCGCGCGTTCGACCTCGCGCTGCAACGGATCGACCAGCTTGCGTGGCAACACCGTGTGGCGATCCTTGCCGCCCTTGCCATCGCGCACGATGATCGTGTTGCGCGCGAAGTCGATGTCCTTCACGCGCAGTCGCAGGCATTCCAACAGGCGCATCCCCGTGCCGTAGAGCAGACTCGCGAGCAGCCAGGTTCGTCCGTCCATCGCCGCGAGCAGGCGCTGCACCTCGTCGCGCGAGAGCACCGTCGGCACACGGCGCGGCCGCTTGGCGCGGACGACGGTCGCCATCCAGGGCAGGTCGACGCGCAGCACATGCCGATACAGAAACAACAGCGCCGAAAGCGCCTGGTTCTGCGTGCCCGCAGCCACGTCGCCCTCGGTGGCCAACGTGCTGAGGAAGCGTTCCACCTCGACTTCCCCCATCCCATCCGGATGGCGCTTGCCGTTGGCCAAGATGAACCGCCGGATCCATCCGACATACGCCTGCTCCGTGCGCAAACTGTAGTGACGTGTACGCAACTTGCGCCGAACTTCTTCGATCAAGCGCGGTTTATCCGCCTGCGACTCAACCGCTTTTACGCCCGCATTTCCGCCCCTGTAACTCATTACGCCCCCACATTCCGGATGTAGTGCAAGATCTTTTCCGGTTTCTGCAGACAGCGCTATCAGCCAAGCCTGTGTTCTGATGTAGGAAATCCGCTTGACGCTTCGGCGACGGACCCCGACCATACGGTGCAACACCCCGCTTCTGGGGTCTATTTGTAGTTAGGCTGCGCAAGAACGGTCAAAGCAAAGTGGGTGGTTGATTTCCTACGCAATCGGTCGCGTTGCGCCGCTGCCCGGACGTCAAAATCCGTGCTACAAAGAGCGCCGCTACGCGAGTGAAGCGCAAAACGATGGAGCGGGTCTTCGCTTCACTCGCGTAGCGACGCTCTGCTAGGCTTGCACCAACGTTCGCGCATTTGGGAGACCCAGACACATGGTTGTGTTCAAGCGCCTTCTTCGCCACGCTCGGTCCGTGCGCACCCTAACTAGTCGTTCAACCGGACGCCGCAGCGACTCAGCGCTGCCGCTCGCCCGATTCTTACCGCGCTGCGCCGCCGGTTAACTCCAACGTTAGGCTGCGCAAGAACGGTCAGAGCCAGCGTTGAGTGGGTTGTTTTCTTACCCATTCTGTCGGCCTTGCGCCGATGCCCAGGCGTAAAAATCCGTGCTACAAAGAGCGTCGCTACGCGAGTGAAGCGCAAAACGATGGAGCGGGTCTTCGCTTCACTCGCGTAGCGACGCTCTGCTAGGCTTGCACCAACGTTCGCGCATTTGGGAGACCCAACACATGGCTGTGTTCAAGCGCCTTCTTCGCCACGCTCGGTCCGTGCGCACCCTAACTAGTCGTTCAACCGGACGCCGCAGCGACTCAGCGCTGCCGCTCGCCCGATGCTTACCGCGCTGCGCCGCCGGTTAACTCCAACGTTAGGCTGCGCAAGAACGGTCGAGCAAACGTTGAGTGGGTTGTTTTCTTACACATTCTGTCGGCCTTCGCCGCTGCCCAGGCGTAAAAATCCGTGCTACAAAGAGCGTCGCTACGCGAGTGAAGCGCAAAACGATGGAGCGGGTCTTTCGCTTCACTCGCGTAGCGACGCTCTGCTAGGCTTGCACCGAACGTTCGCGCATTTGGGAGACCCAAGCACATGGCTGTGTTCAAGCGCCTTCTTCGCCACGCTCGGTCCGTGCGCACCCTAACTAGTCGTTCAACCGGACGCCGCAGCGACTCAGCGCTGCCGCTCGCCCGATGCTTACCGCGCTGCGCCGCCGGTTAACTCCAACGTTAGGCTGCGCAAGAACGGTCGAGCCAGCGTTGAGTGGTTGTTTTCCTACGCCACTCTGTCGGCCTTGCGCCGCTGCCCAGGCGTAAAAATCCGTGCTACAAAGAGCGTCGCTACGCGAGTGAAGCGCAAAACGATGGAGCGGGTCTCTCGCTTCACTCGCGTAGCGACGCTCTGCTAGGCTTGCACCAACGTTCGCGCATTTGGGAGACCCAGACACATGGCTGTGTTCAAGCGCCTTCTTCGCCACGCTCGGTCCGTGCGCACCCTAACTAGTCGTTCAACCGGACGCCGCAGCGACTCAGCGCTGCCGCTCGTCCCGATGCTTACCGCGCTGCGCCGCCGGTTAACTCCAACGTTAGGCTGCGCAAGAACGGTCGAAGCAAAGTTGAGTGGGTTGTTTTCCTACGCATTCTGTCGGCCTTGCGCCGCTGCCCGGACGTAAAAATCCGTGCTACAAAGAGCGCCGCTACGCGAGTGAAGCGCAAAACGATAGAGCGGGTCTTGCGCTTCACTCGCGTAGCGACGCTCTGCTAGGCTTGCACCAACGTTCGCGCATTTGGGAGACCCAGACACATGGCTGTGTTCAAGCGCCTTCTTCGCCACGCTCGGTCCGTGCGCACCCTAACTAGTCGTTCAACCGGACGCCGCAGCGACTCAGCGCTGCCGCTCGCCCGATTCTTACCGCGCTGCGCCGCCGGTTAACTCCAACGTTAGGCTGCGCAAGAACGGTCGAGCCAGCGTTGAGTGGGTTGTTTTCTTACCCATTCTGTCGGCCTTCGCCGATGCCCAGGCGTAAAAATCCGTGCTACAAAGAGCGTCGCTACGCGAGTGAAGCGCAAACGATGGAGCGGGTCTTCGCTTCACTCGCGTAGCGACGCTCTGCTAGGCTTGCACCAACGTTCGCGCATTTGGGAGACCCAACACATGGCTGTGTTCAAGCGCCTTCTTCGCCACGCTCGGTCCGTGCGCACCCTAACTAGTCGTTCAACCGGACGCCGCAGCGACTCAGCGCTGCCGCTCGCCCGATGCTTACCGCGCTGCGCCGCCGGTTAACTCCAACGTTAGGCTGCGCAAGAACGGTCGAGCCAGCGTTGAGTGGGTTGTTTTCTTACCCATTCTGTCGGCCTTCGCCGATGCCCAGGCGTAAAAATCCGTGCTACAAAGAGCGTCGCTACGCGAGTGAAGCGCAAACGATGGAGCGGGTCTTCGCTTCACTCGCGTAGCGACGCTCTGCTAGGCTTGCACCAACGTTCGCGCATTTGGGAGACCCAAACACATGGCTGTGTTCAAGCGCCTTCTTCGCCACGCTCGGTCCGTGCGCACCCTAACTAGTCGTTCAACCGGACGCCGCAGCGACTCAGCGCTGCCGCTCGCCCGATGCTTACCGCGCTGCGCCGCCGGTTAACTCCAACGTTAGGCTGCGCAAGAACGGTCGAGCCAGCGTTGAGTGGGTTGTTTTCTTACCCATTCTGTCGGCCTTCGCCGATGCCCAGGCGTAAAAATCCGTGCTACAAAGAGCGTCGCTACGCGAGTGAAGCGCAAAACGATGGAGCGGGTCTTCGCTTCACTCGCGTAGCGACGCTCTGCTAGGCTTGCACCAACGTTCGCGCATTTGGGAGACCCAGACACATGGCTGTGTTCAAGCGCCTTCTTCGCCACGCTCGGTCCGTGCGCACCCTAACTAGTCGTTCAACCGGACGCCGCAGCGACTCAGCGCTGCCGCTCGCCCGATGCTTACCGCGCTGCGCCGCCGTTAACTCCAACGTTAGGCTGCGCAAGAACGGTCAAAGCAAACGTGAGTGGTTGTTTTCCTACCCATTCTGTCGTGCCTTCGCCGCTGCCCAGACGTAAAAATCCGTGCTACAAAGAGCGTCGCTACGCGAGTGAAGCGCAAACGATGGAGCAGGTCTTCGCTTCACTCGCGTAGCGACGCTCTGCTAGGCTTGCACCAACGTTCGCGCATTTGGGAGACCCAAGCACATGGTTGTGTTCAAGCGCCTTCTTCGCCACGCTCGGTCCGTGCGCACCCTAACTAGTCGTTCAACCGGACGCCGCAGCGACTCAGCGCGGCCGCTCGTCCTATCCTTACCGCGCTGCGCCGCCGGTTAACTCCAACGTTAGCTCTCAATGCAGCCCATGTTGCGTCGACTAATCTCAAGGTCAATTCTAGCGCAACCTTCGGTACTCCGATGCGCGACGTCTCTGACCATCTGCACATGAGCTAACTGAGCATCTGGCCCTATACGCAGGCCGCGATGACCGAGGACTTTGCCTGACGCGCAAACCTGCAATTGGAACACCGGGGTCTGTGTCGAGCACCCTAGCGCGAAGTGTGCAGCGCATTCTTTCGATACGGCAATGCTAAACGCCTATCTGTAAACGTCGTGGAGGTTGCATCCAGGTCAATCGTTGGCCATCACTTTCTGCAACCTCAATTCGCAAGTATGGCCTTACGCAGTGCAGTGCCTAACTATTCGTTCAAGCGGACCGCTGCGACGGTCCTCGGTACTATCATGTGGTACGCGGCAGCGGCCGCTTAACTCAAGCGTTAGGCTGCGCAAGAACTTTCATATCTAAGTCAGTGGTTAATTTCCTACGCAACCGGTCGCGTTCGTCGCCGCTGCCCGGACGTGCAAAATCCGTGCTACAAAGAGCGTCGCTACGCGAGTGAAGCGCAAAACGCATCGAGCCGGTCTCGCGCTTCACTCGCGTAGCGACGCTCTGCTAGGCTTGCACCAACGTTCGCGCATTCGGGAGCACCAGGCACATGGCTGTGTTCAAGCGCCTTCTTCGCCACGCTCGGTCCGTGCGCACCCTAACTAGTCGTTCAACCGGACGCCGCAGCGACTCAGCGCTGCCGCTTGCCCTGTACGCTTACCGCGCTGCGCCGCCGGTTAACTCCAAGCGTTAGGCACTGCAATGCAGCCCATGTCGCGCCGACTAACTGAAGGTGAATTCGACGCCAACTTGTTTGGTCACTCCGGATTGCGCGACCGTCACTGATCTGCTGCACAAGAGCTAACGAGCATCTGGCTTCTATGCTTCAGCGCCGCGATGGCCGAGCACTTTCCTGAAGCGCACACCGCAATTGGAACACCGGAGTATGTGTTCGAGCACTCGCTAGCGCGAAGTGGCAGCACGTTCTGTATCAATACGGCAATGCTAAACAGCCTATCTGAGTATTCGTCGTGGGAGGTGTGCATCCAGGTCAATCGTTCGAGCCATCACTTGTCTCAACCTCAATCGCCAGTATGTGCCTTACGCAGCTCGCAATGCCTAACTATTCGTTCAAGCGGACCGCTGCGACGGGCTGCGGCTACTATCATGCGGTACGGTCGGCAGCGGCCGCTTAACTCAAGCGTTAGGCTGCGCAAGAACGGTCAAAGCAAAGTGGGTGGTTAATTTCCTACGCAACCGGTCGCGTTGCGCCGCTGCCCGGACGTGAAAATCCGTGCTACAAAGAGCGCCGCTACGCGAGTGAAGCGCAAAACGAAAGAGCCGGTCTCGCGCTTCACTCGCGTAGCGACGCTCTGCTAGGCTTGCACCAACGTTCGCGCATTTGGGAGACCCAGACACATGGCTGTGTTCAAGCGCCTTCTTCGCCACGCTCGGTCCGTGCGCACCCTAACTAGTCGTTCAACCGGACGCCGCAGCGTATCAGCGCGTGCCGCTCGTCCGGTTCTTACCGCGCTGCGCCGCCGGTTAACTCCAACGTTAGCTGCCTATGCGGCTCATAGTCATTCTGCTGGCTTCGCGTTTTCGCCTTTGGCATCGGCGGCGAGTGCCTACGCTTCTCCATCAAGAGCATATCCCTGCGCCTGCTCGGCTTGTAGCAATCAGCTGTACCTGCCAGTAGGTTCATTTTGTAGTACACGTTCGGCAACCTCAACGTCAAATGACGGCTCTTCCGGTTACCGCGAGTGCGATATGACGGCAATCCAAGTTGTTTCAAAGCGCCTTTACAGGCCGTCAACGTTCCGGTCACTATGTCCGAGTCCGTGCAGCCGTACTCATGCCCGGGCAAGGCTATGTCCTTTCATGTAACTCGAAGCGGCAGCTAACTATTCGTTCAAGCGGACCGCTGCGATGGGCTACGGTACTATCATGCCGCGGCGGCAGCGGCCGCTTAACTCAAGCGTTAGGCCAAGGAAATGGTTACCTTGCAAGCGGTCGAAGTCTTTGCAAAGTATCGCGGCGACATTGATGCTGGTCGCGCCGCGCCGGCACGCGCGAGGTACGATGTGCTCACTTCGGACGCGTACGCTGCAAATATCCGACCTCATCTATCGACTGTCCCTGGCCAGAACTGGTAAGGCATCTGCGAGCTACAGCGCGCCGCAACTTTGCTGAAGCGCATGCAGTCTGCCGTGCGCGAGCCTTTGGCCGCACAGTTATATCACTTTGCTGGCCCAAGACGCATGAGCATAGTCTTCCGCGTTCGTGCCTAACTATTCGTTCAAGCGGACCGCTGCGTGTGGCTACGGCGCGTCTCGAGCGTTACTCAGCAGCGGCCGCTTAACTCAAGCGTTAGGCCGCACAAAGCTTTCTTGTGTGAGTCAGCGGTCTGCAAGCGTTGCGGCTGCGCTCCGTATCATCGCCCATCCTCCGTTCTCACCTCGGCTGGCCTGCGCCATTTTCGCTCGGCGCGTCGTCAGCGTTCGCAACTCTCGCGCTCGCGCGCATCCACCCAGCCGCACGTCCAGGCGCGCAGTCTTCGCAGCTCGCAGCTTGTGGCGCGTCGGTCACTCATCGCACGCAGGCCACTACCGCTCAGCGTTGTTGCGCTGCTTTGTTCGCGCTATTGTTCTTGCCGGTGGCGGCGCAGGTTATGCTGCCTAACTATTCGTTCAAGCGGACCGCTGCGACGGGTTACGGTACTATCCTGTGGCGTTCAGCAGCGGCCGCTTAACTCAAGCGTTAGAACTTCTATGCAAAGGAAGCCACCCTTGAACCCTATCGCGTTCACAATGGCCGCTCTGCTTACGGCATGCGCGGCGCTTTTCACCGCTTGGTGGTACGGCCTCGAATGGAACGTGGTTTTTAAGTTCGCGCCGCAATACATCGGCATGTTCGTTATCGCCATAGGGGTTCACCGTTTACTACGCCTTTCGCCTTCTGAGGTCTCGGAGTGGCGCTCATGGCTAGGTTGTGGTGTCGCGCAATAGCGGTTCTTCCTACCGCCGTTCTAACTATTCGTTCAACGCGACCGTGACGTGTCGCGGCGATAACCCAGCGCCCGGCGCGGCGCGTTAACTCAAGCGTTAGGCATCTCAATGGGCAGCTTTTGGCGAGTCGTCGGCAAGATCGTGTCGTTCGATCTGACGCGACGCACTTGGACACGCGAGGTCGTTCACCCCCGCCTAGGCAAACTGACCTACTTTGGCTCGAAGAACGTCGGCGATAGTTATGGAGACAGAGTTCTCGGTCCCTGGCCAGAGAGAACGGCCTGCGCAACCATGACTGGTACTTCCGATGGACCAACCGCCGAGGAAGAGTTCTTCTTACGGTCTATGATCACAAACTTGGATCAAACGTTCGCGCAGTGCCGCGGCGTCTTTGACCGCGAGTACGAAAAGATGGGCAACGGACGCATTCCAAGCGATTGGCGTTCGGTTATGTGGCTGGAGGGCTTCAGCGTTCCCCTAATGGAGACAGCGATGCCGAGTGGGACATTTGTTTCTTTGTCGACCCTGTTGGCCACTATTTCACCGCAACTTTCGAGTCGGGCTCACCGTGCACGTCTCCGTAGACGGTTGAGCGCCTAACTATTCGTTCAAGCGGACCGCTGCGACGGGTTGCGGTACTATCATGCGGCGGTCAGCAGCGGCCGCTTAACTCAAGCGTTAGGCTGCTCATTTGCGAACTGATGACGTCCAGCTGATATTCGATCGCCTACTCTCGTCACGATGGCGCTGCTGCTTATCGGCATCGCGGCGCATTTGCGTCGCTCGTGCAACGCTTCGCTGGACCGTATGTTTTCAAGTCGCGCACTCAATGCTTCCGCAATTCGTATCGCCGACTAGTCGTTCATTGCTTGCACGACAATCGGCTTGCTGAGGCTCTACCTGGCGCTACGAGCTACAGCTATGGGCGTCGTGCAATAGCGGTTGTTCACTAGCGACCGTCAGCGCATTGTTCGCGCGGCGCTTGACGTGTCTCAGCAAGCGCAGTCGCCCGGCATTGCGCGTTCAAGCCTTAGCGTTCATGGCTGGCACTGCAGCCTAACTATTCGTTCAAGCGGACCGCTGCGACGGTCTGCGCTACTATCATGCGGTGTGCGGCAGCGGCCGCTTAACTCAAGCGTTAGGCGTCTAGGAAATGTCACACCACTTCAAACCGTCACGAGACATTGCTTTTTCTCGGACTAGCAGCCGGGACGCAGCGGCACTGTTCTACGATGCAGTCTTGGGCTCTAAAGTCATCTATCGCGGCCGGTTTCTGGGCTGGTTCCAACACGGGTGTATTCGTTTTGTGCGTCGATGCAGATAACGCGCACAGCGCAGTTATTTCAAAATCCCGTTGGTCTGGTGTTCGATCTCAGTACAAGAGGTGCAGGCTTCGTGGGCTAGCCGCCTAACTATTCGTTCAAGCGGACCGCTGCGACGGGCTGCGCTACTATCATGCGGTACGCGGCAGCGGCCGCTTAACTCAAGCGTTAGGCGCTGCAATGAAGCTCATCGCAGTCTGAATTCGAGCCATCTTCGCAGCGCCCATGCGCTCGGCTGCCGCAAGAGCACGAGCCTGTCCGTTTGCATTTCTGGCCGTAGCTTCGACGCGATCCGCTCGGCGATTTGTTCGGGCCATCGCTTTATCTGGCGATGTCGCGTACGTCTACGAGCATCCATCGCGAGCTGCTTTCAACATCGTGCTGGTCAACTCCGAAGAGCGGACGTCGTCTCTTGCCATGTGCTCTAACGTTCCGGCCAAGTCAGGTGGTCGGGCATCGCGTCCTCGTACCTCTGCAGCGCATGCTATCGGCGTTCACTGAGCAGGCCTAACTATTCGTTCAAGCGGACCGCTGTGACGGGCCGCGCTACTATCATGCGGTACGCGGCAGCGGCCGCTTAACTCAAGCGTTAGGCTGCGCAAGAACGGTCAAAGCAAAGTGGGTGGTTGATTTCCTACGCAACCGGTCGCGTTGCGCCGCTGCCCGGACGTCAAAATCCGTGCTACAAAGAGCGCCGCTACGCGAGTGAAGCGCAAAACGAAAGAGCCGGTCTCGCGCTTCACTCGCGTAGCGACGCTCTGCTAGGCTTGCACCAACGTTCGCGCATTTGGGAGACCCAGACACATGGTTGTGTTCAAGCGCCTTCTTCGCCACGCTCGGTCCGTGCGCACCCTAACTAGTCGTTCAACCGGACGCCGCAGCGACTCAGCGCTGCCGCTCGCCCGATGCTTACCGCGCTGCGCCGCCGGTTAACTCCAACGTTAGGCTGCGCAAGAAACGGTCGAGCCAGCGTTGAGTGGGTTGTTTTCTTACCCATTCTGTCGGCCTTCGCCGATGCCCAGGCGTAAAAATCCGTGCTACAAAGAGCGTCGCTACGCGAGTGAAGCGCAAACGATGGAGCGGGTCTTCGCTTCACTCGCGTAGCGACGCTCTGCTAGGCTTGCACCAACGTTCGCGCATTTGGGAGACCCAACACATGGCTGTGTTCAAGCGCCTTCTTCGCCACGCTCGGTCCGTGCGCACCCTAACTATTCGTGTATGGACTCCTCGTACAAGTAATCGATTTGCAGGACGCTCTTCGCACTGGTGAATGAAGTCGGTTGCAGTCGTGTATTCGGCCTTGGGGTGAGCGGACAACGCTCGGGCCATCATGGAATCCGCGAATCGAAAGCCAATCGTTCAGAGCGGCCTCGCAGGCCAGAAGAGTTATCGGCTTGATTCGATTCGGGACCGACACATTCGCCATGAGCTTAGATCGCCAGGGCAACTCGTTGAGGAAGGGTTATTCGGGCCGCACGCTGATGTGGTTGGCGTCGAAGGCGACGTGGTGATGTTCCATCGCCCACAGGCGCCGCGCGAGTTTGTTGGCCAGCGCAACGGCAGCCTTGTTGTGACCGACGCGTTGCTGCAGCGTCAGCGCCCAGATTTGCAATCGGTTGAGCGATTGCTGGTGCTGCTCGCGAACACGCGCTGCGCGCAGCGTCGCGCGTGCGCCGTGAATCAGCAGCATGCGCAGATAGCCATCGCCACGTTTGCTGATGCGCCCGAGGCGGCGCTGGTTTCCGGAGGAATGCTCGCGCGGCGCCAGCCCCATCCAGGCGGCAAGGTGGCGTCCGCTGCGGAAGCGCTCGAGCGGGCCGGCGCTGGCGCGTAAAGCCGTGGCGGTGAGTACGCCGATACCCGGAGCCTGCTGGTAACGCTGGCAGACCGGATCGGCGTGCGCATAGGCTTGCAGTTGCTGCTCGATCGCGTTCATCGCACGCGTGAGTTCGGCCAATCGATCCAGCGTTTCGCACAGCGTGTGGCGCAACACCATCGGCAGTTCGTTATCGCCGTCTTCGAGGGCCGCGAGCACCGCGGGCCGCACCTTCGCGGCACCCAGTGGAATGACAATGCCGAACTCTCGCAGCACGCCGCGCAGCAGGTTGATCGTGGCCGTGCGTTGCGCTTTCCACTGCTCGCGGATTCGGTGCAACGCCTGCACACCCTGCTGTTCCGGCGACTTGATCGGCACTGCATCGATCTGGGCGCAGCGATCAGCTTCGAGCAAGCCGGCCGCATCCGTACGGTCCGTCTTGTTGCGCCGCACATAGGGGCGCACGTCGCGGGCAGGCAGCAACCGCAGCGTGTGGCCTTGTGAGACAAAGCGTCGCGCCCAGTAGTGGGCGCTGCCGCAGGCTTCCATCACAAGACGCAACGGCCCTTGGTTGTCCAACGCACGAGCGAACGCGCGGCGCGACAACCGCTTACGCGCAACGATCCGGTGATCAGCGTCGGCGTACGCAAGTTCGAAAACATCTTTTGCCAAATCGATCGCAACAGTCGTAGCATGCATGGCGGACTCCTCTCGTTTGGTCAACTGAATGCAGCACATCCAGTTTGGCACTTCGATGCCGATATACCGGCGGGAGGAGTCCATTCAATCATTCGACGCGATCGTGGCGCCACGGCACAAAGGCCGACCTGAAGTTGGGTGACCTGGCCGGGTCATTCGCGATTCGTTCAAGCCGACGCTGCCTCGCGGCGCGGCTCGATTTGGGCGTTAGCTCCCACCGGAAATCCTGATGCGGCTGTGGACCCTTCACCCGAAGTACCTCGATCCGCAAGGACTTGTCGCCTTATGGCGCGAAGCGCTATTGGCGCGCGCGGTCTTGCGCGGCGACACGGTCGGCTATCGTCATCATCCACAGTTGGAACGGTTTCGCGCGCACTCTGCGCCTTGTACCGCCATCAATGCCTATCTGGTCGCGGTGCTCGAGGATTCGCAATTGCGCGGATACTCCTTCGACACCAAGAAGGTTGATTCGGTTCGAGAACGGGTGGAGCTACGGGCAACGGCCGGTCAAGTCGCACACGAATGGTGTCACCTGCTTGGCAAACTGCAGGTGCGCAGTCCAAAGCACTTCGCCCAACTCCGCCTCATCAAAAAACCGCAGCCGCATCCATTGTTTCGGGTCACTGCCGGCGGGGTGGCGGCTTGGGAGCGAGCTTAGTGACGGGGGCGCCTGGCTCTATCGATCAGGCGGACCGCTGCGAATCGACGCGGTGTAAACTCAAGCCCGTTCGCAGCTGCCCCTTAGCTCAAGTGTTGCAAGAAGCAAAAAAGGTAGCATCGCGATGAGTCGACTTATGCGGTTTCCCGATTCGGTCGGGCGAGCTCCCTCCATCGAGGTCTGGATGCGGGAGCACACTGGTGAATTGGGGGTGATCGCGCAGCGCTGGTTCGAAGTCATGCGTACGTGCGGAGATGATGTCCGCGAGCTGTTGCATGACGCTCATCCGACGGCGTGCGTTGGAGATGCTGCATTCGGTTACGTCAATGCGTTCAAGGATCACGTGAACGTCGGGTTTTTTCGCGGGGCCGAACTTTCTGATGCAAACGGATTGCTGGAAGGGCACCGGCAAGTTCATGCGGCATGTGAAGCTCAGACCCGGCCAGAAAATTGATGACGCAGCCTTGAGAAAGCTCGTCCATATCGCCTACGCGGACATGAAGCAGCGCCTCGAGGCAGAGTAGCCCGTTGAGGTGCTATGTTGCGGTTGCAACCGTGGCCGCTCCACTCAAGCGTCAGGCAGCAGAGAGGAAGCGACCGCTCGAGAAGCAGCTTGCCTTTCGGAGGTTCAATGTTCGGACTGTTCAAGTCAGCGCCGTTCTCCGATCCATCGCTAGGCACTTTGGCTAGATCCCGCGGCCTCTGGCGCGGCGCCATCCATCTGGATTCCGGCTTGACGCCACTGGCGTTGGCCGGTACGCGCACTGCTCCTGACCCGGCAGCCGTGGCCATCGCCCGCGAGGTGCCGACTCAACTTGTCGGCTGGCGCCGTGCAATAGAGACCGCGTTGTTTGAGCACTATGAACCTTACGCTGAGGCGCTGGCCACCGGCGAGGCTCAAGCGACTAATGAATCCTTGCCCAGCATCACTTCGCCCGCGGGCGTCTGGCAGCATGTCTCATTGGCGTATATCTCCGTTACTCCGCTTGGCGGATCGCTCACAACCGAGCTTGGCTATACCACGGCATGGGACGACGAACACACGCTCGGTGCTCGCTTCCAGGGCAACGCGTTCATCGAGTTGTGCGGCAGCGTTTTGCCACCATGAAGGTCCTCGGCAGCGCGGTCGCCATCTTCAAAGCCGGCTCAGGCGGCTAAAGATCGAGGCATTCCATGCAGATTCTCATCCAGGTGGTGTGCACCCGCGGTCCCAGCCTCCGCGACGCAATCTCCAAGAACACGCGCCTCGACAAGAATCTTCTGCGGGTCTCGGAGCAGAAACGAAGCGGGCGCTCGCATGGTTGGACGAAGGTCCACAGCACCGAGCCTGGCAGGCGTGGAGCAATCAACCTCGAGTGGGACGCAAACACGAACCTGTTGTTGGCGCGGGTCATCACGCGCGGCAAGGGAAAGCCGAGCCTGATAATCGGCGACTTTGTCCATCTCTTGATGAGCAAGTATCGCAACAGAATCCAGACGATAAACATAATCCCGCGCGACTGATCACTGTGGCACGCGGCAGCTGTCGCATGATCCATGAGGTGACCGCAGGAGGACTGTAAATGAAGCGCACATGGGCGATCATTGGGGTAGGCGACGTGGCCGGCAGCTTCAATTGGTACCAGTCGCTCTTTGGCCAGCCCAAGACGCCTCCTGCACATGACTACTTCGGGCAAATCCTCGACGCGGATGGCACGGTCCTGCTCTGCCTTCACGCGTGGGGCGCTCACGACCATCCGTCCTTGCTGAGTTCCGCGCACGGCAAGCCCGGCAACGGCCTCCTGTTGTTTTTCCGCGTGGACGATTTCGACATGGCGCTGACAAGAGCACGCGCGCTCGTCACTCGGCTCGAAGAGGAGCCCCACCTGAACCCGAACACGGGAACGATGGAGTTCTCGCTCCGGGATCCGGACGGGTATTACGTGACGATCAGTGCGCTCTCTGCGACATGACACCCCATTCAAGTCGACGCTGCCTCGCAGCGCGTCGCGGCAACTCTGACGTCAGGCGCCGCGTGACCGCTGCCTGCGCTACTATCGGCGGCGCGCGCCTGCAGCGACTGACTCAAGCGTTCGCCGGCATCCCAGATAGACGCGTCCGAGTCAGCCGCAACAGCACGGCCCTGATGAGCGCTTGGCCATTGAGAATACCCTCCTCCTTACGGCCACCGGCGCTCATTGCACGCAGCCTGCTGTTGCTTTCCATCTTTTCCTACGACGCACTGGCCGACGACCCCGCGACTCCCGAGCCGCACTGGTCGGGGCTGCCGATATGGGGCGCGGAAGCCGAAGCAAGGGGCTATCAGGTTCCACTTCCGTTCGGAATAGGCGTCACGGCTTACTCGGCTCAGCAGCCGGTGAATATCCATGACCTGCAATTGGGACGCAACGGAAACGCCCCGGTATCGGTCACGAACTTCCTGCAAATCGATAAGGTCGACACGTCGCAGCAGAATGTCTCGGCGAAGTTCGATGCCCTGATCTTCCCGTTTCTGGACGTCTACGGCATCGTCGGGTACACGAAAGGAACCACCAAAGGAGTGATCCAGGTTCCCGCCGATCCTATCCTGGGCATCATCGAACCCAGGCAACTTCAGCTCAATGCCGCGTTCGACGGTCCAACCTATGGTGCAGGCGTAACGGCCCAAGCGGGAACCAAGGTCAGCGACTGGCGCGACCTCACTGCGATCGTGGTGGCGGACTGGAACCGTACGAAGACGAATCTGTCGTTCGAAAACGAGACGTTGATCGCCGATACAAAGCCGGTGGCTACGGTCTTCTCGGCCAGATTGGGCTTGCATGGCACGGTCGGCACCTCAATGGGCACTGCGATCTGGATCGGTGCGATGCATCAGAGCATCCAGCAGACGGTCGCCGGAAGCGTTGCCAATACGGACCTTCAATTCGCCGTGGTCCAATCGCCGACCCAACCGTGGAACACGCTGGTCGGCGGCCTGTTCGAGTTCGGCAAGAGCGGTTACGTTCTCGTCGAGGGAGGCTTCGGCGATCGCACGTCGATTCTCGCGGCAGCTGTGTGCCGGTTCTGATCGAGTTACCGTCGCGGACCATTAAAACACCCGGGCGGAAGGAGGAATTGTTGCGGCGAAGCGGCGGATAGCGTCATCGTCAAACCCCGACTTTTTGCCCCGCGGCTGTTGCTCAGCCAGACGCTCTACTTCAATTATGCCGCTCATCGCCCCATCGGGCCCGGAGCCAGCGCCCGCCCTCGCGCCCAGGCCTTCCCGCGATCGCCCGCACGCGCCAGGGTCCGCCCCCCGAACAAGGGGGGGGTGGCATGGCGCTCCGATGTCGAGAATTCGTCGCGAATCCGGCCGCCTCGGCGATCGGCCCCGACGACTTATCCCAAGGATCATTAGAAAAATGGCCAACGCACATACGGCGCGTTCCCCGGGCGTAGCCCGCCGGGGCATCGCAAAAGGCATCGCCGCCGCGCTGATCGCAGCTTGCGGGACCGGCAACGCGTTTGCGTTCCAGCTCGACACCTCCTACAACCCGGATCTGAGCGTCCGCCTGGATACCACCGTCCGCATCAACTATGCGGTTCGGACCGAGGCGCGCGACAACAAGATCGGCAACGATGTGATCGCGGACGAGGGCGACTACAGTTTCGACAAGGGCGACGCAGTCGCGAAGCGACTCGACCTGCTGACCGAACTCGACATCATCTACAAGGACCGTTACGGCATGCGCGTCAGCGCGGCCGGTTGGTACGACGGCGCCTACGGCGACAAGAGCGCGTCCAACCCGAACCTGCCGTTCCGCAGCATCCCGAGCTATGTCGGCAACGAATACAGCAACTACGTCCAGCGCTTCTACGCCGGCCCGTCCGGCGAACTGCTCGATGCGTTCGTGTTCGGCACCTTCGACGTCGGCTCCGTGCCGCTGTCGGTAAAAGCCGGCCAGCACACGATCTACTGGGGCGAGTCGCTCTTCCTCAACGGCAACCTCAACAGCGTCGCCTACGCGCAGAACCCGCTCGACCTGCAGAAGGGTTTCGCCACGCCGGGCACCGAGGCCAAGGAGCTGTTCCGACCGCTGAACCAGGTTTCGGCGACGGCTCAGGTGACCGACACGCTGTCGTTCGCCGGCCAGTACCTGCTCAATTGGAGTGCCGACCGCTATCCCGAGGGCGGCACGTACCTTGGCCCGGTCGACTTCGCGTTCAACGGTCCGGAGCGCCAGTTCGTTTCCGCGGCGCTGGGCTTCGCGCAGCACGGTCCGCCGTCCAACGCTCCCGATCAAGGCGATTGGGGCCTGGCCTCGCGCTGGAGCCCGCAGTGGCTCGACGGCACGCTGGGTTTCTATTACCGCAACTTCTCCGACAAGCTGCCGCAGACCTTCATCACCAAGGTAGGACCGGCCAGCACTTCCCAGTACAACCTGATCTACGCCGACAATATCGAACTGTGGGGCGTCAGCCTGGCCAAGAACATTGCCGGCATCAGCTTCGGCGCGGAAGCTTCGTACCGTCACAACACGCCGCTCAACAGCCAGGTGCTGGGCATCGCGCCTGGACTGCCGGCCGAGGGCGACACCAAGGGCCCGCGCGGCGACACCTACCATGGGCTGGTCAATGCGCTGGGCGTGATCCCGCAGAACCCGCTGTTCGACACTGCCAGCTGGTCGGCGGAACTCACCTACGCGACGTGGTCGAAGGTGACCAGCGGCCAGAACCTGTTCTTCGCCGAAGGCTTCGCGCCGTGCAAGGGCAAAGACGTAGGCGACGGCTGCACGACGAAGAACTACACGGGCTTGAGCCTCGCGTTCTCGCCGACCTGGTTCCATGTTTTCCCGGGCGTCGACCTGCTGGCACCGATCACCTATTCGCGCGGCCTCAACGGCAATGCTCCGACCGTCTTCGGCGGCAACCAGGACAACGGCAACTACAGTGTCGGCATCGCCGCCGACATCCAGGCGAAATACCGCGTGGACCTGAAGTACATCCAGTACTTCGGCGAGTACAAGGACAACGGCACCGCAGTCACCTCGCAGAACGGCTTCACCACGCTGCTCTCGGATCGCGGCTTCGTGAACCTGACCTTCAAGACCACATTCTGAGGAACACGATGATGCAAACCTTTCTGAAGCGAACGCTCTGCCTGCTCGCGCTGCCGCTGGCCACCAGCGTGCATGCCGCGGCAACGGCGGACGAAGCCAAGGCCCTCGGCACCAAGCTCACCCCAATCGGGGCGGAGATGGCAGGCAATACCGACGGGACGATTCCAGCGTATACGGGGGGCCTGACCACGCCGCCGGCGGATTTCAAAGCCGGCAGCGGGATCCGGCCCGATCCGTTCGCGAGCGAGAAGCCGCGCGTCGTCATCGACGCGAAGAACATGAGCAAGTACGAAGGGCAACTGACCGAGGGCGCGAAGGCGCTGCTCACGAAGTACCCGACGTACCATCTTGACGTCTATCCGACCCACCGTACTGTCGCGTTCCCGAAGTTCGTCACCGAGAACACGGCCAAGGCGGCGACTACGGCCAAGACGACCAATGACGGCCGCTCTTTCTCGGGTGCGCACGCCGGCTTTCCGTTCCCGATCCCGAAGGACGGCTACGAGGCGATGTGGAACCACCTGGTCCGCTTCAACGGCGTGGCCTACGAGGCCAAGTATCGTAACCTCAGCGTCGACTCCAGCGGTCACGCCTCGCTGACCACCGAAGGCAACAGCGTCCAGGAGTACCCGTTCTGGGATGCGGCGCAGGCCGACTCCGACACTTACTGGCGCATCAAGCTGAGCTACACCGGTCCGGCGCGCCGCGCTGGCGAAGCGCTGCAGCTGTTCGATCCGCTCGACCTCGGCACCAAGGATCGTCGCGCGTGGATCTACCTGCCGGGCCAGCGCCGCGTGAAGGTCGCTCCCGACCTCGCGTTCGACACGCCGAACCCCGGCACCGCCGGCAGCACGACGTTCGACGACACCTTCATCTTCAACGGCTCGATGGACCGCTTCGACTTCAAGCTGGTCGGCAAGAAGGAAATGCTCGTCCCGTACAACGACTACAAAGCCGTCTACCAGTCGACGCAGGATGCGCTGCTGACGCCGAACCATCTCAATCCGGATCTGGTGCGTTGGGAACTGCACCGCGTGTGGGTGGTCGAGGCCACGCTGCGCGAGGGCAAGCGCCACGTGTACAGCAAGCGCACGTTCTATCTCGACGAGGACTCCTGGGCGGCGCTGGCTTCCGACGAGTACGACGGTCGCGGTCAGTTGTATCGTGCCGGCTTCGCCTATATGGCACCGAGCTATGATCTGCCGGCACCGTACACGGACATGTTCGGCCACTACGACCTCATCGCGCGTATCTACTCGCTGACCGGCTTCACCGCCGAGACCGGTGGCATGCACCAGAGCAAGCCGCGCAGTGAACGCGAGTGGTCGCCGGACGCGCTGGCCGGCAGCGGGATCCGCTGACATCGGCTGGCGTAGAATGCCGATCATGCACAGGCTAGCCAGCCTGCTCCTCGTGCTCGCAACGGCCACCCAAGCGGTGGCCGTTTCGGCTGCGGACGCGGCTACCCTCGATGTGCTCGATGTGCCGGCGATGCGCAGTCCGCTTGCGCCGCGCTCGCTGCTCAACGGGCTCGCCCGTGCCGGCGATCGCGTGATCGCAGTCGGCCAGCGCGGCCACGTGTTGTATTCCGACGACGCCGGCGCGAATTGGCAGCAGGCCGAAGTGCCGGTGAGTTCCGACCTGGTTGCCGTGAGCTTTCCTTCTGCATCCTCGGGTTGGGCCGTCGGCCACGATGGCGTGATCCTCCACACAAATGATGCCGGCGTGACGTGGTCGCGCCAGCTCGACGGACGTCGTGCGGGCGCCTTGTTGCTCGAGGCCTATCCGGAAGACGCATCCGGCAAAGACCCGAAGAACGCATCCGCGCTGCACGAGTCGGCGCAACGTTTTGCCGCGCAGGGCGCGGAGAATCCTTTCCTCGACGTCTGGTTCGCGGACGAGCGTGATGGCTACGTCATCGGCGCATTCGGCCTGATCCTCCACACCACCGATGCGGGCGCGACATGGCAGCCCTGGCTGCACGCAGTCGACAACCCGGGCGGACTGCATCTGTACGCGATTCGCAATGCGGGCGCAGATGTCTATATCGTCGGCGAGCAAGGCCTGGCGCTGCGGCTCGACCGCAAGAGCGCTCGGTTCGAGCGACTCGAACTTCCCTACAAGGGCACGCTGTTTGGCGTGATTGGCGATGACCGCAGTGTCGTCGCGTTCGGTCTGCGCGGCACCGTGCTGCGCAGCGTCGACCGCGGCACATCCTGGGAGACGATAGCAACCGGCCTGCAGGTCGGCATGACCGGCGGGACCGTAAGCGCTGATGGAAAATTCGTGATCGTCAGCCAGGCCGGACACGTGCTTGTCAGCGACGATGCCGGCGCGAGCTTCGCGCTGCTGCCGGTACAGCAACCGCTGCCGGCCGCCGCGGTGGTCGTCGCAAATGGCGGCGCGCTGGTCGTCGCGGGCCCACGCGGCGTGCGCGCCCTTCCGCCGGCACCCTGAGGAATCGCAATGCACACCCCGGACAACGGCGCCGAGCACCCTGCGCTCGAACATTTCGACATCAACTCCGGTTCGCGTCTGGAGCGCCTGGTTTTCAATCGCCGGCGATTGGTGATGATCGCGTGCCTCGTGCTCACCGTGCTATTCGGCACGCTCGCTGCGCTCAAGCTCACGCTGAACGCGAGCTTCGAAAAAATGATCCCGCGCGGGCACCCGTACATTCAGAACTACCTGCAGAACAAGGCCGACTTGCGCGGCTTGGGCAACGCCCTGCGTATCGTCGTCGAGAACAAAAAGGGCGACATCTACGACCCCACCTATCTCGACACGCTGCGCAAGATCAACGATGAATTGGTGCTGACGCCGGGCGTCGACCGCGCCTGGGTGAAATCGCTGTGGACGCCGGCTGTGCGCTGGACCGAGGTCACCGAGGAAGGATTCCGCGGCGGTCCGGTGATGCCCGACAACTATGACGGCTCGCCAAAATCGACCGAACAGCTCCGCGGCAACATTGCGCGCTCGGGCATCGTCGGCAGCCTGGTCGGCAACGATTTCAAGTCGAGCATGCTCGTCGTGCCGCTGCTCGACCACGATCCGACGACGGGACAGCGTCTCGATTACCGCGTCCTGTCTCACAACATCGAAGCGATTCGCGCGCACTTCGAGGCGGATCAGCACTCGACGGTGAGCGTGCACGTGATCGGCTTCGCCAAGCTCGTCGGCGACCTGATCGATGGCCTGATCCAGGTCGCTATGTACTTCCTGCTCGCCGCGCTGATCGCCGCGCTCATCATCTTCGGCTACACGCGTTGCGTGCGCAGCACCGCGCTGGTCATCGCCTGTTCGCTCGTTGCCGTGGTGTGGCAGCTCGGCATCGTCGCCGCGCTGGGCTTCGAACTCGATCCGTATTCGATCCTGGTGCCGTTCCTGGTGTTCGCGATCGGCGTATCGCATGGCGCGCAGAAGATGAACGGCATCATGCAGGACATCGGCCGCGGCGCGCACCGCCTCGTGGCCGCGCGCTTCACGTTCCGCCGCCTGTTCCTCGCCGGCCTCACCGCGCTGCTGGCCGACGCGGTCGGCTTTGCCGTGCTGATGGTGATCGACATTCCCGTGATCAAGGACCTGGCGCTCACCGCCAGCGTCGGCGTGGCGGTGTTGATCCTCACCAACTTGATCCTGCTGCCGGTGTTGTTGTCCTATGTCGGCGTCAGCGAGAGCGCCGCCCGCCGCAGCCTGCGTGCAGAAGGCGACGCGCCTGCGCGCGGCGTGGATCGCCTCTGGCCGTGGCTCGAGCGCTTCGTCGAACGACGCCGCGCGCTTGGCGCGATCGCGGTTGCCGCGCTGTTGACGCTCGGCGGCCTCGTCGTAAGCCACCATCTCGAGATCGGCGACCGCGATCCGGGCGCGCCCGAGCTGCGCCCGGACTCGCGCTACAACCGCGACAACGCCTACATCACCGCGAGCTACTCGCTGTCCAGCGATCAGTTCGCCGTGATCGTGAAAACAAAAGCCGAAGGCTGCCTGAAGTACGGCACGCTTGTCGAAGCCGATCGCCTCGCGTGGAATCTGCAGCAGGTTCCCGGCGTGCAGACTACGGTGTCGCTCGCCAATGCGGTGCGCCAGATTACCGCCGGCACCTACGAAGGCAGCCCCAAGTGGCTGACGATCGCGCGCAACCAGGACGTGCTCAACTACGGCGCGCAGCAGGCCAGCGTGAACAATCCGGACCTGTTCAACACCGACTGCTCGGTGATGCCGGTGATCGCGTACCTGTCCGACCATCGCGCCGATACGCTCGACCGCGTCGTCACCGCCGCCGACAGCTTCGCCCGCGAACACACGACGGACGAGCACCGCTTCATGCTCGCCGCGGGCAGCGCAGGCGTCGAGGCAGCCACGAACATCGTGGTGAAGAAAGCGTGGCTGCAGATGCTGCTGCTGGTGTACGCGGCGGTCGCCGTGCTGTGCCTGATCACGTTCCGCAGCTGGCGCGCGGCGGTGGTCGCCATGGTGCCGCTGATCATCACTTCGATCTTGTGCGAGGCGCTGATGGTGTGGCTCGGCATCGGCGTCAAGGTCGCCACGCTGCCGGTCGTTGCACTCGGCGTCGGCATCGGCGTCGACTACGCGCTGTATTTGCTCTCAGTGCAACTGGCGCAGCTGCGCGCCGGTCTGACGCTGGCCGAGGCTTACGGACGCACGTTGCGCTTCACCGGCAAGGTCGTCGTGCTGGTCGGCGTGACGCTGGCCGCGGGCGTGATCACCTGGGCGCTGTCGCCGATCAAGTTCCAGGCCGACATGGGCATCCTGCTTGCCTTCATGTTCCTGTGGAACATGGTCGGCGCAGTCGTGCTGATCCCCGCTTTGTCATATGTCCTGCTGCGTCCTGGCAGTGCGCCATCGCCGGATTCGCGCAGAACGCGCCGTTGGTTCGGCTCTGGCCGCAAGGCCGCGGACGCTGCAAACATGGAACTTGCGGCGAGCTGCTGAAAGTAGTCGCAGGCGAATTGATCTGGGACAACTGTCCGCCGGCGGCGGTATGCGGTGATAGCAGGTAGCGGCAATTGTCGTCGCTACCGCTCCGGCGAGTGCGACGCTCCGAGCCGGATATCTTGCCCAAGAGGTTAGTCATGTACCGCAATCTGCTGGTCCCGATCGACGACTCCGCGCTTTCGGTGGAGACCGTACGTCAAGCCGTGACGTTCGCCGGTGCGCTTGGCGCGATGGTGACGTTTTTCCACGCCAATGCAGATTACGCCGCGACCAGCGACGGCGCACTGGAGCACGTGCTGTCGCCGTCGGATTTCAACGAACATGCGGCCGGTCAGGCGCGCGGGCTGCTCGCCAAGGCCGAAACGGTGGCCCGCGCGGCGAACGTCGCGTACGCGTCGGTGCACGTGACGAGCGATCGACCGTATGCCGCGATCCTCGACGCGGCCGAGCGCAACGGCTGCGATCTGATCTTCATGGCGTCGCACGGCCAGCGCGGCATCCGCGGACTCGTGCTTGGCTCGCAGACGCAGCGCGTGCTGCAGCACACGACGATCCCGGTGCTGGTCGCTGCCGTCGAGAGCAACGCGCCGGCGCCGGAGTGCGCAGCGCCGCTGGCGATCCTGCGCGACGAACACCGCTCGCAGGCCGCCGTCATCCACGGGCTCGAGTTTCTCGTACGCGAAACACGCGAGCGCGGCACGGCGCCGCAGTTTCCGCTGCTGCGCGCGATGCTCCACTACATCAAGTCGTTCCCCGAGACGCTGCATCATCCAAAGGAAGACGTTTACCTGTTCCGCAAGCTGCGTTTGCGCACGTCCGAGCTCGATGACACGCTCGACGAGTTGCAGCGACAGCACGCCGAGGGAGGCAGGCTCGTCGCCCAAATGGACGCAGCGCTCGGCCGCTACGAGAAGAACCCGGCTGCTGGCTTCGAGCTCTTCGCTCACGCAGTCAAGGAATTCGCGGCGCTGGAATCGCCGCACATGATGCTCGAGACAAAGGTGATCATCCCTGCTGCCCAGAAGTACCTCACCGCTGAGGACTGGGCCGAAATGAGCCACGCCTTCGCGCAGAACGGCGACCCGCGCTTCAGCGCCGATGCCGACGAGGAATACCGCCAGCTGTTCGCGTGCATCCTCAACCACGCTCCGGAAGAAATCGTGGGCGGCACGACACGGACCTGAGCGCGCTCTCGCTAGCAGGTCGGCAAAGCTTCCGGAGGCAAATCCGACCGACGGCGAGTGTCCGCAATTACATCAAGTCCGCAGGCGCCGCTGGCTGACAAATGGCCCGCTACCAATTTTGAATGTCCCCTTCCCGGCAATGAGTCGGAGACATCGGGAGTCTGGTTCGGGCCGATCCTGCGTCACGAAAGTTATGCCGTGCCGCAGGAATAGTTCGGCGGGGCAACGCGTGCGTGCTTGGACGTCCAGCGCAGTGGCGAATCAGGGTCTCGCATTCAGAGCGACGAGAAGCTCGTCCAGTTGCTCGAACGTCTCTCCCATCGCATCCGCCGCCCCGGTGCCGGCAGCGTCGAGAGCTTCCTTCGAGGGATAAAGCTCGTGCATGACCAGCAACGTCTTGCCGCCTTTTTCCGCGAAGCTCACGGTCGTGACGGAACCCTCGTCACTTTCCTCATTGGTCCAGACGAGGCGCGAGTGCGGTGTTACTTCCTTGTACGTGCCGAAGAACGCCGCTTGTGAGTCCCCGTGTGCAAACTCCAAACGGTACCTGCCTCCGACACGAACATCCATTTCGCAGGAAAGCAGGGACATTCCCATCGACTTCGGCACCCACCACTGCCTGAACAGCTCAGGCTTGGTCCACGCTTCGAACACGATGCGCGCCGGGGCGTTGAAGGTTCGCGTGACGACCAGCTCACGATCGGATTTCCGCTCCACCGTCGTCAGGTTCTTTGCGAGGGTATGCTCACTTTCTCTTCTTGCGTTCATTGGTCTTCTCCTTCCGTTTCAGTTCCTCGACAACCTTGTCCAGCTCGTCGAAGCGTGCGGCCCAGAGCTGGTGGTATCTCTCGATCCATGCTGCCTCTTCCTCCAGCCGGCGCAGGCCGAGCTTGCAGGTTCGCACGCGTCCGACCTTTTCGGTGGTCACGAGCCCCGCCTGCTCCAATACGCCGACATGCTTCTTCATGCCCGTGAGAGTCATGCGGAACTTCGCGGCAAGCTGCGTGATTGAAGCATCTGCACGGCCGAGCTGCTCCAGTACGCCGCGCCGCGTGACGTCCGAAAGCGCGGCGAAGGAGGCATCGAAGCCGGCTGGATAACACTGAACCATATGGTTCAGTGTGCGCCATGGATTGACAGAATGCAAGCGGCCCCAAACCCAAGCTGCGTTGGCGTCCGCCTTCACTCTCATTCCATGCAGATTTCGATCGACTTGGCGGTTCAGATGGGGTTGCAGCCTGACTCTCGACATAGGCAGGTCGTGATACGCTCGTGGCGCAAGCGTGGGCCGGGTGCAACATCCAACCATCAAGGGGGTTCGCGATGAACGTGATCCACTCGAGCACGTTGGCCGGGAAACGGCAGCGTCCTCTGGCGGTTTGTTTGGCTTCGATCTTTTCCTTGTACGCGCCAGCCACGGCGCTCGCGGCAACCGTCTGGCCGGTCACGTCGTGCAGCGAGGACGGCGCCGTTGCCGGCTCAATACGCGCCGTCATTGGTGCGGTAACGACTATCCCGGGCGACACGGTCGACCTCAGCGGCCTGACCGGCGCGAATGCCTGCGCGAACAGCAAGATCTCGCTGACTACGGGCGAAATCTTCGTTCCACAGGCGTCCCTCACGATCAAGGGACCCGGGGCATCTGTCCTGACGATCGACGCCACCGGCAACGCAGGTGGTTTTCATGGCCCTTTCACTAGCCGGGTCTTCACGCATACGGGACTCGGCGGCACGCTCTACGTGCAGGACCTGACACTGACCGGCGGACATGCCGTCCGTATGGGCTACCCCGCACTCGGCGGATGCATCTATTCCGCCGGCAACGTCACGCTGCAGCATGCCAGCGTTACGGGATGCTACACGTATGAGTACGGACCTTACTTATCTGGCGGCGGTGGCGTGTACACGAAGGGCAATCTGTACAGCCGGTACAGCACGCTGACCAACAACCATGCCAATGCCACCGATACAGAGGGTGTCGGTGGTGGCGCATTTGTCCGCGGCAGAATCGGGGTCACGTACAGCACGATCAGCGGCAACACGGCGAAGTCGCGAGCCGGAGGCGTCTATGTCAACGGCGATGCGAATTTTTTTGCGTCGACGATATCTGGCAACTCCGCCGACTCGTTCGCCGGCATCGACGCCTACACGTACCCCAGCCCATCGGGAAATATCTTCTCGCTCAGCAACAGTACCGTTTCGGGCAATACGGCGACGAATCACGTCGGCGCAATCTACGCCAATTCGGGAATTGTTCGCTTCTACAATTCGACGGTTGCATTCAACAGCGCGGCGGCCGTTCCCGGAGTCAGCGTCGGTTCCTACTATGGCGCGGTAAACCTGACGCTGGAAAGCACGCTGATGTCCAACAATTCGGATGGCTCGAGCGACCGCGACCTCTTCATATTTCCGAACGGTCCTGATCCTCTTAATCCGAACCCTATTACGATCAACGGTGGCCAACTCCTCCTGCCCGCAAATAACCTGATCCGTACGGCCAACGCCGCACTGCCCACCGACACCAAGGTCTCGTGTCCGCAGCTGGGCCCGTTGCGCAACAACGGCGGACTAACCCAAACACATGCGCTCGGCAGCACCAGTTCGGCGATCGACAGTGGCAACACGCTTGCCGGGCCTGGTGTCGGCGACTACGAGCAGCGCGGCGCCGCTCTGATCAACGGCGTAATGGACTACACGCGGAAGTCCAGGCCCATCGGCAGCGTCGATCCGCCTGTTGCGGACATCGGAGCATACGAAGTCCAGCAGGACGATGAAATCTTCCAAACCTTTTTAGACGGATGCAATCCCCTTCCGGAATAGTGTCCGTGCGATGCTCGACTGCGCAGCCCCGATAGCGGCCGGCACGGCCTCGATGGCCGACTGTCTGTGTCGGCCTCCGTTATTGCGCCGACAACTCGCAGGTGACTTCCTGCGACGACACTGAGCGGTCGCTCGACGCGAACGAGACTCTTTCGGGCGGCAGCATTGCGGCAGTCCGACTTTGAAACGAACTCCGTGCCGGCGATCGAATTGGCTTGCGCCGGTTGAACAATTCGTACTAGGGTGATCAGGGGAGTCCAACTCTGGGGCAATGAAACGTGTTTCCTGTTCGGGAGGCTGTGCAGTGCGCCAGAGAAAGTGGAAGACGATCAGGGCTGTAAGCAGTTCGATCCTGCGGGCAGCAATCACTCTGCTCAACATTGGGTGGATCGTTGCCGTGCACGCGAACATTCTCGTCACGGACGACGCAACGCCGACGGCAAGCACGTGTACGCTCGCGCAGGCGATCAATGCGGCGAACGACGCGAATGGCGTCGCCCCCAGTTCCTATGGTTCTGCCACGCCGCCGGGTAACTGCGCCACTCCGGCGCTCGGGTCGAACACGATTACGCTCAACATACCGAACGTTACGCTGACGACGGCGGACAACTACTGGTACGGGCCAAATGCGCTGCCGCCGATTGCGAGCACGATTGTCATTTGCTGCACGGGGACGATTCGAGCCGTGCACACCGGCGATCCGACACCGACGACGGCGAATGCGTTTCGCTTGTTCTACATCTCCGGGGGCATGGAACTGCAGGCCGGCTCGCTGACGATTCTCAATGCCGTGCTGCAGGGCGGCTATGCCAAGGGTGGCGATTCCAGCGCCGGTGGTGGCGGCGCCGGCATGGGTGGTGCAATTTTCAATCAGGGCAGTCTGACGCTGTCGAGCGTCTCGTTGGTCGGCAACACCGCGCAGGGCGGGTCGACCAATGCCGGATTGGACACGTTCGGTGGCGGAGGCATGGGCCAGGATGGGGGAAGCTTCGATGGCGGAGGCTTTGGCGGCGCGATCGGTACCCTTGGCCCGGACCTCATTTACGGCGGCTACCGATCCGTGGGGTCAGGTCTTGGCGCCGGCGGCGGCGGCGGCGGATTCATCAGCGGCAGCAATGCTGGCGCAACGTATCTCCGGGATGGTGGAACCGGCGGCGGTAACGGAGGCCTGGGCGGCGCCGGCGGTAACAGTGACGTCAATGCAGGCGGAAGTCCTGGCGATGGAGGTGGAGGCAGTGCTGTCAGTGGTAGCCATGGCATCGGCGGCTACGGCGGCTACTTCGGCAGCGGCGGCGATCTGAATCTCTCGTTGGCCGGCGGCGGCGGCGGCGGCGTGGGAGGCGGCGGTGGCGGCACCATGAGCGGTGGCGGAGGCGGTGGCGGTGGCGGAGGCTTCGGCGGCGGGGGCGGCGGCGTCGGCGATACCGGCGGTGGCGGCGGTGGTTTCGGTGGCGGCGGTGGCGCAGGTGGATCGTCGTCAGCCACCGGCGTGGGCGGCTTCGGCGGCGGCTACGACTCGATGAAATTGAATGCAACCGGTGGCGCCGGCATGGGCGGTGGGATCTTCAATCACACCGGCACGGTCCACCTCCTCAACGTTACCGCAACGCGAAACGCCGCGAATGGCGGTGCGGGCTCTGCCTCTTGTTCGCCGCCTTGCAACGGCAGCGGCCTCGGTGCGGTTCTGTTCAATCTCAACGGCACAGTGACGATCGACTTCTCGACCCTGGCCGGAAACAGCCTGGCGAATAGCAACGGAACCATCAGCAGCGAAGATGGTTCGGTGTACTCGCTTGCTTTCGGCAACGACATCAGCACCGGCTCGGCAACGTCGGCTACGCTGAAGATCAACAATAGTATCGTCTACGGCACGCAGGTCGATGCGGCCGGCCTCAGTGATGATGTTGTGGTAAATCTCGACGGCGCCAACGCGGACACGGCAAGCGTCGTGTATTCCGGCAAGAACATCGTCCACAGTGTCTTTCGCCAAATCGGAGTCACGGCAAGCGGCACTTCGCCGAGCAACAGCGATCCGCTGCTCGGTTCACTGAGCCTTTACGCCGAGCCTCCAGGCTTCGGCACGAACACGCCCGTGCTGCCGATCGGCTCGAACAGCCCGGCGTACAACGCCGCGCCGAATTGTCTCGAAGCGGATGGAACGACGATCGTTGGCGTGGACGCGCGCATGACGTCGCGTCCCTATGCGGGACTATGCGACGTCGGCGCCTACGAGTTCGACGGCGACTACATCTTCGCGGACGGTGCCGAAGTGAAGCTGTGATGCGTCAGTTAAAAACTGACCGCGTTGTCGCAATCTTGAGTGTCCGCTTTCGCGGCGGTCAGTTGTGGGCGATCGGCTGTCCGCTTCGCGCCGCAAGCTCGAAACGTCGAGCGCGCGCAGTTAGCGTCAGCTGAACCAGTGCATCAGCCCCAGGACGACCAAGGCGAGAAAAACCGTTTCCAGGATCATCAGCACGACCGGCTTGATCCCGACGGTTATCACTTCGCGCAACTGCGTCTTCATCCCGATTGCGGCCATCGCCGTGAGCAGGCACCAGCGCGATGCGTCGTTGCCGAATTCCTGGACTGATGCCGGCACCCAGCCGGTGCTGTTGACCAGCACGAGCAGCGCGAATGCCACTGCGAAGCCGGGCAGCAACGGCGGCCGTGGGCCGTCGGCCACTTCACCCTGGCTCCGCGCGACGCGAAAGCACGACGGCGAAAACGATCACCGGCAGCAGCATCGCCACGCGCATCAGTTTGACGAGCGTCGCCGCATCGCCAGTCTCGCGCGAGATGCTGTATCCCGCGCCGACGACCTGGGCGACGTCGTGAATCGTGCCGCCGAGAAAAATGCCGGCCTGCACCGGCGTGAGTCCGAGCGCATGAACGATCATCGGGTACGCGATCATGGCGATCGTCGACAGTGCGCTGACGCCGATCACGGTGAACAAGGTCGCGCGTTCCTTGAGCGGATGGCCGGGCAGCGCCGCGGCAAGCGCAAGCGCTGCCGATGCACCGCAGATGGCGGTCGCGCCGCCGGTCAAGAGGCCAAACAGTCCACGGAAGCCGAACATACGCGCCACGACCATCGACACCGAAATCGTCAGCGTCACCGAGACGACGACCAGCAGCAGCGGTTGCCAGCCCATCGCTGCAACCTGGGAAAGCGTGATGCGCAACCCAAGCAGAGCGACGCCGATGCGCAGTACGCTGCGAGCGGAGAAACCGATGCCGGCCGTGCAGCGCCCTTCGGCGCCGAGGAAATTCATCGCCATGCCGAGCAGCAGTGCGAACAGCATCGCCGGCGCGCCGTAATGCTGCGAGAGGAAAGCGGCTGCTGCAGCGACGACGGCGCTGGCCAGCAGGCCGGGAAAAAATTCGCGCGCACGGTCGCGCGCGGCGCGCATCCTTGTCGCTATCATCTTTGCGTTCTCGTTGGGAGGCTTACGCGGACGGGAGTTCGTGATCCTTGAAGCGCTCGCGCAGCACGTTCTTCTGTACCTTGCCGGTCGCGCCGAGCGGGATGCTGTCGACGAACACGACGTCGTCGGGGATCCACCACTTGGCGACCTTGCCCTCGTAGTGGCGCAGCAGTTGCTCGCGCGTGATTTCGGCACCGGGCGTCTTGACCACGACCAGCAGCGGACGCTCGTCCCACTTCGGGTGCTTTGCGCCGATGCAGGCCGCCATCGTGACTGCGGGGTGCGCGAGCGCCACGCTCTCGAGTTCGATCGAGCCGATCCACTCACCACCCGACTTGATCAGATCCTTGCAGCGGTCCGTGATCTGCATGAAGCCGTCGGTGTCGATCGTTGCAACGTCGCCGGTTGGAAACCAGCCGTCCAAAAGTGGCGTGGGACCGTTCGACTTGAAGTAGTCGGAGACGATCCACGGCCCGCGCACCAATAGCTCGCCGGAAGTCTTGCCGTCCTGCGGCAGTTCGTCGCCGCAGTCGTCGACGATCTTCATGTCGACGCCGAACACGGCGCGGCCCTGCTTGGCCTGCACGGCGAGGCGTTGTTCGGGCTCGAGCGCGAGCTGCGCCGGTTTGAGCGAACACACGGTCCCGAGTGGACTCGTCTCGGTCATGCCCCACGCGTGAAGT
The DNA here is from genome assembly GCA_963738115.1 of uncultured Gammaproteobacteria bacterium. Taxonomy (GTDB): domain Bacteria; phylum Pseudomonadota; class Gammaproteobacteria; order Xanthomonadales; family Rhodanobacteraceae; genus Rudaea. The sequence goes on along the minus strand of CAVTVN010000005.1, from coordinate 74,665 downwards.
ACCTGCACGTCGTAGCGCTCCTGGAACGCGCGCATCATCGCCGAAGGGCAGGCAGAGCCGCCGATCACCGTGCGTCGCATCGTGCGAAAGCCCAGGCCATTGGCCTCGACATGCGCGAGCAGCCCCTTCCACACTGTCGGCACGCCGGCCGAGAGCGTGACCGATTCGTCTTCGAACAGTTCGTGCAATGAGCGACCGTCGAGCCATGGGCCGGGGAAGACCAACTTCGCGCCGACCATGCACGCGACGTACGGCATGCCCCACGCGTTCACGTGGAACATCGGCACCACCGGCAGGATCGTGTCGCGCGCCGAGCAGCCGAACGCGTCGGGCAGCGCGGCGGCCCACGCGTGAAGCAGCGTCGAGCGGTGGCTGTACAGCACGCCCTTCGGATTGCCGGTCGTACCGGACGTGTAGCACAGCGTCGCCGCCGAATTCTCGTCCAGCGCGGGCCACTCGTACTGCGCCGGCTGGGATTCGATCAGGTCTTCGTAGCACAGCAGGCCCGGAATCGTCGTCGTCGCCGGCATATGTTTGCGGTCGGTCATCGCGACGAAGCGGCGCACGGTGCCGACGCGCTGAGCGATCGCCTCGACCAGCGGCAAGAAGGTGAGATCGAAGAACAGCACGCGGTCTTCTGCGTGGTCCGCGATCCATACGACCTGATCGGGGTGCAGGCGCGGATTCAGCGTGTGCAGCACACGGCCGGACCCGGCGGCGGCGTAGTACAACTCCATGTGCCGGTAGCCGTTCCAAGCCAGCGTCGCCACGCGCTCGCCGGGCTCGAGCCCGAACGCAATGAGCGCTCTGGCGAGTTGCCGAGCACGTTGGCCGAGTTCGCGGTAGGTGTAACGATGCATGTCGCCTTCGACGCGACGCGAGACGATCTCCTGCGTGGCGTGATGGCGCTCCGCGTGACGCAGCAGTGACGAAACCAGCAGCGGCTGATGCATCATTGCGCCGATCATCGGACTTCCCCGAGTGCGGTGCCGCCGGTGGCAGCCGCGTCCGTCGATCCGGATTCGATGCGCACCGCGCCGAATCGCTGCATGTCGCTCTCGTAGCTGCGCGCCGCTCCCACGAACAGCAGCGCCGACACGACTCCGAGGCCGGAGATTGCGGTCAGCGCCGTCTCCAGGCCGAACGCATCCGACAGCGCGCCCGCGAGGAACGGGCCGATGGCCAGGCCGAACAGGTTCTGGAACAGCGACAACACCGCTGCGCCGGTCGCACGCACGCCGGGGTGCGCGACATCGATCACGACCGCCGACGCCGGTCCGACGCTGCAGGTCATCAGGAATCCACCGAGCGCGATCAGCGCGAACTGCGCCTTCGGCGCGAGCGCGATGCCGGCCGCGTGCGCGCCGAACGTCGGCAACAGCACCAGCGTCGTCGCGACGCAGATCACGGCGACCGCGTGGAGCTTCATGCGCGCGCGGACTGCGCCGCAACGGTCGGCGACGGCGCCCCACACGACAGTGCCGGCGGCGCCGCACAGCACGACGAGCGCGGCCTTGATCGCGGCCTGGTCGGGCGCCATACCGTGGACGCGGTTGAGATAGCTCGGCAGCCATGCCCACACCGCGGATACCACGATGAGCTGCACGGCCGCGCCGGCGCACACCCACAACAGGGTGCGCGTGCGCGCGAGCACGCCGATGATGTGTTTCAGCGCATTGCCGGGCGTGTGCGTCGCGCGCGTCAGTTGCGGCGTCAGATCGACCGTGCGGTAGTCGCGCACGAAAAGATACAGCAGCGCGAGCAGCAGGCCGGGAACACCGACCACGCCGAACGCCGCTTTCCAACCAAAGCGCGCAGCGATCACGCCGCCGAGCAGCACGCCCAGCACCGAGCCGACCGACGCCGCGGCGAAGAACGCCGACAGCAGTGCCGAACGCATGCGCACCGGGAACACGCTGGCGATCAGCGCCGCGCCGACCGAGCCATAACCCGCCTCGCCGACACCGACGACCGCGCGAGCGGCGAACAGCGGCGCATAGCTGCGCGTGAACATGCACGAGATCGTCGCCAGGCTCCACGCGACCGCCATCGCCACGATGCTCTTGACGCGGCTGAAGCGGTCGGCGAGCAACGCCACCGGCAACCCTGCCAGCGCCACCGTGATCGACACGATGGAGACCAGCAAGCCGAGTTGCTTGTCGGACAGCGCCCACTCGGCCTTGAGATAAGGAAACAGCGAGACGATGACCTGACGGTCGATGTAGTCGAACAGCATCAGCGCCATCGTCATCGCGAACGCGAACCACGCTGCCTTGCGGCCGATGATGTATTCGTCCTGCGCGCCAGCCGGCGCAGCGGTCGTGTCGAGATTCATGGCACGAGCACCGTAGCGCCGACCGTCTTGCGCGACTCGAGCGCGCGATGCGCCTCGGCGGCATCGGCCAGCGCGAAAATCTGGCGCGGCTCGCTCGTGATCTTGCCGGCCAGGACGAGGTCGAACAGTTCCGCGGCCATCGCCAGCATCTTCGACCGTGGCGTCGCATAGTGGATCATCGCCGGTCGCGTTACCCATAGCGAGCCCTTGACCGCGAGCAGCGTGGTGTCGATGACGACCGGCCCCGAGGTCGTGCCATTGCTGACCAGCGTGCCGCGCGGCTGCAGGCTGTTGAGCGACGCGTCCAGCGTGTCCTTGCCGACCGAGTCGTACACCACCGGCACGCCCTTGCCGCCCGTGATCTCGCGTACGCGTTCGGCGACGTTTTCGCGCGTGGTGACGATCGTGTGCGCGCAACCGTTCTCACGTGCGATCGCGGCCTTCTCGTCCGAGCTGACCGTGCCGATCATCGTCACGCCGAGCGCGCGCGCCCACTGGCAGGCGATCAGGCCGACGCCGCCGGCGGCAGCGTGATACAGAATTGTTTCGCCACCAGACAGCGGATAGACCTGGCGGAACAGGTACTGCGCGGTCATGCCCTTCATCATGAGCGTCGCGGCGGTGCGATCGGCAATCCCTTCGGGCAGCGGAATCAGCACATCGGCCGGCATGACGCGCATGTCCGCATACGCGCCTTGCGGGCCGAGCAGATAACCAACGCGATCGCCGACGCGGATGTCGGTTACGCCATCGCCCACTGCTTCGACGACGCCGACGGCGTCGGAGCCCAGGCCATTGGGCAACGGCAGCGGATAACGCCCCGTGCGGAAGTACACGTCGATATAGTTGACCGCGATGCAGGTGTGGCGGACGCGCGCCTGACCGGGGCCGGGATCACCGACTTCGACCGTCTGCAGCGTCAGCACTTCGGGTCCGCCGGTGCGGTCGAATCGAATGGCCTTGGACATGATGTTTCTCTTGAGTCAATGAGGAATGGCGCGTGTCGAACGCGCCGGGTCAGTCAGTAAATGGCTGCGCGTTGAGCCAGGAAGGCGAACACTTTCTCAGCGCGCGGGCGCAGGGCAGCCAGTTCGGCAATATAGGTCTCGGCCTGCGGCCAGGCGCCGAAACCCGACGCGGGGTTGAGGTGCCCGACTGCGCCGAGGTCGACGAAGCGGCTGCCCCACGCATGCGCCAGTTCGGCTACGCGCTCGATCCGCGCAAGCGGGTCGTTGCGGCTGGCAGCGACGATGCTGGGAAATGGCAGCGGCTGGCGCGGAACCGGCAGCCAGCCGCCGGCCCGCAATTCCTTCAAGGTCGGGTAGCCGTCCGGCATCGGCTGCTCGAAATCCGGCGGCGTCGCCAGCAGCGCGGCGCGGATCGGCCAGCGGTGCGTGCGCGCCCAGCGCGCGAACATGATCACGCCGCCGCTGTGCGCGACGACGATCGGGGGTTCCGGGATCGCAGCCAGGGCACTGTCGATCGCTTCGATGCGCCGGGCACAGTTGAGGTCCTCGCGACCCATCGGCGGCACGGTGCACACCGGGCGGCCGTGCGCCTCGAGCTCGCGCGCCAGCTCCGTCTGCCAGTGCGCGTCGACGTGGTCGCGCAGGCCCGGGATGATGAGGACAGTCGGCACGCTCATGCTCACGCCGCGGCCTTGCGCAGGTAGCCCTGCTGCCCACCCTTGGGATTGGGCGCAAAGCCGTTCGCGACCAGCGTTTCCTCGACGGTGTCGTAGAACACGCCGATTTTGAGAATCTTGCGGGCTTCGTTGCCGTTGGCGACCTCGCGGCCGAACTCGCGCGAGATGCGCACGAGCTGCTCGATCTGCTGCACCGACGTCATCCTTCCGGTGCGCGTCTGGTTCCACAGGTTGTCCTCGATGCCGCAACGCACGTGCAGGCCCATCGCGATGCCCATCATGTTGATCGGCAGCGTGTTGAGCATGCTGCTCTCGACGGTCAGCATTGCGCCATCGGGAATGGCACGCAGGAAGTTGGCCAGGTTGTAGATGTTCGGCGCGTCCATGCCGCCGCCGATCGCCACCCAGTTGCACACCAGCGGGCCCTTGTAGATGCCGCGGCGGATCAGGCGCTCGACGGTCTCGTAGCTGTTGATGTTGTAGAACTGGAAGGCGCTCTGGATGCCGGCCTTCGTGAGGCGCTGCACATGCTCCTCGAAGAAGCTGGGGGTCGAGGGCACGATCATGTTCGAGTAGGCGCGGAAACCATCCGGCTCGGCCAGCGAGGTGCCGGCGATGTCCTTGACGTCCATCTGCTCGAGGACGTTCATCTGCGAGGTGTTGACGGTCACCGTCACCTGGTCCGGCTTCGGGTCGAGCTCCGCCAGCATGTGGCGGGTATCGTCGGACAGCCATTTGGCGGCCGCGCCGTCAGACTCGGGGGCGAAGGAGATCGAGCCGCCGACCTGGATGATCATCTCGGGCACGGCCTTGCGCACGCCGGCGATGAGTTCATTGAACATCGACAGGCGCTTGCTGCCCTTGCCGTCAAGCTCGCGCACGTGCAGGTGCAGCACAGCAGCGCCAGCGTTGTAGCAATCGACCGCTTTCTGGATCTGCGCCTCCATCGTCACGGGAATGTCTTCGGGAAAGTCCGACGGAATCCATTCCGGACCGTAGGGCGCAGCGGTGATGACGAGCTTTTCCTGATTCTCGGGGAACAGGGATCCGTCGAGGAAGTTCATGAGGTGTCCTTGGGAAATGATGAGGCAAAGGTTGAACGGATGCGCGCGTCAGTACGGCGTGTCGCCAATGATTCCGGCGCGCTCCATCTTGCGATGACACGGCGGGTAGTCCATGACCGCGTAGTGCTGCGTCGCGCGGTTGTCCCAAAACGCGACGCTGTTCGGGCGCCAGCGAAAGCGCACCTGGTATTCGGGGATGTACGCCTGGCTGATCAGATAGGAGAGCAGCTGCGCGGCGCCGGGCGCGTAGTCCTGACCGACACGCACGTTATTCGGTGTGTGGAAATTCGTGAAGTGAGTCGTGAACGCGTTGACGAACAGAACTTTCTCGCCGGTTTCCGGGTGCGTGCGCACGACGGGATGCTCGGCATCAGGGAACTGTGCCTTCAGCGCGTGGCGCTTCTCAATCGGCAGCGCAGCGCCAAATGTTGCCTCGATGCTGTGGCGCGCGCGCAGGCCCGCAATCTGCGCCTTGACGTGCTCGGGCAGCCGCGCGTATGCCTCGACCATGTTGACCCACATCGTGTCGCCGCCGACCGGCGGGCATTCCACGCAGCGCAGCACGCTGCCGAACGGCGGTTTCTCGCGCCAGGTGGCGTCGCAGTGCCACGCGTTCTCGTAGCGGTCGTTCGGCGCGTCCGGCGACTTGTAGATGCGCACCAGTCCCGGATTCTCGGGGTCGCTGCCCACCACCGGATGGTCCTCGAGCGCGCCGAAGTGACGCGCGAAGGCGACGTGCTCGGCGCGCGTGATATCCTGGTCGCGGAAGAACAGCACGCGATGCTTGAGCAACAGAGAGCGAATCTCGGCCACGAGCGCGGGATCACGCGACGCGACGCCGAGGTTCACGTTCGACAGCTCGGCCCCGATCGTGCAGGTGAGCGGTTCGACCACAATGCTCGATTGGAGCGGGCTCGACTTGAGCGAGCCCGCGGCGACCACGGCGGGTGCGCCGACGCCGGAAGACGCGTTGCTGGGGGTTGTCATGGTCGGCTCCTCGGGATCATTACGGCGCTAGTCTAGGCCCCGGTGCCCTACGTCTACCCCCCCTCCCAGAGGGGGCCGGGCCTCAAGCGCCGGGTTCGAGCAGGCCCAGAAGGTGTGCGCGGCGGACTACCTGCTTGCGCGTGCCCGCCGCCAGCTTTCCAAACACGTTCTTCAGGTGCCACTTGATCGTCTCTTCGCCGATCTGCATGGCCATCGCGATCTCCTTGTTCGACAGGTTGCGCGCGAGCAGTTCCAGCACTTTGCGCTCCTTCGGCGTCAGCGCCATGCTCGGGTTCATGCGTGGCTGGGCCGCCTGGCGCGACGCGGCTGCCGGCTGCAGTCGCAAATCTGCCGCATGCGCATCACGCTGCATACCCGCTGCAGCCACGCGTGCCGCCCATTCTCCCAGCGCGGGGTGGGCGTCCGCGAACGGCCGGGCGAGTCCCAACGCCGCCGCGAGGTCCATCGCTTCGCGCAACAGCGATTCCGCCTCGCCGCCGTCGCGATCGAGCGCGAATGCACGCAATCCCATCACCTCGATGCGCACCCGGCCAAGGCCCATGGCTTCCGCAAGTACGTTGGCGCGCGCCAGCGGTTCCAGCGCGCGGACCCATTCCTGCGCGGCGATCGCCGCGCAGGCCGCGGCCATCTGCCGGAGCAGCTCGACATTGCGCTGCCAGAGCCGGCCCTGCGGGACATCGTCGCGCGCGAGGACCGCATCGATACGCTCGCACAGCGTGCGGCAGGTTTCAGCGCGGAAGCGCTGCGCGTGCATGCGCACCTGTTCGGCCAGGCTCGCGATGGCCAGCCGCGGCAGGTTGCGCGCCTCGCCCGCCGCGCGCAGTCCTTCCAGCAGCTCGAGCGCGCGATGCTCGGCGCCTTCGGCGGCGGCGATGCGGGCCGCCGTGCGATAGCCAAGGTACACGGCGTCCGGCAGTCCCGTGCGTTCCAGCACATCGAGCCGGTTGGCCAGCAGTGCGATCGCGTCCTGCGGACGGTCCTGCTCCCAGACCGCCGCGGCGAGCAGCGCCGCCAGCATGCAGACCAGCGGATCGCGGCGGCCGAGGTCGCCCTCGGCCGCCGCCAGGGCGGGCCGCAACAGGCTTTCGGTCAACCGCACCTGTCCTTCCCACAGGTAGCTCAGCGCGGTGACGAAGTCGCCCCAGCGCGCCAGGTGCACGAAGCTGCCGCCGAAATCGCCGCGCGGCGCCTGCTGCTGACAGCGCCGCGCGCCGGCCGGATCGCCCTCGAACAGGGCGCGGAACGCGCGCCGGTTCGCGTGGATGTGGAGCAGCAGCGGATCGGTCAGCGGCGGCGATTCGGCCCACGGGTCGTGCAGCTCGGCGTAGCGATCAGGATCGTCCGCCAGCCCCGCGCCACCGCTCAGGATCAGCGCGCACTCACAGCGCAGCGAAGCGTCGTCACCGGCGTGAGCGAGGATCCGGCTCACGAATTCTTCGGCTTCGCGATGACGGCCGCTCACGGCGAGCGCCCACGCCGCGGCGAGCAGCAATCGCGGACGCCGGTCGAGCTCCGCGGCTGGCAGTTGCGCGAGCCAGTCGAGCACTCTGGCGACATGGCCGTGACGCATCATGCCCTCGTAGAGGCCGCGCTCGGCGAGGTCGTACGCAGCATCGAACTGGCCGGCGGCGAGGGCGTGGCGCGCGGCTTCGTCGAGCAACCCGCGGCGAGCCAGCCATGCCGATGCACGCGCGTGCAGCGCGATCTGCTCTTCAGTGCCACACGCGGCGGCGCGCGCGCGCAACACGTCGCGCGCAAGGGTGTGCATGCGCAACCACTCGCCGTCTTCGCTCGGCGCAAGAATCGGCGTCTCGCGCGCGAGCCGCGCGAGCCGGTCGGCGGCGTCGTCCGATCCGATGAGCGCGTTGCACAGATCCGGGTGCAGGTTGTCGACGAGCGCGATGCGCGCGAGGAACGCGGCATCGTCAGGCCGCAAGTTCGCAACCAGCAGATCGACGAAGCGGTCGTGGACCTCGCCCACGCCGGCCGCCATTGCGTTGATCAGCGCAGCCGGGTCGGCACCACGCGCGACCGCGGACAGCGTGAGCTGAAGGCCGAGCGGCCAGCCTTCGGTCTTTTCGTGCAGGCGCGCCGCGATATCTGCGTCCATGCGCTGCCCGAGGCGCTGCCGCGCGAGCGCGAGCGTCTCTTCGAGCGTGAAGCGCAGGGTCTCGGTGCCGACCACGGCGCACTGGCCGTAGGCGGTGAGGTCGTCGACGCCGAGCTCGCACTCGGGGCGCGACGCGACCACGATGCGCAGGTTCGGCGGCGCGTTGTGCATCGCGTAGGACAGCGTCTCACGCGATGCATCGGGCAGCCGTTCCGCATCCTCGACGATGAGGACGATATCCATCGCCGACAGCGCCACCTCGGCGAGCCACACGGTGATGCCTTCCAGTGCGGGCGCGGCGGAGCCTTCGAGCAGCGTATGCCCGAACGTCTGGCGGCCGGAACCGACGCGGATTGCGAGCGCGAGGCCCCGTACGAAGCGTTCGGGGTTATCGTCGGCCTGCGACGACAGCCAGCCGACAACAGCGCCGCGCGACAGGTGTTCGATCCGCCACTGCGCGAGCAGCGAAGTCTTGCCGAAGCCGGCGGCGGCTTGCACGACGATTGCCCAGCAGCCGCGGAACTGTGGCCCGTCAGCGCGCAGGCGCTGCCGCGCCAGCAGGTCCCTGGGCGCGCGCGGTGGCGTGATTTTCAGGACCAGAGCCGGCTCAGCGACAGCGGCGCGCGGCGCAGCGGTGGCGGCCAAGCGGAAGTCTCCGTACGTGGGTCCAGTATGCGGCCCAAGCATAGTGCAAAATCAGCACTGGCGAGAGTGAATTCAATGGTCGGTGTCGTCTACGAAGGTTTGTGCCATTGCGGGGCGATCGGCTTTCGCTATCACACGGCACGCCACCCTGGTTCCTGGAGCGTCCGCGCCTGTCAATGCGCCTTCTGCAGAACCCATCAAGCTCTGAGCACATCGGATCCCGAGGCCCGCATCGAGTTCACGGCGGTCAGGCCAGCGCTCCTGAGCAAATATCGCTTTGCTCAGCGCACCGCCGATTTCCTGGTTTGCAGCCAGTGCGGCGTCTACATCGGTGCCATGATCGAGACCCCAAGAGGCCTATTCGGCATCATCAACGTCAATTCGCTCAACCCGATTCCGGCCGAGATCGCGGCGCCAGTCCCGATGGAATACGGAGCAGAGTCAAATGAGCAACGCATTGCGCGGCGCGAGCAGCGTTGGTCGCATGTCAGCAGCGTCGACATCCAACTCCCGTGATGGCCTGCGCTACCATCATGCTGTATGCGGCAGCGACCGCTTGAGTCAGGCGTCTGGTCCATGATTCGGAGTCGAAGCAAACTGAGTGGCCTCAATCGAACCGTCGCGTTGCTTCTTGCGCTGGTATGGTTGAGCGCCGGTCTCGGAGCAATTGGTCTTGGTTTCGTTCAAGGCCAGTGGCCAGCCGCCGTTTGCGGCCTGTTCGCGATTATTTATGGCGTTCTTTGGTTGCGTGTCGTCATTCGTTCGCAATTGCTTTCGTGGCGCGACCTCATTGTTCCCTGGCATGCTGCCATCCGTCATCGCCGGGGGCCCGACAGCTGATTCAACGCGCCCGCGATGCGTCGCCGCAAGGAGCCCCGATGAAGATGAGTCGTCTCATTCCGATGCTGCCCGTAAGCAGCATGCCGGCGAGCGTCGATTTCTATCGGCAGCTCGGCTTCAACGTCGAGCAGAAAAACGATGATTGGCGATGGGCGATGCTCAGCTTCGACGAGTGCCGCCTGATGCTGGATGAGTCGATAAACCCGCATCCCGCAGCGCCGCGCTCTTCGGTGCTGTACTTGTATCCGGACGACGTTGCTCAATACCACAGGCGGTTGCGAAGCAAGGGCCTGCTTGTCCCGGACCTGGAAGTCACTTTTTACGGCATGGCCGAGTTTCGAATCGACGATCCGGATGGAAATCACCTCTGGATCGGACAAGATGTCTCCAGGAATCCTGCGGCGCCCGCGAAGTAATTTTGCCGACCTCGTCGTTATCGATGCCTGATTTTCCTGTCGCGCTATTTCGACATGAGCGTCGCTACGGGTTGCGCTAACATCGCTCGGGATGCGGCGATAGCCGCCTTACCCGAGCGTCAGCGTCATGAGCCCCCAACCCATCGTCGTGCACGCCGGTGACGCGCCCGCGATCGAGGCGTTTCTCGCCGAGCGCATCTACGAGTTCAACTCGAATGCGACCGGGTATTTCGATGGCGAGTCTTTTTCCAGCACGCAGCGGGACGATTCCGGCGCCATCCGGGCAGGTATCTACGGCTACACGTGGGGAGGTTGCTGCTACATCAGTTACCTCTGGGTCGACGAGGCCAGAAGACGGCACGGACTCGGGCGAGCGCTCCTGCTGGCAGCCGAAGAGCACGCCCGGCTCAGGCGCTGCACCGTGCTCTTCGTGGCGACTCACAGTTTTCAAGCGCCGGGATTCTACGAGCGCATGGGCTACGCGAGGCAATCTGTCGTGCGCGATCATCCGGTGGGCCATGCAAGTTCGGTTTTCGCAAAGCGCCTGCAATAACGCTTGGCCATCGCGGCCTGTTTGCGCGCCGGCAACAAGCAGGCGCGCGTTCACGCCGGTTATTCGTTCGAGCGGACCGCGGCGCTGGCCTGCGGTACCATCGTGTCGTGACCAGACGTTGAGCTTTGCCGAACGTGGCCGTGCTCGTGGACGAATCCGGCATGAGCGAAGAACCCAAGGAGCAAATACATGAACTACAAAGGCAGTTGCCACTGCGGCGGTGTTGCGTTTGAAGTCGAGGGCGAGATCAAAGGAGCCGTTGCGTGCAATTGCTCGATCTGCCAGCGCCGGGGCTCACTGCTTTGGTTCGTGCCGCGAGACAAGCTCCATCTGCTGACGCCGGAAGAGGCGGCGCGCACATACACGTTCAACAAGCACGCGATCAAGCACAGGTTCTGTCCCGTCTGCGGCATTCATCCGTACGGCGAGGGGACCGATCGGAAAGGCCAATCAACGGCGGCCGTCAACATTCTCTGCCTGGAAGGGATCGATCTTTCGGCAATACCGGTGCAGAACTACGACGGCCGTTCGCTCTAGGGCGATGTGACCAACATTTTCATCGGCGCGACCACATGTGCGCGTGCAGCCGCCGCATTCGCTCGAACGTTGGGTCCACTGGGCGAGGTTTTGAAGCCGGGCTGGTCACTGCCGCCCCGCATGCCAGGCTCGTGTCGCGTGTCGGTTTCTGATTGCGAGACCTGACCCCTTCGCTTGAGCCTTATCGCGCGGTTGGCCCGTGCACACCATGCCTACCTAAAGCGCAGCTCCGAAAGGAACGTCGGTCCATGCGGCATCTTGACATACTGTGTGGTATACAGTACTGTGCGCGCCATGGGTGATGCAGACGCTTTCGGCAAATTGGAGCTCGAGCTGCGGCGCGGGGTGGTGGTGCTGGCCACCCTCTCGCAACTGCGCGCTCCCCGCTATGGCTATGAGTTGCGGCAGGCATTGGCGGAACGCGGAATGCCGATCGAGGAGGGCACGCTGTATCCGCTGCTGCGCCGACTGGAAACGCAGGGTTTGCTCAAGAGCGAGTGGAATGTCGAGGGTGGCTCACCGCGCCGCTACTACTCGCTGAATGTGGACGGCCGCAAATTGCTCAAGAAACTCACTGAGTCGTGGCAGGGCATGAACGACGCCATGAATCGACTCTTGAAAGAGGACTGACAATGAACGCGAATGACGTGATTGAGTCTTACGTGACCGACGTCGCCGTGCAGTTGCCGCGCAAGCAACGCAACGATGTGGCGTTTGAATTGCGCGCACTGATCCATGAAGGATTGCAGGACAAAGCCGAGGCTGCCGGGCGCGACGTCGATGCCGCCATGGCGATCGAGTTCCTGCACGCGTTCGGGCGGCCCGCGGAGGTCGCTGCGCGCTATCGTCCGACCCTGACCGTCATCGATCCGGAGGACGGGCATGCGTTTCTGCGCGCGACTGTCATCGGCCTCGTGATCATCTGGGGTGTTGGGCTGTTGATACGCTTGCAGCAACCGATCGATTCCGGTTCGGACTTTCTCCGGACACTGGGCCAGTGGTGGGGAACCACGGTGATTTTTTCCCTGTGGTGGCCCGGCTTGTTGGTCGTGAGTTTCGCCGCGACCTCTTGGCTGCGTTTGCGTTGGCCGCAAACGTGGCAGTGGAAGCCGCGCGCAGGCGATCGTATCCGCGGCAGCCGCGCGACGCTGGTTTTGGGAATCGCCGGCATTCTGTGCGGATTGTTCGTTCTCATCGATCCGCGCTGGCTGCTCGATGTCTTTTGGGGTGGCCGCGCGGCGCCCGCGGCATACCAGGCGCTAACCTATGCCGATGCGTTTTACCAACGCCAGGCGCCGTGCCTGTTCATGCTCATCGTGCTCAATGTTCCGCTGTTGATCGCCGTGATTGTGAAAGGTCGCTGGTCTTCGCTCATGCGGCGCTTTGAAATGGCACTTGGTCTGGCGACTTGCGCGGTGATGGTGTGGACCGTCCTCGATGGTCCGGTATTCCTGGCGGCGAACAGCGATCAGGCCGTGAAGTCTTCCATGATGCTCATTGTCGTTCTCACGCTGATCAAGCTCGGCATCGAGCTGCACCGAAGCGTCAAGCCAAGTCCGAACCAGCAAAGTCACGCCTAAAGAGCCGGCACAGTCCCCGATGCCGAAGACGTTTTCCCTGGTCAGGTATTTTGCCGGTTTGGCTCCGGGCAAAGTCGCACTCTGGTGCTATCTGATCTGGTATCTCGTTGTGGCGATCTGGTACTTCGATCCTGCGCCCGCCATCTGGCTCAATTCCCTCGGCATCAGCGCCGTCGTCGGCCTCGCCCTGCTGCTCAGCGTCGATCGCGCTCGTCCGGGGACTGACCGGTGGCAGACCTTTCGCCTGTTCCTGATGCCATTCTGCGTCTCCAGTTTCGCTGCGCTCATCAAGGGTCGTGGCTTCACCCTCGTCTTCCCGCCAAGTGCGCTGGAGCTGTCCGTCCTGGCGGGTAGTTGTGCCGCTTTCGTGCTCATGGTGTTTGCCTTGAAACGCCTCGCCCTTGAGAATCGCCCTTGACCTTCAAGGAGTCCAACGCAATGCGCAACAAGATCTTTGGCGGCATCGGCATCCTCTGGGGCGGCGCACTCGTCTTGCGCTGGCTCATGTCCGGCACGCCGAGCGGCGGCTCTTCCGCGTATCAAGCGGGCCAGTCCGGAGCCGTGATTTTTGGCGCACTCATGCTCGTAGCCGGGTTGTATTATTTCTTCCGCAAGCCCGGCTAGCCGCTCTTCTGCGCTGCGGCGCTTCCTCAACACAGCAACCGCGAGGCGTTGCGTCGATCGCGCACCGACCTGCGCTGCGCTGCGTTGACGTCGGCGTCAGGCACCACCGCGTGCTCGGGCCCAGGTGTCGCACTGAGTGTCCCCACTTCGTTCCACGGCTAAAGTCGCAAGGTTTCACGCTTGCGTACTTGCAGGGACTATCCAAATCTTCGTGCAGCACCGGGAGAAATTCATGGCGAGAGACATCATCAAGACGACCCACGCCCCGGCGGCACCGCCGACCTACAGCCAGGCGGTACGCGCAGCAGGCCTTGTCTTTGTCTCCGGCACGGGACCGTTCGATCCAGCGAGCGGAAAAATTGTCGGCGAGACGATTCAGGAGCAGACGAGGCAGTGCCTGATGAATGTCTCTGCGATCCTCGAGGCAGCCGGCAGCTCGCTCGATCGAATCGCGAGCGCCACCGTCATACTTCTCGAGGAAGCAGACTTCGCCGGAATGAACGAGGAGTGGGTCAGGTGGTTCCCCGCGAATCCGCCGGCGCGGCAGGGTGCGAAGCTGCCGGTCCGCATTCCCGGCATGCGCGTGTCGATTGCCGCCATCGCCGAAGGCTGACACACTCGTCGGGCGCGCGCTCTACGCAAAGCTCGCTGCGATTGCCTGGAGTTATTCCAGTGAACCACGTGCTTGGATTGGACCACGTTCAAGTCGCCATCCCTCGAGGCGAGGAAGACCGCGCGCGCGTGTTCTATTCCGGCCTTCTTGGACTCGAAGAAATCCCGAAGCCGGGCGCCACGGCCCAGCGCGGTGGAGCGTGGTTCCAATGCGGCCGGTTGCAACTGCACCTTGGCGTCGAAGAACCATTCTCGCCGGCGCGCAAGGCGCACCCCGCGTTGCGTATCCGCGGGTACGAAGAACTCCTCGCCAAGTTGATTGCAGCCGGATATCGAGTGACGCAGGATACGAGCCTTGCCGATGTGCGGCGTTCCTTCGTTTCGGATCCGTTTGGAAACCGAGTCGAACTGATAGATGGCGAAAATGCGGCCGGTTAGTCCATGAACTGGCATTTTTGAATCCTCAACTCACGCGTCACGGCGGCGCATGAACCCATTGTTCCTCTCCGTCCTGCTCGCAACGCTGACCGCGACTAGCAACGCTCATGCCGCGGAATCGGCGCCGGAAGCGCTGTTGAAGAAAATCGGATCACTGGCCGGCTCGAACAGCCAGGACTGTGGGTCCGTTGCACAGCCCGGTGATCGTGGTGCGGCTGTCGGATGCGCCGCGCGCGTCGCTGCATCAGGTAGGGCGTATCGATTCGCAGTTCAGTTGCAAAGTACGGAGTCACTCATCTGGCAAGGTGCCGCACGCGATGAGAGTGGCAGGCTCTGGGTAGTGTTCTACGACTCGAACGGTTCCGACGGCCCAGCCACTGGCCCCACGCTGAGCGTGCTGCAGTGCCGCGAGATCGTCCTTGCGCTGCGTAGCAACGATGACCTCGAGTGCAAACCCTTTACCGGTGACCCATGACGATGCCACTGCGCTGTACGGTAGTATCATGTCATGCGCGGCACTTGCCGCCTGGTTCCAGCAGCAAAACGGCGATGGTACGTTGGGTCGATCCGCTGACCGAGTACCCGGCAACATCGGTTGTCGCAGGAGCTTTCGCGCTCCTCGTTGCCACTGCGTGGTTCGCCTCGCTGCCCGGCATTTCGATCGCCATTGCGTACTATGGTGCCGTGCTGCTGTCCGAACGCCTGTATTGCCGCTGGCGCGCATCGAGCAGCCGGCGTCATCGCTCCTTGCGACTCCTTGGTCTCGCACTGACGTGGCTCAGCGTGCTGGCATATTCCGCCCTGCTGTTGCCATCGAACTTCAGCACGGCTGTCATCTGACCATTCGCTCGACGCAAGCGAGACGCGACGCCGGACCTGACCACTTGCGGCATCGTGCGCGCACGCGAGGTGCGGTCAGCGACCACGACAAGGCGATGCGCTAAGCTTGAACTTCGTGCGCGTCGATCCCGGCGCGACACGGCAATCAAACTGGGCAACAAATGAATTTTCTCGGCGATCGCTGGTGGCGGCGGTTTCGAGTTTTCTTCTCGGCGGCCTGTGGTATTCCCCGGTACTGTTCGGCCGCGCGTGGAACCGTGAGAACGGCGGCCAGCCGAAATCCGGGCATCCGGCCAAGGTCTTCGGCATCAGCTTCGTCTTCTCCGTAGTTGCGGCATTTGCCTTTGCCACACTGCTCGGTCCGGCGCCCGTCCTGCAGACGGCGCTATCGACAGGCCTGCTTGTCGGACTTGGCTTTGTTGCGGCGAGCTTCGGCATCAATTACCAGTTCGCACAACGACCCTTCATGCTCTGGCTCATCGATGGCGGGTATCACACGGTGCAGTTCGTGCTCTTCGGCCTGATCCTCGGACTGTGGCACTGACTTACCGTTGCGATTGACTCGCACAGGTTGCGGTGATTGACCAGCACTTCGCGCCGCAGCTAGCATTACGCTCACGCAACGACGACGCGATAGTTCATTCGTGACGGGCGCTCCCGCGGAGCCGCACCTTGCTCGGACGCGCGTGTGTCGGCTGCCTGCGCCGGCGTGCCTATCTTGTCGCTGCCGCCCGGCGCCAGCCGGCAGGCGGCATGCCGAACTCGCGCTTGAACGCGCGATTGAAGGCCGCTTCGGATTCATAACCGCTGCGCTCGGCGACACGCACGACGGCGTCGCGGCCCGAGCGCAACATGTGCGCAGCCAGGGCCAGGCGCCAACGCATCAGGTACTGGATCGGCGGTTCGCCGACCAGCGCGGCGAATCGTTCGGCGAGCGCCGAGCGCGACAGCGCGACCTCGCGTGCCAGTTCGTCGACCGTCCAGCCGCGGCCGGGATCGTGATGCAGCAGCGCCAGCGCGCGGCCGACCTGCGCGTCGCGCACGCCGGCGAGCCAGCCCTTGCCGTCGGGGGGCAGAGTTTCGACGTGACGACGCAACGCCTCGACGAGCATGAGTTCGGATAGCTTGGCGAGCAGCGAGACACTGCCCGGGCGCTCGCCGGACGACTCGCGCACGCCCATGCGCAACAACTCGCGCAACGCAGCCGAGGCCGGTCCGTCACCGATCGGGATCAACAACGCGCGCGGTAGCGCTTCGAGCAGCGGCCGGCAAACGCTGCGACTGCACGCCACATAACCGCAGACGAAACGCGTGATCTCGCCGCCGCCGCCGGCGCGCAGCGGAACGAGGCCGCCGCGTGCGAGCGCTTCAGGCTCGAGAAACTTCTCCGTAGCGACCGCTTCGAGGCGCAGATCGGTGCCCATGATGTGCTTGTCGTCCTGCGGCAGCAGGACCAGATCCCCTGCGCGCGCTTCGAGCACGTCGCCGCCGGAGGCAAGGCGCACCTTGCAGTGACCCTCGATGAGAAAGTGGAAGAACATGACGTGCTCGGCGCCGGCGAGCTGGTCGCTCGCAGTTTCGATGCCGTATTTCGCCTGCACGCACCACGGCGCCGAGAACTCCGCGTCGCGGTAGACGGCGCCTTCGAGGCGCACCGATTTCAGGACGTCCGACAAAGCATCCATGGCGTTCCGGTCAAATATCGCTTAAGTCCGGGGAAATCCCTGCTCCCGCAGGGCGGTTTCCACGCGCTTCAGCTGTCGCAAGTCGTTCCCGAATTGCGTTCTGCGAACCTGCACCTGGCGAAAAAGGTGGCGCTCCGGACAAGAATTGCGGAGTTCCTGCCAAGACCCGATGTGCGACTTCCCAGAATACTAGCATCGTGCGAGGCGCGCCAATGCGCGCTTCGCGCCGACCCGTTTTCTCAAGACGAGGAGCGTACGGAAATGTCCGCAGTAGGTTTTTCGACGGCCGCGCCGACGATCGATCTTTCCGCCGTCAAGGCGCGCCAGCAGGCTGCATGGTCGACGGGCGACTATGCCGTCGTCGGAACCACGCTGCAGTCGGTCGGCGAGGATCTCTGCGAAGCGCTCGACTTGCGCTCGGGCTCGCGCGTGCTCGACGTCGCCGCCGGCAACGGCAACGCCACGCTCGCGGCGGCACGGCGCTGGTGCGACGTGACGTCCACCGACTACGTGCCCGCACTGCTCGAATCCGGTCGCGCGCGTGCGCAGGCCGAGGGCCACTCGATCGCTTTCCAGCAGGCCGATGCCGAGAATCTGCCGTTCGCCGACGGCTCGTTCGACGTCGTGCTGTCGACATTCGGCGTCATGTTCACGCCGAACCAGGAAAAAGCCGCCGCGGAACTCGCGCGCGTGTGCAAATCCGGCGGCAGCGTCGGCCTGGCCAACTGGACCCCTGACAGTTTCATCGGCCAGGTGTTCAAGACCATCGCCAAGTACATCCCGCCCGCACCGGGCGTGAAATCGCCGGCGCTGTGGGGCACGCATGCGCGCATCACCGAGTTGTTCGGAGACAGCGCGCTGAAGATCACTACGGTCAACCGCACGTTCAACTTCCGCTACTGCTCGGCGGCACACTGGATCGACGTGTTCCGCACGTTCTACGGCCCGATGAACAAGACATTCGCGGCGCTCGACGCCTGGAAGCAGGCCGATTTCAACCGCGACCTGATGGCGCTGCTGCACAGCCGCAACCGCTCCGGCGACGGCACTTTGGTAGTGCCGAGCGAATATCTCGAGGTCCTGATCACGCGGCGCTGAGCATGCACTTTGCACCGCGGCCGGTTTGTGACCGGCACGAGACGCACGCAACTTCGGCCCGCCCGAGTTGATTCAAGGCAAGAGGAGTTATGGCAATGACACAATCGATTTCGCAGACGACACTACAACAACCAACGGGGTGATCCATGAGCAATGCAAATGAATACAAGGGCAGCTGTTTCTGCGGTGCAGTGCAGTTCAGTGTGAGCGGCGAGCCGGCGGGAATGGGCTACTGCCACTGCGAATCGTGCCGGCAATGGTCGGCCGGACCGGTCAACGCGTTCACGTTGTGGAAACCCGATGCGGTGCGCGTCACGAAGGGCGCCGACAACATCGGCACCTACAACAAGACGCCGATCAGCTATCGCAAGTGGTGCAAGACCTGCGGCGGTCATGTCTTCACCGATCACCCCACCATGGGGTTGGTTGATATCTATGCCGCTGTCATTCCGGACTTTCCGTACCAAGCGGGCATCCACGTCAACTATGCCGAGACGCGGCTGCGCATCAAGGATGGCTTGCCGAAGATGAAGGACATGCCCAAGGAAATGGGCGGGTCCGGCGTGACCTTGCCGGAGTAGTGCGTGCCGGCGATGGCTGCGCTCGCTTCGCGCCGTCGTCAAGTCGGCGCGACCTCGTTCGCGCCGGCGCGGGCGCTGTGCCGAAGATATTCCGGCCCGCCGTCCGCACGCGGGTATACTTTTGCCGGACAGCATCAAGCGCAGCCCCGATCGGCAGCAAGCGGGCGCCGCATCCGGGCCAACGCCACGAGCAAAGGAGTAGACCGTGTCCGATAGCGTGATCGTGCAGGCGTGGAATACCGTGCTGTTCGACAAATTCGTCCGTTTTCGCCACCTGCTCGTGGACGGGCTGTCGCAGCACAGCGAAGTGGCGCTAGAACGCTGCGCGTATCCGAGCGGCGCACGCGTGCTCGATATCGGCTGCGGCTTCGGCGACACCACGCTGCGCATCGCGCGCTCGGTCGGTCCGTCCGGCGCTGCGGTCGGCATGGATTGCGCCGCGAATTTCATCGAGGCGAGCGAAGCCGACGCGCGCAGCGAGGGTGTCGGCAATGCGCAGTTCTTTGTCGGCGACGCCCAGTGGGACGACCTGCACGGACCGTACGATTTCGCCTTCGCGCGCTTCGGCACGATGTTCTTCGAGATGCCGGGTGCGGCGATGCGCAACGTGCGCAAGGCGCTCAAGCCGGGCGGCACGTTTACCCAGGTCGTGTGGCGCCGGCGCGAGGACAACCCGTGGCTGCACGAAGCCGAGTTGCGCGTGCGCGCGATCGTCCCCGTGGTCGCGCCTGAGCAGACCGATCAGGTGCATTGCGGTCCTGGACCGTTCTCGATGTCCGGCCCGGACATGGTCAGCGCGATGCTGCGCAGCGCCGGCTTCGAACGCATCCGCTTCGAGCGCTACGACTGCGACATCTGCATCGGCCGCGACATCGACGACGCGATCGAATTCGCCATGGCCCTGGGTCCGGCCGGCGAGATCATCCGCCTCGCCGGCGATGAAGGCGAGCGCCTCAAGCCGCAGGTAATTGCGGCGCTGCGCGAAGCGCTGACGCCCTATGAAAGCCCGAACGGGATTCGCGCGCCGTCGAGTACCTGGATCATCACGGCGACCAATCCGCTCTGACGACGTACGCCTGCGCCTGCCCGTTGCGCCCATGACGGCCTGTGTTCGCCGTGATTCCTGGCGACCGGCAGTATCGAGCGGTTCGCGAACTACGCTCCTGCTACGGCAGAATAGCGGTTGATCCCGCCGGCGCGTGCGCCGACCGTGATTTTCCGCCCATTATCGCCAGGAGGATAAGCATGAGAACCGCGCTCGCACTGCTCGCCGCTGCCGCCGCCATTTCGATTCCGCTCTCCGCTTCCGCCGCCACGCCGGGCGGCATCGAATATCTGAACTCCGGCAAGGTGCTGCCCGCGACGCTGCCGTTTTCCGAGGGCGTGCGCGTCGGCAACACCCTCTACTTGTCCGGCCAGCTCGGCATCGTGCCGGGCAGCATGAAGCTCGCCGCCGGCGGCATCGCGGAGGAAACCCGGCAGGCGATGCAGAACATCAAGGCTTCGCTCGAGGCGAACGGCTATGCGCTGACGAATCTGGTCAAGTGCACGGCGATGCTCGCCGACATGTCCGAATGGGGTGCGTTCAACGACGTCTACAAGACATTCTTCCCAGTCCATTACCCGGCGCGCAGCGCGTTCGGCACCAGCGGTCTGGCGCTTGGCGCTCGCGTTGAGATCGAGTGCATTGCTGCGGTCGCGAAATAGCGCGGGCAGGGAACGTATTCATGGCAGACACCGCGTCCTTCGCGATCCGAGCGGCGAGCGATGCGGATGGGCCGGCGATGCTGGCGATCTATGCGCCATTCGTCGAGCACACAGCGGTCTCGTTCGAGACGGTCGTGCCGGGCATTGAGGAGTTTGCCGCACGCGTGCGCAAATGCTCGGCGCAATGGGCCTGGCTCGTTGCCGAGCACGACGGCCGCTGCCTTGGTTACGCCTATGCTTCGATGCACCGCGAGCGCGCCGCCTATCGCTGGTCGGCTGAGACGTCGGCCTATGTCGACTCATCCGCACAGCGGCGAGGTGTCGGCAAGGCGCTCTATCTGGCTCTCTTCGATGCGCTGATCGCCAGAGGCTATTGCAACGCCTACGCCGGCATGACGCTGCCGAACGACGCCAGCGTGGCGTTGCATCGCAGCGTCGGCTTCGAGACGATCGGCGTGTTCCGCCGCGTCGGCTACAAGTTCGGCGCATGGCACGACGTCGCCTGGGCGCAGCGCAAGTTGCGCGAGGACGCGCCGCCTGCATGAAAGTCCTGATGCCGCTGCCGTGCACGGACTTCGATCCGTCCGAGGCGGCGGTGAGTTGGCGCATTCTCGCCGCGGCCGGACATGATGTCGTCTTTGCCACACCCGATGGCCGCGCCGCACGTGCCGATCCAGTCATGGTCACCGGCATCGGTCTTGACTTCTGGAGCCGTGTACCGGGATTGCGCCAACTCAAGCTGTTCGGCCTGGCCCTGCGCGCCGACCGCAGCGCGCGTTCGGCGCATTGCGAACTTGTGCACAATGCAGCATTTCGCAAGCCGTTGCCTTATGCCGCCGTCGATAGCGCCGATTTCGACGCAGTACTGCTGCCAGGCGGCCATGCGCAGGGCATGCGCGAGTACCTCGAGAGCGACGTTCTGCAGCGCGTCGTGGCCGCCTTCTTCGACACCGGCAAGCCCGCGGCAGCGATATGCCACGGCGTCGTGCTGGCGGCGCGCAGCATCTCGCAGCGCAACGGTCGCTCGGTGCTGCACGGGCGCAGGACCACCGCCTTGACCTGGAAGCTAGAGCGCAGCGCGTGGCTCGTGTCGCGCTATGCCGGGCGCTGGTGGGATCGCGACTACTATCGCACCTATCGCGAAGAGGAAGGAGAGCCGGCCGGCTATCGCAGCGTGCAGGCTGAAGTTATGCGGGCTCTGGCAAGGCCCAATGATTTTGTCGACGTCCCCGCGGATGCGTCCGATCGGTTGCGCAAGGCCAGCGGCCTGTTCCGCGATTCACCGCGCGATTCGCGCCCGGCTTTCGTCGTACGCGACGGCAACTACGTGTCGGCACGCTGGCCCGGCGACGTACACACGTTTGCGCGCATCTTCGCCGACGTGCTGGCGGGAAAATGATGCCTCAGGGCAGCGGGCCGGAAGGCGGACGCTTACCGGTGTGGACCCAGTCGATCATTTCGTCGAAGGCGTGGCCGATTTCCTGCGGCGTGAACACGCAGTGGCCCTCCTTGTTGACGAACTGCTGCACGAACTTGTCGGCATGACCTTCGCGGCGCGCGAGCAATGCATATTCGGCGGCGCTGGAGGCCGGCACGAGCGGATCGGCAGTGTCGTGCAGCGCGAGCAGCGGCCGTGTCAGCTTGCCGCTCGAGGTATACCAGCGCGACACATAGGCGGCCGCCGCCGCATCGGCGTGGTAACGCTTCACGCCCAGGTTCAACGCGTAGTCGTCGCCGCTGCCGGTGATAATCATGTCGGCGTTGGCGAAAGGATTGCCGTGCGTGCGCCGCTGCAACTCGGCGACCTCGTAGGTGTTGAACGCGATGATCGGCGCCAACGTCTGCAGGTTGCCGACGCCCCAGATGCGCAGCAGCGTCGCCGCCGCCTGCGGCTTGGATTGCAATGCCGCGGCGATTTTTTCTTCGATCGCCTGCGTCGGCATGAAACCCGTCGGGACCGGCACCAGTGGACCGAGCAGATCGGGGAAGTAATAGTCGAACGCCGCGCGCAGGGCGAAATCGTACTGCACGAGGCGATCGGTCGACTCGATCGCGCCGCACAGCGAGAGTCCGCCGGCGTAGGTCTCCGGCGCGGTTTCCAGCGCCATAGCGACCAGGGTGCCGCCCATCGACATGCCGGCGACGAACGTTGCACGAGGCTTGCCGTGCTTCTCGCCAAAATGGCGGCGCAGGTGCTCGCTGTCGGCGTAAGCCTGCTCGACCGCCCAACCGGTCTGCGAATACGCCGACTGGATGACCGCATAGCCGCGGTCGAGCAGCTGCTGCAGGTGCGGGGCGACCGGTTCGCGTGCCGGCAACTGCACCGGCGTCACCGCATAACCGTGGTAGTAGACGACGAGATCGTGGTTCCACGCCGCGGGAATGTCGATGCGGTACGCCGCGCCTTCCAGCGTGCCGGTTTCCAGCACGGGTGCCGCCAGGCTCGGCGGCGCATCGGCGTGGGCGCCTGCACTGCAAGACACCATTGCGGCCAGCAGCAACCGGATCGCGCGCATGCTCATACCACGGAGTCCTGTCACTGGTCCGGCGTTACGACGATCGGCTCGTGTCCGCTGCCCTTCAGTTTCGCATTGAACGCGGGCAGCTCGTGCGTCTGCCAAGACGTCCACGCCGCGAGCGTGGAGTCGGTGAGCGGCTTGATTTTAGCCAGGCCGACACGTGCATCCGGTGATGGTGCGTTGTCGGACTCGTCGACCGCGTGCTCGAGTTTGTCCAGCGTCTCGCCGACCCAGCGCAGGGTGCGCACGCTGCGCGGCGGAAACGCCCAGCTGTTGTGCGGATTGCTCGACGCGTGCGTGCCGGCGAGCGTGTGCAGTTGTTCAACCAGGGCATCGATGTTGTGCGCCAGTGCCGGCGTCTGTTCGCGCTGTTTGGCCAGTTCGGCCTGCAGCGTGGCGACCGCATGCATCGCACCGCCGACGCGCACGCGCTCCTGCTCGATCTGCCTGGCCATATCGAACTGTTGCACGTACGCGGCATCCGGCAACGTGACACGGGGATCGGGCTTGACGTTGAGCGGCTGCGTAAGCCGCTGGCCATCGACCGTCAGCGCGACCGTGTAATGCCCCGGCGGCATCCACACGCCGTCGGCGAATTTGTTGCCTTCGGCGAGTGCAGCCGGCGCGGCCTGGCGCAGCGGCCAGACGAAGCGATGCATGCCGGGCGCGGCCGACAGCGTCACCGGCAGCCTTTTCCACTCCGGCGCAGTTTCCATTTTTGCCGGATCTGCCGCGGGCGGCTGGTCGTCGCTCGAATAACGGCGCACGACAGCGCCGCCCGCATCGACGATCTCCAATGTCACGGCGGCCTTCGGCGCGGTCTTGAGCGTGTAGTCGATGTATGCGCCATCGGGCGGATTCGCTGCCATCGGCTCGTCTTTCGGCAGCGGCGTGCCAGTGAATTCGGAACGGTGCACGCGGACCGCATCGGTCGGCGCATACAGCCATGCCGCCGCTGCCGCGACCTTGTCGTCGACTTGGCGCAGCGCCGCGACGTCGTCGAGTATGTAGAAGCCGCGGCCATGCGTGGCAATGACGAGATCGGCATCGTGTACCTCGAGGTCGCGCACGGACGTAACCGGCAGGGCGTTCTGCAGCGGCTGCCAATGCTCGCCGTCGTCGAACGACACGTAGGCGCCCTTCTCGGTGCCGGCGTAGAGCAGACCGCGGCGCACCGGATCGGCGCGCACGACGTTGACCGCGCTGCCGGCGTCGATGCCGGTCGCGATCAGCTGCCAGCTCTTGCCGCCGTCATGCGTGCGATAGATATATGGCTTGAAGTCGTCGAGTCGGTGGCGGTCGATTGCCGCGTACGCGCTGTCGGCGTCGAATGGCGAGGCATCGATGATGCCGACCTTCGACCACGGCGTCAGCGCCTTCGGCGTGACGTTCTCCCAGTGTGTACCTTCATCGCGCGTGCGCCAGATCAGGCCATCGTCGGTGCCGGCCCAGATGTCCTTGTCGGCTACGCGCGACGGCGCGATCGCATAGACCACGCCGCGGCGCGGTCCCGTGCCGAGGTTGTTCGCAACGCCTGGCGCATCGAGCGTCGCCGGCGTGGCGGGATTCTCGCGCGTCAGATCCGGGCTGATCGCGTCCCAGTGCTCGCCGCCGTCGGCGGTGCGGAACACGCGCTGGTTGCCGAAGTACAGAATGTGCGGATCGCGCCGCGAGAACACCAGCGGCAGCGTCCACGTCGCTCGATACAAGTCCGGCTCGGCGGCAAGCGTCGGATCGACGTGGCGCACCTGTTGCGTGCGCAGGTCGAGCTTGTCGACGCGGCCGCCGAAGACGATGTCGTGATCCTTCGGGTCCGGGGCGATGTTGTCGCTCTCGCCGCCCGGCGCGATCTCGTGGAACTGGGTCATGTTGATGCCGTCGTAGCCGGGACCGCGGCTCGGCAAGCTCAGCGCACCGGAGTCCTGCTGCGCGCCGTAGACCCAGTACGGAAAGCGGTTGTCCGTGCTGACGCGGTAAATCTGCGCAGTCGGCTGGTTATGCCATGAACTCCAGGTCGTGCCGCCGTTCATCGTGATCTGCGTGCCCTGGTCGGAGCCGAGGATCTGCCGGTTGCTGTCGGCCGGATCGATCCACAGCGCGTGGAAATCGTCGCCCGTGTGATCGCCCTTGAGCGGAATGAACGTGGCGCCGCCGTCGTCCGAGCGCAGCACGATCGTGTTCATCGAATAGATGCGGTCGGCGTTCTTCGGATCCGCCGTGATCTGGCCGAAGTACCAGCCGCGCTGCCAGATGCGCGGGTCGCCGCTTGTGTGCTTCCAATTCGCACCGCCGTCGTCGGAGCGGTACAGGCCGCCGGCGTCGCCATCGACGATCGCATAGACGCGTTGGGGCGCGGCGTCCGACAGCGCGAGGCCGACGTGACCGACCGTGGCGGGAAAGCCATGTCCGGAAATCTGCTTCCAGGTATCGCCGCCATCGGTGGATTTGTATACACCAGAACCGGGCCCGTTCGACGGCGGGTAGACGTTCCACGGCGGCCGCCGCGTCTGCCACAGGGAGGCGTAGATGACGTTTGCATCGCCGGGCTGGAACGCCAGGTCGATGGCACCGGTGTTGGCATCCTTGAACAGCACCTTCTGCCAATTCCTGCCACCGTCGCGCGAGCGGAACACGCCACGTTCGGCATTCGGTCCGTACGGATGGCCGAGCGCAGCGACATAGACGACGTCGGCGTTGTTCGGGTGCACGAGGATCTTGCCGACCTGCTGCGTGTCGCGCAGGCCGACGTGGGCCCAGCTCCTGCCGCCGTCCGTGGATTTGTATACACCGTCGCCCTGGGCGATGTCCGAGCGCATGTCGGCCTCGCCGCTGCCGGCATAGAGGACCTTCGCGTCGGATGGCGCGATCGCGATCGCGCCGATCGTGCCGACCGCTTGTGAATCGAAGATCGGCTGCCAGGTTCGTCCGGCGTCGCCGGTCTGCCAGATGCCGCCGTTCACGGCGCCAAAATAATAGTGGCGCGAATCACCCGGAACGCCGGCCACGGTCAGCACGCGGCCCCCGCGGAACGGACCGATCGAGCGCCAATGCAGGTCCTGGAAAAGGCCTGGATCGACTGCGGCCTGGGCGGCGGCGCAAGTACCGAACAACAGTACGGCGAACAGGTTTCGCGAACCCATGAAGCTCTCCGGAACGGGAAGTGCGCCGACGCTTTGCGCTGGCGAGGCCGCCATGATAATCGCTCGCAACGGCCCGCAGGGGTGCCATTCGTCGTATTGCGAATGCGGCCAGTTGCCGCAATTGCGCCATCGCGAAGACACTGCGCCCGGTATCGTGATCGTGCGCAGAGCCGCGGCGCACGGAAACGCGAGTGACGACGTGCAGCCCCGTGGGACATTTTACCACGCTTGCTTCGGACCGCCGGCCTGTGGGTACACTGGTTTTTCCCCCAGCCAACGGCGGCGCGCACCGCGCTTTCCGCCACCTGTCGCAAGAAGGATTCCATGGCATCGATGCAACGACCGAACACAGCGCTGACCGAAGGCGCAATCGGCAAGACCCTGGTGAAGTTCGCACTGCCGATACTCGCCGGCAACGTGCTGCAGTCGCTCAACGGTTCGGTCAACGCGGTCTGGGTCGGCCATGGCCTCGGTGAGGCCGCGCTCGCCGCCACCTCGAACGCCAACACGATCCTGTTCTTCCTGCTCGGCGCCGTGTTCGGCGTGGGCATGGCGGCGACGATCCTGGTCGGCCAGAGCATGGGCGCGCAGGACATCGACCGGGCCAAGCGCGTGATCGGCACCAGCATCGTGTTCTTCGTCGGCATTTCGGTCGTGATTGCCGCAGTCGGACTGCCCGGCGCGGAAGTGCTGATGCGCTGGCTGCGCACACCGGCCGACGCGCAGCCGCTGGCGGTATCCTACCTGCGCATCATCTTCATCGGCATGCCGTTTCTCTATCTGCTCTCGTTCCTCGGCATGGCCCTGCGCGGTGCCGGCGACGCGCGCACGCCATTTCTGTTTCTCCTGCTCAATGTCGTGCTCGACATCGCGCTGAATCCGCTTTTCATCTTCGGCTTCGGTCCGGTACCGCGCATGGGCATCGCCGGATCGGCTACGGCGAGCGTCGCCGCGCAGATCATCACTCTGGCCGCGCTGATCGGCTATCTCTACCGCAGCAAGCATTTCCTCGTCATCCACAGCGGCGAGAACCGCTACCTGCGCGTCGACGGCCCGATCCTCAAGGCGCTGTTCACGAAGGGCATCCCGATGGGCCTGCAGATGATCGTGATGTCGCTGTCGATGCTGTTCATGATTTCGCTGGTGAACCGCTTCGGCGCGCACACGACAGCGGCCTACGGCGCCTGTTTCCAGTTGTGGAATTATATACAGATGCCGTCGATCGCGATCGGCATGGCGGCCTCGTCGATGGCGGCGCAGAACGTCGGCGCCGGCAAGTGGGACCGTGTGCACCGCGTCGCGATGACCGGCGTCGCCTTCAATTTCCTGCTGACCGGGTCGCTAGTGCTGCTGATCTACCTGTTCAACCGCGGCGCGCTGAACCTGTTCCTGCCGGCCACGGGCGGCGCGATCGAGATCGCCCAGCACATCAACGCGATCGTGGTCTGGTCGTTCATCTTTTTCGGCCTGTCGTTCGTGCTCGCCGGCGTCGTGCGTTCGACCGGCGCCGTGATCCCGCCGCTGATCATCCTCTTCATCGCGCTATGGGTGGTGCGCATTCCGTTTGCCTACGCCTATGTCGACAGCTGGGGCAGCGACGCGATCTGGTGGAGTTTCCCGCTCGGCTCGCTGGTGTCGATGCTGCTGTCGATCGCGTACTACACGTTCGGCAACTGGCGCAGTGCGCGCATGCTCGCGCCGACGGGGCCGGTACCTGTCGCAGCAACCTTGGCGGCGGGTGCTCCGGTGGCGGACGCCGGCGGCACCGATTGAGGCTTTGGCAGTGGTAGTGGTTGCAGATTCGGTAGCCCGAGGTGATCCTTGTAGACGACCGGAGCCAGCAATGCTCTGCCGGTGACTTAAGGAATTCTTAAGCCGCACCCCATCAGGCTGCTCGTTTGTCAGACTTCCTCCAGCCCATGCTGCGCACCTTGTTGATCGAGGATCAACGCGACATCGCGGCGAATATCTGGGACTTTCTCGAGTTCCGTGGTTTCGTCATGGATCATGCCGCCGATGGCGCGACCGGCCTGCGCATGGCGCTCGACGGTGCCTACGACGTCATCGTGCTCGATCTGGGACTGCCCAAGCTCGACGGGCTCGACCTGTGCCGCGCTGTGCGCGAGGCCGGCCGCGACACGCCCGTGCTGATGCTCACCGCGCGCGACACGCTCGACGACAAGCTGGCCGGATTCGCCGAAGGCGCTGACGACTATCTGGTCAAGCCGTTCGCCATGCGTGAACTCGAAGCGCGCATCCGCGCACTGCACCGGCGCGGGCACCTCCAGCACGGCGAAGTCGTGCGCGTCGCCGATCTCGCGCTGGACCCGGTGACGCAGGAAGTTGCACGTGACGGGCAGAAGCTGGCCGTCACGCGCGCCGGATTCGTGCTGCTCGAAACGCTGATGCGCCGCTCACCGCATGTCGTGCGCCACGCCGATCTGACACACGCGTTGTGGGGTGAAGGCGGCGGCGACATTGCCACGCTGCACACGCATCTTTCCGTCCTGCGTTCGGCCATCGATCGCCCGTTCAAGCTCCAGTTGCTGCACACCGTCCATGGCTTCGGCTACCGAATCGCAGAATCCGCAAACGCCTAGGCTCGGCCTGCGCACGCGCGTCGCGGCACTGTGCGCGCTGCTCGGCCTGGTCGTGAGCGCGTGCCTGGCACTGGTCGCGGTGCATTTTTCCGACTCATATGTCGATCGCCTGGTCGGCGAAATGCTGCGCGTCGAGGGTGACTATCTGCGCGCGCGCTACGCCGACGAAGGCATCGTACCCGGACCACGCAGCAAGCACTTCTACGTCTACAGCAGCGATGCTCAGGGCGCCGGCGTGCCCCCGGCCGACGTGGCAGCCCTGCAACCGGGTACTTACGAAGTGCAGAACGAAAGCGGCGATCGCCACGTTGCGGTGTACGACGTCGGCGGACGCCGCCTTTACGTCGTGCTCGACATCGGCCTGGAAAGCGTTCGCGAAAGGCGCCTCGCGCGCGACCTGATCGCGCTCGTGCTGTTCGGCAGCGCGCTGTCATGTTGGCTCGGCTGGTTCTGGGCGGGGCGCGCGATCGAGCCGGTGCGGCGACTGGCACAGCAGGTCGAGACGCTGGAGCCGCCGGCGCGTGACCTGGTGGCGCTGGCTCCGGAGTATGCCGAGGACGAGGTCGGCGCGCTCGCGCAGGCTTTCGATCGTTATCAGGAAAAGCTGCGCGAGTACGTACGCCGCGAACGGGCATTCACAGCCGATGCGAGCCATGAACTGCGCACGCCGCTGGCCGTGATCCGTGGTGCAATCGAAGTGCTGCTCGACCAGGGCAAAATCGATGCCGCGGCGGCGCTGCGGCTCAAGCGCATCCAGCGCGGCGCCGATGAGCTGCGCGATCTGCTCGACGCCCTGCTCGTTCTCGCGCGTGGCGACGAACGTCTTTCGGGCGACGCCCGCGTGCGTGATCTGGACAGCCTGGTCGACGACCTCCTGCGCGACCGCCAGGACGCGCTGCGCGAAAAGAATCTCGAGGTCGTGCGCGAACGGGAAAGCGGCGTCGTCATCGCGGCGCCGGCGAAGGTGCTCGGCGTCGTGATCGGCAACCTGCTGCGTTCGGTCACCCAGTTTGCCGAAGGCGGCGTGCTGCGCGTGCGCGTGCGGACAGGCGAATTGAGCATCGCCCACGATGGCGCGGCGGAGCCGGACGACGCTGCCGGCCGGCGATCCAATGACAACAGGCGTGAACAACGCGAGGTGCGCGAGCAGCCCCTCGGCCTCGGCATGATCCGCCGCGTCTGCGAGCGCTGGGGCTGGACGCTGGACGAGAATATCGACCAGGACGGCAGGCACGGATTCGCGCTTCGCTTCGGCTGACGAATCACGCGCGCGGCAGTCGATGGATCTCTGCCCGCAGAAAAAAAACAAGCCCGGGTCACCCCGGGCTCCTGAAAAAAAACGACAAACAGCTTGATCTACGGTTCGATGAGAACCAACCACGGAATGCCGTTTTCAACGCTGACCTGCAACTGCGTCAGTTTTTCTTGTGTGTTGTTCGCTGCGATCAGCTTCTGCTGCGCCGCCGATCCGGCACGCAGGAAGCCATCGTCACCGCGCGTCGTAGCCGACTGCCATTCAAAACCGATGCGCAGCTGGCGCAGGTCGACGACTTGCCACGGCGACACGTCGGAGAATGGGCCGCCATCGATCGCTGTGAGGCTGCGCAGAAGCACGTTCTGGCCAGAGCGCATCAGCTGTAGGCTGAACAGCGTGTGCCGGCTCGCCGACTGCGCGCTGGCGACCGTCACTGGCGCAAGGCCGAGCTTGCTCAGCAGTCCGCCATCGACACCGAATTGTGCCGTTATCGATCCCGCCACGTTGCCGCCGGCTATGTTCATCGCCAAAGGCGTCGTCCCGCCTTCGAATCCGCTCATGAAGATGACAACCGTATCGGCATCGCTGGCACTGATGCTGGCGGCCTTGCCTGCGATCTTCATTGATGCGGTATTGCTGACCTGGCCGTTCGAATTGGCGGCCAATACGGTCACCGTGTAGGTGTAGTTGACGGCGCCACCGGGCGGCAACGTCGGAGTGTCGGTAAGCGTGTTGCCGCTGCCGCTCCCCGTTGCGTTTCCGCTGCCGCAAGTAGCGCCGGCGACCGCACTGCACACCCACTGACCACCGGACAATTGCGCTGGCAACGCGTCCGTTATCGTCGGCGAAATGCTGGCACCGGGATTCGTCACCTGGATGAGATAGTTGACGACATCCCCGACTTGCACGTACTGGACATTGTCGGTCAGCGACATGGCGGGGGGACTGCTGCTGACCGCCACGGTGTCGGAGTCGCTCGCCGAGTTGTTGCCGGCTGCTGGATCGGAGACGCCTGCCGGCGCGCTGATCGTCGCGACGTTGGTCAGCGTGCCGGATGCCGCAGCCGATATCGAGCAGGTGGCCGTGAAGGTTGCGCTGCCGCCGCTCAGCAGGTTGACGGAGTTGCTGATGTTGCCCGACCCCGAGGCCGGACACGAACTGCCCGACGACGCGGCGCAAGTCCAGGTGCAAGTCAGCGATGACGGGAACGCATCGGTCACCGTTGCAGCGGTCACGCTGCTCGGGCCGGCGTTCGCCGCTACCAGCGTATAGGTCGCCGCACCACCCGCGGTCACCGACGTCACGCCGTCGTCGTTGCTGATCGACAGGTCTGCGGAAGCCGGCGGTGTGTAGCAGACCGTAGCATCGGCCAGTGTCGGCGTCGCCGACGAGTTGGAGGTCGAAAGGAACGCACGATACTTGAGGTAACGGCTGCCGTTGAACTGATTCAGCGACGCACCGCTGGTGTAATAGGTTGCCGAGGTTCCGTCCGGGCCGACGAAAGTGAATGGCCCGCCGGAGGAACTGCTGGCCGCGGCTTGGAACTTCAAGGCCGTTGCGGTTGGGGTCGAGCCATTCCACGAAACCGTCGACCAGGTCGGGGACGTGCCGCCATCCTTGACCGAGGAGACAAGATCTCCGGTGCTGTTGTAGCCGCCGCTCGTGCCGCTGCCGACGTAGGTCTTGAAGCCAGCGTCGGATGTCACTGCATTGGAGTAGGTCTGGATGCTCCAGGCACTACCGCTGTTGGTGCTGAAGAGCAGCTTGCCACCACCGTAGACGTCATTGCCGCTCGCAGATGAAATCGCGCTGTTGCTGAAGGCCAGCGTGCCGTTGACGTACGACGCCGACGGCCGAATTATAAGCGCGTACTGCGTGCCGGAACTAACCGTCGCCGGCGTCGCGAAATTCGCGGTGAACCACGCCTGCGCGCCGACGGACCAGTTGGTGATCACTGTCGACGCCGTGGCCAGATCGCCTCCGGTCGGCATACCGCCGGACGTCGCGCGGATGCTGACGATGATCGACGGCGGTAGGCTTCCGCAAAAATAGCAGAAGAGATTGAGGTCGACGCGGCTCAGCGGACCCGACTTGCCGGCGGTGAAAGTCTGGGCGTTCCATTGCGTGTAGCTGAAAAGCTCGCCGTTTCCGGTGATCGAGGTATTCTGCGCGTCGACGGCGGGACTTCCCGTAGTCGAGGTCAACACCACATTGCCGGGGCTTGAGGTCAGATCGACGCTGCTCGCCACGCCGGCCTGGAAATCCGCCTGGGTGGTGTCCGTGAGGCAATTGCCCATGGCGGTGCCTGCCAGGACGGGCAACAGCAGCGAAAGCAATGCCAAAAGCACCTTTTTCATTCGTTCTTCCAGAACAAGTCGCGCTTGCGGCTCAGCATGAACCGCACCTACTTCAGCCCGAACTTAGTTAGTCAGACTTTCAGCCTGCCGTGTGACTGCACCGACTGGTGCGGGCAACCCCCCGGCTCCCGTTACGGTTGCCACTATCCCAGAGCGTTGTCCAAAGAACTTTGATGACCATCAAGCTTCGCGCACCCGTTCGTCGGCCATTTGTGCCGTTTATGTGCACTAGTTGACGTTTTGTGGATTCCCGGCTGCCCCGGAGGGAATCCGGCCGACACCGCGACATTCCAGCGGCTGGCCATGCGGTTCATAGGTTCTCACCACCCGGAACCGGCAGCGCCCGGGCCCCAATACGCCGCGCTGCATGGTCGAAAAGTGACCCTGTTGGTCGGTGCAAACCCTACCCGAACACCACGGCCGACGCAATCGACGCACACTTGTATACATCCGGATGGCCCGGAACGGGCCTGTGGGAGCGAGACGCACCCTTGTGGCGGAACGCGACACGGGCGGCGTGCGGGGTGACGCGTTCGTGCCGGCCTGGCCGCAGCACGATCGAGCGGCGGCTTCTGCACGAGCAAACAGCTGCGCGAGTTGGTGGGCCCGGCAGGACTCGAACCTGCAACCAAGAGATTATGAGTCTCCTGCACTAACCATTGTGCTACAGGCCCCCCGCTCCAATCGAACAATGATGTCGTGCGCCAGCACGACGATCACTCCCGCTTCAATGGAATAAAGCCGTCGCGCACAGCGCGACTATCACTCCCCCTCTCCTGCTTGCGGGAGAGGGCAAGGGGTGAGGGTTACCCCTCGAGGGAGAGGGTAAGGGGTGAGGGGGCGTATCCGCAATCGGCGTGTCGATTCGTGCCCGCGCAGCGCAACGATCACTCCCCCTCTCCCCTTGAGGGAGAGGGCAAGGGGTGAGGGGGACTCTCAGCCTTCAGCGCGAGAGAAGTGCAGAGTCCTGGCCCCTTGGGGGCTTGCAGAAAAAAAACGCCCGCATCAGCGGGCGTTTTCAATCCTGAAAAGGATAGATCCTTATTCGAGATCGAGGAACGAGCGCAGCTGCTCGGATCGACTCGGATGGCGCAACTTGCGCAGCGCCTTGGCTTCGATCTGGCGGATGCGCTCGCGCGTGACGTCGAACTGCTTGCCGACTTCCTCGAGCGTGTGGTCGGTGTTCATGTCGATGCCGAAGCGCATACGCAACACTTTTGCTTCGCGCGGCGTCAGCCCGCCAAGCACGTCGCGCACGGTCTCGTGCAGGCCCGTGCCGGTGGCAGCCTCGACCGGCGATTCGATACTCGTGTCCTCGATGAAATCGCCGAGGTGCGAATCCTCGTCATCGCCAATGGGCGTCTCCATCGAGATCGGTTCCTTGGCGATCTTGAGCACCTTGCGGATCTTGTCCTCGGGCATTTCCATCTTGACCGCAAGCTCTTCCGGCGACGGCTCACGGCCCATCTCCTGCAGCATCTGCCGGCTGATGCGGTTGAGCTTGTTGATCGTCTCGATCATGTGCACCGGGATACGGATCGTGCGCGCCTGGTCGGCGATCGAGCGCGTGATCGCCTGGCGGATCCACCACGTCGCATAGGTGCTGAACTTGTAGCCGCGGCGGTATTCGAATTTGTCGACCGCCTTCATCAGGCCGATGTTGCCTTCCTGGATGAGATCGAGGAACTGCAGGCCGCGGTTGGTATACTTTTTAGCAATGGAGATGACGAGTCGAAGGTTGGCTTCCACCATTTCCTTCTTCGCCCGGCGCGCCTTGGCTTCGCCGATCGACATCGCGCGGTTGATCTCCTTGATGTCGGCCAGCGACAGGTACAGCGCCTTCTCCAGCGCGACGAGCTTCTCCTGCTCGGCGAGGATCTCGTCGCGGTGCGCCTTGATCGCCGACGACCACTTCTGCTTCTTGCGGATCATCTCGTCGGCGAACTTGAAGTTCGTTTCCTGCTGCGGGAACGCCTTGAGGAAATCCTTGCGCGGCATGTGCGCCTGCTTGATGCAGATGTCCATGATCGAGCGCTCATGCGCGCGGATGCTGGCCACGACTTCGCGCAGCTTCTTGACGAAGCTGTCGATCATGATCGCCGGAAGCTTGAGTTTGAGGAACGCCTCGGCCATCTGGTCGCGCACTTTCTGCGCTTTCTTGTCGGCGGTGCCGTACTTGTCCGCCGCCTTCTGGAACTTGACGTACAGCGAGCGCAGCTCTTCCATGCGGCGCGTCACTTCGATCGGATCGGGTCCGGTCTCGCCCGGGCCGGCTTCCTCGCCGTCCTCGGCTTCTTCGTCGTCCTTGACCGCGGGCGCGTCGGCTTCGACTTCGAGCATCGGGTCGGGAATTTCCAGGCCCGGCACTTCGATGTCGGCGAAGCCGGTGAGTACCTCGGACAGGCGCTTCTTGCCTTCGGTGTGCTGGTCGTATTCCTCGATCAGCAACTGGATCGACCACGGGAAGCTCGCCAGCGAGCTCTGCACCTGGTTGAGGCCTTCCTCGATGCGCTTGGCGATCGCGATCTCGCCCTCGCGGGTGAGCAGTTCGACCGTACCCATCTCGCGCATGTACATGCGCACCGGATCGGTCGTGCGGCCGACTTCGGCGTCAACCGCCGAGAGCACCGCGACGGCTTCCTCGGTCGCGGTTTCATCATCGGTGGCGACCGGGTTTTCGGGCAGCAGCGTCTCGCCATCGGGCGCGACTTCGTGCACCTCGATACCCATGTCGTTGATCATGCCGATGATGTCTTCGATCTGCTCCGGATCGACGATGTCGTCGGGCAGGTGATCGTTGACCTCGGCGTAGGTCAGGTAACCCTGTTCCTTGCCCTTGATGATCAGGGTCTTGATTTCGGATTGCTGCTGCTGGTTGCCGGGTTCTGTAGTCATGGAATTAGAGCTGCTTCAAGCAAAGACTGGGAAGTATAGGCGGGGTGTCAAGGCGCAGGCCCTACGGTTTTGACCCGCCGGGCAGATCGTTGCTTGGCGAGGCCTGGATGGCCGAGCCTAGCAATCGCGTCGGCCCGCGCAGCGGGCGACAAGCCTTTCTGGCAAGGACGCCAAGATTCAGCGCGCCTCCAGCCAGAACGTCACCGGTCCGTCGTTGACGAGATGAACAATCATATGGGCGCCGAAGCGGCCGATTTCCACTGGTTCGTGCGTGTTTTTTGCCAATTCGACCAGGCGCCGAAACCAGCGTTCGCCTTCTTCGGGCGTCGCCGCCGAGGTAAAGCTCGGCCGCATTCCTTTGTCCGTGTCGGCCGCCAGCGTGAACTGCGGCACCAGCAGCAATCCGCCGGCGACATCGCTGAGCGAACGATTCATGCGGCCCGCGGCGTCGGCAAAGACGCGGTAGCCGAGCAACCGCTCCAGCATCCGCTGCGCCTGCGCCTCGCCGTCTCCCGGCTGCACCGCCACCAGCGCCAGCAGGCCGGGGCCGATACGCCCAACCGTTTCGTCGCCGACATCGACATGCGCTGCGCGCACGCGCTGTATCAGGGTCAACATGCAACATGTTTTAGCACCTTTCCCCCCTCCTGTACCTGCGTTCGGCCGGCGCGCGACCCGGCGGCGACCGCGGCCGCTACAATCGCGCGCTTCGCTCCACGGGAATCGCAAGTGCGCTGGTATGTCGCCCTGCTCTACGGTCTGGTCCGCCTGGTCGGCCGTTTGCCGCTGCCCGCGCTGCACCGGCTCGGCTCGTGGCTGGGCTGGCTGCTGCTGCACATGCCGAACGCGGTTCGCCACAAAGCGCAGGCGACCCTGTCTATTGTAATAACGCAGTTTCGTGGGGAAACCAGACAGTCCCTGCTTCGATCATCGATGATCGAAGCAGGAAAATCGGTTTTCGAGATCTGCAGGATCTGGTCCGGCGATCCGCAGCAGGCACTGGACCTGGTTCGCGACGTACGCGGCCTGGATCTGTTCGATCGCGCGCTGGCCGGCGCCCGCGGCCGCGGCCTGATTCTCGCGGCGCCGCATATGGGCTGCTGGGAACTGTTGAACTTCTGGGTATGCAACCGCACCCCGATGGCGATCGCCTACCGGCCACCACGCCAACCGGCTCTTGAGGCGTTGCTGCTACGCGCCCGCGGTTCGCCGACCGTCGAGCAGGTTCGCGCCGATGGCCCTGCCGGCGTGCGCAAGCTGTACAAGCGGTTGATCGACGGCGGTGTCGTCGGCATCCTGCCGGACCAGCAGCCGAAGCTCGGCGAAGGCGAATTTGCGCCGTTCTTCGGCACGCCGGCGTTGACGATGGTGCTGTTGTCGCGCCTGGCGCAGCGCACCGGCGCGACAGTTCTTTTTTGCAGCGCCGAACGTCTGCCTCGTGGCGCGGGCTATCGCCTGCACTTCCTGCCGGCGCCGGACGGGATCGGCGCTGCCGATTTGCCGACCGCCGTCGCTGCACTCAATCGCGGCGTCGAAGATTGCGTGCGGCTCGCGCCGGCCCAGTATCAGTGGCATTACAAGCGTTACTCGATTCGCCCGCCGGGCGACGAGCGAAACCTCTATTGAAGCGGGCCTTCAGCCACCGTCGTCACGCTCGAGCTTGGGCTGCTTCAGTTCCGGCAACTTCAGCTGTTCGGGGGCACCGGGATACATGTCGCGCAGACTCTCCGCCGTCAGCGCTGCTGTGTCGATGAAACACCAAGCGTCGGCGTCCTTGTCCTGCACGCCGAGGTAGTACGAATCCAGCGACAGCCGCCCTTCCCTGACGCGCACGATGCTGCGATACGGCAACAGCGCGAAACGCGTTGCCGCGGCGTCGAACATAGCGCTGACCGCACCGAAGCGCATGTCGAGCAGTTGCCGGCCCTGCTGCTGCATGACCTTGAAGCCGACTTCGATCTGCCGCGCGAGCGCGAGCGCTCCGCCGACGCGCGCGAGCACCGGGCTGCACGCCGACGCAGCGACCGTCGCGTAATCCTCGTTCAGCAACGCCGCAGCCAGGGCGTTGCCCTGGTGCGTGGCGTTCGATGCGGCATCACCCGAGCCCTGCGCCGACACGGTCGCCGCAGGAATCCCGATCAACGCCGCCAGCAGCCCCCGCTCAATCGCGCCGCGCATTGCCGCCCTGTTTGTCGAGCCGTCTCAGGAACACCTGCATTTCCTTCTGCGCCTGCACGTCGCCGGCGCGTTGCGCGGCGGCGATGCCGTCGCTCCATGCCCGGCGCGCCTGCACCGGATCACCGGCTTCGACCAGCGCCCGGCCGAGGAGTTTCCATGCCGCCGAATATTCCGCAGCAAACTCGACGGCGCGGCGCAGTTCCACGGCCGCCTCGGCGGGGTTGCCGTTGGCGAGCAACGCGTTGCCGAGCGAAAAACGCAGCAGTGCCCCGTCGCGCGGACCGCCGCACAGGGCGCGCAGGCGCTGAATCGGATCGTCGTTCACGGGGCGTGCTGGCGCTAGCGATGGATGTCGTGCGTGGCGACGCCCACCTCGGGCGCCGGCCGCGCCAGACACTGCGGTCGCGCCAGCGTCCGGCGCATGTCGTTCAGGCCTGCCGCCCAGTGCTCGCGCATCGTCTGCGGCCCGAAGGCATAGTCCTTGTACTGCTCCTCGTACGACTTGGCCTGGTAGATCAGGTGCACGATGTTCAATACCTTGGTGCAGATCCACGCGTCGAACTCGTGCGCCAGTGTCGCCGGCATGCGCTTCCCCGGCAGCATGGCGACGAGTTCGCCAAGTGCCAGGCGCAGGCGCTGCTTTTCCGCCGAGCTGTCGGTGCCGCGCCGTGTCCGGCTCGAGTACTGGATGTCCTTCTGCCGTTCGAGCACATCGCCGATCGTGCGCGGCAACGCACCACGCGCACTCCACAGGTCGACCTGCAGCGCGAGCGTGTCGGACCGCGGCGACGACTCGATCACGTATTCCAGCGGCGTGTTCGATACCAGGCCGCCGTCCCAGTAGAACTCGCCGTCGATTTCCACGGCCGCGAACGCCGGCGGCAGCGCGGCCGAAGCCAGGAC
Organism: uncultured Gammaproteobacteria bacterium; assembly: GCA_963738115.1. Taxonomy (GTDB): domain Bacteria; phylum Pseudomonadota; class Gammaproteobacteria; order Xanthomonadales; family Rhodanobacteraceae; genus Rudaea. The sequence continues at coordinate 36,500 of CAVTVN010000005.1, read as the reverse complement.
GTGCTCGACGCGGATAGGTGTCTTGCGGTTGTCGAAGTAGGCGAAGTTGCCGTTGCGCACGTTGACCGCGCCGATCGCAAAGCGCGGCGATGCGCGATGGTTGATGCGCGCGAAGTCCACCAGTTCCTCGAGCGTCTGCCGCAGCGGCACGGTGCTGTAGAAACTCGTCGCACCCGGTGCGCCGGGCAGCGCGGCATACGGCGGCGGCACGCGCGGCACGAAGAAGCCGCTCTGACCGTGCAACAACGCTGTCCAGGCGCCAAGCGCGTTGGCCAGCGCCTGCGCCGCACTCGATCGGGGCAGGGCATCGAGCCACTGTCGCTGCCAGTCGAAGACCTCTGCGGGCAGCGGCAATGCCGGCGTCGAGATGCGCTGCCAGAACTCGCGCAGGCGATCGAGTCGCTGTTCCGGCGCGTTGCCGGCGAGGATCGCTGCGTTGATCGCGCCGATCGAGATGCCGGCGAACCAATCCGGGCGGATGCCTGTTTCTTCGAGCGCCTCGTAGACCCCGCACTGATAGGCGCCGAGCGCACCGCCGCCCTGCAGCACGAGCGCAACGGTTTCATAGTCGCGCACTGCGGCGGCCGCACTTTGCGCGGCCTTGCTGTTTTGTGGATTTGTGGAATGTTTGCCAGCGGCCGCGCGAGACGCGCGTTTGCCGCGCACGGCCGGTCTGCGGCGCGGCGCGACGGTCATTGCATGAACCAGCCGTGGCTGACGACGATCGACTGTCCGGTCAGCGCGTTCGTGCCGAAGCCGGCGAAGAACAAGGCGCACTGCGCGACGTCATCGACTGTCGTGAATTCGCCGTCGACCGTTTCCTTGAGCATGATGTTCTTGATCACGTCGGCCTCGGAAATGCCGAACTCCTTCGCCTGCTCGGGAATCTGCTTGTCGACCAGCGGCGTGCGCACGAAGCCGGGACAAATGACGTTGGCACGCACGTTTTTCGCCGCGCCTTCCTTGGCCACGACCTTGGCCAGGCCGATCAGCCCGTGCTTGGCCGTGACGTACGGCGCCTTGAGTTTCGAGGCCTCCTTGGAATGCACCGAGCCCATGTAGATCACCGAGCCGCCGTTGCCGGCCGCGTACATGCGCTTGAGGCACGCGCGCGTGGTCAGGAACGCGCCGTCGAGGTGGATCGCCATGAGCTTCTTCCAGTCGGCGTATGAAAAGTTCTCGATCGGATTGACGATCTGGATGCCGGCGTTCGAAACCAGGATGTCGACGCTGCCCAGGTCCTTGACCGTCTTGTCGACGCCGGCTTCGACCGCGCCTTCGTCGGTCACGTCCATGACGACGGCGGTGGCCTTCACGCCGCGTGCCTTGATCTCGTCGGCGGCAGCCTGTGCCGCCGCCTGATTGATGTCGGCGATCGCGATGTGCGCACCGTTGTCGGCCAGCACTTCGGCGATACGCTTGCCGATCCCGCTGGCGGCGCCCGTTATCAACGCAACTTTATTCTTCACGCTCATGTTTCTTCCTCACTCGAACGGATACAGGATAAATAGAGCTTTTTTGACGCGGATCAACGCGGATGAACGCAAATTCATGTGAAGAGTGCCGATGAACGCGTGCTCAAATAATCATGCGGAAGCTCGCATTCGCGTTGATCTGCGTTAATCCGCGTCAAATCGCTTCTGGGCTTCTGATCTGCGTCAATCCGCGTTGATCCGCGTCAAAAAACGCTCTACTCCTCGCGCGCCACCGCTTTCACGTCGACGCCGAGATCGCGCAATTTGCGGTACAGATGCGTGCGTTCCATGCCGACGACCTTGGCGAGCTTGCCGACGCTGCCGCCGGCTTCCTGCAGCTGGCGCAGCAGGTACATGCGTTCGAATTGCTCGCGTGCTTCGCGCAACGGCAAGCTGAAGTCGATGCCGGCAGCGCCCGCCGGCGGCGGCGCTATCGGCGGCTGATTGCCGAGTGCGGTTTCGACTTCCTCGAGCGTGACCTGGTCGGTGCTGCCCATGATCAACAGGCGTTGCACGAGATTGCGCAGCTCGCGCACGTTGCCCGGCCATGCGTAATTGCGCAGGCGATTCTGCACGTCGACCGGGAAGTGCCGATACGGCAGGTGGTCGCGGTTGGCGAAGAAATCGACGTACAGGCGCAGCAGCTCCGGCACGTCTTCGCCGCGCTTGCTCAGCGGCGGCACCTGCAGCGGCACGACATTCAGCAGATAGAAAAGCTCCTCGCGGAAACGTCCAGCCTTCACCTGCGCTTCGAGGTTCTGCGCGGTCGCCGCGATCACGCGCAGATCCAGCGCTGCCGGCACCGCGCCGCCGCTGCGCACCAGGGCGCGGCGTTCGAGCACGCTGGCCAGGCGCTGCTGCAGTTCCGGATCGAGTTCGGCGACTTCGTCGAGGAACAACGTGCCGCCCGAAGCCTGTTCGAGCAGGCCTTGCTGGATGCCGTCGACGCCCTCGGCGCCGAACAACGCATTGATCAGGTGCTCGCGTGGAATGTTGCCGGTGGCCACCGCGACGAATGGGCCGCGTCGTCGCGACGATCGCTCGTGCAGCCAGCGCGCGAGCGATTCCTTGCCGGTGCCGGGCTCGCCATAGATGACAATGCCCGTCTCATGCTGGGCCAGGCGCTCGAGTTGCGCGCGCAGCGCCTGCATGAGTTTGCTCGAGCCGACGGGATCGAGCGGCAGCGCGAATTGCTGGCGCAATCCGTCGTTCTCGCGCTTCAGGCGCGTCGTCTCACGCGCGCGCTCGATCGTGAGCAACAGCTTGGCCAGTGAAATGGGTTTCTCGACGAAATCGTAGGCACCCAGCCGCGTCGCCTCGACCGCGGTTTCGACTGTGCCATGACCCGACATCATGATCACAGGACAAGACAGCGCTCCGCTCGCCGACCATTCACGCAGCAGGCTGATGCCGTCGAGGTCGGGCATCCAGATATCGAGCAACACGACATCGGGTCGCGCCGAACGCCGCGCTTCACGCGCAGCGGCAGCATCTTCGGCGACGACCACCTGATAGCCCTCGTCTTCGAGGATTTCCTTTACTGTGGAGCGGATGTCCGGCTCGTCGTCGACGACCAGCACGAGGCCCGAAGCCATGTGGCATCACCTGTTGCAAAAAAGCGACGCCAAGCATAGCGCAAAGCACCGTGAGGACGCGTTATGCCTTGATTTACAGGTTCTTAGCCTGCCCTGGGGCCGGGGAACCAGCCCTCGCGGCGTAACTCAGCCGCGCGCCAGGATCGCCTGCACGCGTTTGACCATGGCGGCAGCAAAGTCCGCACCCTTGGCCTTGGTCATGACTCGCTCGTATTCGGGCAGGATGGCGCGCAACTCGTCGGCCGTGTAGCAGTGTTCGAGCTTCAGGGTGAAGAGGAAGGCGCGCAGGCCGAGCACCGCGACCGCACTTTCGTTGAGCAGTTGCTTGGCCTGCTGCGGCGGCGGAACGATGTCGGCGGCGTTGGCCGCGGGCATCTGGGTCACCGCACTGGCCGCGGCTTGCGTGTGCGCGGTGATCAGCCCCAGCGTCACCAATTCGTTCAGGCCGGCGCTGACATCGCCGAACGCCTGGAAGTTTTTCGTCAGTTCGGCGACCGTTTCGGTGCCATGGATCACGATCAGCAGCGAACGCACACGCGACGACAGCTTGTGCGCGCGTTGCGCCATTTCGCGGTTGCCCGAATCGGTCTTGACCGGTACGTCGTTCGGATTCATGGCCGCATGCTCCCCCTGTTGCAGCCATTCGAGCCTACCTCGCGACACAGCGCCGGACAATCACTTGCGCTGCCTTCGGGCTAAAATTGACCGGGCGAATTGCCGGCTTGTGACGACAATCACATAGTCTGCTTCCATTCGCTCATTCCGCGGGCAAGGATTTCGATGGCGAACAACGCACGTCCCGGCATATCCGCCTGCGTGATCACGCTCAACGAGGCGGACCGCATCGAGGCATGCCTTGCGTCGCTGGCGTTCTGCGACGAGATCGTCGTGGTTGACTCCGGTTCGACGGATGCCACCGTCGCGATCGCCACGGCCTGCGGCGCACGCGTGCTGGCGCGCCCGTTCGACGGCTATCGCACGCAGAAGGATTTCGCCGTGCGCGCGGCGAGTTGCGACTGGGTACTGTGCGTCGACGCGGACGAGCGCATCACCGCCGCGCTGCGCAGTTCGATCGAGCAGGCGCAGGCTGCCGGCTTTCCTGCCGCTGGCTTTCGCTTCGCGCGCGCGACCGAATACTTCGGTGCTTTTCTGCGCCACGGGAACGCCTACCCCGATCGCGTCATGCGCCTGTTCGACCGCCGGCGCGGCGGTTTTCGCGGCGAGCGCGAGATCCACGAACACGCCAGTGTCGACGGCGACGTGCGCACGCTGGGCGGCGATCTGGAGCATCGCGCCTATCGCTCGTTGTCCGACCAGCTCGCCCGTCTGGAGCGCTACGCGCGCCTGATGGCCGAGCATATGCACCAGCGCGGGCGATGCGCACATGTATACAACATCGTTCTCAATCCGTTCTGGCGCTTTCTGCGCGGCTACATCCTTCGTGCCGGCTTTCTCGACGGCTGGCGCGGCCTCGTTTACGCGTATGTCGAGGCCAACTACGTGCGCCAGAAGTTCATCAAGCTGTGGCTGCTTGGCCGCGGCGAAAAGATCTAGATCAAGAGCCTTCTTGATCTACCTACCTAATACGATTTCGCGAATCGCAGCGTCGAGGCGGTCGGGAAATGCGCGATCGTTGTCGAGGAACCAGGCGCGCGCGGCGCTGCCGATGCGTTCGCATTCGCCGTCACCCAGTTCGATCATCTGTTCGATCGCTCGCTGCATTGCCACTTCGTCAAAGAAATTCGTCGTCGCGAGATACTGCGTACCGGTGCGCGCGACCGGCACGAGCACGCCGCGCTCGGCGGTGATCAATTCGTTCATCGGCGCCGCATCGAGCGTCAGCGTCACCGCACCGACGCTGAGTGCCTCGACGAGGTAATGGCCAAATCCCTCGGTCTGCGACGGGCAAAGATGAAAACGATGCGAGTTCTGCAACCGGCGCAGTTCATCGTCAGGCAGGTGTCCGACACGATGGTCGATGTTCGGCGCCGCCAAGCCCGCTTGCGCCATATGCCGATCCTGCACCACGGTAAGCCGCGGCCAACGCGGGTGCTGGCGCCAAAGGGCCAGCAGCGCCTCGGTATTCTTCGTGCCGCTGCGGCCGGCGAGATGGAAGAATGCCCGTTCGCGCGGCACGGTCCGGTCCTGGCGGTCTTCCGACGTGAAGCCGGTAAAAGAGACACGACGGCCGAGGCTGGAAAAGATCGTCTTCGTGTACAGCGTCTTGGCGAAGACCGCGTCGATTCCGGGCAGCGCGGCGGCATCTCCCGGCAGAAACCACTCGGGATTCGGCAGCAGCACGTTGCGGCGGGCGAGCGGAAAATACTCGGCGCGCGCGTGCTCGAGCATCAGATTGGCGTCGAATACGTATGGGCTGCGCCCGCGCAGGCGTCGCCATGCGCCGCGGGCGCGCACGCGCCACGAATTGCCGAGCCTGCGCAACTTTCCCCGCCGGACCGCGCAGATGCCGACGTCGTGGCCGGCGGCGGAAAGCGCGGCGGCAAGCAAGCGCAGATCGCGCGACAAGCCGAAGCCGTTGTCGCGCGCGATCAGGTTGATCGTGCTCATGATTGCGCGCTCACGCCGGTGTGGAAAAGGTATGGTCGTGCATGATGACGTGCGCGCTCAATTCGCGTTCGGGTCATCGCGCGCCTCGTTCGGCGCGGCCGGAACGTTGCCGCCACGGCAGGCCGGCGCGACGGCGTCGCCGCGGAACAGCCACCATTCGCGCCGGTTCGCATGGCCGACGTAGGTCGATTTGTCCTGCGCAATGCACGGCGCCATCGCGTCGGCGAGCACGAATATCCAGCGCGCCTGCGGCTTTTCTTCCTGCCAGCGAATCGCCGCTGCCAATTGCTCGTGCCACGGCTTGACGAAGCCGAATTCGCGCACCGGACGGTCGACCATCAGCAGGTTCTGCTCTTTCCAGGCAACCAGCGCCAGTTCGCCATCGCCGGCGAGCGCGTCGGCCCTGCGCATCACGCCGGCGGCCGAACTCGAATCGTTGAGCAGCGGATAGGCCCAGAAGCTCCACAACAGCCACATACCGGCGACGCCGGCGAGCAACGCATGCACGCCACGGCGTACGCGGAAAAAAATCGCGCAGGCCAGTGTCCACGCACCGAGCGCCACCGCCAGCCACCACAGCGCGGCACCGCCTTCGCCCAGGCCGCGCTGCTCGGCGAGATCGTGCGCGAATGGCGGCTGCAACGCCAGCGCGTAAAGGCCCAGGCCGAGAAAACCGACGCTGAGCAGGCTGATCACGGCCAACGCCGTGCGCCGCGCCCATACACGTTGCAGCAAATCGGCCAAAAATGGAGAAATACACAATGCGAACAATGGCAGCGCCGGCATGATATAGACGTCGCGTTTGCCCTTCGGAAACGTGAAGAATACGACGACAAGTACGATCCAGGTCAGCGGCAGCAGCAAGCGCGCATCGCGCTCGCGCAGGCGCTCGCGCCAGCGCTGCAGCACGCCGGGCAGCGCCAGCGTCAGCGGCAGCCAGCCGGTCAGGATCACGCCGAGGTAGTACCAGCGCGGCTGCTGATGGTCCCAGGAATCGGTGTAGCGACCCGCGGTCTGGTGATAGAGGATGTCGTTGAGGTAAGCCTTGTAGTCCGGCGAATCGGCATTGCGCACGGCGAGCAGCATCGGCACCAGCCACAACGCGGCAGCCGCCGCGAAGGCAAGCGCGCCACCGAGCCAGCGCCCCGCGCTGCGCTCGGTATGCGCGACGTATTGCCAGTTGCGCGCGCGGGCGAAGAGGTAGGGAGCGAACATCAGCAGCGCGAGCACGCCGACGCCTTTGGTGATGACACCAAGTCCGGCCGCGAAACAGCCCAGCCAGTACGCGCGCCAATCCGGACCGAGCAGGAAGTGGCGCAGCATGCCGTAGTTCGCCAGCGTGATGAAGAACGTGACGCTCGGGTCGATCTGCGCGCGTTTGGCTTGGTAGACGAACTGGAACGCAGCCAGCAGCGCCGCTGCCGCATACAGCCCCGTGCGGTGATCCCACAGACGCCGCGCGAGGTCGTATACCAGCAGCAGCGTGCCCAGCGCCGCGAGCAGCGAGGGCAGCAGGAATGCGATGCGCCAGTTGCGCGCCAGCTCGTAGCTGGCTGCCTGCAGCGCCATGAAGGTCGGCGGCTTGTCGGAATACAGCTCGCTGCCGCGATGCGGAATCAACCAGTTGCCGCTTTCGACCATCTGCTTGGCCGACAGCGCGAAGCGCGGTTCGTCTGCCGGCCACGGATCGCGCAGCCCGATGCCGGCGCCGATCACGATGAATGCGATCAGCAGGAACCAGCGCAGTTCGCGCCGCGTCTGCAGAGACGACGACGATGTCGATGGCGGGAGCGAGCTGGCATTCTGCATGCGCGCGTTTCGTTCAACCGGTCAGTTCGAGGCGCGCCCTCTGCACGCTTCGCGAGACGACCAGTTTAACGTGCCGCTGCGATCGGGCGCGTGCTGTCGACGTCGCACGGCAACCGTATCGTGAACACCGCGCCGCCGCCGGGCCGGTTCTCGGCGCGAATGGTGCCGCCATGTTCCTCGACGATCTTCTTCGCCACCGCGAGGCCCAGGCCCGTGCCGCGTTGCTTGCTGGTCGTGTACGGCTCGAACCAGCGTTCGTCGAATCCGGCCGGCAGTCCAGGCCCGTTGTCGGCGATGCTCAACTCGACCCACAGACGCCCGTTGTCGTCGACCTCGCGCGTGGCAACCTCGATACACGGCTTGCTCTCGCCGCTCATCGCTTCGAGCGAATTCTTCAGCAGGTTATGCAGCAACTGGCGCAGGCGGCCGGCATCGGCGCGCAGAGCCGAATCCTGCGGAGCGAAATTGCGCGTCAGCTGGATGCGCTGGTCGTTCTCGTACAGGTCGAGCACTTCGCCGATCAGGGCATGCAGCGCCAGCGGCCGTGTCTCGATTTGCGGCGGCCGCGCGTAGTCGCCGAACGAGTTGACCAGCGCCTTGAGCGCCTCGACCTGGCTGACGATCGTGTGCGTGGCGCGATCGAGCAATTCGGTCTCTTCGGGTGGCAGGCGGCCGATGAAACGGCGGCGCAGCCGCTCGGCCGCGAGCTGGATCGGCGTCAACGGATTCTTGACCTCGTGCGCCAGGCGCCGCGCGACTTCCGCCCAGGCGGCTTCGCGCTGGGCGCTGTTGAGCAGGGTCAGATCGTCGAAAACGGCGACTACACCGGCGTTGTCGCCGGGAGCACTGGCCAGTTCGGCACCGCGCAGCGTCAGCACGCGGCGTTCGCCGACCTGGTCGACGACGACTTCCTCGCGCCATTCGCGCATGCCTTCGGCGACGTGCTTGAGAATCGGATCGATCAGCGGCGCCAGCGCGGGACGCTCGTCTCGCGCGGCACTCAGGTGCCGGCCGATGTAGTCGTTCCATGGCACCTGCAGAATCGTCTCGGCCGCGCGATTGGCCGTGCGCAGGACGCCTTCGCGATCCAGACCCAGCACGCCGGCGGTCAGGTGCTCGAGCACCGCCTTGAGGTAGACGCGCTGACCTTCGATGTCGCGCGCCCCCTGGCGCGTGCGCGCGTCGGCGAGTTCGAGTTCGCGCTGCATCTGGCCGAACGAGGTGAGCAGGAAGCCGAGTTCATCGTCCCCGGCAATCGGCAACGGTGTGTCGTAGCGGCCGGCACCGACGGCACGCGTCGCCGTGGCGAGGCGGCCGATCGGCGCAGTCAGCCGGCGCGCTACGCCGAACGCCATCAGCACGGCGAACAAGGCCGAGAGCAGCAGGACGAAGGTCAGCACCAGAGTGAAGGTCAGCTTCAACGAATCGCGCAGGAATTTCAGGCGCTGGAAATCGAAGCTGGCCTTCTCGACTTCGGCCATCAGCGGCCGGATCGCATCGGACACCGGAAAAAGCGCCTGCAACAGCCGCGGTGTGCCGGGTCCGCCACCCGGCAGCGGCACGACGACGCGCAACTTGAGCTGTTCCTCGTCGCCAAGCGGCTCGGCGAAGGCATAGCGGCCGGCGTTCTGCACCTGCAGCAGCACCGCAGCATCGGGATAGGCGGGGCTCAGGAAGCGCGGATCCGAACTGGCCGTCGCCAATACCGTGCGGTTGTCGCCGAACACCGTGAGCTGCGTGCTGCCCTGTGTGTCGAGCGCGGCATCGAGGCGACTCTGCAGGTCGCTGTCGGCAACGCCCGCCAGCTCGCCGGCAAACGCCTGGCTTTTGCTCTCGGCGACGCCAAGACGTTCGTCGAGATGGACGCGGCCGATCTCGAGCGCGTCGGCCAGGCCCTGCTCCAGGCGCACATTGAACCAATTGTCGATCGTGGCATTGAGGAAGAACAGCGAAAAGCCGTACACGACCAGCACCGGCGGTACGGCCAGGGCGATCAGCATCAGCAGCACGCGCCGCGTCAGGCGCGCGCCGGGACTTGAGCGCCGTAGTTCGCCGAGCAGCCGCGCGATGCGCTGGGTGATGACGACGACGAGCACGAGCAGCGCCAGCGCGCAAACGCCGAGGAACGCGGCGTAGAAGCGACCGAATCGCGCACTGCCTGCCGCCGCATCGCTGGCCAGCACCAGTGCGCCGGCGAGCAGCACGAAGATCGCCAGCGCCGGCAGGATGCGCCGGGCGAGGCGGCTCAGCCGGCGTCCGATGTCTGCCACGAATAGTCCCCGGATGAAACGCGCCATTCCGGGCGCAGCAGTGCCGGCAGGCGCAGCGCGCCCGGCAGGCGTTCGCGATCCAGCTCGACACTGAGGGCGTAGCTGACGGCAGTGCTTCGCGTCCAATCGCCCGGCAATTCCAGGCGCAGGTCCTCCAGCGCCGCCATGAGCAGTGCGCGTGCGGCGTAGCTGCGCGTTTCGCCGCGATCCAGATCGCGCAACTGGTAACGCCGGCTCAACGGGAAAAAGCGCAGCTCGATATGCCGCTCGGCGTGCGCCAGGGTGTCGTGCCAGCCGAGGCGCGTCGGGCCGTAGGCACGTAGGTCGACGACAAAGTCGAGCACGATGCCGTGATCGAGTGCGTCGAGCACCGCATCGCTCGGTTGCCATTGCAGGCGCGCGCTCAACACGCCCTGGCGCACGGCCGCGGCGCTGATGCGCAACTGCGCGCTAGTCGCGCCGGTGCTGCAGCCAGCAAGCGCGGCGGCAGCGGCGATGCTAGCGATCTTTTTCCAGAACTGCATAGTAAAAACCGTCCATGCCGGATTCCCCGGGCAAATTCTGCATCCCGCCGGAGCGCGCATTGCGCCAATTGGGCAGCGTCGCCTGTACGGGCCTGGCGTCAGCATGACCTGCGCAAAACTGTTCGATGCGGGCGTCATTCTCCGCATGCAGCACCGAACATGTTGCATAGACTAAGCGTCCGCCGGGCGCGAGCATAGGCCAGAGTGCGTCGAGCAGGCGCGACTGGGCCGCGGCGAGGACCGGAATGTCGCCGGCGCGGCGGTGCAGTCTGACGTCGGGCTGGCGACGAATGATGCCGGTCGCCGAACAAGGCGCGTCGAGCAGGATACGATCGAATGGCACACCATCCCACCAGCCCTTCGGCTGGGTCGCATCACCGGCGCGGACCAGCGCGCGCAGGCCCAGCCGCGTCAGGTTTTCCGTGATCCGCGGCAGGCGACGTTCGTCGCTGTCGAGCGCGAGCAGACGCACATCGGCGCTTTCGAGGATGTGCGCGCTCTTGCCGCCTGGCGCGGCACACGCATCGAGCACGCGCTGGCCGTCACGCAGGTCGAGCAGGCCGGCGGCGAACTGGGCGGCGCCGTCCTGCACCGAAAAAAAGCCTTCGGCGAACCCTGGCAAACCCGTAACGTCAGCGCTTTGCGCGAGCACCCCGGCGTGCTCGAGGTTATCCGCGATGCGTACTTCGACGCCCGCTGCGGCAAACCGCCGCATCAATTCCTCGCGATGGGTGCGGCGCCGATTCACGCGCAGCCATAACGGCGCTTCGGTGTTGTCGGCCATAACGATTGCGGCGACGTCGCCGGGCCAGTCATGCGCCAACGCGTCGAGCAGCCAGCGCGGGTGCGCCGTGCTTGCAACATCGTCGGCATCGAGCGCCGCATTGAGCGCTTCGCGTTCCCGCAGCCAGCGCCGCAGCAACGCATTGGCCAGGGCCGCGAACTTCGGCTTGCCGAGCGCACGCGTCGCCTCGACCGTGGCGTCCACCGCAGCGTAGCCGGGCAGTTTCAGCACCTCGATCTGCACCAGACCGAGTACGAGCAAGGCCTGCAGCTGCGCCTCGCGCGCCGGCAGCGGACGTTCGAGCAGACGGCCGGTTGCCACGCTGTAACGCAGCCACCAGCGTGCGCCCTCGCGCAGCAACGCAGACAGCAGTGCGCGGTCGCGCGAATCGCGCAACTTTGTGGAAAAAGCAGCAAATTCCGCACGCAGCGACTGTCCGGCGACGATGCGCTGCAGCGCCTGCGCCGCCAGTGCGCGCACGTTCGCGCCGGGAGCCAGGGCGTTCATCGGCCCGGCTTGAGGTCCGGCCGTGAATTGGCGAAGTCCGCCGCGCGGATGCGCCGCCCGCCGGCGCGCTGCACTTCGAGCAGGCGCAATACGCCGCCAGCACAGGCGACATCGATGCCGTCGCGCCCGGCTGCAACGATGCTGCCGGGCGCCAGCGTGACGTCGTCGTCCACGACTGCAGCCTTCCAGATGCGCAGGAGCTCGCCGCCCAGCTGCGCTTCCGCGACCGGCCACGGATCGAACGCGCGCACCTTGCGTGCGATGACCTCGGCCGGCGCGTTCCAGTCGAGCCGCGCCTCGGCCTTTTCGAGTTTGTGCGCATAGGTCACGCCGTCGGCAGCTTGCACCTGCGGCGTCAGCGGCTGTCCGCTTGTCAGGCGCTCCAGTCCCTCGGCTAGCAGCGCCGCACCGAGCGCCGCAAGCCTGTCGTGCAGCGTGCCGCCGGTTTCGTCCGCGGTTATCGAGATCGATCGGCGCAACAGCACCGGGCCGGTATCGAGGCCCGCTTCCATCTGCATCAGGCATACGCCGGTCTGCGCGTCACCGGCCAGCAGGGCGCGCTGAATCGGCGCTGCGCCGCGCCAGCGCGGCAACAGCGACGCGTGCACGTTCCAGCAACCGTGGCCGGGAATTGCCAGCACCTTGCGCGGCAGGATCAGGCCGTAGGCGACGACGATCAGCAGGTCCGGTGCAAGATTGCGCAAGTATTCGATCGCGCCTGGCTGGCGGAAATTCTCGGGTTGCTCGACGGCAACACCGAGTGCCAGCGCGGCCTGCTTGACCGGGCTGGCGCTCAGCGACCGCCCGCGCCCGGCCGGCCGGTCGGGCTGTGTATACACCGCCACAATTTCCACATTGTCACGCCGGCATGCGTGCAGGTGCGGGACGGCGAACTCCGGCGTTCCGGCGAACACCAGGCGCATTGGGCGGTTCATGGTCGTGAAGGACGGCGTGATCGGATGCGGATGGCGGCGCGCCGGCGGCGCGGACGGGCAGTGTACACGCCGGCAAACTCCCGCCGCGGTGGCGGCATGAACCCGGTCCGCAGCGCAGGTCCTAGCCGGTCTGCGCCGCCCGGCGCTGTTTTTCCAGCTTGCGTCTGACCAGTTCGCGTTTGAGCGGCGACAGGTAGTCGACGAAGAGCTTGCCGACCAGGTGGTCCATCTCGTGCTGGATGCAGACCGCGAGCAGCCCTTCCGCCTCGAACTTGATCGCCTTGCCGAAGCGGTCGAGCGCCTCGACCGTGATCCGGTCGGCGCGTTCGACGTCGGCGTAGATGCCGGGCACCGATAGACAACCTTCCTGGTAATTCTGACTGCCTTCCCGGGCGTCGATCTTCGGGTTGATCAGCACGAGCGGCTGGTTCTTCTCCTCGGACACGTCGAGGATCAGCAACTGCTTGTGGACGTTGACCTGGGTCGCCGCCAGACCGATTCCCGGCGCGGCGTACATGGTCTCGAACATGTCATCGATCAGGGTCTGCAGGGCTGTGTCGAACACGGCAACCGGTTGCGCCTTGGTTCGCAGACGCGGATCGGGGTATTCGAGTATGTTCAGCTGGCTCATCGTTGCGAATTGGGCAGTGCGCACGTCTCAGGACGGCAAAATTGGGTGGGAAACGGCGAAAAATTGTACGTCAATTGCGTACTTGGCGCGAATGCGGAGGCGTTTTCCGGACCCTTGAGCAGGCCCGCCGGCGTCTGCTGCCGATACGCAACAGACCCGAACCGAGCGTGGAGATTGCGTTTGTGAATATTTCGGATAGACTCGTGAAGCCCCTGGGGAATCAGGTAATTGGCAGCCATGCTTAAAAAACTACCTGCAGTTCTGGTCGGCCTCTTGCTGACTTTGGCGGCGTACGCCGCGACGGTCGAGCTGACCGACAATCATCCGGACACCTACACGGTGCGCAAGGGCGATACGCTCTGGAGCATCTCGGCCCGGTTCCTGAAGAAGCCCTGGCTTTGGCCCGAGGTCTGGCAGGCCAACGGACAGATCCGCAATCCGCACCTGATCTATCCGGGCGACGTCATCAATCTGGCCTACCTCAATGGCCAGCCGCGGCTTTCAGTCGGCGAGACGAGCCGCAGCAATTTTGAACCGCACGCACGCGCAACATCGCTCGAGCATGCCGTCGAACCGCTGCCGCTGGAAATGATCCAGGACTTCCTGAAGCGTCCGCGCATGCTCAGCCAGGAAGAGTTCGAGCACGCCCCCCATGTCGTGGCGATCGAGGACAATCACCTGCGCGGTGCTCCCGGTCAGCTGGCCTACGTGCGCGGACTCGATGCGCCGCCCGGAACGCAGCTTGCCCTGGTGCGACCGATGGGCCGCTATTACCAGTTCGTCTCGAAAGACCCGAAGGTGCCGACCGGCATCTACCGCAAGGACCTGACCGGCGAAGACGACCGGCCGAGCATGCTCTGGCACTCCGGTCCGGAGGACTGGACGCTCAAGGGCAATGTCATTTTCCTGGGCTACGAGGTCATGCAGTTCGGCATCGTCGAAGTCACGCACTCCGGCAATCCGGCATCGACCCTGATCGTGAGCTCCGATTTCGATGTGCGCGAGGGCGATTACGTCATACCGGTTGACCCCATGCAGTACGATTCCGTCTACGTGCCGCACCCGCCGAAAGTCATTCCGGAAAACATGCACGTGATCGCGTTCGGCTATGCGCTTTCGTCGGTCGGCCGCATGCAGGTCGTCGCGGTTTCGTTCGGCAGTGACGATGGCGTGGAGAACGGGCAGGTCTACTCGATCTTCCACACCAATGACACGACCAATGACGACACCGACTACCCAACGGGCGGTACGGAGAAGTTCTTTCACCCGCACGACGCCAAGGTGTATCTGCCGCGCGAATATGTCGGGCACGTCATGATCTTCCGCACCTTCGGCCACGTCAGCTATGGCCTGATCATGGACGGCATCCGTCCGGTGCACATTTCCGACCGGCTGTACGATCCGGACTACCGCGGCGGTTGACGGCCAACGCGTTCTGCGGCCTTCGGGCCGCAACGAGAAGAATGGCGCGGATTCCCGCGCCATTTTTTTCACGGCCATGGATGGCCGGGATGCCGAAAATGCAGGAGCATTTTTCGGCGGGTGCCTGGATGGCACGACATCCTGAAAACGAAGGACACTCTCGGTTGGACCGGATGCCGGAAATGCAGGAGCATTTTCCGGCGGGTGCCTTGATGGCACGACATCCTGAAAGCGAAGGACGCTCTCGGTTGAACCGGCATGGCCGAAAATGCAGGAGCAATATTCAGCTTTCGGGTAACCTGATACCTCCCGCACGCATGGACGCTCCCGCATGACTCCGGATTCCCTCGACGAATCCCTCGCCTGGCTGACGCTGCTGCGTGCACCGGGCCTTGGCGCCGCGGCGATGCGCAAACGCATCGAACAAGCCGGCGGTGCGCAGTCCGCAATCGAGCGCGCGCAACGCGACGAAGCACTGCTGCCTGCAACGCGCGAAGCGCTGCGCGCTGCCGATAGCGGCGCGCGCGCCGCCGACCAGCGCTGGCTCGAGGCACCCGGGCATCACCTGATCACGCACGACAGCGCCGACTACCCAGCGTTGCTGCGCGACATTCCCAACGCGCCGGCCGCACTGCTCGTCGAAGGCGATCCGGCGTTGTTGTGGACTGCGCAGATCGCGATCGTCGGTTCGCGTAGCGCGACCGCGTCGGGACTTGCCAACGCGCGCAACTTCGCCCGCGCGTTTGCATCGGCCGGCAATGTCGTCACCAGTGGTCTCGCCGAGGGCATCGACGGCGCGGCGCACACAGCGACTCTGGATGCCGGCGGCGCCACGATCGCCGTGCTCGGCACCGGGCCTGACACGATCTATCCGCGCCAACATCGCGAGCTCGCCGCGCGCATCGTCGAACGCGGCGCACTGGTCAGCGAATTTGCCCCCGGCACGGCCGGCAAGCCGGAAAATTTTCCGCGGCGCAACCGCATCATCGCCGGCCTGAGCCTGGGCACATTGGTGATCGAGGCGGGTCTGAATTCCGGATCCCTGATTACCGCGCGCCTCGCCGCCGAGCAGGGCCGCGAAGTATTCGCCCTGCCCGGCTCGATTCACAGCCCACTCGCGCGCGGCTGTCACAAATTGATCCGAGAAGGAGCGACATTGGTCGAAACGGCCGAAGAAGTCACCGACCAGGTGCGCGCCATCGGCGCGCGATTGGCCGATCATCTGCGCGTGCGGCTGGCGCAGGATGCAGGCGCTCCCATGGCATTATCGTCGGCCGCGACGACGTCCGCGCGCGATCCCGACTACGTGCGCCTGCTCGCCTGCATCGATCATGAGCCGGCGGCGCTGGATCAGCTTGCAGCCCGCAGCGGGCTTGGTGTTGCGGCGTTGTCTTCGATGCTGCTGGTGCTGGAACTCGAGGGCATCGTCGTCGCCGCAAACGGCGGTCGTTATGCGCTGGCACCGTAGGCCGGCGTGCGCAATTTTCACATTTGTCGAACCCACCGGCGCTTGACAGCGTACGCTCCGGTATGTTTTGACTGAAAAAGGGGAACACCGGCGAGCGCAGCGAAATCCGCGCTTGCCAGAACTGTCGCGACGGCTCTCGTCGCGACGGTCAACGTATCGGAAACGACATGGCGAAGAATCTGCTCATCGTCGAATCGCCGGCCAAGGCGAAGACGATCAACAAGTACCTCGGCAAGGACTTCAACGTCCTCGCCTCGTACGGCCACGTGCGCGATCTCGTGCCCAAGGAAGGCGCGGTCGACCCCGAGCGCGGCTTCGCCATGAACTACGCGGTCATCGAGAAGAACGAAAAGCACGTCGATGCGATCGCCAAGGCCGCGGCCAAGGCTGATTCCCTGTACCTCGCCACCGACCTGGATCGCGAAGGCGAAGCCATCTCCTGGCACATTTCGGAAATCCTGCGCGAGCGCAATCTGCTCGACGGCAAGGCGCTGCATCGCGTCGTCTTCTCGGAAATCACGCCGCACGCGATCCAGGAGGCCGTTGCCAATCCGCGCGAACTGTCGCTCGACCTGGTCAATGCCCAGCAGGCGCGGCGTGCGCTCGATTATCTGGTCGGCTTCAACCTGTCGCCGGTGCTGTGGCGCAAGGTGCAGCGCGGCTTGTCCGCCGGCCGCGTACAGTCGCCGGCGCTGCGCATGATCGTCGAGCGCGAGGAAGAGATCGAAGCGTTCAAGGCGCAGGAGTACTGGAGCATCGAGGCCGACTGCGCACATCCGGACCTGCGCTTCTCGGCGCGCCTGCTGAAGCTGCGCGGCAAGAAGTTCGAGCAGTTCGACCTGACCAACGAAGCCGACGCGCATGCGGCACGAGCGTTCCTGGTGAAGTCCGCGCAGGGCCGCCTCGTCGTCAGTGAGGTGCAGTCGAAGGAACGCAAGCGCCGGCCATCGCCGCCATTCACGACGTCGACGCTCCAGCAGGAAGCCGCGCGCAAGCTCGGCTTCTCGACCAGCCGCACGATGCGCCTCGCGCAGGGCCTGTACGAGGGCGTGTCGATCGGCACCGAAGGCACCGTCGGCCTGATCACGTACATGCGTACCGACTCGGTCAGTCTCGGCAACGATGCCATCGCCGAAATCCGCAAGGTCATCGCGCGCGATTTCGGCGCGAAGGCGTTGCCGGAATCGCCGAATCTCTACCGCGCCAAATCGAAGAACGCGCAGGAAGCGCATGAGGCGATCCGTCCGACGTCCGCGCTGCACACGCCGGCGAGCATGGCGCCGTTTCTCAACGACGACCAGCGCAAGCTGTACGACTTGATCTGGAAGCGTGCGATCGCCAGCCAGATGCAGTATGCGACGCTGAACACCGTGTCCGTCGACCTCGACGCCGGCGGCGATTCGGCGTTCCGCGCCAGCGGCACGACGATCGTCGACCCCGGCTTTCTCGCCGTCTACGAGGAAGGCCACGACGTGAAGACCGCCGAGGACGATGAGGCGAACCGCAAGCTGCCGGCCATGCAGATCGGCGAAGCGGTGCCGCTCGCCGACATCCTCGCCGAACAGCACTTCACCGAACCGCCGCCGCGCTATTCAGAAGCCAGCCTGGTCAAGACGCTCGAGGAATACGGTATCGGCCGGCCTTCGACCTACGCCAGCATCATCCAGACGCTGCTCAACCGCGAGTACGTCACGCTCGAAAGCCGGCGCTTCCGGCCGACCGACGTCGGCCGCGCCGTGGCGAAGTTCCTGTCGGCGCACTTTACGCAGTACGTCGACTACGACTTCACCGCCAAGCTCGAGGACGAACTCGATGCGGTCAGCCGCGGCGAGGAAGACTGGGTGCCGCTGATGCAGAAATTCTGGACGCCGTTCAAGACACTGGTCAGCGAGAAGAGCGAGTCCGTCGATCGCGCCGAAGCGACCGGCGCGCGCGAACTCGGCGTCGATCCGGCATCGGGAAAGCCGATCAGCGTGCGCCTCGGCCGCTATGGGCCAATGGCGCAGATCGGCACGAAGGATGACGAAGAGAAGCCGCGCTTTGCCGGGCTGCGTCCGGGCCAGAGCATCCACACGATCACGCTCGAAGACGCACTGCAGCTGTTCAAGCTGCCGCGCGATCTCGGTGCCGCGCCGGACGGCGTCACGATCACTGCCGGCGTCGGCCGCTTCGGGCCGTTCGTCAAGCACGGCAGCGTCTACGCGTCGCTGAAGCCTGAGGACGATCCGTACACGATCGAGCTGGCGCGTGCGCTCGAACTGCTGCACGAGAAGGCCGAACTCGCGCGCAACCGCCTGATCGCGAGCTTTCGCGACGGCGCAATCCAGGTATTGAACGGTCGCTACGGCCCATACATCACCGACGGCGAAAAGAATGCGCGTATTCCGAAGGATCGCGATCCGAAGTCGCTGACCGAGGCCGAGTGCGCCGAACTCCTCGCCGCAGCGCCGATTCGGCCGAAGCGCGGCGGACGCTTCGGCAACCGCGGCAAGGGCGCGCCTGCGAAGGCGGCCGCGGCGGCGCCGAAAGAGGCACCGGCGGCCAAGAAAGCCCCCGCAAAGAAACCGACTGCCAAGAAAACCGCCGCGAAGAAGGCCGCAAAAAAAGCAGCGTCGAAGAAGAGTCCGGCGGCATGAATGCGAAGCAGAGGTTGCGGACGCGGATCAATCGCGGATCAACGCGGATAGCGCACATTGCCGTGCGCTCTATCCGCGTTCTTCGTTCTTCATCCGCGTAATCCGCGTCAAAACGCTCTTGGCCCATGACCTCGTCTCTCGACCAGGCAATCGCCGCTGCAGTCAGCGCGCTGCGCCAGGGCGGCGTCATCGCCTACCCGACCGAGGCCGTCTACGGTCTCGGCTGCGATCCGGCGAATCATGAGGCTGTTGCACGCCTGTTCGAGTTGAAACAGCGTCCGCCGGAGCAGGGCGTGCTGCTGATCGCCGCCGATTTTGCACAAGTGGAAAAATTCATCGGCCCGGTCCCGGCCGAGGCGTTGGCGCGCGCGCGCGATACCTGGCCTGGCCCGCACACCTGGGTGTTTCCCCGTTCGCCGTCAACGCCGGCCTGGCTGGCCGGCGCGCATGCCGGAATCGCGCTGCGCGTGACGGCGCACGCGCCGACGATCGAGTTGTGCCGCGCTTTCGGCGGTGCAATCGTCTCGACCAGCGCCAATCCACACGGCGTGTCCCCAGCGCGTTCGGCAGCCGACGTGCGTTCAGCATTCGGCAGCGAACTTGCGTATATTCTCGACGCGCCGACCGGAGGACTGGACCGGCCGACACCGATCCGTGATGCGGTCAGTGGCGGGACTTTCAGGGTTTGAGCATCATTGCTGGGCCATAGGTATTTTCGGGGGGAACGTGTCCGCGGTTTTTCAGCCTGAGTTCGCAATCAAGACCGGCCAGCTTTTGCCGTTGCTCGCAGACGACGACCTGCAACGCGTCCTCGTTCGGACTGACGGCGAAGCGATAAGTGCAGGCCGATTCATCGCCGAAGCACAGGCTCTCGCCGCGCAGTTGCCGGCCGGGCGCTACGCGGTGAATCTGTGCGAAGACCGCTATCGATTTCTGCTCACGTTCTGCGCCGTGGCGCTGGCGGGTCAGACCAACCTGCTGCCGGCCGCGCGCGCGCGCCATGCGGTCGTCAGCGTCATGCACGCATACCCCGGCAGCTATGCGATCGGCGACGGCAGCAGCGATGGTCCGGTCCCTTATTTTCCGCTGCCGGCGCTGCGGCAGCTTGCCGACAACGATGCGATCACGATTCCTTCACTTGCCGCCGAGCACGTGGTTGCTATCGGCTTCACGTCCGGATCGACCGGCGTACCGAAAGCGAACGCAAAAACCTGGGGCAGCCTGTGCGCAAGCAGCGCGTTGAACGCGGCACTGCTCAGTGTCGACGGCAGCGCGGCGAGCATCGTCGCGACGGTGCCGCCGCAGCATATGTACGGGCTGGAGATGTCGGTGCTGCTGCCGTTGCGCAGCCGCGCGTCGATTCATGCCGGCCAGCCGTTCTTTCCGGCCGATGTCGCGGTGGCCCTGGCCGAGACACCCGCACCGCGCATACTGGTGACGACGCCTTTCCATTTGCGTGCGCTGCTGCAAGACGCGATTGCGCTGCCCGCGCTCCACGCCATCGTGACGGCGACAGCACCGCTGGATACGGCGCTCGCCGCAGAAGCCGAGCGGCGCTTCGACGCGCCGGTAACGGAGGTCTTCGGCTCGACGGAGACCTGCGTCATCGCCCACCGCCGCACGATGCGTGACGAACCGTGGCAGCTGTATGCCGGCCTCGAACTGCACCCGCAACCGGACGGCACGCTCGTGCACGCGCCGTACTTTGCTGCGCCGACGCTGCTGCAGGATATCGTCGAGCTGTTGCCGGCGCATCGGTTCCGACTCTGCGGCCGCAACGGCGACCTGCTCGAAATTGCCGGCAAGCGCGCATCGCTGGCCGACTTGACGCATCAGCTGCTGAGCGTCGATGGCGTTCGCGATGGCGTCGTGTTCCAGCTCGACGCCGACCGGCGCGGGCTGCGCCGCCTGGCCGCGCTCGTCGTCGCACCGAGCCTTACCGAGGCGCAAATTCTTGCCGAGCTGCGCGTGGCGATCGATCCGATCTTCCTGCCGCGACCGTTGTTGCTTATGGATGCCTTGCCGCGCAATGCCGCCGGCAAGCTGCCGCGCGAGGCACTGCTGGCGGCACTGGCGACGAAGGCATGATTGAGCGCTTGGTCGGACGAGAGAGAGCGGCGCGCAGTCGCCTTTCGTGATGTGCTGACGACGAGCGCTGACTCTCCCTCAGCCCTCAGCCCTCAGCCCTCAGCCCTTAGCTCTCAGCCCTCAAAAGTATACTAATGCCACTCGAACAGCTTGTAGTAGACCGGCTGGGTGACGCCTGACGGACCGGCAATCGAACTCAGGTCGGGCGGGATATTCGAGACCCGATCCACGTAGTAGCGTGGCGGACCTTCCTGTGGCACGACGCGGACGAAATACAGCACGCCGCGCTTGCGATACTCCTCGACGCGTTCATTGCCGTTCTGGCGCACGGTCACGACCGGCAGCTCGGTTGCTTCGGCGGCCTTTTGCACATCCGGCGGCAATCCCGGACTTTCCAGCGGCTTGGCCGGTGGCTGCCGCGTAAAATCCGGCGACGCCAGGGATTTGGCTCGCTCCTCGTTTACATGTGCTTCGGCAGCGGCCGCAGCCTGAGCTTCAGCGTCGGAATTGGCCAGCGGAATCAGCGGGGCGCTGTTTTTTGCCGGGGCCGTGGCGGATTGGGCGGCCGGAGCATCCATCTCCGGCGGTGGCTGCACCGGTGGCAAAGCGTTTGCGCTCGTACTCTGCGGAGCCGTCTGTGCGACGGCCGCCGCGACGAATCCGATGGCGAGTGCAGTTGCGATCAAACGTTTCATGACGCACCTCCTTCCCTAGCTTCGAGCATAGCAAAAGCGCCTTAGTCACGACACAATATTTCTGTGCGCTACGATCGGCATTTAAGTGGCATTTCATGCCATTGGCGGACTTCAGCAAATCTTCATGGAACTTTCTCAATCGGCGCTCTGCGGATTGCAAATCGAGCAGGCGTGGCCCAAGCTCGACAACCCCGTTTTTGAGCAATCGCGTCGATGTCGCGCCCGAATCTTGTCCTGATCGACGGCTCCGGTTATCTGTATCGCGCGTTCCACGCGCTGCCACCGCTGTCCAACCGCTCCGGCGAGCCTACCGGGGCGCTGTTCGGCGTGTTCAACATGCTGCGCGTCACGCTCAAGCAACAGCCAGCGCACGTCGCGTTCGTCGCCGACGCGCCGGGTCCGACCTTTCGCGACGAGCTGTTCGCCGACTACAAGGCGCATCGGCCGCCGATGCCGGACGACCTGCGCGTGCAAATCGCGCCGATGATGGCGCTGGTCGGCGCACTCGGCTTTCCGATCCTGCGCATCGACGGCGTCGAAGCCGACGATGTGATAGGCACGCTTGCACTGCAGGCGGCCGCGAGCGGCATCGATGTCGTCGTCTCGACCGGCGACAAGGATCTGGCGCAGCTGGTTGGTCCGCACGTCACGCTGGTCAATACCATGACCAACACGACACTCGACCCGGACGGCGTCGTGCAAAAGTTCGGCGTGCGCCCCGATCAGATCGTCGACTTCCTCGCCCTCGTCGGCGATTCGGCGGACAACATTCCCGGCGTCGAAAAATGCGGACCCAAGACAGCGGCGAAATGGCTCGGCGAGTACGGCTCGCTCGATGCGATCATCGCCAATATCGGCAAGATCGGCGGCAAGATCGGCGAGAACCTGCGCGCGGCATTGCCGCAACTGCCGCTGTCGCGCAAGCTGGCGACGATCAAGACCGATGTCGCGCTCGACGTGCAACCGGCCGACCTGAGCATGCGCGAGCCGGATACCGCGCTGCTGCGCCAGTTGTACGAACGCTACGAGTTCCGGGCCGCTCTGAAGGAGCTCGATTCTTCCGTTTCCCCGCATGCGGCGGGAGGTGCCGAGGCCGAAAGGGGCCAGGTTCCCGGCCTTCAGCCTGCAGCCCTCAGCCCTCAGCCCTCAGCCCTTTTCGCCAGCACCATCCCCATCCAACCCTCCCTCCTTCGACGCAGCTCAGGACAGGCTTGAAGGGGAGGGCTTGAGCGGCGACGTCTCGGATACGCGTCCACCGATTCCCGAGAAACACTATGAGCTGGTACTCAACCAGCCGCACTTCGCCGAGTGGCTGGCGCGACTGCAGACGGCCGCGCTGATCGCATTCGACTGCGAGACGACGAGCCTGGATCCGATGCGCGCTGAAATCGTCGGCGTGTCGTTCGCGGTCGAGCCCGGCCGCGCCGCCTACGTGCCGTTTGCGCACGACTATGCCGGCGCGCCGGCACAATTGCGTCGCGACGATGTGCTCGTGGCGCTCAAGCCGATTCTGGAAGATGCGAAAAAAGATAAATTGGGACAGCACCTCAAATACGACATGAACGTGTTGTCCACCTACGGCATCGCCGTATGTGGCGTGCGCTACGATTCGATGCTCGAGTCCTACGTGTGGAATTCGTCCGGCAGCCGCCACGACATGAACACGCTGGCGCACAAGTACCTCGGCGTCGAGACGATCCGCTACGAAGATGTCACCGGCAAGGGTGCACGGCAGATCGCATTCTCGCAGGTCGACGTGCAGCGCGCGGCCGACTATTCGGCCGAGGACGCCGACATCACGCTGCGCCTGCATCACGCGCTGTGGCCGAAGCTCGAAGCCGAGCCGAAGCTGCGTTCGGTGTTCGAGACGATCGAAATGCCGCTCGTGCCGGTGCTTGCGCGCATGGAACAGACCGGCGTGCTGATCGACACCGACAAGCTGCGCACGCAGAGCCAGGAACTCGGCCGGCGCATGCTCGAATTGCAGCAGCGCGCATTCGAACTGGCCGGGCGGCATTTCAGCCTGGATTCGCCCAAGCAGCTGCAGCAGCTGCTGTACGACGAACTCAAGCTGCCGGTTGCCTTCAAGACGCCGAGCGGCCAGCCGTCGACGAACGAAGAAGCGCTCGAGGCGCTCGCCGACCAGCACGATCTGCCGCGCCTCGTCCTCGACTACCGCACGCTGGCCAAGCTGCGATCCACCTACACGGACAAGCTCTCCGAGCACGTCAATCCGCGCACCGGCCGTGTGCACACGAGTTACCACCAGGCCGTGGCTGCCACGGGCCGGCTGTCCTCGAACGATCCGAACCTGCAGAACATCCCGATTCGCACCGAGGAAGGCCGGCGCATCCGCCAGGCGTTCATCGCGCCGGAAGGTTTTCGCATCGTCGCGGCGGACTACTCGCAGATCGAACTGCGCATCATGGCGCACCTGTCCGGCGACGTGGGACTGACGGCCGCGTTCCACGGCAACCAGGACGTGCATCGCGCGACAGCGGCCGAAGTCTTCGGCGTGCCGCCGGAGCTGATCGACGCGAACCAGCGGCGCGCGGCGAAGGCGATCAACTTCGGCTTGATGTACGGCATGAGCGCATTCGGCCTGGCGCGCAATCTCGGCATCGATCGCGCCGAAGCGCAGCTCTACATGAAACGTTACTTCGAGCGCTATCCCGGTGTGCAGGCCTTCATGAATGCAACGCGCGAGCAGGCGCGGCGCGACGGCTACGTCGAAACGCTGTTCGGCCGGCGCCTGTATCTGATGGAGATCCACTCGCGCAACCAGGGGCTGCGCGCCGGCGCCGAGCGCGCGGCGATCAACGCGCCGATGCAGGGTACGGCTGCCGACATCATCAAGCGCGCGATGATCACGGTCGACGCTTGGCTCGCCTCGCTCGGCGGCAAGGCGCGCATGATCATGCAGGTGCACGACGAACTCGTGTTCGAAGTGCGCGACGATGCGGTTGAAACGATCAGCGCCGGCGTGCGCGAGCGCATGTCGGCCGCGGCGGAACTTGCCGTGCCGCTGGTCGTCGATGTCGGCGTCGGTGCCAACTGGGACGAGGCGCACTGAGGTTTGCCTGGCAAAGTGTTGGGCGATTCTTTCTTCGGGCGGTTGTTTCTTTGCAGATAAGCGCAACGATCGTCGCGTAAGAGCAATTTTTGTAACATTTCCTTCACGCGCCGCGAATGAACGAAGCATGCCGAAAGTCATGCCTGTTCTTGATGCCGTTCATGCAAGTAACTGATTCAAAACCGCATGAATAAAGGCTGAATTTATTTTTGCGACGACCTTGAACTTCCGGCGGTGTGGGAGCATCTAATTTGTCGGCGCACGCAACGGCGCCCTAAGGGGTCACTCACCTCCCTGAGTCACCCCGACGGAGACCGGTCACTCCCCAGATCGGCCTTCGAACCCGGCCCCGAGAGTTTCTCCCCTAAGCTCTCGGGGCTTTTTTTGTGCATGATGTCCACTAATATACTTTTGTGCAATGTTGCGCTGGGTCGCCGCACGCAGACGTGCCGGGCAAGGCGTCACGCCAGATAGCCGCCATCGACGGCAAAACCTGCGCCGGTGATGTAACTCGCCGCGGGCGAGCACAGGAACAGGATCATCGGCGCTATTTCTCCAGGCTGCGCGACGCGGCCGAGCGGAATCATGCGCAGCAGCATCTTCAGGGTATCGGGATTCTGCGTCAGCGCGCTGGCGAATTTCGTGTCGGTCAGGCCGGGCAGCACGGCGTTGACGCGGATCTTGTGCGGAGCGAGTTCCTTGGCGAACCCTTCGGTCATCGACAGGATCGCCGCCTTGGTCATCGAGTACACGCCCTGACCCGGCGCCGCGCGGCGTCCGTTGATCGAGGCGACATTGACGATCGTGCCGCCACCACGTTCGCGCATCAGCCGCGCCGCAAGCAAAGTCGTGTAGAAATAACCGCGTATGTTGACTTCGACGGTCTTGTCGAACGCCGCGATGATCCATGTCGAGCATCGGACCGAAGTACGGATTCGTCGCCGCATTGTTGACGAGAATGTCGACGGCGAAGCCGTGCTCGCCGATGCGCCGGAACAACTGGTCGACCGACGCCGTATCGCCGATATGCGCCGCCATTGCGCTGGCGCTGCCGCCGGCAGCGCGAATTCCGGCGACGACTGCGTCGCAGGCATCCTGCTTGCGGCTCGACACGATGACATGCGCACCGTGCCGCGCCAGCAACTGCGCCGTGGACTCGCCGATGCCGCGACTCGCGCCCGTTACCAGTGCGGTCTTGCCGGTCAGGTCGAATAGTGCATCGCTCATCGTCGCATTCCCCGCGCTTGCGCATATCTGGCTACAATCGAAGGCGAATCATAGCGAAACGCGAGTGCAATCGATGGAACAACGCCGTGTCCTGATCACCGGCGCCGGCAGCGGCCTCGGCCGCGCGCTCGCATTCTGCTTTGCCGAGAACGGCTGGCGCGTCGCCTGCGCCGACATCAACATCGACGCAGCGAACGATACGGTGCGCCAGCTCACCGAATTCGGCGTCGGCGCGATGGCGCTGTGGGTCGACGTCGGCGACGACGCCTCGGTCGAGGAAATGCGCGACGAAGTGCTGGCCGCGTGGGACGGCGTCGACATCGTCGTCAACAATGCCGGCGTCGCCAGCGCCGGTGGCATGGCCGAGACGAGTCTGGACGACTGGCGCTGGACATTGAACATCAACCTGATGGGCGTCGTGCGCTGCTGCCGCGCATTCCTGCCGGCGATGCTGCGCCAGGCACGCGGCCAGTTCATCAACATTGCCTCGTTTGCCGGCGTCGCCAACGCGCCGCACATGGGCGCCTATTCGGCGAGCAAGGCCGCTGTCATCTCGCTCTCGGAAACGCTGCGCGCGGAATTGGCGTTGACCGCCAGCGGCATGAAGGTGTCGGTCGTGTGCCCGGCCTTTTTCCAGACCAACCTGATGCAAACGGCGCGCGCGCCGGACAAGGACAAGGCGCTGGCATCGAAGCTGATGGCGAGTTCCAAGGACACTGCAGACAGCGTCGCCGCGACGATCTTTCGTGGCGCAATGCGCGGCGACTTCATGATTCTGCCGACCGCGCAGGAGCCGATGCGCTGGCGCATCAAGCGCTTCCTTCCCGACCTGTTCCTGCGCAGACTTCTCGACGGCTACCGCCGGGAAAAAGGTTGAAATCATGCCGAACCTGATGATCTACGGCGCCAACGGCTACACCGGCCGCCTGATCGCGCGCGAAGCGGTCAGGCGCGGACTCAAACCGATGCTGGCCGGGCGCAATCGCGACGAGATCGCGCACTTGTCCGGCGAGCTCGGCTTGCTGCGCCGCGTATTCGAACTGTCCGGCGCGAAGGAGATCGAACGCAACCTCGACGGCGTCGATGTCGTACTGCACTGCGCCGGTCCGTTCTCGCAGACGGCCGCACCGATGCTCGAAGCCTGCCTGAGCCGCAAGGTGCATTACCTCGACATCACCGGCGAGATCGACGTGTTCGCGCTGTGCCATCGCGCTGACGAGCGCGCGAAAGAGGCCGGGATCGTCGTACTGCCGGGCTCCGGCTTCGATGTCGTGCCGACCGATTGCCTCGCAGCGATGCTCAAGCGGCGTCTGCCCGACGCGACGTCACTGGTGCTGGGTTTCGAAGCAGGCGGTGGCCCAAGTCCGGGCACGGCGAAGACCAGCGTCGAGGGCATGGGGCGTGGCGGCCGTGCGCGCATCAACGGTGAGGTTACCGACGTGCCGCTGGCCTGGAAGTCGCGCGAATTCGTGCGCGACGACGGCAAGGCGCGCAGCGCGATGACGATTCCGTGGGGCGACGTGTTCACCTCGTTCGTGTCGACCGGAATTGCCAACGTCGAAACCTACATGGTCGTGCCGCCGAAGACGATCCAGCGTATGCGTTGGATGCGGCACCTGCAGCCACTGCTCCGTTTGGGTTTCATGCAGGATTTCATGAAGCAGCGCGTCGAACGCGCGACGCCGGGCCCTTCCGATCTGCGCCGGCAGGACAGTGGCTGCTACGTCTGGGGCGAAGTCACCAACGCTGCCGGCAAGCAGTCCAAGCTGGCGCTCAAAGGGCCGAACGGCTACGACCTCACCGTCACTGCATCGCTCGGCATCGTGCAGCACCTGTTCGGGCAGCGGCCGCCCGGCGGTTACTACACGCCGTCGCTGCTGATGGGTGCGGACTATGTGCTGTCGCTCCCGGGCGTGCGCCTGATTGAATCGGCCTGATTGAATCGAGCGGCATTGGAATCGGTATGCAGTTCAAACGACACGAAGCATGCGGATCGTTTCCTGGCGGAGAATAATGATGCGTTATGTGCTGATCGTCCTCGGACTGCTCCTGATCGGCGCCGGCGCCGTGATCTGGTTCGGCAAGCTCAGCCTGCCGAGTGAGCACAAGCAGGTTCAGCTCGGCAGGTTCTCGGCCACGCTGACGACCGAGCGGCCGATCCCGCAGTGGCTCGGCGCCTTCACGGCACTGACGGGCCTCGCGATCGCGCTGCTCGGCACAAGGTACCGCCGCTAGCGCGCGGCTGCCGGCGCACCCGCGTTGCTCGCCGGCGCAGACATGATCGAGTCGCGGATCACGGCGTCCTTCGCCGCGGCGTCGAAGGCGAGATGTTCGCCGTCCGTGCGAATGCCGAGGTCTGCGTATACTTTTCCCCAATCCGGAAACTGGCGCATGCCCGCAAACTCGCGGTAGCGCGTCGTGAAAACGGCGCTGCCGGCCAGCTTGTCCAGGCGCGCGACGAAGTCCTCGGGCTGCCACTGGCGGTAGGCCGGCAGACAGCAGTCGCGAAAGCGTGACAACGTCGTCTCCAGATTCATGGCTCCACCGCTGTCGCGGCGCAGGTCGCGGTCGACGGTGAGCCAGTACGCCGCGCCGGCCCAGTACACGCGCTGGAACGCGTGGCTGCGATGCATGTTCTGCGCGACTTCGTCGAGTGTTTCGTCGCTGCTTGTTTTGGCGCCGCGCTGGAAACCCTGGAACAGGCGGTCCCAACCCTGCGCAGGCGTCAGCAGGCCGGAGCGGGCACGCAACACGTTCTGGTAGTACGTCGCCAGACCTTCGGCCAGCCATGCACCGCGATCGCCGAGGTACGGGTGCATGAGATGACTCAGCTCATGCACCGCTGTCCAGTCGTCGGCGAATTCGTCGGCCGGCGCAGCCGGATCGATCAACAGCTCCAGCGCATTGCCCTGGCCGCGTACCGACTGGCCGAACATCACGGCGCCACGCCCGCCGCCAACCGGAATCATGAGTACCTGCACGTCGGCCAGCGGCAAGCGCCCGTAGGCGCTGAGCGAAGCCTTGGCGATGCGATCGAGCCAGGCACGCAGTTTCGCGCGGTCGTTCGCGCCAACTCCGGCGAGCATGGTCAGGCGCAGCACGCCCCCGGGCAACACGATGCGGTCCTCGCTAAAACGGCCGAACGCGACGGCGGAAGACCAGTCGGCCGGCGTATTCGGAATGCGGAAGCGCAAGCTGTCTCCGTCGCGGCCGATCTCGCGCCACGGCGCCGAGATCGACCAGCCGGCCGGCAGGCGCATCCCGATTTCGGCGTCGGCATCTGCCTGCACGTCCGGCCGTAGCAGCCACAGCTGCGGCGCGGCGATGAAGTCCTCGCCCATCTGCCAGCCGACATCGGGTTTGTGCTCCGCCGCGATCGCACGCAGATCGGCCGTGTACGACAGGCACTCGCCGGCGTGCCAGTCGCTGGCGACCCAGCCCACATCGTCGGCCTCCACAGTGCCGCTGCCGCTGCGCTTGACGTCGCTGGCGAAGCGCATCGCCCAGCCGGAGTCGGCGGCAAACGCGACCCGCGTGTGTGCCTGTGCCAGACACAGTTGCACGCGCACCTTCTGCGCCTGTGCGTCGAATGTCGCGGCGTAGTGCGGCGCGTCGCCGCCCGTCGCTGCTATTGCGACGTGTGCGGCGCAAAGTACGGCGAACAACGCACAACAGGATTGAAGCGAGTGCAAAAACACCTTCATCGAGCGCGGGACCATCGAGCGACGGGACTTGTACGAAAGATTGCGATGCACGCACAGCGTTGCACAGTCACGGAAGTCACGCATGACCTTAATTTGCCGCGCGCCATTACAATCCTCGCATGGATGTGTCTTATCTTCTCGACGACCTGAACCCGGCCCAACGCGAGGCCGTTACCGCGCCGCAAGGGCACTATCTCGTGCTGGCCGGCGCCGGCTCGGGCAAGACGCGCGTGCTCACGCACCGCATCGCCTGGCTGCTCGAGTTCGAGCATGCCTCGCCGTGGTCGATCCTTGCCGTCACGTTCACCAACAAGGCCGCCGGCGAGATGCGCGCGCGCTGCGACAACCTGATCCGGCAAGGCACGCGCGGACTCACCGTCGGCACCTTTCACGGCATCGCCCACCGCCTGCTGCGCCAGCACTGGCGCGAAGCGAAGCTTCCGGAAACGTTCCAGATCCTCGACTCCGACGATCAGCAGCGCGTGATCAAGCGCGTGATCGCGGCGCTCAGCCTCGACGAATCGCGCTTTCCACCGCGCCAGGCTGCCTGGTTCATCAATGCCGCCAAGGACGAAGGCAAGCGCCCGGATGCATTCCACAGCGAAACCAATCCGTTGACGCGCACACTGCTCGATATCTACCGTGCGTACGAAGAGGCCTGCCAGCGCTCGGGGCTCGTCGATTTCGCCGAACTGCTGCTGCGCTCGCACGAGTTGTGGCTGCATAACGACGCGTTGCTCACGCACTACCGCGAGCGCTACCGCAACCTGCTGATCGACGAATTCCAGGACACCAATACGATCCAGTACGCGTGGCTGCGCGTACTGGCCGGGCAAAGCGGGCAAGTGTTCGTGGTCGGCGACGACGACCAGGCCATCTACGGCTGGCGCGGCGCGCGCGTCGAGAACGTGCAGCATTTCCTGCGCGACTTTCCGAACGTGAAGACGATCCGGCTCGAGCAGAACTACCGTTCGACCGGCAACATCCTCAAGACTGCCAATGCGATCATCGCGAACAATCCGCAGCGCCTCGGCAAGAATCTGTGGACGTCCGGCGCGCCGGGCGAACCGATCGAGCTGTACGCGGCGTACAACGAACAGGATGAGGCACGCTTCGTCATCGAGCGCATCCGCGAGCACATCCAGCACGGCGGCAGGGCGAGCGAATGCGCGGTGCTGTACCGCTCGAACGCGCAGTCGCGCAACTTCGAAGAGCAGTTGATCCAGCGCGACATCCGCTACCGCGTCTACGGCGGACTGCGCTTCTTCGACCGCGCCGAAATCAAGGATGCGCTCGCCTACCTGCGCCTCGTCGCCAATCGTCACGACGACTCGGCGTTCGAACGTACCGTCAACACGCCGCCACGCGGTATCGGCGAGCGCACCATCGACACGCTGCGCCAGCGCGCGCGCGCGAACCGGATTTCGCTGTGGGATGCCGCGCTGCACGAGTTGATCGGCGGCGGACTCGCCGGTCGGGCGAAGAATGCGCTGAAAGCATTCCTGATGCTCATCGACGATCTGGCGCGGCAGTGCACCGGAATTGGGAATCGGGAATCGGGAATCGCCGAGCAGGAACGTGGATTGCTTGAGGCCGCCGAAACGCCGCCTTCCGATTCGCCAGTCCCGATTCCCGATTCCCTGCCCCTCGCCGAACAGATCGACCACGCGATCCAGCGCAGCGGCTTGCGCGATTACTACGAAGCGGACTCGCGCGGCAGTGCTGAATCGCGCGTAGAAAACCTCGACGAACTCGTCAATGTCGTCAGCCGCTTCGAACGCACGCCCGAGGACATCGAAGCCGGCTTCTCCGAGTTGACCGCATTCCTCGCCCATGCCGCGCTCGAAGCCGGCGAAACGCAAGGCGAAGCGTGGGAAGACTGCGTGCAACTGATGACGCTGCATTCGGCCAAGGGCCTGGAATTTCCGCTCGTGTTCCTCGTCGGCCTCGAAGATGGCCTGTTTCCAAGCCAGAAGTCGCTCGACGAACCGGGACGGTTGGAAGAGGAACGCCGCCTGGCCTACGTCGGCATCACGCGCGCACAGCGCACGCTGATCCTGTCGTACGCCGAAACGCGCCGCCTGCACGGCATGGAGACCTACAACCGCCCGTCGCGCTTCCTGCACGAATTGCCGCGCGAACTGCTGCACGAAGTGCGCCCACGCGTACAGGTGTCGCGCCCGATGTACGCCGGCCGCTTCGTCGACGACGGCGGCAGCGCCTCCCCGCTGAAACTTGGCCAACGCGTGCGCCACGCCACGTTCGGCGAAGGCGTCGTCATCGACGCCGAAGGCTCCGGCGCGCATGCGCGCGTGCAGGTCAACTTCGAAAACGCCGGGGCGAAGTGGCTGGTCGTCGCCTATGCGAATCTCACGTCGCTGTAGTCTTGCATCGGTGAGCATTTGTCCACTTTGCGGTGACGACGTGCCGAAGTTTGTCGAATCGCACGTAATCCCCGAAGCGATAATGGTGGATAGCCTAGAGCCCGATGAGTACCTAGCAGTAGCGTCTACAAAACCTGGTAGCTACCCCAGACGTAATCGCATCGGTATTTATTCTCGGATTGTGTGTTTGCGCTGTGAGCAGAGCTTCAATCAGGACGATGACTACTTAATAAAGTTCTACAGAGGTTTGAGCGCCGCCAAATTCTCCAATTACGACGAAGGGGAATACATGTTCGCGGAGTTCCCAGACTGGGATCCGACGAGGCTTCATCGCAGCCTACTACTAACTCTATTTCGGGCGCACTTAAGCGACCATGACATGTTCTCTCGAGTAAACCTCGGTTCGCACGCACAAAAGATTCGCGACATCTTGCTAAGCGGAAGATCCTCGCTAGATTCGGACTATGCAATAGTCCTTCGTTACATTTCCTCGAAGGCCGGGGGATTAATAATTGGTCCAGTTCAAGAGAGGTACGAAGGCGTCAACGCGTATCGCCTCTACCTGCCGCACATCACTGCCATCATCAAGGTTGACAAGCGCCCGTTCGCGTCCTCCTACCGGAGCATTCAGCTCGGCAATACCGCGACCGTTGCTGCCATGCACTTTACGAAATTCACGCCTTCTGAGCATCGCGTGTTCGCAGAGATGATGAAGCACCATGGCAAGGCCGTAGAACGCCTGTTTGCACCGATTCGGCGTAGCAAGACGGATTGAGACAAGGCCGTCCATGGATGGACGGATTCGTGGATCAATGGCGCCGTTTGCGGTGCCGAGCATCGCAGGCGTGGCGGGAAATGCCCGCAGGGTCGCGGCGATGGATCGCCGCGATTGCGAAGCAGTACATGGATGTACTGTCTGAGCAACCCCGCCGCGACGAGAAGCACAGGGCAGTTCGATTCGCACGATGCGAATCGAACCACCGCGTCCGGCGCTAGACCTTTTTGGTTACTTTTTGGGGCAATGCCAAAAAGTAACTCGCTCGCCCGCAGGGCGAGTGAAAGCTCTGCTCCAAAGAAGAAGCTAGGAGCAGGAACTGGATTCCAGCCTTCGCTGGAATGACGAGCAAAAAACGAGCGACAGCAGACCCATCCCCACCCAACCCTCCCCTTGAAGGGGAGGGCTAAAGCGCCCGCCGACTCCGGCGCATCAGTGACCATTCCGGCGCCAGCCGGAATATCAGCCAGCGCAGCGACCCTGTCAGCGTCCCCGTCGTTTATTTCGACTTCGTCGAAACCCTGTGCTCCGTACCCGTCGCCATCGGCATCCACTTCTGTCCGTCCTCGGAATATTCCTGGCGGAAATCCATCGTGTCGGCCGTGGTGAAAATGTTGACAATGCGCATCGAGATCGTCTTGCCGTTGTCGTTGATCTGCCACGGGAACGTGATCGTGTTGCCTTCGACCAGCACGTCGCCCGGGTGCACTGCGGCGCTGCTCGCGGTGATCGGGAACGAGCCGAAGCGTTTTTCCTCGGCATTGTGGAAGAACACGATCAACGCCTTCGGCGCACCGTCGATGATCTGATCGCAGACGTAGAAGATCTCGCTGCGCCAGCAGTCGTTCTTCACCGTCATCGACTCGTTCGACGGCTTGCTGTACGGCGTCTGCACCTTGGTCAGCTGCATCTGCCACGTACCGGCGTAGCGGGCGAACACGCCGACGTCGTTCGCGGTCGTTGCCGTATCTGCCGGCGCTGCGCGGTGCGCCGGTTGCGCGGGAGTTGCGGCCTGCACTGACATCGTCAGCAACGCGGCGGCGGCAAGCGGCAATTCGCGGCCAATTCGAAGCATGAGTAACCTCCGGGCAATGACGGAAATGGCGTGTGGGATCAGCGCGTCAGAAATTTGAGCAGGCGGTCGGCGAAACCGCGATACGGCGGGCGCATCAGCGCGAAGCTGCTGAAGCGCGCCTGGTAAAACACCGGTTTCTGCTTGGTGAAGGTCAGGAAACCATCGCGACCGTGGTATTGGCCCATGCCGGACGGACCGACACCACCGAACGGCAGGTTGTCCTGCGCAATGTGCAACACGGCGTCGTTCACCGTGACGCCGCCGGCGATCGTCCGCTCGAGCACGCGCTCGGTGCGCGCCTTGTCGTTGTCGAAGTGATACAGCGCAAGCGGCCGCGGCCGCGCATTGATGTAGTCGGTTGCCGCGTCGACCGAATCGACGACGACGAGTGGCAGGATCGGGCCGAAGATTTCATCCTGCATCAGGGCCAGGTCCTCGCGCGCATCGAGCACCAGCGTCGGCGGCATGACGCGTTTGCCGGCGTCGCCGGCCGCCAGCTCGATGATCTGCGCGCCGGCCGCATGCGCCTGATCGAGATAGCTCTTCAGCCGCGCGTACTGGCCGGCATTGACGATGCTGGTGTAGTCGGGATTCGTCGGCAGATCGGCGTAGCGCTGCGAAATATACTTCTTCACCGCGGCAACGAACGGCGCCACGGCCGTGCGCGGCAGCAACACGTAGTCCGGCGCGATGCAGGTCTGGCCGGCATTGATGAACTTGCCGGCGGCAATGCGTTCGGCGGCGGTCTCGATCGGATAATCCGGCGCGATGATTGCCGGCGACTTGCCGCCGAGCTCGAGCGTCACCGGCGTGAGGTTCTGCGCGGCCGCCGCCATGATCTTGCGCCCGACCGCGGTCGAGCCGGTGAAGAACAGGTGATCGAGCGGCAACGCGGCGAACGCGGCGGCCACGTCCGGCCCACCGAGCACGGTGGCGACGCGGTCATCGGGAAACACGTCATCGAGTAATTGCTGCAGCAACTCGGATGTCCGCGGCGTGTGCTCGGACGGCTTGAGCATCACATGGTTGCCGGCGGCGATCGCGACGGCGAGTGGATTGAGTGACAGATACAGCGGGTAATTCCACGGCGAGATGATGCCGACCACGCCGAGCGGCTGATAGCGCA
The DNA here is from genome assembly GCA_963738115.1 of uncultured Gammaproteobacteria bacterium. Taxonomy (GTDB): domain Bacteria; phylum Pseudomonadota; class Gammaproteobacteria; order Xanthomonadales; family Rhodanobacteraceae; genus Rudaea. The sequence goes on along the minus strand of CAVTVN010000005.1, from coordinate 1,729 downwards.
CTTCAGTGCGCGCCGGCGCGAACAGCCAGTCGGCCGCGGCCTGCTTCGGCCGCATCCAGCCGCGCAGGTGGCGCAACAGGTGATCGATCTCCTTGAACACCGTGACGCCATCGGAGAACAACGATTCGTGGCGCGAGCGGCGGCCGAAGTCGGCGTCCATCGCCGCGACGAAGTCGTCGAGCCGCGCCCGGAATCCGGCGCGCAGGCGCTTGAGGTCGTCGATGCGTTGTGCGTAGTCCGGCGTCTGCCGCTGGTGCGCCGCGCGCAGGCGCGCAAGCCGGCCGTTCAGATCGGAGGATGGAGAAGCTTGCATGTCCATGGCGGCGGCGAGTCAATCAAAGACGGACGCCTAGTGTAGCGCTGCCGGCCGGAGATCGCCGTGGCGCCGGCGCGCACAGAACGCGGCGGCGCCGGTGGTACGATCGCGCGCAATCGCAATCGAAGGAACGCATGAATATCCGCCCTTACCGCAATCAGCTGCCGCGCCTCGGCGCGAACGTCTACGTCGATCCGGCTGCAATCGTCATTGGCGACGTCGAGCTCGGCGACGACGTTTCGTTGTGGCCGTTCACGGTCGCCCGCGGCGACGTCAACTACATCCGCATCGGCGCGCGCACCAACGTGCAGGACGGCAGCGTGCTGCACGTGACCCACGATGGACCCTATACACCGGGCGGGTTTCCGTTGCTGATCGGCGCGGACGTTACGATCGGCCACGGCGCGATCCTGCACGCCTGCACGATCGAAGACGCCTGCCTGATCGGCATGCGCGCAACGATTCTCGACGGTGCGGTGGTGCGCACGCATGCGATGGTCGGCGCCGGCGCCGTCGTCACGCCGGGCAAAGTCGTCGGCGCTGGCGAGTTATGGGTCGGCAATCCGGCGCGCTACGTGCGCAAGCTGACCGACGCGCAGATCGAGCAGCTGCATTACTCGGCCATGCACTACGTGCGGCTGAAGGACGAATACCTGACTGCCCCGCGCGCGTAAGCTGCGATCAGCTTGGCTACGCGCCGATCGGCGTGATCACGAAGGCGGCGCCGGCAGGAGCCCAAGCACCGGAGGCCATGGATGGCCGCGAGGGGCCGCCGATCAGATCGTAGCGATCTCCAGCGCCGCCAGCAGGCGCATCGCCTCATCGCGGCTCGCGCCGCACATCGCTGCTTCGGGCCGCAGGCGGACGCAGATTGCGGGCCGCTCGGGTTTGCCAAACAGCAGACAGAGATTGGCGGAATCCAATTGTATACAACGCACGCCGGCCGGCTTGCCATGCGGCATGCCGGGGATCGCCGAGGAGATCGATGGCGCGATGCAGCAGGCACCGCAACCGCTACGACACTGCATCAGTCAGTGGCCTGCAGACGCAGCTCGCTGCGCAGATCGGCATAGACCGTGTCGGTTTCGGGCCGGACGCCGTGCCAGATTGCGAACGATTCGGCGGCCTGCTCGATGAGCATGCCGAGGCCGTCGATCGCCTGCCCGGCGTTCGCCGCACGCGCCCAGGCCAGGAACGCAAATGCTGCCGCACCGTACGACAGGTCGTAGCAGAGCGCACGCCGCGCGACGAGGCTGAACGGCAGCGCGAGGCTCTCCGCAGCCAAGCCGGCCGAGGTGGCGTTGACGATCAATTCGAAGTTGCCGAGGTTGCCCAGATCGTTCCAGTAGCGTGCGTGCACGCGTGTCGGCTGGCCGATGGCATCGACCAGCGCATCGGCACGCTCGGGCGAGC